>CAZXKC010000001.1:0-215084 GCA_964641225.1 uncultured Candidatus Saccharibacteria bacterium
ATGGGTCGTTTTAGTAGAGATCCAGACGGTGGCGTTTTAGCTACTCCCAATGGTTGGCGATCTTTTGTTGGTGACGAGATGTTTGCAAAAGAGGTGCCACGTGCTGGGTGGGCTTTAGTTTCCAAAGAGCTTATTCCAGGTTCTACGAGTAAGAATTATCTTCAACAGACTGAGCGCTTAGTTGCCTATCTGGTCTCAGAGGTATTCAAGGGGACTACGGTGCCAAAAGTTTATCAAGAAGCAATTGATGAATTTCAAAGCCAGTATGAATCTTTAAAGCGAGTAATGCAGAGTGATTGGCAAGAGGCAGCAAAACGCTTAAGTGAGCTAAAGATTACAAAATTGAGCCGACAGTCTCTTGTGGAAACTATTTATGATATTTCCCTAAGAATGGATGCTACAGGTCAGCGCTCTCTCGAAAATGCCTATAGTTGGACTTCTTCTCGCGGTCCGGACGGCCGCCTCGTCGGCGTCGGGTCCTTTGACCAGAGGGGCGTCAATGGCCGTAGGTGGACTCCGGATGCTGCCTATGACGATGTCGGTGTCTTGTTCTCCCGCCGTATTTAAAATTTGATTTTTGTTTTTTCTTCTGTCCGACCGCTTCACAAGAAGCGGTCGGACTCGCTCTGTGATAGTATCAGGAAAGGCAATGTGGCGCTGTCTAAGGATTGCGCCCGCCGCAGCTCACCTCAGAAGTGAGCAAATCACACTGCTTATACTGTTTTAGCGCAGGTAGATTGAATTTACGGAGTGCGCACGTTTTATACAGGAAGCCCCTTTCAGATCGGTCTTCCGTTGCCTTGGACGAAACAGTATAAACGAAACACGGACTCGCGATCCGGACGGCAACCTCGTCAACGTCGGCAACTTTGACCAGAGGGGCGTCAATGGCAATAGGTGGAATCCGGATGATGCCAATGACAATGTCGGTGTCTTGTTCTCCCGAAGCGTGCGAAAACAATCAAGCCACTGGGTTTGGTTGTTTTCGTTTAGTCGCTGTAATCCAGCCGCCTATCATCGATGAAATTTCGGTCACTTTTTCTGAGCAAATAATATACTTTTTTTCATCAATCGCTTTGGTTTGATACAGAAGGCGTACCAGAAGGGTTGTGAACTTTATACGCGCATCAATTTTCCCTAGTAATTCTAAACGGGCTTCATCTGTTTTAACGATTGCATTTGTGGCTAATTCTAAAATTGTAAGAATTTCGTTTTCAATTTTTATTCCAAGCGTATATCGGCTATGCTTGGACAAACCTTTTGTCACCGTATCGAAGATTTTATATAACTCAAGTAATTTATGGATAATCGAAAAATTATCGAACAAGACGGTAGATTGGATAGCCATAATTTATTTATCGAAATAGTTTCAAAGAAAAATTTATTTGCTGCTTGGGAGGAATTTCAGGATGGGAAAAAGACAAAAAAGGACGTATTAAAATTTTCTATAAATATTGAAGAAAATTTGTTTACCCTACATAACCAGCTTATGTCAAATGCCTATAAGCATGGTCCCTACGCCTCTTTTTTCATCAGCGATCCAAAACGCAGGCATATCCATAAAGCCTCCGTACCTGATCGCATTTTGCACCATGCGATTCATAGGATTTTGTATCCTCATTTTGATCGACAGTTTGAATTCGATTCTTTTGCCTCTAGAACTGGCAAAGGAGTTCATCGAGCCGTTAATCGTTTTCAGACCCTAGCATGGCGTCTTTCACGAAACAATACCCGAGTAGTTTGGGTACTAAAGTGTGATATTAAAAAGTTTTTTGACTCTGTAGATCACGGGAAGCTTCTAGCTTTACTCGATAGGAAAATTTATGATGTAAAACTCATGAAACTTCTTAAAAATATTATTAACAGTTTTGAAATGCAGCCAGGAAAAGGTATCCCGCTCGGCAATCTTACTAGTCAACTTTTTGGCAATATATACATGGGTCAGCTGGATGCTTATATTAAGCGAAAACTTCGTTTTAAAAATTACATACGCTATACCGATGATTTTGTATTACTTTCTAGAGATCGTTATGAGCTTCAAGGAATTTTGCCAGTCTTACAAGATTTTCTCAAAGAAGAACTTTTACTTAAGACCCATCCAGAGAAAACACATATAGATACCTGGAGTCACGGATTAGATTTTCTTGGATATGTTTCTTTTCCAAATCATCGTGTTCTACGCACTAAAACAAAGCGGCGTTTATTTAGGAGGATTAATGAGTCCTATGAATATCTCAAAACTGAGAAAATAACCAAAAAGTCTTTTAAACATATTTTAAATTCATACTTGGGTCGCTTGAAGCATTGCTCAGGTCAAAGTATTAAGAGGAAGGTCATCCAGGGACTTGATTCCAAAATCACTGGTTTATAAGTTATCTAGGGTGTAGCAAAAAGGCTCTATTTTCAATTGAAATAGCTTGATGGGTCTTGAGCGTTACGAACCTGCGCTCAAAGTGGTTGGGAGACAGGGATTCGAACCCCGATTGATGGATTCAGAGTCCATAGTCCTACCATTAGACGATCTCCCAGAGTGGTAGAGGGTCCAGATATTTTGCCTTAATTCCGCTGATTTTGCAACTTTTTCCGTGATATAATGAATTGAGTTCCGGTTCCGACCCGGCTTTTTTCTACTAACTACTATCTACTACCCAGATGGCTGAAGGAGAGGCAAAAATAGACATGTCGGTGATCGATGCGGAGGTGAATAAAAAGCCGCCGTTTCGTTCAATTATTAAGATCGTCGATGCCTTTATTGCACAGGCATTTTTTGCTCGATCATCTGACGTTCACTTAGACCCTGAAGAGAAGCGGTTGCGGGTGCGTTTTCGAATCGACGGCGTGCTCCACGACGTCTACGCTTTTCCGAAAGAACTGCACCAGGAAATCATCACGCGTATTAAAGTGCTCTCTGCGCTGCGTACTGATGAACACCAGGCGGCGCAGGACGGCCGCATGCGTATTTTGATTCCGGAAAACCCGCCGGTTGATGTGCGTGTTTCAATCACGCCGACGTACTTTGGCGAAAACTGCATCATGCGTCTTTTGATCAGTCGATCAGAGGATTTTACGCTTAAGAATCTTGGATTTTCGCCGCACAACCTGGCCATCATGGCTAAGGCGATCAAGAAGCCGTACGGACTTATTCTTGCCACCGGTCCAACCGGAAGCGGTAAGACAACGACGCTGTACATGGTGCTTAAAGAATTAAACAAGCCAGAGGTTTCAATCATTACCATTGAAGATCCGATTGAATATTCACTGCCTGGTATCGATCAAATTCAGGTTAATGCAAAAACCGGTCTCACATTTGCAAATGGGTTGCGATCAATTTTACGTCAGGATCCGAACGTCGTGATGGTCGGTGAAATTCGTGACTCTGAAACCGCGAGTATTGCCGTGAACGCGGCTATGACCGGTCACTTAGTGCTTTCAACATTGCACACTAACGATGCGCCGACAACGATTCCTCGTTTGCTCGACTTAGGCGTGGAACCATTTTTGATTGCTTCGACTGTTAACGTGGCGATCGGTCAGCGTCTTGTGCGAACTATTTGCCCAGATTGTAAAGTGAAGAAGGAATTAAATGATCAGGAGCTTGCCGGATTGACTGAGGCATTTCCGCCTGAGCTCTTAAAAGACAATAAGGTATTTTATCGTGGCGAGGGTTGCAATCGATGCTCAAACTCGGGCTACCGCGGCCGAATTGGTATTCACGAGGTGCTTGAAGTCGATGAAGTTATCAGGCAACTTGTCATGAAACGCGCTAACGCCGACGAGGTGCGTGCGACTGCAATTAAAAACGGAATGGTTACTATGACTGTTGATGGTTTTTATAAAGCGGTACAGGGGATTACGACTCTCGAGGAAATTTTGCGTGTGTTCCACGAATAAGGGCGACATCAACGAATACGAATATCATGCGAATCTACGAATCAGGAAAATAAAAGCATATGGAAGATAAAACACAACCTCAAGTGCAACCAGTGCCATTCGCGGCAGAACCGCAGACGCAACCTACGGTAGCGGCTGTACAAGCTGCGCCCGCTGCTGAGGCTATGGCGGACAAACCGGTTGTCGCCGATAGTCAGAAGTCAGAATTTGAAATTCGCGCAGCTATTCCTGAGGTAAAAATTGAACTTCCAAAACCAGAGACGCCAGCAGTTCATTCTGTTGAAAACACGCCCGTTGAAAAAAGTACTATTCCTGAGAATTTGCGCATTGATATGTCGGCCTCTGCGCTGCGCATGGATTCGGCCAAGCGGCCTACGTTAGAGACGGTTGAGGTGCCGCCGGCAGGACAGGCTGGCTCAGCCGATGCTAAGAAAAAAGAGCCGATTGTTTTTGGTGCGGAACAAAAAGGGCGTTCGCTCTTTGCAAAGCTTAATTTTTTACATGTTTCCCTAGAAGAGCGCGTTTTGTTTGCCCGTCAGCTTTCTGTTGGTATTAAGGCTGGTTTGTCGATGCAGGACAGTTTGGTGCTGTTGCGCTCTCAGACAAAGTCGCCGTCAATGAAGAAGATTTTGGAGGAGATTATTCACGACACATCAAACGGTATGTATCTATCTGCCAGTATGGAGAAATACGTTGGCATTTTTGGCCAGCTGTTTGTGAATATCACGCGCGTCGGTGAACAAAGCGGTACGCTTATTGAAAACTTAAATTATCTTGCTGAAGAACTTAAGAAAAAACAGGAGCTTGTGTCACGCGTGCGCGGTGCACTGATTTATCCGGCCGTTATTATGGTGGCTACAATCGGTATCGTGATTACCCTGATGGTCGGCGTATTTCCGAAAATTTTACCCGTGTTTAGCAGCTTAAACATTAAGCTGCCGCTGACTACGCGTATCTTGATCGCCACGACGCATTTTATGACCAGTTATACGCTATTTTTAGTGATTGGTCTTTTTGCCTTCGGCGTCGGATTATTTTTCCTGTTCCGGCAGGAGTGGTTTAAGAACTTTTTTGATCATGCGATTTTACGCCTACCGCTTATCAGCGCTATCGCGATGAAGGTTAACTTGGTCAACATCTCGCGCGTACTCGGACTATTACTTAAAAGCGGTGTGCAGATTATCGAGGCGGTGAATATTACAGCTGATGCGCTTGATAACAGATTTTATCGTTCTGAGCTTAAAATAGCCGGTGAGACATTGCGGCGCGGTGATTTTTTCTCAGTTCATTTGGCAAAGAATACGCATCTGTTTCCTCCAATTTTTACAAACATGATTCAAGTCGGCGAAAATACCGGTAATCTGAGTGAAAATTTGGCATATCTGGCCTCTTACTACGAAGAGGACGTTGATAATTTCCTGAAGAATCTTAATAGCATTATCGAGCCGGTGTTGCTGCTGTTCATGGGACTACTGGTCGGGTTTATGGCGCTTTCGGTTATCACGCCTATTTACCAAATTTCACAAACGTTGACGCGTTAGAATGAAGTTTTTTAACCACACACATAGTATCGGATCTCGGCGCGGTTTCTCCCTGCTTGAGATTTTGATTACGATCGTCATCTTTTTGATTCTCTCCGGTGGTATTTTTCTGACCTACGCAAATATTTTAGAGGTTATCGGTAAGACGCACACGCGTACACTTGCTACTTCGCTGCTCACTAAAGAGATTGAATATATTCGTAATTTGAAATATGACGATGTGGGTATTGTCGGCGGTGCTCCGGCCGGAGTAATTCCTCAGACTAAAACAGTCAGTTATGAAGGCCAACAATTTATAGTTTCGGCATATGTGCGCAACATTGACGACTCATTTGATGGCAAAGTTGGGCAGACGCCCAATGATACGGCACCTGCTGATTACCGGCTTGTTGAGCTGCAGGTTGATTGCACGACCTGCCATGGCTTTGTGCCTGAGGTGATGACAACCTGGGCGGCTCCGCAAAATCTTGAGAGCAGTACAAAAAATGGCTCACTCTTTATTAACGTGTTTGATGCAAACGGTCAGGCGGTTGGTAATGCTAATGTACTGGTGCGTAATACGAGCACAGTGCCGACGATCACGATTACTGATACGACTAATAACAGCGGCACGCTTCAGTTGGTTGATATTCCTACAAGTACTAACGCATATCAGATTACGATTACGAAGCCGGGGTATTCTTCTGCGCAAACTTATGTTCCTGCGGGAGCGGGCAATCCAAACCCTGTGCAGCCGCATGCAACAGTGGCAACGCAACAAATCACTGCAATTAGTTTTGGTATTGATCGAGTGAGTCAAATTGATGTAAAAACGCAGGATCAATTTTGTGCAGCCGTTCCTTCGATAGATTTTACGCAAAATGGTACTAAGTTAATCGGAACTGGTCCCAACGTCTTTAAATATAGTCAGTCGTTTGCTACAAATGGCAGCGGCATTGCTAATCGCACCGGCTTGGAATGGGATACGTATGGCTTTCTTAATACTGACACCGGCTTTGATATTGCCGGCAGCATTCCGCTGCCACCGTTTTCTATTAATCCGAATACAACGACAAGCGTAACGTTTTTGATGTCCCCAAAAACCAGCAATAGCCTGCTTGTGACCATTACTGATGCATCAAGTTCACCGGTACTTGGTGCGTCAGTAAATGTGGCAAAAAGTGGTTTTAGTGAGACCAAGCAAGCAGGCGAGCAGCAGATCGTTGTGACTAGTTGGGCAGGCAACACATATCTGACGCAAGATGGCGGTATTGAATCAGAGGCGATTGCCGGTCAGCTGACGCTTGTTCAAAATGCCGGCGTGTATTCTACGAGTACAAATAGTTATCTGATTTCAAATACTATTGATCTTGGGACGGCAACCACAACGTTCCATGCGCTGAGCTGGAATCCAGTAGCTCAGCCGGCTGGTACCAATCTACAATTTCAAATTGCCGCAACCAATAATCCAGGCGCCGGATTTTCTTTTATTGGTCCTGACGGGACAAGCGGAAGTTATTATACGGCTACTACTACGCTCAGCGGGCAATTTAATAACAACCAATATCTTCGCTACAAAGTATTTATGAATACGACCGATGAAACGGTCACCCCAAAGTTGCAGGACCTTACAGTGACATATGACTCGGCCTGCGTGCCCAGAGGTCAGGTATTTTGGCCCGGCTTATCTACGGGAACGTATACGGCAACGGTAAGTAAGAGCGGATATCAAACTGCGACAAGCTCTGTGATAGTTGGCGCAGGGTGGCAGGAGGTTAAGCTTCAGCTTCAATAATATGAAAGCGTTTATTTCTAAAAAATCCTCTCGCGGATTCACAATTCTTGAGCTGATTGTTTCAATGGCTATTACGGTCTTTGTGGCAATTTTATTTGTGCGCTTTGCGCGAGATACAACCGACTCAACAATACGATTTAATAATGAACTGCTTACGCAGCAGGCGATTGAGCAGACGCTGCAACTTATTGTTCCGGAGATACGCAGTATTTCGCAGGGAATTGACGGTGCATACCCGGTGGCGCAAGCAACAACAAGCACCTTTCAGTTTTATAGCGATATTGACGGCGATGGGAAAATAGAAAAAGTTCAGTATTTTGTGAGCAGTAGTACGCTTTTGCGCAAAGGTGTTATTCGTCCCAGCGGAAGCCCGGCAAGTTATCCGACAAGTACAGAGGCATTTTACGATTTAGTCAGTGGCATGGTGCCGAGTAATCAGTTGTTTACGTATTATGATTCAGGAGCAACCAGTTCAGCCTCAACGGCGCTGCCAAGCCCCGTAGATGTGCTTAAGGTGAAGACAATTAAAGTTACAATCGTGGCAGATCAGGGGACGACCGGCCATCCTTCGCTCGTTGGCGCAGAGACCTCCGCGACTATTAGGAATTTACGTTTTGAATAACCGAAAAATATATCATATATGATATATCCTAAAATTAATCATATCAGAACGGCGAGCCCCTCGAGATTACCGGCAGATGCCGGGCAGCTTTCGCTCCAGGTTTTAATTTTGGGGTCAATTGCCACGGTGCTTATTTCCGGCTTTGTGCTCTGGGCTCGCGGTTATGTAACTAATGTGCAGCGCGGGGGATTAAAAGCCGAGGCCTTCACAATCGCCGAGTCTGGCATTGAATATTATCGCTGGCATTTGGCGCATGCACCGCTTGATTTCACCGATGGAAGCACCTCGACGGGTCCGTATATTCATCCTTATTTTGATAAGGACGGAAATCGGATGGGTCAGTTTGAGCTTTTGATTACCAGGCCGGCAACGGGTACAAGTATTGTTACTGTTCAGGCTACCGGCAAAGTTGATACTGATCCGACGATTAAGAAAATTATCAAGGTAAAAATGGGCCTGCCGTCACTCGCGCGCTATTCAGCGGCCAGTAACGCCGATATTCGTTTTGGTGCGGGTACGATTGTTTATGGCCAGCTGCATAGTAACGGCGGGATCCGTTTTGACGGGGTGGCGTATAATCGCGTAACGAGCGCAAAAAGTAGTTACGATGATCCAGACCACAGCGGTGGTAGTGAATTTGGAGTTCATACGCACGTGGCTCCAGTTGACCCGCTACCGCCGACAGCGGTGCCGGTGCGTACTGATGTGTTTAAGGCGGGTCGTCAGTTTCCGGTGCCGGCAATTGATTTTAATGGACTCACATCAGACCTCGCTAATCTAAAAACGCTTGCTACCTCCACCAGCGGGTATTATCGAGGTCCCTCCGGAGGCACAAATAAAGGCTACGATATTGTGTTAAAAACAAACGACACCTTTGATATTTATCGTGTTAACTCTGTGGTTGGATTATCTAATAACTGCACGAACAATAGTTCTGTCACTGACAGTGTGTGGGGGAGTTGGTCAATTAATTCTGAGACGCTGCTAGCCAGTAATGTTCCGTTTCCGGCTAACGGCATTATCTTTGTTGAAGATGATCTGTGGGTACGCGGGCAAATAAATACGGCGCGTCTGACGATCGCAGCGGCACGTTTTCCGGTTAACCCCTCAACCTATGCGAATATTACGACTAACTCAGATCTGACGTATACGAACCTTGATGGGCAGGATGTTATCTCTTTAATAGCTCAGAATCATGTGAATGTTGGTCTCAACAGCAGCGATACGATTAACGTTCACGCGGCGTTGGTTGCGCAAAACGGTCGTGTCGGCCGGTATCACTACGCCTCGCAGTGTGGCAGCAACTACGTAAGAAATACCGTTAATTTGTTTGGCATGATTGCAACCAATCAGCGTTATGGCTGGGCCTGGACTGATGGTACAGGGTATCAAAATAGAACCATTACCTATGACGGCAATTTATTGTATGGTCCGCCACCGAGTTTTCCGATTACTGCGAGTCAGTACGACATAATTTCTTGGGAAGAGGTGCAATAGTCGCCGTTTCATTCGCACCACGATGCGCACACGGGGTTCTAGTGCGCCCTGCGGTGCGAATGAAACGACTCCTGTATGTTGAAGGGGGGAAGTTATACACACCCATGTTTCCCGTTCAGTTTGCTATACTTGATTTATACAAAGAAAGGTCGAGGCCTTCCTCATGAAGGCGAACCCTTTATGGGGTAGTTATTTATTAGTCAATCACATATGAAAAATCAGAAAGGTTTTACGCTCATCGAACTGCTCGTCGTTATTGGTATTATCGCCATCTTGGCCTCTGTGGTTATCGTAGCTTTGAACCCAGCTCGTCAGTTTGCTCAGGCTCGCAACACTCAGCGCTCTGCTAACGTCAACGCTATCTTGAACGCTGTTGGCCAAAACATGGCAGATAACCGTGGTAACTGGACCTGTGCCGGTGGTGCTTTGCCGACTTCAACGACCAACATGGCTTCTACGGGCGGTTACAACATTTTGACTTGCATTGTTCCGACGTACATTTCTGTAATGCCGATCGATCCTACGACCGGTACTTACACAAATGACACTACGTACAACTCAGGTTACTCGATTGCGCAGGACTCACAGGGTCGTGTAACGGTTTCTGCTCCGGCAACGGAACAGCCGCTTACGGCTCCGATCGCTGTTACTCGCTAACGTGTCGTAATGTTATCAACACAAAAGGCCCGCAGGGCCTTTTGTGTTTTAGCTGTGCGGGGGTATACTATAAGGACATTATTAAATATAAAATATGGGACACCTCAAAAACCGAAAAGGTTTTACGCTCATCGAACTGCTCGTCGTTATTGGTATTATCGCCATCTTGGCCTCTGTGGTTATCGTAGCTTTGAACCCAGCTCGTCAGTTTGCTCAGGCTCGCAACACTCAGCGCTCTGCTAACGTCAACGCGATTCTTAATGCAATAGGCCAGAACTCGGTTGATAACCGAGGTTTGTGGACTTGTGCAGCTGGCGCTCTTCCGACCAGCACGCCAACTGTACTTGGTACCGCTGTCGGACAGTATAATATCGTCGATTGCATAGTGCCGACGTACATTTCTGTGCTTCCGATCGATCCTACGACTGGCGTATTTACCAGCACCTCGGATTACAGTGCCGGCTATGCTATTCAGCGCGATGTAACTACCGGTCGTATCACCGTCTCCGCTCCGGATACAGAGGCTCCGCTTACCACTGACATCGCAGTTACTCGTTAAAGTGATTCTTCTGCAAAGACCGCCGTAAGGCGGTTTTTGCTTGGCATGATATTATGAAGGTAATAAAGATTCTTATTAAACGTCATTTTAGTATATGAAAAATCGCAAGGATTATATCGCCGACCCCGTAGTACAAACTCGGCGTTTGCGCTGCTGCGCTAAACTTTTACAAAGATATATAGCTTCTTGCGGGCACTACTATTTAAGCGAATAGTGGTTGCGGACTGCAAGCCGAGTTTGACTCCTTGGGCAGGCAAGAATTAATTTTTTACTACTACATTATGCGTAACAGAAAAGATTATATAGCGGATAAAAACTTATTTGTTAAGGATTTGCCTGGTTTGAGTCAGAAAATGCTCGAACAGCATTTTAAATTGTATGAAGGCTACGTTAAAAAGAGTAACGAGATTCAGACAAAAGTAGAGAGCGCCGACAAGAGTGAGGCTAGCGCAGTCTATAGTTTTATTGGCGAGATGAAGCGCCAGGAGACCTTTGCGATTAACGGCATGAAACTGCACGAGATTTATTTTGGTCACCTGCAGGGGGACGGCAAGGCCGGGGGAGTTGTACTAGAGATGATTGAAAAAGATTTTGGATCGCTTGATGCATGGAAAGAGGAGGTGCTTGCAACCGGTATGAGCGCGCGCGGCTGGGCGATCACTGCCTTTGATTATCGCGACAACCGGCTGCACGTGTATGGGTCGGACGGTCACAATGTTGGGGCAGTCTGGGGCGCGATCCCGGTGATCGTACTTGATGTGTACGAACACGCATATTTTATTGACTACGGGATTGGCCGCAAAGCCTATATTGATACGTTTTTCCAAAATTTAGACTGGGGTTTTGCCAATAATATTGCAGAGTATTACGGGCTTGCCGGGTGCCACATGAAGGAGCGACCTCAAAATAGTGCGCAGTAAAATTTTGCTCTAGAGCAAAGCCAAGAAGTCGATTTAGAGTTTGATTGGTTTTTTGCCGTCAGAATGGATTTCGGTGACGGTCAGTTTTTCGTTTTCCAAGCGCGCAGCAAGCAGTTTTACGCGCTTACCCTCATAGCCAGGGAAGTCCATGGTCCAGACGCCCGGCTCCGGTGTAAAGGCGCGGATTTTATTAAAAATTATTTCCGGCGAATCTTTTTCCATATCAACCTGCGCGTCGGCGGTTGTGAATTTTTTGGTAAATGTTGCCTGCGTGTGGTCTTGCTCCTGCGGCGTGAGTTTTCCCGCGACGAATTTTGGTAGCGTCTCGACGAGCATCTCTGCGGCTACCTTTGCCAGGTCCTTCTCGAGCATTTCGTTTGTGACCCCATGCGCTATCTGATGCGTACGCTGCGTGATCACCGGCCCGTGATCGACTTTTTGGTCGATGACGTAGAGGGTCACACCTGTTTCCGTCTCGCCATTTAAGAGTGCTGACTGCATCGGGCTGGAGCCGCGGTATTTGGGCAGTAGTGACGGATGGACGCCAATTGTACCTAATCGGGGAATCTCGATGATGCTTTGCGGAATGATGTGCGGGTACCCCATCACAACAAATACATCGGCGTTTAGTGCTTTGAGTTGCTCTGTGATTTCTGTTGGTTTTTCCGGCTGAGCAATTTCAATAGACCAGCCGTTTTTCTCGAGCATTTGTTTTACCGCTGGTGGCGTCAGTATTTTTTTTCTGCCGGCAGGGCGATCAGGGCTGCAGACGACAAGCGCGGGTTTGAGCCCGCCCTTAATCATTCCTTCTAAGATGTCAGCAGAAACACGGAAGCTACCAAAAAATACAAATTTCATCCCGTACGAAGTAGGAAGCGCCTCAACCGAGCTTTGAGATACCGCTTACCTTTACCTGATTTTAAATATAATTCACGCGACCTTGCGTCATATTCATTCTTACATATCTCGCAATATATTAATACAAAGGGTCCTCTGCTCTTAGTCCACGTAGTTTTACCGGAATTATGCTGCGTGAGGCGCTTCCGTAGATTGCTTGTATAGCCAGTGTAATGACGACCATCTTTCGTGCTTTGGATAACGTACGTGTAGTGCCACATAGTACTTCGTACGGGATCATTTCATGATTCTTTTTTCTTAAGTCGCTCTGTGTGCGCTATTGGCCTGGTTGCTTTTATCTTGTCGATATAAAGGATGCCGTTTATGTGATCGGTTTCGTGTTGAAAAATATGTGCTAAAAGTCCCCAGGCTTTTATTTTTATTTTTTTGCCATTTTGGTCTTGTCCTTCAATCACGAGTTTTTCGTAACGAGGCACATCGCCGTACTCTCCCGGTACCGACAGACAACCTTCTTCCATTAAAATCGGATCACCCTCGGTTTTCGTAATTTTTGGGTTGAAGATTGCATAGAATTTCCCTCCTTCAGGAGGCTGAGCAACAAAAAATGCTTCATTGAGGCCAATTTGGGTTGAGGCAAGGCCGATCCCGCTCCACTCCTTCATTTTAATTCGCATTTCTTTTATAAGAGCACGAATTTCTTGTTTGGTGTGCTTAGTAAAATCAAATGGCTTGCACTTTGTATGCAAGTTTTTATTACTCTGCGCATTTGCGATTGTATGGAGTTCCAGCGGCATTTATTTGGGTACTTTGAATATTTTATGTTCTTTGCGGAGATTTTCAACAATACTCATAAAGTATGCTCCCAGATTTTTGATGTCTTTACGCTGCGCAACATCTTTTGCCAGCGAAAGGATTCGGTCGGCCCCATACTCCTTGGTATATTTGATATAGAGGGCCTTGTGGGGTAGATCATGCAGGATAGTGGCCACTTCTAGGCCAATAAGCTGGAATTCCTGAGTGATATTGCGCTTTGAGGCGCGTTCTTTAAGAGTTTTAAGGTATTGGCTCCGGTCAAACGTCTGCATAATCATCATCTTAGGGAAATAAAGGCAAAACAGCAACTGTATGATATATTATACGTATGCCGAGATTGCGTTCCTATGTCCGTGAACATCTTGCCGCTGCTATCAGCGCAATTTTAATTTTTGTCGCACTTGCTGCGGGCGGGTATTATGTCGGCTTTAAAAATGGTGCATATCAAGCCGCTGTTACTACTACAACCGAGGGCACGACGGCTCAGGCCGACTACGGAGTGTATTGGCAGGCGTGGAAGGTGCTTAAAGATAACCATGTTGATGCCGATAAAAAGGATGACAAAGATTTGATGTATGGCTCAATCGCCGGACTGGCGCAGTCGCTTGGCGATCCGCATACCGTATTTTTCCCGCCTGTTGAGGGAAAGCATTTTCAGGAGGAGGTTAACGGTAGCTTTGGCGGCATTGGTGCCGAGATCGGAGAGAAGGATGGATTTATTAACGTTGTTGCTCCGCTTAAAGGTTCTCCTGCTGAGCGCGCCGGTTTGCTTGCGGGTGATGTTATCTTGAAAATTGGCGCAACCAGTACAGAGAGTCTTACTGTAGACGCCGCTGTTAATCTGATTCGTGGTCCGGCTGGTACAAATATCACCCTTAGTGTATTTCGAAAAGATAAATGGCTTCAGCCGCGCGATATTACTATTATGCGCGACAAGATTGAGTTGCCGACACTCGATACGACATATTTTGACAAGAACAAGATTGCTCAGCTTCAGTTGTATGGGTTTAATTTAAACGCTCCTCTGAAGTTTTATCAGGCAGCTACAGATATCTTGCTTAAAGGTACGCAGGGCATTGTGCTTGATTTACGAAATAACCCAGGAGGTTATTTAGAGGTGGCACACGATCTTGCCGGTTGGTTTATGGATCGCGGATCACTGGTTGTAACCGAGCGATTTAAACCGGGCACAAGTCCTGATCAGACATTTTTGGCCGCCGGCAATGGTGCGCTCAAGAAATTACCGATTGTTATCTTGCTTAACAAGGGCTCTGCCTCTGCGTCAGAGATTTTGGCTGGGGCGCTCCGTGATCAGCGAGGAGCAAAAATTGTTGGCGAGACAAGTTATGGCAAGGGAACTGTGCAGGAGGTTATGAATCTTAAAGACGGCAGCAGTCTTAAGGTAACTATCGCGCACTGGGTGATGCCTAAAGGACAGATTTTGAACTTTGATGGTATTAAGCCTGATTACCAAGTGCTGCCGACTGACGACGATATTAAGGCTAAAAAAGACGTACAGCTTGATAAAGCGCTTGAAGTATTGCGAGCCGAAATAAATGGTGCTCCGCTTCCGCCAACGGTGGCATCGACGAAATAGATTTGCGGTTTGTGTACCAAATAAGGTAAGGTAAAAACTATATGAATCCCGTACGAAGCACTCATTGCAGGTTCTACGGTATTCTAAGAAAGAATAAATTATCGGCACCCAATAGTCGTACTAAAAACTAACGCCGGTCGTGTCTCACGACCTGCTTCGTACGGGATGAAGGTTATTTTGCTTGCTGACGTAAAAGGTGTCGGCCGAAAAAATGAGATTAAAGATGTTGCTGACGGTTACGCGCGTAACTTTATCATTGCACGTAAATTAGGCGTTGCCGCCGATCAAAAAGGAATGGGTGTAAAAAATGAGGCTGATGCCAAGGAGCAGGCTGAGATTTCGCGGCTGACAGCGCTGGCTGCAAAAATTGCTGCGATGAAATTAGAATTCGCAATTAAAACTGGTGAGCACAAAGAGGTGTTCGGTTCGGTCTCACGCCGTGATGTTGAGCAGGCGATTCGGGCCGGGGGAGTTAAAGAAGGAGAAATTATCTTAGAGCACCCGATTAAGTCAACCGGCGAACATGTAGTAGAAGTGTCGTTTGGCAAAGGAGTAAAAGGTAAGGCAAAAGTTGTAGTGCGCGCCGGGTAGTGTGATGCGGTAGACCTTCTCAGAAAGTAGATAGCATGATAAAAAACCTCATTTAATGAGGTTATCTAGGGGTTGGTCTTGACAAAATATTGTAATAGGTGTATACTATAACTAGTACCTTAGATGAGATTTGGCTGCGGTTTTTGGTTCAAAATCGACTATTTTAGACCAAAAACCGCAGCCAAAGGTGTTCGTCCTGTGTGGCGGACTTGGTTGCGATGTCCATCCAAGGTAGGCCTACGCTCGAGAAATGCGTGGCGTTGGGTAAGCCTAGGAGGAGGTTCTTGTGTCGAAAAGGATAGATCCGCAGTACAAGGCGTTCATGGGCAAGGTGTGGGAGCGATTTCCGGACAGCGAGGAGATGCTCTCCCCGGAGCTGATGCAGTTCTACGCTGAGCGCCCGGATGAGATCAGGACGGCCATCGCTGCCGGTCTCGCCAATCACCGCAGTGTGGTGGTCGAGGCCGAGCAGGCCGCGGAGGAGGAGCGTCGTGCGAGCAAGCGCGTGCTGCTCGCTGCGGTCACCGAGCCGGTCGCCGGCATGGAGATCGACTTCGGCGACGGCTGGTACTTCACGGTCGACGAGGTCGTCGAGTACGACGTGGATTTCGCTCTGACGACGACTGCACTTCTGAAGCTTATGGGGTGCAACCGCGCGGACTGGAAGGACCTCGGCATCGCGCCCAAGAGCGGGATGAGGAAGGTCAAGTCCGTCATCGGTCGGTTCAACAAGAACTGGACCGAGAACGGGATCGTCGCCCTCATCGCTCAGCCGGGCTGTCGCTTCAAGGGTTCCGGGGCGTGGGTCCGCGAGGGCTTCATCAAGTTCCGGCCCAAGTACGACGGCAAGGGCTGGATCTGCTTCGTGGGTGACCCGAACTCCCGCTGGCAGCTCGTTCACGACGACTACGTCTACTTCCCGTATCTGTACAGCGGCGGTGCCGACAGTTGGCGCCGCGACCTGGACAGGGTCGGCCTCGACGGGAACGCTGACGACCGTCTCTGCTTCGTCTGGGAGTAGACGGAACTTGGGTGCTTGGGCGCTCTGAACTGAAAGGTTCTTGAGTCCCTTGGTCCCCTCCGCGACGGTGTACGTCGCGGTAAAAACTACAACAGCAACTTCTGTGGGGCGTTCGAATGAACGCCCCCTTCGCTTTTTTGATATACCCCCACACCAACTTTTTCCAAAAAGTTGGTGTGGGGGTATACTATATTCTGTATTGGACGCGCGATGCGGGGCTCTTTTTGGAAAACAGAAAGGGTTTCGTATGGTCTGGTATCGAAATTATGCTAGCCGGAATTACTGAGGCAATAACATGTTTCAGTAAGTGCGCGAAAGTAATTTTGCAAAAATCAATCTACTCGGTACGCAGCGTTAAGGCGATGCTATTCGTCGAAAACGTTTCAATCCCGCGAGTACTCAAGGGATAGTGGCAAGGATGATGCTGCGTACAAGAAGCGCTGGCAGAACGTTCACGACGACAACGTCTACTTCCCGTATCTGTACAACGACGGTGCCGACAGTTGGAACCGCAACCTGAACAGGGTCGACAACGACTGGAACGCTGACAACCGTCTCTGCTTCGTCTGCGCGTGGTGCGATTTAAAGAGATTTTTGCCAGCCGCCGAGCTGTTTGCCGACTTCGCTCAGCGGCTGGCTGATTTCCAAATATTTAGCGTCAAGTAATTCCTGATTGCTGCGATTCATCAACCGGAGGAAAAATTTGAGCGCATCCAGCTTGGTTGAGCATTTATCAATAATCGCGGCTTTGTGTTCGCGCGGGGAGTAACCGGCGAGCACTATGTATTCAATGACTTCGATGAAAAGCTTGTCGATTTTTTTCGCCAAGCGTGTAGCGGGAAATCCGCTCAAGATTAGCTAAGTTCTTGTACCAAATTATATATGCATCCGCAATTTTCTGAAGAATTGGCAAGTCGGAAATCTCCGTTGGGGGGGGGCGTTATATGCGGGTTCATTTACAGAGCTTATCTCACCTGAAAATTTATTGCTAGCATGGGGCGAGTTTTGTCGCGGCAAACGCGGAGCAAAGGATGTACAGAAATTTGAGCGAAACTTAGTTGATAATCTGTTGGCTCTGCATGCCGAGTTAGCCGCCGGTACGTATCGCCACGGCGGGTATTATCAGTTCCGGATTAATGATCCTAAGCCGCGGGTAATTCATAAGGCCTCAGTGAAAGATCGTCTTATCCACCACGCAATCTATCGGAAACTATATCCGTTTTTCGACCGGAAATTTATTTTTGATTCGTATTCGTGCCGTATCGGCAAAGGTACGCACAAAGCGATGGCGCGGTTTAAGCAGTTTGCGCACAGGTTATCACAGAACGATACGAAGACAGTCTGGGTCTTAAAGTGCGATATTAAAAAATTCTTTGATAGTATTGATCACGATATATTATTTATTTTGCTGGACTATGTCGTCGTAGATAAAAAGATTTTCCAAATCCTTGAGGAGGTGCTGAATAGTTTCTCAGCCACTGTTGTGCGTACGCACAACAGTGTTGGCTTGCCGCTAGGGAACTTAACTTCGCAGCTGTTTGTGAATGTTTACATGAACGAGTTTGATCAGTGGGTAAAGCATCACCTGAAATTCAAACACTATATCCGCTATGCAGATGATTTTGTGTTTTTGTCTGAAAACCGGGCAGAGTTAGAGGAGTTGATTGGGCCGGTCGCGGAGTTCTTGCGTGATCGGCTGAAGCTTGAATTACATCCGAAGAAGTTATTTCTGAAAACTGTGGCGTCCGGCATTGATTTTCTCGGCTGGGTGCATTTTCCTGACCACCGCGTGCTGCGAAGAGCGGCCATGCGGCGGATGATGCGAACGATGAGCGCGAAACCGGAGCCGGCTGTTTTGCAATCCTATGAGGGATTATTGACTCACGGCAATGGATTCGCAATTCGCGAAACCCTACAAAACCTCTATGGACTATTACATGATCGGCGAAACCAAAAACCCGCTATTGGCGGGTTTTTGGGAACTGGATTCCCGCCTTCGCGGGAATGACAGAGAGGGGGTCTATTTCGTTGTAACTACCGAGACGATCTTCGCGTACCGGCGGCTGCCGTCAAAATTAGTTTTCTTGGTAGCCTTGAACTGAACCGTTCCCGCAACTGCTGCGTAGAGCGTGTCGTCTCCGCCGCGCGTGACGTTTTTACCGGTGAGCACGTTGTTACCGCGCTGACGAATGATGATCTGGCCGGGCTTTGCGAGCTGGCCGTGGTTGATTTTGATACCAAGGCGTTTACTTTCGGAGTCGCGGCCAAGTTTTGTTGAACCAAGGGATTTTGTATGTGCCATAGCGTTTAAGGGTTATCGAGCCTGATTTCTGGCCTCGGTGAGTATTCCGTAGCCACATTTCAAGTCTGAATATAATACTGTATACTTCCAATATATGCAAGCTCAAAAGTTAATTATTGACCCCGTAGTACAAAGGCGAGCGCACCTCCTTCGGAGCGGCGCATGGGTTCAATCCGCCTTTGACTCCAAGGGCGGGCAGTCGAATATTGCTTGCTAACTGCGCTATACTCACTTCATGTCATCATCACCTGCGAAATTAATTATTGACATTGAAACGATCGGCCATGATTTTGATTCATTTGATGAGGCAACACAGGAACAATTGACCCGTTGGATCAAACAGGAAAGCGAGAGCGAGGAGGAATACAAGATTGCGCTTGAAAATATCAAGAACGGGCTGGGATTTTCACCGCTCACCGGTGAAATTGTGGCTATTGGCGTGCTGGATCATCATAAGCAGCAGGGCGTTGTCTATTACCAGGCGCCAGGCAGTAAAGATAAAGAAACGGTAGAAGGAAATATTACGTATAAGCCGATGACTGAGGCGGCAATGCTTGATTCGTTTTGGAAGGGCGCGCTGCAGTATCAACATTTTATTACCTTTAATGGCCGACAATTTGATGCGCCGTTTTTAATGTTGCGCTCGGCGATCCAAGGAGTTCGCCCGACAAAAGACTTAACGCGCGCTCGCTATTTGTATCAGCAATCACCGGACGCCGTGCACATTGATCTACTTGATCAACTTTCGTTCTACGGTTCGGTTCGCAAAAAAGGCACGCTTCATTTATATAGCCGAGCATTTGGCATTAAAAGCCCGAAGGAGGACGGAATTACTGGCGATCAAGTCGGCCAGATGTTTAAAGATAAAAAGTTTCTTGAAATTGCGAAGTATAATGCGGGGGATTTGTTTGCAACGAGCGAGCTTTACAAGAAATGGGAAAATTATCTAAGATTCTAATATGTTTGATCGAGCTAAGCTTTTTTTGAATGATAGGCGGAAGGAGGTTGTAATTTTTGTATTATTTTTTCTCATCAGTACGATGAGCTTTGCCCTTGGATATTTAAGCGCCGGGCAGGGAAGTCGGGCGCCGATTATCATTCAGAAAGTAGATAGAGCAGCGCAATAGTATGAGTGGTTCCGGGATAGCAAAAATTTTTCTCTTTGCAGGTCTCGGAATCGGTTTGGTTGGTGCTGGAATCGTTATCGGTAAAAGTGATTTTTCATTTTCTTCTCCGACGCAAACTTTAAATGGGTTTCACTTGCTTGCTGAAATTCCGCGACAGGCGCAGGCTAGGGATGAAAAGTCTTTTGCGCAGACCACTCCAGCTCAAGTTGTTTCTAAGCCAAAGAAGATTACGCCGACAGTAGCCAGCGCAGTAGAAACTATCTCGAATGTTGCCTCCGCTAGCTCGTCAGTAGCAACCAGCTCAAAGATTGTGTTTGCGATACAAACTGCAAAGGCGGAATTGGGACCGCCTGTTTCAGTGTGTCATTTTGCTACAACGCAATTTCCGAATTATCAAAATTTAGTTTTGAATGAGGTTGCCTGGATGGGGACACCTGAAGATAGCGGTAATGAATGGATTGAATTACGGAATGCAAGTGATACTGCAATTAGTACTGAAAATTATTGGGTACTGGATAAAGCAGAACAAATTAAGGCACATTTGCCCGCCTTAGTCCTCGGACCAGGAGATTTCTTCCTGCTTGAGCGAGGCGACGATGCCGTGCCATCTAGCACGGCGGATGTGATATATACCGGCGGGCTTTCTAATAGCAATGAAAGTGTGAGATTGTTTGACCCTTGGTGTAATCTCGTAGATCAGGCGATAGGCGAGCCAAAATGGCCAGCCGGCAATGCTACTCAAAAAAGAACGATGGAGCGCGGAGGAGATTGGACCTGGTACACCTATGTTGGTGATGCGGTAAACGGAATTTTGGGTACACCAAAAGCAAAAAATACAGCCCCAAATACTGCGGCCGGACAGTTTATTGCGCCGCCTGTTGTCTCGTCTTCGAGCGAGGTGGCTGTAGCTGAGCATGATTCGGGTGCGGCAACCTCTACGGACACAACAAGTTCATCTGCTGCGGTGGCCAGCGTCGATGAATTAGCGTCAGACGGCGAAACGGGTGATGCTAGCACTGCTTCGCAGCCAAGCGATCCTTTTGGGCTTAATCATATCGTAATTAGCGCAGTGCAAATAACAGGCGGAGCCGGGCATACAACCGATGATTATGTTGAGTTTTATAACCCGACTGCGCAGCAATTTAATTTAAAAGGATATCGATTGGTTAAGCGTACAAAAGTGGGAACAAGCGATACGTCAATTAAGTCGTGGACTGATGATGCGTTTATTCCTTCTGGTGGGAAATATCGGTGGGCGAATACGGGTTACCCTGGTAGTGCCGATATGCGTACGAGTGGAAGCATTGCTGACGACAATGCGGTGGCTCTGCGAAAGGGAGGCGAGGATACCGGCGAGATTATTGATGCGGTCGGCTGGGGAGCTGCTAGTAATGCGCTCGTTGAAAGCTCGCCGTTCTCTACGAATCCGACAGCCGGCCAGACGCTGAGTCGTAAACAGTGGGTGGATACAAATAATAATGCGTCAGATTTTGAGCTCAGATAGCGCTCTACTTAAGTAGAGCGCTATGTAAGGAATGCACCGTCAATCTGTTCGAATACTCGCAATGCGGTGCGCGCCTTGATACTCAATTATAAAAAGCGCCTGAGCGGCGCTTAAGGATGTATCAAGGGCGAAAAGGTAACGGGCGACTCTCCGGTAGAGAGTCGCCCGTATGGGGCTGGGCGCGAGTCAGCAGGCTCGCTGCGGCGAATGCTCACCGCAGATGCAATCCGGAAGCGGCACGTGCGCCTTTGCCGCCGCCTCTCGTATCTCCGCGCAGAGTCTCACTTCTACGCTGGGCACATCGGTTGCGTTTACGGGCATGGCGGAACACCTCCTTGCTTTCAACATAAACCCGCGACCTTCTTTCGTCAATGGCCGAGAAATGCCAGTATTTACTCTGGCAGTCAGCCTTGTTTTTAGTCCAATTAATGAGCTTTTTTGCTATACCCCCACACCAACATTTTGCTTGAAAAAATGTTGGTGTGGGGGTATACTATGCGTACATCTGGAGAGGAAGGGCGTTTTTATTTTAGGCCCCGTACGAAGTCTCGCTCGCGCCCCTGGCGCGAGTCCGGGGGACCTCGGCGAGGCTACTTCGTACGGGGTTGACACTCCAATATTCATTATGGCCAAAGAAAAAGCAGTTGAGGAGCCGAAGAAATCATCCTATGGTGCTCAGGACATTACTGTCCTGGAGGGTCTTGAACCTGTGCGTAAGCGTCCCGGAATGTACATTGGTACGACTGATACCGCCGGCGTGCATCACATGGTGTGGGAAATCGTTGATAACGGTATTGATGAGGCGATGGCAGGCTACGCTAAGAATATTACCGTTGAGATTATGTCAGATGACACGATCGCTATTTTTGACGACGGTCGCGGTATTCCAGTCGAGGTTCACAAGCAGACCAAAAAATCGACACTGGAAACTGTGCTGACAGTGCTTCACGCCGGAGGTAAATTTGGTGGCGAGGGATATAAGGTTTCGGGAGGTCTTCACGGAGTAGGTGCATCAGTGGTCAATGCGCTTTCTTCAAAGCTTGTCGCGACAATTCAGCGCGACGGTGCTGTGTATGAGCAGACCTATGAGCGCGGTAAGCCTCAGGGAAAGGTAAAAGAAATTGGCAAGAGTAAAAAAACGGGAACAAGGATCATGTTTACGGCTGATCCGCAGATTTTTCCGGTTATTAAATTTGACCGCAAAACAATTCTCGAGCGTTTGCGCCGCCAGGCATTTTTGACTAAAGGGATTCGCATTGAGCTCATTGACTACCGCGAGACGCCGGCGCTTTATCACGGTTTTTATTTTGAAGGCGGCGTGCTTTCGTACATTAAATATCTCAATGACACTGATCAGCTGCTTCAAGAGGAGCCATTTTATGTTGAGAAAGAAACCGACAACGTGCAGGTGGAGGTTGCCTTTATGTACAACAACGAAATTGAAACTAAGGAGCTTTCGTTTGCTAACAACATTTATACGCCAGACGGCGGTATGCATTTGACGGGTTTTCGAACTGCGCTGACTCGCGTACTTAACGATTGGGCACGAACCAACAATTATGTTAAAGAAAAAGACGAGAATTTGACCGGTGACGACGTACGCGAAGGACTTGTGGCTGTTGTCTCGGTAAAATTGCGTGAACCGCAGTTTGAAGGACAGACAAAGGCCCGGCTTGGTTCGACTGAGGCGCGTACCGCCACGGAGGCGGTTGTGAGCGAGGCGCTTAAGAACTTCATGGAGCGCAACAGTCGCGACGCCGGTAAGATCGTTGAGAAGTGTATGCTTGCCGCAAAAGCCCGCAAAGCTGCTAAGGCTGCACGCGAGACAGTCATGCGCAAAGGCGTACTTGATGGATTAACTTTGCCGGGTAAGCTTGCTGACTGCTCAAGCCGTGATCCGATTGAATCAGAGCTTTTCATTGTAGAAGGAGACTCTGCAGGCGGCAGCGCAAAGCAGGGGCGTGACCGTCGGACGCAGGCTATCTTGCCGCTGCGCGGAAAAATTCTCAACGTTGAAAAGAGCCGCATCGACAAGATGCTGCTCAACAAAGAAATCAAATCGCTTGTGATTGCGCTCGGTACGGCGATCGCAGAGTCGTTTGATCTGACCAAATTGCGGTACCACAAGATCATCATCATGACCGACGCTGACGTGGACGGTAGTCACATTCGAACGTTGCTTTTGACGCTCTTCTATCGCTACTTCCCGCAACTCGTTGAGCAGGGGCACATTTATGCTGCCCAGCCGCCACTATACATGATTAATAAAGGAAAGGAGATTCGCTATGCTTATAAAGAGGCGGATAAGGATAAGATCATCAAAGAGTTGCTCGCGCTAAAAGCTGCGGCAAAGGCAGAGAAAAAGGCTAAGGCTGCAAAAGGTGAAGAAAAGACTGAAGAGGTAGCCGAAGAAATTCTCTCTGAAGCGGCATCCGCAGAATCAGTTGGTGAGGGAGAGCTTAAGGGTATTAAGCTCCAGCGCTTTAAGGGTCTTGGAGAAATGAACGCCGACCAGCTTGGTGATACAACGATGAACCCGGAGAATCGCAAGCTCAAACAGATCACGATTGCTGACGCAAAAGATGCTGATCACTTGTTTGATATTTTGATGGGTGAGGAGGTTGCCCCGCGTGCAAAGTTTATTCAGAGCCACGCTCAGTACGTAAAAAATTTGGATATCTAGTAAACCGCCCGCATTTGGCGCATTTCTTTGTTGCTGCGCTGTGGCTCTCCTTCGTCGTACCCATGTGTACGCCTCAGTCGTTCCTCGCTTGCGCCTTGAACTGCATCCAAATGCGGGCGGTTTTAAACAGCGAGAGGGCGGCGCGACGGTCTTCGTCACGCAGCCCTCTCAAGTGCTTCTTCGGCCTCTTCCCGCATGTGATTGCGCATTTCCTCGTCATCATCGAAGTACGGACGTTCGCAGTGTTGGTGGAATCTCCACACCCACGCGTGGCTACCTCGAGCCCAGACCTCTCGGATGTATCTTTCTCCGGGATAGATAGAGTCAGGGCAGTTCCAGCACTCGTACACTTTTCGTGCTACCGCCTCATACCACCAAAGGAGGCGGCTATATGGTTCACGCGTAACTCGCGGCTTGCGCATGCGCGCCTCCTTTCGGGAGTTAGCTTATCGTATCTACCGGATTTTGACAATTTTTTCAGCTTCCTTTATAATCCCTGTAACGGACTGTGAGCTTAATCCCTCGCAGTTTTTTAAAACCCACAGAATTATGAACAAGATCGCTGCATATTTTGCCGGTGCGCAACAGGAGTTTAAGCTCATTAAGTGGCCGACATTCATCGAGACCCGCAATTTAACGATTGTTGTTATCGGTGTTTCGCTCCTTATCGCTGTATTTTTGGGAATTTTTGATTATTTATTTACAACCGGGCTTACACAGGTAATTATTCAGTAATATGGAACCGCAGAACGAAGAAAAAGCAAAAATAAAACCGGCTCCGCGTCACTGGTATGCAGTGCACACGTATTCGGGTTATGAAGATGCTGTCACGCGTTACTTAAAGCAGCGCGTTGAGTCTTTAGAGATGGGCGACAAGATTTTTAATGTTATCGTTCCGAAAGAGAAAAAGATCAAGATCAACAACGGGCGCCGCAAGGAGGTTGAAGAGAAGGTATACCCTGGATATGTTCTGGTAGACATGCTTCTGACTGATGATTCGTGGTACGTTGTGCGTAATACGCCGCGCGTAACCGGATTCGTTGGATCAGACAGCACCACGCCGACGCCGCTTTCACAGGCTGAGGTGGATGCGCTGATGGCAAAGATGGGCGGAGGCGACAAGAAGTTTACCGTTGATCTTAAGATTGGGGATATGGTCAAGATCACCGACGGTCCATTTAAGGATTATGACGGTAAGGTCAGTCAGGTGGACGAGAAGAGCGGCATGATCAAGGTGGTTATCGCAATTTTCGGTCGCGACACCGTGATGGAGCTCGACTCCTTGCAAGTTCACAAGCTTTAAAGTAATATAGTAACTCTTAAACGTATGGCCGCTAAACCAGTAAAAGCAGTTGTAAAGCTCCACATCGAAGCCGGCAAGGCAAATCCTGCGCCGCCGATTGGTACCGCGCTTGGTCCGCAGGGTATTAACATCATGAATTTTTGTAAGGAGTTTAATGCTGCCACTGCAAAAATGTCTGGTGATGTGATCCCAGCTGTAATCACGATCTATGAAGACCGCAGCTTTACCTTTATCACCAAGACTCCGCCGGCTTCATCTCTCTTGAAGAAGCTTGCCGGAATCGAAAAGGGTGCCGGTAACCCGCTCCTTAACAAGGTGGGTAAGGTCACTAAGGCGCAGCTCCGCCAGATTGCCGAACAGAAGCTCGTTGACCTGAACACGACTGATATTGATAAGGCGATGAGGACGATCGCAGGAACGGCGAAGAACATGGGAATAGAGGTTGTGTAGTCGCTACGAAATACGAACAATATACGAAAGTACAAAAACACAAACGGCGCCGGAAGGCGCCGTTTGTGTTTCAAGAAGAAATTGCTAGAATAGATGCACTATATGGCCAAGGGTAAGTTTATCGTAATTGAAGGAACGGACGGTTCAGGCAAGGCAACGCAGACGCGGATGCTTGCAGAGCGTTTGGAGGCGGCAGGTTACCCTGTGCAGATATTTGATTTTCCGCAGTATTTTAAAACTTCGTCTGATTTCGTAAAAGCCTACCTGCAGGGCCGCTATGGAAGTATCAAGGAGGTGAGCGCTCAAAAGGCCTCTCTTTTGTACGCACTCGACCGGTTTGAGGCGGCTGCAGATATTCGTCGTGCACTTGATGAGGGCAAGATTGTCCTTGCTAACCGGTATGTCGCTTCAAACATGGGCCATCAGGGTGCAAAAATAAAATCAGCCGATGAACGGATGCGATTTTTCCTGTGGGTGCAGGATTTAGAATTTAAAATTTTGGAAATTCCAAAGCCTGATTTAAATATCGTTTTGCATGTGCCCGCCATGGTCGCACAGGCGCTCGTTGATCAAAAAGTCGGCGAGGAGCGCGCCTATACCAAGGGCAAGGTGCGCGATATGCACGAATCAAATCTTCCGCATCTTAAAAAAGCTGAAATGGTGTATCTTGAACTTGTGCGCCTGTTTCCAAAACAATTTACGATGCTTGAGTGCTATCGCCAGCAAAAGATGCTTTCAATGCAGCAGATTAATGAAAATATCGTTGGCTTGGTGCGCAGCCGGCTCGGTATACAATTAGAAGTATGACGCTTATCCCAGTAATAGGACTTGAGGTACACGCGGAATTGAAGACGCGTACAAAAATGTTTTGTGCGTGTTTAAACGATCCGAATGAAACCCAGCCAAACGTGAATATCTGTCCAGTGTGCATGGCGTACCCGGGTGCATTGCCCGTGGCTAACAGGGCGGCGATTGAGAGCATGGTTAAGATTGGTATGGCTGTTGGCGGCGAGATTCCGGCGCTGTCTAAGTTTGACCGTAAAAATTATTTCTATCCCGATATTCCAAAGGGCTATCAGATTTCACAATATGACGTGCCCTTTGTATTTGGCGGTAGCTTGAAGGGGGTGAAGCTCACGCGCGTGCATTTGGAGGAGGATACAGCCAGCTCAACGCACCAGAAGGATGCCAGCGGCAAAGAGGTGACGCTCGTTGATTTTAACCGCGCCGGGTTACCACTAATGGAGCTCGTCACTGAGCCGGATATTCGGGATACGAAAAAAATAGGGGAGTTTGGGCGCGAGCTGCAGTTGTTGCTGCGCTACCTTGGCGTGTCTGATGCAGATATGGAAAAGGGGCAGATGCGTGTGGAGGTGAACTTGTCGCTCGGTACGATTGTGGACGGCGAGTTAAAATTTGGTACGAAAGTGGAGGTTAAAAATATCGCCTCATTTAATATGGCCGAACGCGCTGCGGAATATGAGATTAAACGACAGACTGAAATTTTAGAGGCGGGTGGAAAGATTGAACAAGAGACGCGCGGCTGGGACGATCCTCGTCAGAGAACGGTCAGCCAGCGCAAAAAAGAGAGCAGTCATGATTACCGCTATTTTCCGGAGCCTGATTTGCCGCCAGTTGATTTAGCTCAATTTGATTTTAAGGCGCTACGACTCTCTTTGCCGGAATTGCCCCCGGCAAAACGCGTGCGACTTGCGAGTGAATATGGTTTGAGTGCTGAGCAGATTGAGGTGCTTGTATTTGATCGCGCGATCGCAGGGTTTTTTGAAAGTGTCGTTTCAGAATTAAAAGAAGAGTTAAAGGAGGCATTTAATCCGAAAAAGCATGTATCGTTGGCCGTAAATTATCTAACAAGCGACTTGAAAGGATTAATGGTGGCTGCAGAGGTTACTGATCCGGCAATGACTAAAGTTGCAGCTGAGAATCTTGCTGATCTTGTGATTTTGGTGGCATCGGACAAAATCACGAGCCGAGTAGCTAAGGATGTTCTTAAAAAAATGTTTGAGACGGGTGGCGACCCCAACGTCATCATTAAGGAGCAAGGCCTTGAACAAGTTTCCGATGAAGCGAGCCTTATTCCGGTCTGTCAGCAACTTATTGATGCAAACCCGGGCCCAGCGGCTGATTTTAAGGCCGGTAAAGAGGCGGCACTGATGTTTTTTGTCGGCCGTGCTATGGGCCAGCTCAAGGGCAAGGGTAACCCAGCCGTTCTTCAAAAGCTCTTTAGAGAACTGCTGAGTAAATAAGTTTCTAAAACAGGGACTGGTAGCTGGTCAGCGTCCCTATAAATTTAGGTATTGCAAATACAAGTCCGAGAAGTGGTAAGACGATTACGGCTATGCTGATGATCATTGTCCAGAGGAGATATTTACGTGTTTTGTTTGCAGCCGCATAGGTTGCGTCGATTTTTTGTTCAAGCGTCGTTAGGCGCTGCTGAAGTTCTGGGTCCATGTGTTTAGTGTAGCTCTGTTTTATAGATTACGCGAATCAATTGCCCAGTGCAGAAGAGCTTGTCGTTGGCGTGGCCTGCAAGAAAAGTCGCCGGGCCGGCACGCGTTAGTTAGTTGTGCGATATGACGTCCGATCGCCTTCCAGCGTTTAATCTGCCGCATATCGTCAGCGCCGCGTCTACCCATGTAATACCGGCAATACCACTGAAACCAGCCGCGTGGATCATCGGGGTGAATCCAGTGTTTCTTACGCCAGATATCAAGTGGCTGCGAGGCGCGCACTTTAAAAAAGTTAATCTTTGGATCGTGTTTGAGCGGAGAGAGTTTCGCGTGCGTAAACCAATTTTTTGGAAATTCGTCTGCGCAATCAGTCATGTATTTACCGCCAAATACGCCAAGGGCAAGCATCTCTGGTGGCGTTAGGTGTGGCTTAAATTGGGGATCAAAATGTGTACCAACCGGCACTGTGCGGTAGTAGACATATTGTTGTTGCATCAAGTCGTGTACAACGACTTTGACTGGTTTCATCGGTGCTTATTTTCTTTAGCGAATTTTTTCTGAGCCTCTTGTGCGATTGCGATGCATTCTTCGGGATCGTAGCCCAGGTCATCACACCAGCGAATCGTTGAGAAAATCATATTGCCAAGTTCTTTTTTTAGGTCTGCATCAGTATGAGTTGTCGCATCTTTTTCTGCACCACGCTCCCAGCGACACATATCACCAAGGTTTTTACCCATGCGGACGATAATCTGGGCGAGAGTTAATTTTTCGTTGTCCCAAATATCCCGCGATTCTTTGAGTAATCCTTTGATATCCATGTGCACTACTTTTTGTCTTTGCTGATAACGCGATCTATTAAGAAAAGAGCTACTCCGATGATAATTGTTAGAACAACTGCATAAACAAATTTTGCGAGGATTGAATCGGCGCCATCTGGAAAGAGAGATTTAATCAAAGAGGAGATTGCATCATTCCACGCCAGACCGATTACCAATCCAAGAGCAGTGCCGATATACGTGAACATTCGACGTTGAACATCTTTCCGGGCCTCTGCGAGCGTACTTGTTTGTTTTTGTTCATCCATATGTAGGTTAGTATAGCATTTTGCTTTGCCTATTGAAAAAAGCCCTTTCTAGTAGTACTATTGAGCAACAATTTAATATTCCGTCGTAAGCCCGTCGGGCTTTGCCCGAATCGGGGCGGGTTTGTCACTATCAGTTGCGGCTCCGCCGCTTTGTAGCCGTCCGCCAAAGGCGGACCGTGATAGTTCAGGTAGAACGCCTCGCTGCGGATTTCGGCTTTTTATTTTTTACATTCCGGAGTAGTTCAGTGGTAGAACGCCTCGCTGTTAACGAGGATGTCGTAGGTTCGATCCCTACCTCCGGAGCCCGATAGTTAAGTCAGCGGTAGAAAGGATGGTATTAAAGGGTTTTCGCAAGGAAAACACTAGCTTTTTGCCGTCTAGCGACGGGTTCTGAAGTAAGAAGTTCAAAAATTGCCGTTTTTCAGGCACATCAGAACTCTTAAATATCTCAAGTGCCCGTTTTGCTAGGTTGAATATAGTGTTTGCCGTGATGTAGAACTCTTCGTCAGCATCGGAATGAATACGCATATCAGTAAGCAGTTCGGCTTGGCGGTCCTTGAACTCGCGGAACTTCTTGTCATACATTTCAGCGGTAATACAGCCGTCCAGCTTGTCATTGTACATTTTGCTGATGCGGTCCTCTATCGTGTCGTATTCTTTTTTCAAGTTGGTCATACTGACCTTGTGAAATGATGCCTCGCTATTGCCCATAGACCGCAGCCCTTCGGTTATTTCTTTGATACGCTCATCTGGCATCTGAATGTTGCCCAAAATCTCGTAGATGGGTTTCAGGAGCTCGCTTTCAGGCACATACGCACGCTTACACTGCTTTCGGTAATTAGTGCAGCTGTAGTAAATAAATGTGCGTCCGCTCTTTTTTGTTTTCATTTCAGGGCTGACGCCACAGCCACATTTTGCACATTTAATTAGGCCACGGAAAATGAACGGCTTAGCAGCGAATTGAAATGGCTTTTTGTTCCAACTCTTACGTACCTCTTCGCACTTCTCAAAAAGCTCTCTAGCAATCAGATTGCCGTAGTTATGTGTATTCTCTCGTCCTTTATATCGCATCAGGCCACAGCAGAAAGGGTCTTGCAAGATATGTGCGACCATACTGATTGATAATGGCGTATCTTGAGCACTTTTCAGGCCGAGCTTAAACATCGCTTTGCGAATGATGTGATGCGAGCTATTACCCGTTGCATACATCTCAAACATTTTTGCAACGAGTGGGCCATCGTGTTCATCTATCTCAATAGTATGCTTGCCATCAACGCTAACAACATTTTTGTATCCTCTAGGAGCTTTGCTCGGCCATTCGTGATTATCAAACTTCTGCGTTAAGCTACGCTTCACGTCATCTGATAAGCGATTAAGGTACTGCTTAGCAAGAAATACCTTTGCTTCCCACATAAACATCTGGTTGCCCGTGGCTTCTTTATTGATGAAGAAACCATCTTTGACGAAGTGGATTTCTAGTCCCTCGTCTCGTCGCATCACGTCTAGGTCTACGGCATCCTTAAAATTGCGGGTAGCTCGGTCTACGTTTTCGCAGAGCAGGACCTTGATATTGTGTTTGCGAATATAGGCGATGACTTCTTCAAACTTCTTACGGATTTTTGGGCCAGCACTTTCCGAGAAGCAAAACTCTTTAACTACTTCAAAGCCCTTTTTGGCGGCATACTTTCGCAAACTATCAATCTGGGCGGGCAGCGAGCGTCCCGTTTCTTCCTGCTCTTTCGTTGATACTCTCGCTAGAATGATTGCTTTCATAATTTATTTTGTACTGACTTTTTTCAAGAACCCGTCAAACTCTTTTTTTCCGATACGAAACTCTTTGCCGATTTTATACGCTTTAAGCTTGCCTGCTTTGATATAGCGGTAGATTGTCATCACGTTAACGCGTAGTTTTGCTGCAAGTTCTTCTGCGAGATAAAAGTCGTGTTTAGTCATAGCTTATTTGGTTTAATTATACTTTACAATGCTTTACAGTGCAAATCTAAGAAGTGGACAACCGTTTCCTTGCAATTCCCATTTTGATTAACCTAGAGCGTTGCCTGCTATATTCTAACGCTAGCTCTTTTTTCACGCCTTCCATAAAGAAATCTACCGTCAAGACCTTCTTAGCTCGTTGTTGTTTTTTGTTCATAGTCGTCAATAATTATTGTTTAATGCTCCCATCCCTTCTATGGAGGGTGTCGCCAAGAGGACGGCGTTTCTATTGGACCAGCTCGTATGCGGAACGGCTTAAAACCATTAAGACTGTTGGCCACCTGCTTTACCCAGCCGTCATAGTTTTTATTTGAAATATCATCAATGAACTGAAGGTCTTTCGCGATGCGATACCACGTGCGGGTTGCTGCATACTTCTCAACGATTGCCCGCGTCTCTCGTATTCCTTCCTTGCTTAACGCTCGCAGCCCGACCAGATAGACTGCTTCCCTTGGTTTAATATTTGGTCTGTTTTTGAAAATCCGTTCCAAAGTTTTTTTTGGACTGCTGGCTATATCAAACAGGAACATATTTTTGCCCGCTATAAGCTCCTGCCAATAGCTCAGTAGCACCTTCTGGCAAAGGGCCTCGTTGAACACATCCCTAAACGTTGGATTTTCCTTTAGGCCGAGCTGCTTCAGCACAGCATTGAGCTTTACCTTTTTCGCGAGCCGAACCTCAATCCGTAAAAGCTCTTTGTGCTCGCTCTTCGCTAGAACATCAAAGAGCGAACGCTGGACTTTATTTTGGTCCTTATCCATCGCTCGCTTCTCAGGCTTCTTGAGGTCTTGCACCTTGTCGTATATCACTAATGAATGTGAGTTGGCATAAAACTGTAGCGATTGTCCGTCGTTGCGGAAGCTATCGCGGTTAAGGTCTAACTTCTTACTTACATCAACCTTATTTAATTCTTTAATAACAAAGGCCGACGTGTAGCCGTTGGTCAGTGGTATATTTTTTGAGGGATGGAATGCGGAGACCGAACCAGCTTCAATGTTCTTTTTCAGCACGTGTACGCCCATCTCAAAGAGTGCGTGTGTTAAGCACTCAACGACGGCATCAAAGTCGCTCTCTTGGACCTCATCCACGTTGTTGCCAAAGACCATTTTTGCGACAGAAAACTCAATTTTGAGCGGTATTTGAATACCGTTTTCTGTCATCCTTTTCATCAGGGTCATTCGTGGCCGATACTTGCCCTTTTTCTTGTCCGAGGCGGTTGGGTTGTTCATACACTTCACTAGAAAATTACCTGAGCTATTAAGGATGTCGGCGTTAGGAGCAAACATATTCGGCTTAAGGATGCGATATTGGCCTTTAGGGATTGTGAGGATAACGGTGTCTAGCATACGGGTAAGTCATCGTCTGTTCGCTTGTATCGGTCAGGATTGACCCGCTTATCAACCTTTAACGCCAAAGCAAAGAAGCCGAGCAGGTTGCGGCGTTCATCTTCGGTTAGGTCTTTAACGGACCAATCCGTTGGATTTTTTTCGGGTAGAGCGGACATAAAATAGCCTGATGGGTTCAGGCTACTGTATGCCTCACTTAAGTTTGCTTAATTTTTGACTACGTACTTTGGATTGAGCCGAGCAGAATGCTTCGTAAGCTCAAAGAGATTTTCAACTTGCGGGATGTGTAGTTTCACTTTTCGGTTGAACTGATAAATCGCGTTTTTGACTGCCGTGTCATCCACGTCGTCGCCTAAAATCATTTCGCTAATTTCGCCCAAACTCCAGTCCGAATAAGTATTTTTTGGGTTATCAAAAATGACCCTAAGGACTTCTTTTTGGACCTGTCCCTGTATCCGTATCTTGTGCTCTTTCGCATCTTGGTCAGTTAAAATCAACATCCCGCTCTGGGACTGAAAACTTAAGTTCAGCTTAATCTCTTCGCTTTCGGCGGTATTTATGGTATTGCTCGCCATCTTTTCTTGCCCCGTCAGCGAACTCAACGTTATTGGCGTTGAGTGGAACTTCACGTTCCAAAGCTCTTTGTCGTTCCAATTACGCACCTTCAGCCGTCCCTCTTGCTCCAAATACGAAAGCACTTTTATTACCTCAAAATCTTCATTGGCTAGCGAAGTGAAGGGTATGTTGACGCTACCATCAATAAGCGGAAGCTCTTTGACAAACTTGTAGAAGTTTTCTAACTGCTTAGAAAAATATGACCTTTTCTTTTTGTAAATGGGTGGTTTGTCAACAAAATCATCGGCAGCAAACGATGCTAAGAAATCAGCGATTTTTTCGTTGAGCTTTTTTGCTTCGGCATCAATAAAAGTGAGTTCAAACTCAATATGCGGTGCGGCAATGTCAGAGATGTTACTCAAGCTTTTAGCTGCTTCGCTTAACGAGGCGAAATCAATTCTGTCTCTCATCCTCGGAAAATCATTTTTGAAATCAAACTTTTTTTCTTTGTCATTGATAGCTGCGTCCAATCTTGCCTCAGACATTTTCTTTAAGTCATAAATCTCGCCGAAAACGTACGTATAGTAACCAACATTTTCATCAGTTGGATTTTCAGTCATCACTGCTTCTCTTACGGCTCGCTCCAATAAATCAGAGAGGTTGATAACGCTGAGCCGTCTTATCTTGCCTATACTAAAAACTTCAATCATATCAAAGACCTGATGGAGCACGAGGTGCTCTACTGAGCCGTGGTCATTTGTGTCTGTAATTTCGCTCTTGATTTCATCAATCTTCCAATAATTTCCTTTCAAAAATTGGTCTAAAGTAAAAACGTTTTGCCCGCGGTAAAAGCCCTCTAGCAAAATGTGCAGGGCCAGCAGGTTCAAATCGCGATTGAAGTAGTCAAAATGGTCTTCTTCCATAGGTCTTATAGCTTACTTTAGTTTACATCCTATGACAATTCAAACGGGTCGCTTATATGACTTTGATTAACAAGAAAAAAGTGCTAAATTATATGCACAACTTAATATGGCCTAACCCTCGTGGGCAACTGCGAGGTATGGCGTTAGAAACTGTTCAGGTACATTAAGCTCGTCGTCAGAGCACCTGAACAGTCGTATTCCGAAAGGGGTACGGGTGGCCGTAAGGTCATCGCTGGCGGCGAGCTTTGTGCTTCGCTGCTTGCAAAGGCATTACAAAACTGTTCAGGTATGCCCAAAAAAACAAAAGGGCGGTCAAAGCACCGCGTCGTTTCTCTATTTGCAGGTTCAGGCGGTCTTGATTTAGGTTTTCATCAGGCGGGTTTTGATATTATTTGGGCGAATGACTACGACCATTGGTCCTGCGAAACGCTCAAGAAAAACTTTCATCATACGGTTGTTGAGAAGAGCGTCGTTGATGTAACCAATGACGAAGTGCCTGAATGCGATGTCATTTTGGGCGGTTTTCCTTGTCAGGATTTTTCTATGATTTGGAAGCGTGGCGGGATTACGACCGACCGCGGAAATCTCTATAAGCAATTTGTCAGACTGGTGAAAGCCAAGAAGCCAAAACTTTTTATCGGCGAGAATGTCCGAGGTCTGCTGACTGCGAACGGCGGTAAGGCGTTGGAGCAGATAGTTAAAGATTTTGCCGAGGTCGGCTATGACGTTGAAGTGAACAAGGTGAACTTCGCAGACTATGGAGCTCCGCAACTACGGCAGCGGGTTTTGATAATTGGAGTGCGTCGTGATTTGGGACGTAAATATAAGCTGCCACCTGCGACGCATACGCCTGATACTTACGTCTCTGCAAAACAAGCTTTGGCGGGCGTTGAGAAAGCCCTCTACAACAATGAGCACCTCAACGTGCAACCGAAAACAGTGCAAATGTTGAAGCTCATACCAGCAGGTGGGAACTTCACTTCAATCCCTAAAAACTCGCCTTATTACGTCAAAGGGATGATTAGCCACGTTTACCGCAGGTTGCACCCAGATAAGCCGTCTACGACGATTATAGCGGGCGGTGGAGGCGGTACGTGGGGCTATCACTACAAGGAGCATCGGCCTTTAACCAACCGCGAAAGAGCCCGTTTATTTGGTTACCCAGACGATTATATTTTCATCGGCTCTACGACCGAGGTACGCCGACAAATCGGCAACTCTGTCCCGACTGCGGGCATACGGCCGATTGCCGAAAGCATCCGTAAGTTCCTAGACGAAACCAATTAAAATGATTTATTCAAACGATAAACATTTTGGTGGGCCGATGATGGAAACCGTGAAGCGTGAGATGCAGCACTCAAGCAATGTTGCGATTGCCAGCGGGTACGTTTCAGGTGATGTACTCGGTCAGTTTGAAAATGATTTTTATCGCATTGCTGAAAGCGGAGGTACTGTGAAGCTTTTGGTTGGAATGGCCTTCTACGAAGGGCTTACGGGCAAAAACTTACAACGACTTCAGACGATAGAAAACCGACTACGTACAACGAACGGTCAGAGCGGTATATTCGTATGTTACTCGCGACCATTCCACGGAAAAATCTACAGGTTCAAAAATGGGGGCGACTTTTCAACCTATGTCGGCTCTTCTAACTTTTCGCGTAGCGGACTGTCTGAAAATCTTGAGTGCACGGCCGAGGTCAAAGACACCGAAACAGAAGCGGGTGTTGAGGGTTATCTTGATTTCCTTTTTGCCCCTGAAAATGCCGTCTCGGTCCTGAAGGCGGACATTACCGTACACGGGTCAAAAGAGTACCTTGAAAGGGTTTCACTACGGACGCTGGATGACCTGCAAAAGTACGACCCGAAAACGATTGATAAGAAGACGCTGCCAGAGTTTGATTATCCGCTTTCTCGCATCGTTGGCTCTGAAAAATCAAGCTTGAATGTTTATTTCGGCAAAGGGCGTTGGGCTCGTAGTACGGGCAAGGTTGCCCCGCGACCGTGGTACGAGGTTGAGCTCATCGCGTTAAAAGCGATGACAGAAAACCCTTTGTATCCAAAGGGCGATTTTAAGGCGTTTACTGACGACGGGTATGTTATCCCAATGCGGACCAGTGGCGACTACTTTAAGAACATTCGGTCCAAAGGAAACCTACAAATCCTCGGTCAGTGGATTAAGGGCAAGCTTCAAAAAGCTAACGCTCTCATTCCTCTGACCCCTGTTACGCAGGAAACTTTGGACAAATACGGCAACGACACAATCCGTTTCTATAAAATACGCGATGGCGAGTATTATGTTGAGTTCTAAAATCTTGAGCTATGATTTCTGAAAAAGCATTGGCAGAATATAAGGCAATTTATCGCAAGGAGTACGGCAAGGACATTTCAGACGCCGAGGCGTTAGAGCAAGCCACGAACCTACTGAACTTAATGAACGTAGTTTATAGACCAGTAAAAAAGGAGTGGCTGACAGAGCTTGATGAAAAAGAAAAAGGCAAAGCAAAGTGAGTTAAAAATCATCTACGCGGAAGCCGAAGATATTTCCAGCGAAGAGGCACAGCGTAGGGTAGACGCAGCTTTTGACATTCTATTTGAGGAGGTCCTTAAGCATAGGCATTAGTTTGCCTGAACGCTTTATATGCTGGTACACTTCAGCTAGATAATATGCTTAATTTCGGCGAAAAAGTTGAAGGCGTTGAGTATCGTGAGTTGCCCTGTGCTCGTGCTGTTATTCGTAATGACGAAGGCAAGTTTGCCTTTGTAGAAGTGAACGGGCAATACTTCTTGCTCGGTGGCGGGATGGAAAAAGACGAGACGCCAGAGCAAACGATTATCCGCGAATGTCTTGAAGAAGCAGGTGCTAGGGTTACCATTAGCCGAAAAATTGGAACAGCTGGTGATTATCTATTCGCAAAAAAGGAGCAGGCGTATTTTCACAAAGTCGGCGAGTTTTTTGAAGCGAAAATAGAAGCGATAGTCCAAGATGGCGTTGAGACTGACCATAAGCTCGTATGGAGCACGCTGGAAGCAGCGAGGCCTTTTATTAAACAAAAAAGTCAGGAGTGGGCAGTTGAGCAACTTACTAAATAATTTATGCAGCGACCCTACACAACACTCTTTATGCTCGTCTCGGTAGACGGCAAAATCTCTACGGGCGATACCGACCTATTGGATGTAGACAAAGATTTTCCGAAAATCGCAGGCCTCAAAGAGGGCTTGCAGCAGTATTACGATATTGAAAAGACAACCGATTTTTTCTCGCTAAACACGGGACGAGTTTTTGCGAAAGTCGGAATGAACACGAGAAAGGACGAACCAAAGCAGATACCCGTTACGTTCGTGCTCATTGATAACAAACCACACCTGACGAAGAATGGCGTCGTATATTTGTCCAAGAAAGCCCAGCGAACGCTTATTGTTACAACCAACCCCAAGCACGCAGCGTTGAAGCTTAATTTGCCCAATGTTGAGGTTATCAGCTACAAAGGCGAGGTTAATCTCAAGGACCTTTTTAAGAGGCTAGCGAAGAAATACGGGGCGAAGCGAATGACAATTCAATCTGGTGGAACGCTTAATGCAACACTAGTCCGTGAGGGGCTGATTGATAAGGTGCTGCTCGTTGTTGCCCCTGCGATGATTGGTGGAAAAAATACTTCTACGTTGATGGACGGACAGTCGCTACACTCAGCGAAGGAACTGGCGAAAATAAAAACGCTTAAGTTGATTAAGGCAGAGCCCCTTAAAAACTCATACCTACTTTTAGAGTATGAGGTTATCAAGTAGCACATCTAAACCAGTTATGCCCGAAGAAGAAAAGAAAACACTATATATTTTCATAGATGAGTCGGGCAATTTTGATTTTTCGGAAAATGGAACGAAGTATTTTGCCCTTACCGCTGTTAGCAGCTTAACCCCGCTCAAATCAAGGGATGCTCTTTTAGCAAAAGTATACGCGACAAAATATAAGGGTTGGAATGAGGGGCGGGATGATTATTATTTCCACGCGACCGAGGATAAACAGGAGGTCCGCGACTGGGTCTTCGCTGCTATCAAGCAGCTAGACGACATCGCAGTTGATGTCATAGTCGCACAAAAAAATAAGGCAAATCCATCACTCTATATTGAGCGTGAATTGCAACCTAACTTTTCAGTAAAGACCGTCCGCTACGAAGAGAAGTTTTACGAAAAAATCTCGCAGATGCTGCTACAATATATTTGCAACCGTTATCAAAACAAAGCAGATATTGGAAAGGTGGTAGTCATCCTCGGCTCTCTATTTACTGATAGAAAACGTGGCTATGTCCTTAAGAGCTTAAAGCAGTATTTGAGGGAGCATTTTTCTAAGCCCTCGTATATTTATTTCCACGACACATCATCTGACATTAACTGCCAGATTGCTGACTACTGCGGATGGGCTGCTTTCGTGAGAGCTGAACGAAACGAGCAAAGACCGTGGGCTGAAATTAAGGGCAAAGTGAAGAGCTGCTTTAACGTTTTTGATACTGGGACAACGGAGTATTACCAATATAAAAAATGACCAACCCGCCTATCCTTTCGGAAGAGCCCGAGGGCTCTTATCAGCGGGTTGGAACCTTTACTAGGAGTATACCTTATTTTCGCCAGAGAAGCAATCATTGTGTAAAAGGTCTATACTAATATAAACGTATGAATATACCATTTCTTACAGAGCAGAAAGATGCAGCCTTAAAGGAATTAGGGGCAATATCAGGCAGCGAAAATCAAAAAAAGGAACGGATTTCAATCATTATCCAGTATCTTGCCTCGCTCCTTGAGCCAGATAGTTTTACCGAAGCTCAACGAGAGGATTTACGTAAACTATCCCTTGAGTTAGGTTTCAAGGAAGACACAGTATTTGCCGATTGGGTTAAGATTATCGCTCCTTAGCTAGGAGAGAAAAGTGATACGTCAATGGGAAAACTTTTAATTATTTGTGGGCAAGAAGGTACTGGCAAATCCACGATTGCTAAAGCAATACTTCCTCATCTCAAAAATGGTGCTGCTTTTGATGCTGAGAATATCCTACAAGTAAACCCCTTTGAGTTTGATGAAAAGTTTAAGCAGCTAGCGATTGATAATTCTGCCGTCCTTATCAACAGTTTTTTTGGACACGGCTGCGAAAGAGTAGTTGCTGGCAGCTTTATTGGCGATAGAGCGGGCTATGATGCCTTTAAGACGAAGCTGGAACATAGCCCAAAGGTTTTTATCGTTATGCTAGTCGCGTCTCAAGAAGTTCGCGACAAGAGGCGTATGGAAAGGGCAAAGCCGACTACCAAAGAATGGAGGGACATAGCTGACGCAAAAGCCCCGAAAGATACGACGCTAGGTGCAGCTAAAGACGAGTATGACTATTACGAGATTGATAACAGTGGACTTACCGTTGATGAGACGATTGCCGAAGTCAAAAAGAAAATCCCTGATTTTTTCTAACTGATATGTCCTTAGAAGATAGCTACAATAAAATATATTCGCATAATGAAACTGTTTTTGGTGGCGAGCCAGAGCAAGTAGTTCGGAACGTGGTTAAATACCGTACAGCTGGCTCAGCCGTTGAATTAGGGGCTGGCGAAGGCAGAAACTCTTTATTTCTGGCAAGTAATGGTTTTGAAGTTTCGGCGTACGATATATCTAAAGTTGGCATAGGCAAAATTGCCAAGCGGGCAGCCGAGCTCAAACTTAATGTGCAAGCAGAGGTCGCAGATGTTCGTGCCTTAAATCTACAACGTAATTTTGACGTTGTAGCGTCCACGTATATGCTTCATCATCTCTCGCGAGAAGAAGCACTGGCGTTGGTCAAACGAATGCAAGAACATACCAACCCTGAAGGGTTAAATGCAATTACTGTTTTTACTAAAAGTGGCGATTTTTACAAAGGTAATCCCGAAACTGACCGATTTTATCCAGACGCAGGCGAATTAAAAAGTTTATATGCTGAATGGGATATTTTAGAGTATGAGGAGCTTGAAGTTCCAGCTGTTGATACAAAACCAGATGGAAGTCAGATGTCTAATGTGGCTGCCCGATTGCTGGCGAGGAAAATGCAAAAAAGCCCCATTGAACATAGTTCAAATAATGAGAAGTCGGCAGCCTTTGAAACGCTCTATCAAGGTATGCTTGCTCAAGATGGAGGGTTTGTTGAGTATTCCTTACCGTACCCTAAATATGATTTTCTCAATTTCTTAGTAAGAGAAAAGGGCGTTCTTTTGCACGGTTCAAATCAGCCAGATATTCGCGAGCTTGAGCCAAAGCAGGCGAATTGTAAGTCAAAAAAGTTTGGCAATATGCAAGCAGTATATGCTACCCAAGACAGCATCCTACCACTTTTTTTCGCTGTTAGAGACAGGAGTAAGATGCGTGGCAGAACTGAAAGTGGTTACAGAGAAGAATATGTTGATGGTCAGCAGAAAAAAACATACGGCTTCGCGGTAAGTAGTCAGGCAGTGCTTAATTCAAATCCTTGGTTGGATGGCGTTGTCTATATTCTTCCAAGTGATAGTTTTGAACAGGGCACTGACGATGAAGGGCATCAAATTGATGAGTTCGTGAGCCGTACGCCAGTGAAAGCAATAGCAAGGTTGCGAGTTGGGCCAGAAGATTTCCCTTACTTAGATAAAGTTACCATAAAGGAGAGTTAGCCTAGAAACAGCCCTATGAATTACACCGAGACAGAAGAATATCAGCGTCAAATCAAGGAGCAGTATAGCTCGCGGGTTAAAAAGTTCGCTCCAGTTGATGTTGAGAAGGTCCTGCATACTTTGGGCATTGAGGTCGGAAAGGATGACCTTAAGCCAATCACAAAGGGCAATATGAACGCTACCTACGTAGCACCCGCTTTGGTTGTAAAAATTAACGAGGATAAAAAGACGGCAGACTATGCAGCGTATGTTGTAGCCTCGTCGCTAGCTGATAAGCATCCGATACCGAAGGTTTTGGCGTATGACCACTTTGATAAAACGGCATACGAAGTACTTGTAACGACCAGATTATCAGGTCAGACACTCATTGATACCATTTTTGACCTTGACCAAGCTGCTCGTGAGAAGCTCTTTAGCCAGATGCTTGATGTCGTAGACGGACTTTTTACTATGAGGTTTGATAGCGTCGGGCACTTTCGTAACCCAGAGGAAAAGTTTGCAACATACAGCGAGTACCTTCGGCACAGCTTAATGCAATCCGCTGACCAGATTAAACGGCAGAAAACGTGGGATGCCAGTGATATAGATAAAATCGTTGCCTATGCCAGCAAGCATCTCAACGTATTTGATGACGAGAAAGAGTGCACCTTTGTACATACGGATTTGCATATGGGCAATATCCTGCACGAAGGCGATAAGCTAACAGGCCTGATTGATTTTGACAGTGCCTTTCGTGGCCCACGCGTTGCCTCATTGCCGATGATTTTGGGGTTTGTCTTCAATCCGCAGCAATACACCGAGGGAAGCGACTACTTCCCGAAATACAAAGGGCAGCAATTCCTGTATTTCCTGCCAATCCTGAAAGCTCGCTGGCCCGCTGTTTTCAGCGACCCGCAACTACTACGAAAACTCAACCTGCTTAATATCATTGAAAATCTGGGCTGGGTTGCCGACAACTGGTCAAAAGAGTGGAACAAGCAACTTATTGATATGTTCTTCGCTACAGAAATTGATAAGGACCTTAAAGTTTCGTACTTCGGGCAGCGACTGGAAAGTGGTTCTTACGTCGGTTAACGCTTCAGGGGCATCAATTGCCGTAATCTCAAAAGACCGCTAAACTCAAGTTCTTCACGAATATGCTTCCAATCAAGGGTTCTAAACTTGTTCAATAGAGGGAGCCAATGTTTCTTGTGAATCCGACCCGTCTCTATGAAAGACGCGCGTGTTAATCCTTCCGAGGCAATAGAGATATTTTCTCTATTAAAAATAGAGATTGAGGGTTATACTAATTCAGTGTATACCAAGAACTTATATCTCAGTTCGGTGACTCGCAGCCTTGTCATGCTTACTGATTATTTAAAGCTTTCCTCTTCGATATCGTTAACAGATGCGAATAAGCTTAGCGAAGATTTTTTTTGTGGTTTATTGAATCTTATTTTTGGATACAATCTCCAGAACTTAAATTCCGGTAAGCAGAATTATCCCGCAATTGATCTTGGGGATAAAGACAGAAAACTTTCAGTGCAAGTTACTATTGATAATTCGAGCGAAAAAATCAAAAAAACACTTTCGATTTTTGATGCAAATAATGTTGGAAAAGAATACCAGCGTGTTATTGTGTTTATCGCGGGATATAAGCAGAAACGTTACAGCGTTGAATTTACAAGTTCGAACATAAATTTTTCAAAAGGTGATGATATTCTAGATCTGAATGATCTAGTTAAATCGATCGCAGCAAGCGATACTAAAAAAATTTGCGAAATTGATAAATATCTAGAGAAGGAGCTTGTTTCAAAAATTCAAGGATCCAATATTGATCCTACGCGTTTGCTGGATGAAGATATTCGAGATATCTTAGGGGCAATATCGGATTTTATTGAGAATAAAAATGAAAAAGTCATTCACAATGAAACTGTTATCGTGCGAGATGAAAATTTTATTGAAAGAAAAAACGAATTAAATAATATATCGGAAATATTGTTCAATAACGAGATAACGCCCAGCCTAATTTATTCAGAGCAGGTCAAAAATTTTCTAATTAATCCTATCAATAAAAATCACTTAGCAAAATATCTGTCAATAACTCATAGGATCCAAGTCGATTACAAACGAGGGATGGCGGATCGAAAAATTGAAGGCGTCGAGTTCGTATTTAGAAAAATTTTCGAAGGTTTGACTGGGCAATATAATAATCGTCATTTAGACAGCACAAAAATCCTTATTGTGCTTCATAATATGTATTTTAATTGCGATATCGGGCTGAATCCTTAGTTTTATGCTCAAGCCGACAAAATATACTAATCTTCAAACCTCAGTAGTCTCTCTGGCAGCAGAGATTTTGAAGATATTTTCTCATAACAAAGTTTTGCAGTATGATGATCTTTTCAGAAAAATCATTGATAGGAAAGGCAAAGAAGCGAAGGAGAACTTTCTTCTCGCTCTTAATTTCTTATTTTTGTTAGGCAAAATCGAGTATTACCAAAAGGGTGATTTATTTGAATACCGAAAATGAAGATTAAGAAAATTTATTCAAACAACATAGCAATGCGCCCCATTTTATTTAATGAGGGTTTTTGTGTAGTGTATGGCGATGTTGAAAAGCGCAATGATAGAAACGAACATAATCTTGGCAAGACTTCATTGGTGCATTTGATCGATTTTTTGCTTTTAAAAAAGGGCGGGGAAAAGCACAACATTTTTAATAAATATAAAAATAAATTTTCTGGATGGATATTTTTCATTGAACTTGATTTGGGCAACAGTCAGTATTTAACTATAAAAAGAGGGGTAGATAAATCGAGCGAGGTTTCTTTCAAATCGCATAGTAATTCTAACCAAGATTTTTCCACAGAGACTAGCTGGGATCGCAAAGATACTAAGCTTTATGCAAAAAAAGAAGAAAATTCTGTAGCGATTTTAGAAGAATATTTAAATTTTGATGTCGCGGCAGATTATGGGTATAGACATTTTTTGGCATATCTCCTAAGAACACAATATGATTACGTAGATGTTTTTAAGATGAACCAATTTGAAGGTAAGGACGTTGACTGGAAACCCCACCTTTTTAGTCTTCTGGGGTATTCCGATCAGAATGTATTAAAAAAATATCGAATTGATATTGAAATCGGCAACATCAGAAATATTTTAAAAACAATTGTTGGGGGATCTGATTTTATAAATCAGACATATACGATAAAGGCTGCTATCGCTGAAAGAGAGAAAGAGAAGAAGCAAGCGCAAGATAGTTTAGATAAATTTGATTTCTATATGAGAGAGGCGAAGCTCAACAAGGAGTTAATTGAAGAAATCGAATCTGGCATATCAAGATTCAACTCTGAAAGATATAGGATTGAATACGAAATCAATAAAATTAAAGTTTCTTTAGAAAATGGCCCCACTTTTTCATTGGAAGAAATAAAAAAGGTGTTTGATGAAACTAAGCTATATTTTCCTGATGATCTTAAGAAGGGTTATCAAGAAGTTATCGAATTTAACACTAATCTTTCCGCTGAGCGATCCAAGTATCTGAAGGAGATGCTAAAGAACAATTTAGATTATTTGTCGGAGATTAAAGCAAAGCTCGAAGATCTTAACAAAAACAGGCAGCAGGTTCTGGCTGTTTTAAGAGAGGGCGATACTTTCAAAAAGTATAAGGCATTGCAAGAAAACATCGGCAAGATTAATGAACAAATTCATCAGTATGGAGAAAAATTAAAGAGTCTCGACACTGCCGAAAATTATAACCAGAAAAAATCTCTTTTAAGAGATGAGTCGAAGCAAGCTGCAAAGTTAGTCAAGGAAACTATTGATCAGGGAAGTGAAATTTTTGATTCTATAAAACAGCTGTTTACGGAAATTTATAAAGATACTATGGAAAACACTGCCGTGCTAGTCGTTCGACCAAACTCAGAGGGTAATCCAGAATTCGAAGCAAAGACCTTAGGCGAAGATCCTGATCAATTGACCGGTAAAAGCGAAGGATACACATCTACGAAAGTACAATGCGCAGCTTTTGTTCTAGCCATTTTAGCCGTCTATTCTTCTTTGGGTAAAAGATTTTTTAAATTCGCCTATTATGATGGCTTATTCGAGGGATGGGGCGATAATCCGAAAATTAAATTTATCGAGACTATAAGAGATTTTTCTGATAAGTATGATATCCAATACATCGTTAGTATGATTAAAAGTGATGTACCCGTAGGTTTTGAGTTTAATGAAGGAGAAGAAATAGCAAAATTAGATACCGAGCATACTCTCTTTGGTATTAATTTTTAAAGTTACCCAATTCTTTAAATCAGAAATATTTATGCCTGGATTCGCATGCAGATCAACTTGTCCTTGACCTCGATCTTGCTTTTGATGCAGGCAATAATCTCCCTCTTTTCGTCCTTTGTTCCGTTAAGAAGGGTATGCTTTACGTAGTTTCGGACATCGGCATCGCACGTTGCCCGATCAAATTCAGTTTCACGGCCAAGCACCGTGTAGCTGAACTTTTTATAATGGTTGATTTCTTTCTCAATTTTTTCTTTGATCGCAATTTCGTCTACGTCAATTTTATCAATCAGGCGGACAAGCTGCTGCGCTAGATCCTCCTCGCGGATCGGTTTCTGTTTACAGTAGCGGTCACGCGATTTGGTGCAGTGATAGTAGACATATCGATTCTGGCCACCATCTTTAAGCTTTTTGAATTTTTCCTCTGCTGTTATCCCTGACTCGCAGCCACCGCAATAAAACAAGCGGGTAAAGTTAAATTCATTCGTGCCAGGGTGCCGCCGTGCTGGCATAAGCATGTTAGCCCTCGCTTTTAGGTAGAGATCTTTATCAATAATCGGATCATGCGCTCCCTTATACCATTTGCCGCTTCCAACAGGGTATTCGAACTCTCCGTAGTAGAAGGTATCTTGGAGAATTCTGAAAATCCCGCTCAATGCAATCCTTTTGCCGGATCGAGTCGTAATATTTTTTTCTTGCGTTAGCCAAGTGTATAAATCCCTGCCACTCGCATTTTCGTAAGCCACCTTCTCAAACATCTCCTTTACTATCGGTCCACGAATCGGATCAATCGTCATTTTCTTTTGACCCTTATCCGCAAACTTATCGTGCAGATACCCAATAGGTGGCAATCCTGGCCGCCACCCCATTTCGCACTTTGCTCGTAGTCCTCGCTTCACATTTTCACCTTTATGGTCATTTTCCAATTTTGCCTGACTGCACAGAATCATAAGCAAGAATTTTTCGTTCGGTGAATTCGTAAATCTTTGGCCATGAGTTCTGATATCAACTAGAGCTTTTTGGTCCATCAGATCAACGATACTGCCAAGGTCGCCCGCATTTCTGCTAATACGAGATGGATCCCACGCGATAATACCGTTGAACATACCCTTGCGGATATCAACGATCATCTGTTGGAATACAGGTCGTTGTCCTGACTCTTTTGCCGAATGAGATTCGCGGCGCACCTCGGCAACCTCGATACCTTCGCGCGCTGCCATCGCTAACATTTCGTTGATCTGCGAATCAATGGAGAGAGCCTGTAATTCGTCCTGTTCGCTAGATTTTCTGGCATACAGGCAATACCTGACGTTTATTTGAGGTTGTTCCTTCCTTTGGACGCCAACTCCCGGCACATCTTTTAATTGTGTATTTTCCATATACACAATGAATGACGCAGCGCATCTACGAAGTCTAGACCCGTCCCATCTCCGTCAGTTGGTAACTTATTTCTTCCAGAAAACGCGCCCTGTGATTACAAACGAAAGGATTCCAATTGGAGCTGTCAAAATTAAGAGTAGCGATACAACTAACGGCAAACTAAGCCATGCAGTAAGGCCGGCATTCTTATGAATGGTGATGAGCAGAATCGGAAAAATGAAAACTCCAATTCCAAAAAGAAGCGATCTATTAATTAGTTTCAGAAAATCAGTTCGTATTTTTTCTTTGAAGATTTCAAAAAGAAAGTACGTTGCAATATACATTCCAGCGACTAGGGACCAATCAAGTAGCGTGTTATTTGATTTTGTGGGGTCATTTTTTGCTATCTCAGATAATGCGACAACAAGACCCGGGAAAAAGACCGCAACCACCAATGCGAGATTGAGTCTATTCTGTACTTCATTAACTAATTCTTGGTGCTTTTTGGCAACTTTATCCATGGGGACGATAATACGCTGGAAACAAGCTATAGTCTAGAAATACTAGCTTGTTGGTAACTAAGGCTTCGCAAGCCTCCGATACTAAGCTAGGGTACTGGCAGCGCAACAGGTTTCGCGCTAAAATCTCATTAACAACTTAATAGGAAGAGCAGCCTAACCCGCGTGGGCAACCACGCGGTATGGCTCAAAATCGTTGAACACAAAAAGCTCCTAGTCAGAGCGTGTTCAACGTCGTACGCCGAAAGGTGTACGGGCCCGCAAGGGTATCTGGCTGGGGGCTTTTTATTTCCCTCAGTTAATTATTCATTAATCATTAACCGTATGGATCAGAAAACTAAGCAGTGTCCGAAGTGCAAGATGGAGATTCCGTTCAAGGCAACAAGATGCCCTCATTGCAGAGCTGGTCAGCACAGTAAATTAGCCGTCATATTGGCAGTTATTATTTTCGGGTCGCTCTTCATCCTTTTCCTCAGCGACATGTTCTCAAGTGATACGCCCGCCCCAACGCCAACTATTCCTGAGTTTGTAGAAACTGTTTCTGCGATACGACTCATGAATGCCTATAAGGAAAACGAAGTAGCTGCGGACAGCCAATATAAGGGCCACCTTGTCGAAGTTCACGGCACTATCGATACCATCGGGAAGGATATCTTGGACACACCGTATGTGAGCCTCAAAGCAAGCTACAATCAGTACGACTTTGGTACAGTACAGTGCATGTTCGACAAGAACAGCCAATCCCAGCTCGCCTCGCTTTCCAAGGGCACTGAAATCACCCTCCATGGACGCGTCAGTGGCAAGCTGGGAAATGTCATCGTTCGGGACTGCTCTATAGTCCCTTAATCTTCCGTTTCTGAGTCTTCCGCAATCTTGTCATCCCCAAGCTCTGACCAATCTTCATTCTTAGCGGTACCCATAATACTGGCGAATGCTTTGACTGCTCGCTGAATCTCTTCTAGTCGTTCAGGAGACAGCGGTTTATTCAGGCGTACCAACTCATCAAATCGTTCGCGCTCTTCCTTTGCCAGTGGTTCCATGAAGATTGAACGCACCGGGATATACCGCTTGTCGTTATGGATCAAGAAAAACTTAATCGCAGCCATATTGCCGTCTTTAACATTCTTCAGGAGAGCCGACTCAGCCATGTCGACCCAGACGGAACGGCCAACGAGAATTGCATCATCAACTCGCACCTTAAAGAGCTCATCCTCCTTCATCCACCTATATACGGTGGTACGTCCAATACCTGATTTCTTGCAGGCGTAGTTGATCTGCGGAGCCTCCTCAAGTATTTCAAGAAACTTGAGTTTCTCCTTTGCGCTCTTTGCCATATATCTTCACACGCTTCTTACCTGAATACTTCTCCCAACGGTGCATGATGACCTCTGCGTACGTTGGTGATTTCTCCATGATGAAGCAACGACGCCCGATCATGTTGGAGGCAATTAAAGTGCTACCGCTACCACCAAACGGCTCTAAGACGAGCTGACCCCGCTTGGTAAGGACCTTGATATATGGGATGAGAATCTCAGTGGGCTTTACGCCAAAGATGATAGCCTGGCCCGATGACTTCTCATCTGCGGCATTGAAATCTACGAAGTCAGTTGGGCAGTACTTCTTACCTTTGCCATACGCTTCCCAGTGCGGACTGCCTGAGATGGCAAAAAGCGCCGTCTGATATTCGTTCATCACCAGCTCGTTTTCGTCCTGTAGATTGAGTCCTGAATGAGGTTCGCTGGTACCGACCATAGCGATGTCGTGTTTGGAGAAGAGCTTGTGCTTGCCGGAGTAGCCCTGATTTCGATTAGGCAGCCGCCAAACAATCATGTTGCGGACTTTCCAGTGTTTCTCGATCTCACCCCAGATCTCTCTAAGGTTCTTCCAGTTCTCGTAACAGATGATGGAGAAATCTTTAGCCTGCACCTTCGCCACGTTATTCATCCAGAGAGTCGTGAAGTCTTCAGGTAAGACATCAGTTTCTAGATAACGGCGGTTTTTCTTGGTACCAAAACCAACCGTCGGCTTACCGTTACGGGTTTTACCTTTTAAGTAATCGAGGCGGTACGGAGGATCAGTCATGACCATATCCGCCTTCTCATTACCCATGAGTGCGAGCATGTCAGCCTCTATGGTGCTGTCACCGACCATGAGGCGAGAACCATCCAGATCGTATATGTCACCCTTCTGTGCGGCGATGCTGGTGATGTTAAGCTTGTCGAGCTCCTCCTGCAGATCAAATTCCTGTTCAACTTTCTCTTCTTCAAAGATTCCATCCAGTTCTTCAGAACCAAAGCCGACGTCAGCCAAGAATGACTCATCAAACTCAGCAAGTAACTCAAGGTCAAATTCACCCTGGTTTTTGTTGAGACGAAGATTGAGCTCCTTCTCCTTGGCGAGGTCAGGAATATTCACGAACACTACGGGTACCTCTGCGTATCCAAGCTCTTGGAGAACAGAGAGTCGAAAGTTTCCGCCGATCAAGATATTCTCTCGACCCTTGCCGTTATTCACGATGAGTGGGTCAACGACGCCAAAGCGTTTAATGCTCTCCTGTAAGCCAGCAGCCTGCTCTTTGTTGTGCTTACGTGGATTGTACTCGGCTGGCTTCAACTGCGAGAGCGGGACGTACACTACTTCTAATTTTTGCATACCTAAAATAGCTGATTATTTTTTTAATCAATTTAGGTCGCAGTTTCGGTAGTCAAAATAAAAACGGCTGCGAGCTACAGAGTGGGAAGGCCAATGATCGACGCGCCTTACTCTTTGCTTTCAACCGTTACGGTACAAACTAGGAATTGCTTTAATTTTAGTCCTTTTAATTATTCTGTCAATTTATCCGGATCAGCTTTTTTTCAAAATACCAGCTTCGAGGTAGTTCATTGAAAATATTGAGGAAAACGGAGATAATGAGGTTACTTATATGGGTGTTTTTGACGAATTAAAATCCGTTGGCAAAGTTCTTCAGGAGGCTGGTAAAATTGAGCAATATCAGCAGATTTTGGATGCGCAGCAGAAAATGCTTGAAATGCAAAAGAAAGTTGCTGATCTTGAACAGGAAAATAGAGGGCTAAAAGAAAGATTGAATCTTAAGGAGCAGCTTGTTCATAGGGCAGAGGTTTATTACATTAAAAAAGCGAATTCAGAAGAAGGTCCTTTCTGCGCTAAATGCTTCGATGTAGACGAAAAATTGGTTCACATGACGCAATGGAATGAAAAATGCAAGAAGTGCCCCAATTGCGATAAGGTATTTCAGATTATGTAATTATGAAAATTCCTTGGTCAGATCGCAAAAAAGCTTTGATCGTGGTTGATGTGCAGCCTGGTTTCATGAACGCTCGCGACAGTGGGAATATTTTGGTAGTTGGATTTGCCAGACCAGATGAAGAAATCCCTAAGCGGTTTGAAGAAGAAAAAGCTCGCATATTGCAGCGAGTAGGCGACAGAAAGATTACTGTTATACTTGCTTCAACGAACAATCTTATTGATCAAGCAAAACAGGCTCACGCTATAGATATCATCGGCGGTGAAACCGAGAAACTAATGGAAACCTTAAAGCGATTTCCTGATTTTACTGAAGCTATTAAAGGGAAAACAGTTGGGGGATCCTCAGCCGGTGCGTATATACTCTCCAGGTATTATCATTCTGCGTCGAGTGATACCGTTTATGAAGGCTTTGGGTTAGTGCCTGTTCGCGTAATCTGTCATTATGGGAGCGATAAGTTCGAAACGAGAGGTAATCCTATGGAGCAGATGAAAAAATATCCTGAGAATTTAGAACTTGTTACATTGCGAGACTGCGAATGGCGAGTTTTTAATATCTAAGATTTACATATTACTTATATGGCAGAGATAAAGGTTTTAATTGAAGGATACGCTAAGAAACTCCAAAACGGCTGGGTAGCCAGTTCGACAGTTTGCTTGATTGCCGCAAATGGTAAGAGGATTATTACCGACCCTGGTTGTAACCGTTTTAAATTGCTCGAAGCTTTGGAGAAAGAGAATTTTAAAACTGGCGATATAGATTATGTTTTTATATCACACGCTCACCCCGATCACTCGTTACTCGCAGGAATTTTTGAAAATGCTAAATCAGTCACCTATGATTCAAATTTGATCTACGATAACGATTCATTGTCTGAATTTAATGAAAATTCATTAGGCCCTGATATTAAAATTGTGCAAACGCCCGGGCACATGCTTGAACATATTTCTTTACTTGTCACCACTGAACAAGGAAAAGTAGCGATTGCGGGCGATGCCATCTGGTGGCTTGATGGCGAAGAGCAAAAATTCTCCGTTGATCAACCAGATCATTCGCAGGCCAAGGGTATGAACATGGAAACTTTAATCGAAAGCAGAAAAAAACTTATTGCGCTTGCTGACTATGTTATTCCTGGTCACGGGAAAATGTTTAAGATAAGCAAATAAATAAATGAAAGCTATTCGTATTCATGAGTATGGCGGATTAGATGTTCTTCAGTATGAAGACGCGCCCATTCCTGAATTTGGAGCCGATGAAGTTTTGATAAAAGTTTGCGCTGCCGGCGTTAACCCTATCGACTGGAAGACTCGTGAAGGTGGATTGAAAAAGATGCGGCCGTATCCTATGCCTGTTATTCTGGGTTGGGATGTTTCTGGTACTATTGATCGCATTGGTGCTGCAGTTACCGGTTTTAAGGTGGGCGATAAAGTTTTTGCTAAGCTCGATAGTAGTCGCAACGGCGGATATGCCGAGTATGCGGTGTCGAAAGGCACTGATGTGGCTCACGCGCCTAAAAGCATTCCGCTAGAGCACGCGGCCGGCATTCCGCTGGCTTGCCAGACAGCGTGGACAGGATTATTCGATAAAGCGAATTTGCAGGCAGGTCAGATGATTTTAATTCATGCCGCCTCTGGCGGGGTAGGACACTTTGCTGTTCAACTGGCAAAAAATGCTGGCGCACGAGTGATTGCTACTACCTCCACTGCGAATGTCGATTTAGTTAAGTCGCTTGGCGCGGACGAGGTGATAGATTATAAGAAAGAAGATTTCAGTCAGCGAGTTAAAGATGTTGACGTAGTCTTCGATATGCTTGGTGGCGAAAGCCGTGCTAAGTCATGGCAGTGTCTCAAGAAGAGCGGTATTTTGGTATCCGTTGTAGCTCGCCAGGACCCATTTGATGCAGAGGTAGTAAAAAAGTTTGCGGTCCGAGCCGAACCGGTAGCGATGATAGCCAGTGGTGAGCGCTTACAAAAAATAGCTGACCTAGTTGATGCGGGTAAGCTTAAGGTGGTTATCGCCAAGGAATTTCCGTTGTCAGAAGTAAAAGCAGCGCACGAGTTAAGTGAATCGGGACATGTGGTCGGGAAGATTATTTTGAGTATATCGTTAGCTCCGGTTGAGCAACGACAGTGAGCCAGGCGTTAACAAAGGTCTTTTTTGATACTGTAAATTTCGGTCCGACAAGCGGATCGTGTAAATAGACGTAATCTTTGTTTGCATCGAGTACTACGACTTGATGCAGACTGAACCCTGTTAAACCGCGTAGGCTTCGTGAATCAAGTACGACCGCACAAACTTTGTTTTCCGCGAGTGCGTTCGTAAGCTGCTCGTATGTTGGTTTCTCTCGGTGATGCAGGAAGTTTTTATGCTTTATGACTTCTTTGATTTGTTCGGGATAGACAGTAATATCTTTTGCGTTCTTGATATAAAAATTAAATTCATTATCTGAAACTGATTTTCGTAAACCTTCTGTGCCTTTTTCGGCCCAAAGCTTGTAATCAATGAGCTCGTATTCTTCAATCTTGATCCCACGATCCATAATCCATTTCCAAAACTTAAAAGCCCAGACTACGTAATTGGGTTGCCAGTCTGCAATTTTTTTCATCTCTTCCGAAGTTACTTCAGGAAAGAAGTATTTTGCCACCATTGTGTAACAGGCAAGAGCACAAGCTCTGTCGTCGATTTGTTTTTCGTAGGGAATTTGAAGCATTTACTAAATCAGATTTGCTAACAATTCTGGAAATTGATCGGTCTTCATGCTTCCAAGAGTGAAGTGTTTTTTTCCTTTAAATTCTTGGAATTTGGCATTCTTTATTTTCGATCTAAGCGCTTCAACGCTTTTCAGCACATCAGCATAGTCATCGGTCGAATACATGATTGTAAGCCCTTCTGTTTTTGCAACCAGATTTTCGTCTATTTCAAATTTGAAAAAGTTGGGATCAATCATATGTTCTGGGTCAAGCCATGGGGCTACCAAAACAACCCTCCCAACTTTTACATTGTTTTCGCTCAAGTAGCGCACGAGAAAACCGCCGCCACAGCTATGTCCTACAAGCATGGTGTTTTCATTGAGATCAAATCTCTCAAGCATCTTTTTCCATGCTTCATAGTTTGGCTGATAGAAACCGGGCATTTCCGGAGCTTGCGCTTCGATGCCTTTCAAGAGGAGCTGTCTTTGAATCCATGCTATCCAATGATCATTGGACGCTGCTGGGCGAGCGGCATCAAAGTATTCAGCCTTATCATTATAGCCGTGGATGATGATTGCTGTTTTCATGTCTTTTTTAAAAATTCTATCTTGTTACCGTCTGGGTCAAGGATTGCAAAGTTTTTACCCCAGCTTTCTTCAGTTATTTCTTTATATATAGGTACACCCTTACTTCTTAAAGATTTATAGAGAGTATCGACATCATCAACTTCAATGATAACGGTCTGATGGCCAGGGATCTCTCTTTCGTGTTCTTTCAGTTTTATACCTAGAAGAGCCTCTCCGATTTTAAAAGCTAGAAATTTTTCGTCTCCAAAAGCGAGCTCCCAGTTCATGGTTTCTCGATAGAATTTTCCAATCGAATCTACATTGTTCGTGTAGAAGATGCCGTAAGCAAGTTTCATGAGTAAAGTATGACTGAATTCAATGGAATTGCAAAAATGTCTTTCTGTGTACCATTTGTGCCATTTCCCGTATAATCCGGTTGATCTGAAGCGACCCGTTTCTATCCAATTAATCGACTTCAGGGATCCCAAGGATCCTTATGGGGCCTAGGCGCCTAAGGTTCTGAACCTATACGGGGAGCCTAGTGACAAAATTCGAGTAACTTTTAGCTAAGACCCTTTTATCCATGGGCTTCTTAAGAGGTTCTAACCTTGCGTGTATTCGTTTTACCTCTTTAGCCGCCTTTTCGATCAATAAAAGTGGCGCAGCCACATGAATGCTCAATTTATTATCTTTTAGTAAGAGGTTCGAACCTAGTACGAAAACAATATTCCGTTTTTCCCTAAGTGTTGCGCTCGCGTAGCGTTTCGGGGCGCTCTCTGCAAAAGTGAAAACCTGCTCAGCTTTTTCTAGCCAGTTGTCTACGCGGCCATCAGTATCTTTTAATAATTCCTGTAAACGAACCTTCTCTTTTGAGAATTCCGATTTTTTACGCGCAAACTCCTCTTCGTTGAGCTCTCCCGCAGCTCGCATATCTATCAATGCATCTATCCGTTGTACGCAGGCGTTGTAATCGCGCTGGAGATTAGCCAGAATCTTATTCCGGTCCTCGACTTCGAACCTGCTTTCAGTCTTTAATTGATCGATTGCCCATTCTTTGAACTCTGGTGGGATTTCTATGGTGCCCAAAATGGCATTAATTTGAGACTCTAAGTCTTCTTGTCGGATATTCTTTTGTGAGCAAGCACGGTTTTTCTTTTTGGTGCAGTGGTAATAGGTGTACTGATGAACATTGCCATTTTTTTGGGTCTTAATCTTTTTTTCGGCGGTAATCATGGAATTGCACTCTGCGCAATGAATGAGGCCAGTATAAGCGAACTCTTTAGTGTGTGGGCGCTGCTTGCCCTTGTCGCCGAGGATAACTTGAATTTTTTCGTATTCATCTTCAGTGATCATTGCCTCGTGTTGCCCCTTGTACCAATTACCACTATTTTTTGGAAATTCAAATGAGCCGTAATAAAAAGGGTCATTAAACATTCTGTAAATGTTACTCTCCGAAATTTTATTGCCAAGTCTGGAATGAAGTCCCCATTCGCTCGTGGCGATTTTTAAAATTTTAGGGGCGGTGTATTGGCCGGTCAACATTAAATCGAACATCTTACGAACCAAGTCGAATTTTTCAGGGTCTTTGATAATCTCTTTTTCGCCCTTTCGTTTAAAGGGATGATTCATGTATCCAAGGCTCGCAGGGGCAGGGTACCAACCTCGTTCTGCCTTTGCTCGTAATCCTCGTTTAGTATTAACACTTAAATCACGAATAAACTGGTTCGCCATACCAAACTCAACGCTCATCATTAGAACATTGTCGCCAGGATAATAACTTCGCTCAAATGTCTGGATGTGTTGGATAGAGCCTTGCTGCAACATCCAGCTGATCCGCCCGCCGTCTATAGGGTTGCGTGCTAACCGGTCGAGCTTCCAGCAGATAATGCCTTGTGCTTTGCCGCCTTGGACCGCATTAAGCATTTCATCGAAAACAGGCCGCCCAGGCTCTTTGGCGGATTGAGCTTCTGAATAGACCTTAAGAATCTCTAAGTCGCGTTGTTTGGCTAGTCTTGTCAGCTCATCGATTTGAGAATCGATTGAGGCGACTTGCTTATCCTCGCTCTCTGACGATTTCCGAGCGTATAGAAAGTACTTGATATCGCCTTGTTTAACAGGTGCCATATGCCTTAATTATACCTCCATTCTCTTTAGGGACCTTTGAAATTAGCTGAACAGGGTTTACGTACAAAATTCTATTAATTTCCATGGTTTTCCATGATTTTTGGTCAGAATCCAATAGCCTAAAACCTTAGCATTCCTTAACATCTTCTTATGTTTTTAGGGGTAGTATCCTCGCTAGTTCATCTTGGACAGATTCCAAGGCCTTGGACATTCTTTGCCAATCAAGATGCGAGCCAATCTTTCTTGCATAAGCATCACCATAGCCCGCCTTAAGGGCAGACCGCCGAAGATTACTATAGGTATAGGCACTTTTATCCAGGTAGTAGGCGATGAATCGTATTTGCCGAACGAATTGTTGATTTGAAGTCATATAACTTTATAAGATAATTTCCGCATAAAATTACTTTCTGATATTCACTGTTAGTACGCTGTTATGCAGTTAAGCATATTTTTTAACGAGTCGAAAAATACACCAATAAATATCAGCAGGAAATTAAGGGCTGTTATTCTTCCGGGCCCTTTCCTTCAAGAGGCGAATTGCCTCTGAGTCCCTCCAGGGATATAAAGATTCTTCATTCTTTAAAGTTTCTTTCTCTTTCTTTAAAGGTTCTTTAGAGTCGGCGGCTCGTTCGGTAGGCCGAACACTTTGAGTACGAAAAAGTCCTGCTTTCATCTTTTTGAAATCATCGTTTAGTTCGGCTATCCGAACGCCTTGTTCGGTAGAGTGGACACTTCGTTCGGCAGATTGAACGGCTTGTTCGAGTTTCTTGATACTTTTGATATAGAAAATCTCAGGATAGGGGATGCCAAATTGCGTTCGGCTGTACTGCCTTAACCCACCATTTTCTACCATTTTCTTACGAACTTCGGAGAGCTTACCCGTAGACCAGCCTGGCAGAAATTGTTCTTTAATCTCACGGATGGAGATATCTGATTTCCCAAAATTGACATGATCCTGGTCCCAATCACAATTTCCGCGATAAACCATTAAAAGGCGGTACTCCTGGTCCGTTAAGTTCTTGTCCTTCTCGAAATACTTTCTCAAAAAGTGGAAACTACCTTTCATTTTCATACTCATAGTTACTGCCTGTTATTTGCTGGTTTTTAGTGGATTGGGGGCATATATCAATCGGACTAGCTCAACTAGTCGCAGACCCTTTTCTGTCGCCTCTTGGGCGCTAATATCAACCCCAAAACGGGCTTTATAAAGCTCTTGGAAACGTTTTATTTGGGTTTCGGCGAGTTGCATTTATTCGTTGTATAAACGAGCTTTAATTGCCTTCAGGGAAGCAAAATACGCCTGCGGCGAGACTCGCAAAGAACCATCCCAAAAGCCCTCTATAAGGGCGTCTAAGCCCGCCGTTCGTTTGAATACAAAGTAAGCACGCCCGTGGCCGTCTGGCTTATCGATGCTCCAAAGAGGAACGAATAGATTTAGGGTTGCCGATAGGGGTAGATCGCTGCTGCGGTATAGGTTTTCTTCGGGAACGATTTCTGTTTTTATACTCATAAATTTAAAAGCCATAGCTCTTCTGCTATGACCTTATACTCCGAACCAAAATAGCCTATCTCAAGATTTAGACCCGAATCTCTTTCTATAGCGGCTTCTCGTATTTTGAATTTTTTTTCGCCTTTTTTTCTCAATAGGGCCGAAATTAGTACCTCTGATTTCGCCGAAAATCTTCTCCTGCTTTTCCCAATCAGAGAGTTTGTCAGTGTTCGTATCAAGCGCAAATAGCTTACCAGCAATATTGATATTTTTTAGTGGGTAGAATCTTGCCCTCCCAAAATAAAAAGTTCTTGCACGCTCAATAAACTTCCATCCTTTTTTAATATCATCTAGCGAGGTGTCGTTGAAAATTTGCAGAGATAAACCCATCTTATCATCTGTCCAAATAGTAAAATTCTGGCTATCTAAATTTTCTCTGGGATCAATAAAATCGTGGGCGCCTATGCCAAGATGCTCTAATTGAGCATTGGCTTGAGCAAACGAAAAAATATGGTGAAAGACCAAAGAATCAATTTGCTGCTCCCAATATTTTATCGGTTTCAATTCGTATTTTTTAACGATCGATAAAATTGTAGGGCGTATATCGGGATTCTTATCTTTTGCCCTATGATGATTGATTATTATCGGCCATACTTCCTTTGCTTCTTCTACGCGCTTTCGCGGATACTTTTCTCTATAGGCACTTATTTCTTTGTCTACTTCCATTGCTCCGATATGCAATTCTTTAAATTTTTTCCGCACAGAAACAATGTCTTGTCGAAAATTTGGATTAGCTAATAACAATCTCATTTTTTGACCAATCTTTTTATTGACAATTTTTGCTTCTAAATCTGCGGTTTTTCTATCATCCTTCATACTCATTTCTCATAAGCCTAGCGCCAATCCCTAGCTTTCTCAAGCAGAAAAGAATATGGTGAGAGCAACATGCCTGACCCGCGCGAATTGGTTATATATACTGACGGTTCAGCTCTACAGAACCCTGGTGGTCCAGGCGGTATAGCAGGAGTAGTTGAATTTCCTGAAAAATTTGCCACCGAACCCAAAATCATTTTTCAGGAAGGATACGAAACGACAACGAATAATCGTATGGAGTTGTTAGGAGTTATTAAATCATTGCAATATGCAGCTACTCGGGCGCCTGCGTTTTCACCTATGCGTATTATTATTGTCACCGACTCAGACTACGTATATGGCAACTTAAATAGAGCCTTTGTCTGGAAAAAGCAGAAGTGGGTTAACGCGGATGGTAGGCCAATCGAAAATCACGACCTATGGGAAAAACTCTTACAAGTTCGCGCCAAAACTAGCGCAACGATTTCTTGGCAAAAAGGTAAAACTTCTGCGATTTTGAAAATGGTTGATAAGGCAGCGAAAGCAGCAGTAAAAATGGCGATATTAAAGACCGACTCTGGCTATAAAGGCGGGAAAGTCGCCCCCTCAAAGAATCACGGAGGGACCGCTTCAATGTTCTCACTACCACAAAAAAACGCTGTAGTTAGACTCTATCGCAAGCAGTATTCTGGAAAAGGTATGTACAAAGTTTTTTTCGATTTTTACCGTGAGGAGGAATCACGCTACGATGGAAAGTATTATGCCTATATCAGCGACAAAAAACTCAGCGAGCTGCATCGCCAGCATCGCTTCCGAGTCACCTTCGTTAATAACCAAAAATACCCCGTCATTCAAGATATTGAACCTCTCTTGTAATCGTGTCTCCTGAGCGAGTATTGGTTCGCGCCAATATCACTCGCCTTACAAGGGATTTGGTTGTATATTCAAAGTGATAAGAAGCTTAAATATTGTTTTTATGGATAGAGAATTACAAAAATTAATACTCGAAATTATTGCTGCAAATAATGGGATTGCAGAATGGAAGCATATCCGTGATAAGGTGTTAACGAGGAAATGGCGTAATGTCTCAGAACAAGAAAGAGGAGTTGCTAAGGTAACTATTAAACACCAGATGGACCTCATGGAGGGAGAAGGTGTCGTCATGCGTAAAGAACAAATACCTGATATTTATTACATTATGACATCTTCGGGGCATAGAATTTTATGGGGTTTAATCCAAAGGAGCTGGTATTTTATTATTTTCAATAAGGAGCATAATGTTTTTTCTGTAATAGCCCTCGCGGTAAGCATTATTTCTTTAGTCGTTGGGTTCATTGCTTTATACCGTTGATTTTTAGTTCTCTTCAGCCGAGCACTTATTCACTCATAATCAATTATGAGTGTGCTAAAGTGAATAGGTGAAATCATATGCTCAAACGCCGAGCACTTTCCGTAGATTTTTAACTGCTTCTTTAATTTTTGTACTTACCCTCGCGCCGATTGGCCCTGCGCTTGCGCAACAAGCTTCTAGTACTCCTCCTGCGCAATCCAGCGAAGATTTTTCCTCATCAAGCACTGCTGATCCAGATCATCCCATTTTAAGCGGGTCACTTTCTGATGTGGCAGAGCAATCTTCTGAAATATCGGCAGAATCAGAAGAAGAAATATCAGAAGGCAATGAAGAGGAGCCACCGCAATCCTCGATGGCGATGTCAGGATCAGGAGATATTTCTGGCGGTGCCGACGGCAGTCCAAATACTATCAAGCAGGTTATTCCCGGTGTTGATCAAACTACGGGCGCTTTGACGTATACCTATCCGCTCAAGATGCCGCCTGGTAGAAATGGAATGCAGCCAGACCTTAGTTTGAGTTATAACAGCTTGTCCGCTGATTCAAATTCAATTGTTGGATACGGATGGAGTCTCAATATTCCCTATATAAAACGCATTAATAAAGATGGCGTCAATAAACTTTATTCTGAGAATTATTTTGAATCTTCACTTTCAGGCGAGCTTGTTCCGTACCCGACGAGTTCAACGAGTATTTTCAGATCAAAGGTTGATAACGGGGAGTTTTTAAACTACACCTTCGCTAGTAATACATGGACGGTTACTGATAAATCAGGGAAAACCTATACCTTCGGTAATAGCTCTAGTACTCAATTAGTAGATGATGCAAGCTCGACTCGCATATTTGCTTGGATGCTTAATGAGGTGCGCGACCTCAATGGTAATTACATGACCTATGAGTATTACAAAGCATATGGTCAAATTTATCCAAATAAAATTTATTATACCCAATACGGAACAAGCACGGCTCCGTTTGAGATAGAGTTTTCACGAGAATCGCGATCGGATGGGTATGTGAAATATGATATGGGTTTTGCGGCCAGTTCGACGTATCGTATCAAAGAAATTACGGCAAAGCATAATGGTACATGGACTAAAAAATATACGCTTGGATATGCAACTTCTACGACAGGTATTCGGTCTCTTCTAGATACTATTACTGAATCCGGTTTTAGTGATGCTAGCGCTACTACGACCCTGCCCGCGACCGATTTTGATTATCAGAGTAATTTACCGACGGGTGTTAGTACTTTGTTTGAGACTCAAACTATTTATGACGTCACGTGCCCCGCCAATATTAATACGACTCAGGGCGTAATTATTTCAGATGTTAATAGTGACGGCCTGCCTGATATCTTGGAGGCAAATAACAGCGAAACCGCGACTTATCTTAATACAGGGATTTTTGATGGGACCTCAACCTGGGCGACTAGTACTATGTTTAATTCGCCACTTCTTTTTAGCAATGCCTCTTCGACAGACTTGGGTGTTCGTTTGGCTGATATTAATGGTGACGGTAGAATAGACCTTGTTAAAAGGGTAAATTCGAGTTCAACTATTTATTTCAATACCTCCTCTGGCTGGAGTTTGCATACGTCGACTTCTACCTGGGTCATCCCTGAAGATACTGCTAATAGCGATGGGAGTGACAACGGAGTCAGGTTAGTTGATCTTACAGGTGACGGATTGCCTGATTTTATACAAACAACAACGGGCGGAGGTTCTAATACTCATGTTTGGGTAAATAATGGTAGTAATTGGGTGAGCGACTCTGGTTGGGATACTTTTCCCCAAGGGATTCTTCAAGATCATCCGATGTTTGTTGATCTTAACAACGACGGATTAATGGATGACATTCAGAGTTCTGTTAGCGGTGTAAATTGGCATCATTGGGCGTATTTAAATAATGGTAAGGGAGGTTGGGTTGCGGCATCTCAATATGATCCTGCTGCAATGTATTATTTCAACTATAATGGTAATGATTGGGGGACTCGAGAGGCGGATATTAACGGTGACGGCTTCTCGGATCTTTTGCAAGGTAAGAATTTACTAGGAACAGCAGCACACGTTAATACCGGATTAGGGTGGAGTACGAGCTCTTGGAGTGGTTTAGAGTTTGTTGATAATGGATCCCATGACAATGGGTATCGTTTCGCAGACTATAACGGCGATGGGATGGTAGATATTTTAAATTGTAAAACAGGAGGAAGCGCAGATATTTTTCTTAAAAATCAGCAACTTAAACCAGATTTGCTGACGCGAATTAAATTGCCGACTGGTGGCTCTACGGCCGTTGCCTATCAACCAACTACAAAATACGTTACTGGTGCGAGTAGCACGCTACTTAATGCGAATCTTCCCTTTGTTATTGACACGGTAAGCACTATCACTAAGTCTGATAATGTGAGTCCAACTTCAACGCAAACATTTAGTTATGAAGGTGGTCAGCAATACTTTGCAGGTGCGCTTGATCGTAAAATGGCTGGGTTTGCGAAAGTTGTCAGCACTGATACAGCCAGTAACACCACGAGCGTGTTTTATCACCAGGGTGACAGTAGTAGTTCGAGCACCGGAGAATATAACGACGACGTTTTTAAAATTGGTAAGGTTTATCGTACAGAAGTCGCAGACAGCTCTGGCAATATCTACAGCAAAACTATCAATAAATGGGACGAGGCGACCTCGACAACATCATCTAGTACGTTTGTAAATCTCGCACAAACTATTTCATTCTCGTATGACGGTGATGCAGATCATAAAGAGAAAGCTGAAAGTTATACCTATAGCACTTCAACTAGCAATCTGCTTACGAAGACCCAGTGGGGTGAGGTCACTGGCAGCAATGACGGTACTTTTTCGGATACTGGGAGTGATAAATTCATAACAACGTATACCTACGCTTCTAGCACAGCCTCTTCGACGACGAGTTCTACGGTCGAGCTTTATACGACATCTTTTTATAGTGATTCGAGTCTGATTGCGTATTGGCGTCTTGAAGGAGGCCTAAGTGATTCAAAGGGTTCTAGTAACGGGACTAATCATTCTGTCACATTTGCTACATCAACCGGTAAATTCAATCAAGGCGGTCATTTTGCTAGCGGTTCATATTTCAATGGTTCAATTACTCAGCCAACTTCTTCGTATTCTGTTAGTGCGTGGCTCTCGCATAGTTCTGCTAGTAACGATAACAATGAAGGTATCTGGGACACCCAAAATCCTGTTCAAGCCTATTGGGAGACTGGCATGACGTTTGCCTACAACCCTTCTATTGGTAAATTCCGCGTCTATCACGGCAATGGTTCTTGGCAGGATAGCAATGACGTAGGTTCAACTTTTGAAGATGGTTTAATGCATCACGTCGTTGTCACTTGGACTGGCACCACCTCTACGTTCTATTTAGATGGTTCGTCTATAGGTTCCACTTCTCACTCGCGTGCAATGAATAATGATGGCAGTTATCAGATTGGGCAGAGGACTACTAATGATCAACCCTGGTACGGCAATATGGACGATATCGCTATATTTTCGCGAGCGCTGACTTCTGGCGAGGTGCACGATATTTACAGTATCTTTGTTTCGTCGCCATCAAATTTTTCTCTACTCGCTTCAGAATCAACTGTCGATGCTAGTTCGACTAAAGTAAAAGAGTCGCGCGTATATTACGATAGTCTTGCTCTGGGTTCTGTGAGTAAGGGCAATTCCACCAAACAAGAATCTTGGAAGAGCAGCAGTGATTACGCCAGCAGCACTAAGGTCTATAACAGTTATGGTTTGGTCACAAGTGCAACTGATCCACGAGGTAAAACTACGACCTATAGTTACGATACGTTTAACCTTTACGTTGCTACTTCAACGAATCCACTGTCTCAAACTACCGGCTATCTGTATGACTACAGTCTGGGTAAACCAAAACAAATCACTGACGCCAACGGCTTGGTATCCCAAACAGTTTTCGATGGCGTTGACCGCGTCACTGAAGAAAAGCAACCGGACTTAGCAAGCCCGAGCAGTCTCGTGACAAAAGCTACATATGCGTACACCTATCAAAGCCCCGTCGGCTTAATGGTTAAGCAGTCGCAATATCTTGATGGCAGCAATATCGTTGATCGGTATACCTATACCGATGGATTCGGGCGCACTATTCAAACTCGTCAAGAAACTGAAGATAGTTTTGCGGTGAGCGACATTGTGTACAACAATATTGATAAAGTACTCAAAGAAAGTTTGCCGTACTTTAGTTCTGGCGCAAGCTCAACAACAGCAACTGCAGTCGCAACGCTATATACAAACTATACCTACGATTCGCTCTACCGCGTCAGTACCACTACAAATAGCGTTGGTACCACTACCATGGCCTACGATGATTGGAAGACAACGATTATCGACCCGATGGGTACACCAAAGTCACTGTATAAAGATGCGTATGGCAATCTCAAGCAAGTCGATGAAACAATTGGCACGAGCACGGTCTCAACGGCCTACACGTACAACTATCTGCAAAATCTAACCGGTATTACGGATGCGCTCGGCAATATTCGCAGCTTTACGTACGATGGCCTTGGCCGTCGTCTGACCGCGCAAGACTTACACGTCTCCGGAGATGGTACGTATGGCAGTTATACATACACATATGATGACGCAGGCAATCTTACTCAACAGGTTGATCCAACCAGTCAGACGGTTAACTTTACCTACGACGATCTCAGCCGTCCGCTCACCGAAGATTATACGGGAGCCTCCAGTACAGAAATTACTTATACCTACGACAGCTGTACGTACGGCGTCGGGCGGCTCTGTTCAACTTCATCAACAGATGTTTTAGCGACTAGTACCTATAACGCGCTTGGTTTGGTGGCAACCTCGACCAAATCTATTTCCGGCACGGCCTACTCGACAACATATAGCTACGACAGAGTTGGCAATGTTCTTGAAACGATTAATCCTGATGTCAGCCGAGTTAAGAATACTTACAATGCTGGCGGTTTTTTGGAAACTATTCAACGTAAAGAGTCTACTGATGGTGACTACATTGATGTCGTAACTGACTTTGACTACGGTCCGCACGGAAAAGTAACTGAGATTGATTATGAAAATGGAGCCATTACCGAGAACACGTATGATTCAAGCAAGCAGTATCGCTTGCTTAGAAAGCTCACCACCGTACCCGCAGGAGAGAGCATGATGCGTTCGTTTTCGATGATCGAGCCTGACGTTGAATTGTTAGAATCGAAGGAGGGGTCGACTAGTACCTTAGAAATGTCATCAAGTACTCCTGAAGAAGCTTCGAGTATTCTTGAAGAGTCGACGAGCACAGTTTTTGAGGCCACTTCAACGAGTGAACAGGCCGAAGCGACTTCGACGATGGAAAGCTCTGAGTCTGCTCAATCCGCAGAGTCGGCCACTCCGACAGAGGAGGAACAACAGGAAGAGGCTAGCTCAACTCCGACTTCATTCCTGCCTCGCTACACAGGTCTGACGCTGCGCGATGTTTTTTCGATACTTGCTGAAGTCTTTACTATCAAAACTGCTCTTGCGTCTGGCCCCATAGAACTCTACGATACGTCGTTATATAACGACGGCAACCTTCTTAATTATTATCGGCTTGAAGGTAACGTAAATGACTCTAAGGGTTCTAGTAACGGCACAAACCACTCTGTTACGTTTAGTACCTCTACGGGCATGTTTGGTCAAGGCGGTCATTTTGCTAGCGGTACATATTTTAACGGCTCAACTACTCAGCCCACCTCTACGTACAGTATTAGTGTCTGGCTTTCGCACTCTTCCGCCTCAAACGACAACAACGAGGCGATTTGGGACACTCAGCATCCGACTGAGTGGGAAACTGGTATTACGACCGCCTACAATCCCTATCTTGGTAAGTTCCGTGTTTACCACGGCAATGGTTCCTGGCAAGACAGCAGCAACGTAGGCACGTACTTCGAAGACGGAGTCATGCACCACCTCGTCATCACTTGGACCGGCTCTGTCACCACCTTCTACCTCGACGGCTCCAATATTGGCTCTGGGTCCTACACCCGTGCCGTCTACAACGACGGAAGCTTTCAGATAGGTCAGCGAACTGCCAACGACCAGCCTTGGTACGGTAACATGGATGACTTTGCTATCTTTAGTAGAGCTCTATCCGAAGAAGAAGTCGCTGATTTATATTACGGCACCGAGGGAGTCCCCATCCAAGATCTCAACTATACCTACGATGCAAACGGAAATATCACGAAGATAATAGACAGTTCAGAGACTGATACCTACAAAGTTACTGATTACACGTACGATACACTGAACAGGCTCACGAACGCTTCAAGCTCATTAGCTGCAACTTCAACGAACTACAATTACACGTATGTGTATAACGCCATCGGCAATATTACAAGTTCGACGCCGAGCGGGGTATATCTGTATCCAACCACCACGAGCGGATACGTAAATCCTCATGGAGCAGTGAGTATCGGAGGAGCTACATACGCATATGACAATAACGGAAACTTAACGAGTGATGGAACTTGGACACACAGTTGGGATTACAGGAACAGACTCACGCAGTCTTCTTCTAGCGTGAAGTTAATTTCGTACAATTACGATGCAAGTAATAGCCGGGTTAAAATGGTAACTCCAAGTTCAACGACAATTATTCCGTTCCCAACATATTCAACTGAAGCAGGAAGTGCGGTAAAATATATCTCTGCGAATGGTCAGTTGATTGCGACGATCAGAGGGAGCACAACAACAGCTGCGGTGTATTATACGCATCCGGATCACTTGGGGAGTCAGGAGAAGACGACGGATTCGGATACGACTGTAAGCGAGCTGTCGAGTTATGATCCCTTTGGTGCGGTAAGACTGAATGAGTCAACGGTTCACGACCGCCGATCGTTTTTGGGCAAAGATCTGGATTTAGATACTGGCTTATCGCAACTCGAAGCACGTTTTTATAAAGGAGCAGTAGGAAGATTTATTAGTCAGGATCCGATGTTTTGGGAACTGAAACAAAATTTACAGGATCCGCAAAGTTTGAATTCGTATGGTTATGCCGGTAATAATCCAATAAGGTTTAGTGACCCAACAGGAAGAGATTACCTCGAACTTTCATTCTCAGGCACATATTTTTTTGTTAGCGGTGGAGCAGGCTTACGTCTTGATCAGAATGGCATTGACTGGTTTGTTTTCGGCGGCCCAGCTTTAGCGACGCCAGGGGGTTACTTGGAAGGTCGATATTCAAATGGTAATTTAACTCATCAATCTGAAACAACCGTGTCGCGAACTGGAAAAGCTGCCGCCGGTCTTGGATTTTCGATATCTAGCGAAGGTGAGTACGATTCGAGTGATCCTCTCGGTGGCGGGAGGAATCGTACTACTGAGTCCGCTTTCATATTAGGGGGCGGAGTATCGATTTCGCAAGATTATAGTTATTCGCATAAGATGAAGATTTGGGGTAATACATTTGAAGAAGGTCCATATATTGGCCCCTTCAGTACCCAGGAATATAAAAACCGTGATACTATATCTCGTCAGGGGAATACAACGCTTTCCAGTTATAGGGCACCTGCATCTCAATCATCAGGTAGTCAAAGGACAACTGGTTCCGCGTCCTATCAGCAACAGCAAATTAATATTATTACGCAGCTTATCGGATTGTATCAGCAAGTTTTGAATATACAAACGGGGCAACCGGGAGGTAAAAGATAAAATAATTTTAAAGACATGAATATATTTTTCGCAATAGTTTTGGCGGCGTTAGGACTAACCTTCATACTTATGAGAAAGAAAATTGCTAAGCCTTGGTTTAAGGCGACTGCGTTTTCTATGAAAAAATGGGCGCCAGGATCATTGGGTTCAAGATTTTTCGGAATTGAAAATCCGGAGAGTAAGGGGTGGATAGCTTTTTTGAGTTGGGGTTTAGTCTTCGTTGGAATTGTACTTTTGTTTGCTGCTTATACTTTATTGCGAGAATAATATTTTGACAATTCATCGTAAGCAAAGTTGGGCAGAATGTAATCGGGAAAAGTAAAAATATCTTTTGCGGATACTATGAGTAGCTTGATAGGCCTTCGATCATCTGATCAGGCAGGTTCTAATCTCCTTCATCAGCCGGAGCCAAAGTTCTAATTTCCTTCACTGCGGGGTATACTTTGGGCATATTTCCTCTGCCCAGCATGAACAAGAAAACTCTTAAAAATGGCTTCTTTCTCCCCGACATTGGACTTGGCACAGGAGGCCCTAGCTCTAAAATTGTTAATGAAGCATCTTGGAAACAGGCCATTCACGAAGCATTAGAAATTGGCTACCAGCACATTGACTGCGCTCCGACGTATTCAGACGGCCTTGCCGAGAAACTGGTAGGCGAAATTATCCAAAACACAGACTTATCAAAACTGGTTATATCAACAAAAGTCTCCCCAAAAGATCTCGCCCGTAAGGACTTCATTAATTCCGTAGAGAGCAGTTTGAAACGACTTAAAATAAATTCTATCGATTTACTTTACATTCACGCGTCCAATCCAAATATCCCCCTAAAAGAAACCATGAAGGCGCTAGATGAATGCGTCACAAGAGGTCTTGCAAAGCATATTGCGGTTAGCAACTTCAACACCACGCTCCTCAAAGAGGCGCAGTCCCTTACGAACAACAAAATAGTAGCAAATCAAATTGAATACAACTTATCTACGCGCGAACAAAGTCATTGTGAGGGGTGCGATAATATGGAGTCAGAAATATTACCCTACTGCCAAGCGAACGATATTCTTGTAGTCGCATATAGGCCAGTTGATAGAGGTGCGTTATTAGAGCCTAACCCTCTCCTTGATGAACTCACAAAAAAATATAACAAGACAAGAGCTCAGCTTGCCATTAATTGGCTCATATCTCAGAAAAATGTCGTTACTATTCCAAGGTCAGACAAGAAAGAGCATCTTGTCGAAAACTTCGAAGCTGGCGGCTGGTATATGGAAAAAACAGATGTCGAGAGGTTGCGCCGAGAATATCCTCAACAGAAAGTAACTCAATATCGATACTATTAGCCCACTTTTCAGGAGTAATGATCTATTTTAGATACTCAAGCAGGTTCTAATCTCCTTCATCGGCCGGAGCACATAGCATTTCATGGGATTTCTTGGGATAATGTGAGGGTGGCAAAGGGCGCTTATAAAATGAAATCCAAGGTGCTGGTATACCCAGGTATGGCCGCCTGGAGATTTTTGGTTCTACCAAAGAAAGAGGGTGCGGAAATAAAGGAGAAATATGGAAAGTCAGCTAAGGGTTGGGGTTCGTTGCCTGTTTCCGCTAGCATCGGAAAGACAGAATGGAAGACATCTATTTTCCCAGATAAAAAATCTGGAACCTATTTACTTCCCCTCAAGGCAAAGATACGAAAAGCAGAAGGTATTGATGACGATGATAGTGTTCAATTTATTATTAAGTTATAAAGCGAAATATGACTAAAACATTTACATGCAAGGAGTTGGGCGGCATTTGTGACGAAAAGTTTTCTGGAGAAACATTCATGGATGTTGTGAATAAGGGCATGGGACATATGATGTCTGATGCAGCGCACAAGGAAAAGATTATGAATATGGAGCAGTCGACTGGAGAAACGAAAGAGCAATGGATGGAACGGATGCAAAAGGAGTTCGATGCAAGGTCTGCTGACTAAATTACCACCAATATGACAACCTTCTATTTTCTTTCATTCGCATATCTAGTCATTTCTTTTATCCTTGGTGCCGTGTGGCATGTCGTACTGTTTAAGGAGTACTATAGAAAACTTGCTATATATTCCAACATTGAAAAGCCGCGATTTGCTTTCGGTTTTTCTGCGATGCTACTTCAAGCATTTGTGTTCGCGTATTTATATCCCATAATCAACAATCTTTGGCTGTTTGGTGTAGGACTCTTTCTTATCCTCCTAAGTTTTATGGTGTTTGCAGAAGCAGGCAAACAAAATACAACCTCTTTGTCTGGTTTCGTACTAATTCAGACGGCATTTTGTGCAATCCAAGCCATCCTAGTTACTTTGGCTTTTGGGCTGATTGGATAGAGCGTAACCGTCTCTTGTTGAGTTATATACCAGGAACGTAGACCCTATTCGCGATGAAGAAGGTTCGAAGATTAGAAGCCCAGGGGAGCAGATTTGACATAAAGCACTATGTGTGTTATTTTTTATTTGTCCCCAAACCACGAAAGGAGATGGGATGAACAAGCAAAGCGCAGCGATGGAGATCGACCCGCAGATGGTGGACGCGGCTTTCCGAGGCTGCCTCTACACCGAGGACGAGCTGCGGACGCTCCCGAAGAACGAAAAGGGTGTCCCCAAGGGCACCGTCCTCGTCGAGGGCGTCGCGCACTCGTTCGGCCTGCATCCTCAACGTCTCGAGGCCACACGAGAGCAGGTGACGGAGTGGCTCAAGCTGCTCCCGCATCAGTTCCGCACGAAGGCGTGCGGTGGTGGCGACGGCTGGTCGTTCCTCAACGCCTGCGTGCAGGAGGACGGCAACCAGTGGACCGGTGAGCACCGCGGCGTGGAGCAGCTCTTCTGCCTCGGCATGGGTCTCGGTCTCGCCAAGCTCATTGCTCCCCGTGAGACGTGGAGCATCATGCCCGGCGGCATGCCCTACTACTCCATCTCGGTGAAGTAGACCTCGCCGCCAAGTTCCTCGCAAGAGCCCGACAGAACGTGACCCGATGGTCGCGACATACTGTCGGGCTCACGTTTTTTAAATACTCAAACAGGTTCTAATCTCCCTCATCAGCCGGAGCAATGTTGAACGAAGGGTTACGAAAATACTAATCCTGAGTGTATACTTTAAGCATGTGGATCAGGAAACGCTATTTATACTTCGGCATAGCATTTTCACTACCTTTTCTTATCGCAAACGTGCTAGTTGCGATGCAAGTGAAATTTTTCCTCTCATTCCTTCGTCCATTTGGGCAGACCACGAATTACGAGCAAATCATTGTGCTCGTTCTTGTCGCATTCGTGGGTATCGGTGGTTTTGTATCACTGCTGCCGATTTTAAAAGAAAAACGTTTCTATATAGTCAATGCTATTGTCGGTGTGGTGCTTGTTGTGTTCTCGCTTTTTGCCGGGTACGGACTAGGTGTCGACGTTTATCACTGTGACGTTCTGCGAATCCCGAATTGCGATTAGTGTAACATTAAAGCGATTGGAACCCTCTTGTATTAAGGTGTTAAGAGTCTTAACGGTTTGGAGTAAAGTAAATTTGTGGTGTTAGGATTAATCTATGCCCAAAGAAATAATAGCTGCCGGTGTAGTACACGAGCTACCTGCTGATTTACGGGAGGCTCTTGTGTCTGCGCCAAAGGCGCTCGTAGTTTGGGAAGATATTACACCGCTCGCGCGTAACGAATGGATTTGTTGGGTTACGTCCGGTAAAAAAGAAGAGACAAGGGGTATTCGTATTGAGAAGGCGCTTTCGAAACTTAAGGGTGGGATGCGTCGGCCTTGTTGTTGGGCGGGATGTCCGCACCGCTAAATAAGAAAGATCGTTCCTTGGATTGAGTTGTTTTTATTGCATTCCCAGGAGATCGGCGTTATATTGAAAATAATATGAAATATACTTACAAAATTGCTTCTTTCGTGCCAAAAGTCAAAGGTTGTGGCGCTCAGGACAACGGTTGGGACCAGCAGCGTTGTGAGCAATTTCAGCTTTTTTTGAATAGTCATGCAGACGAGGGATGGAAGCTTCATTCTACTGAATATAGAAACGTAATCGTCAAAGGGTGCGGCGGAAAAAACGGTAATTTGTTAATCTGTACGTTCGAGAAACAGGCTTAATGGCATGGCTCGCTAGACAATTAATTCTTTTTTATCAGCGGCATTTGCGAACGTTGCATAACCGGGAATGTATTTATTCTCCAACCTGTTCTGAGTATGCATTAATCGTGTTAAGAAAATATGGATTTTTTCACGGGATCTACTATGCATATTTACGTATAAAGCGTTGTAACGGCGCTCTTTATCAAGGCGGCGAAGATTATCCTAATTAGGTGAGGTCGTGGCATAATTGAACCATCACTTTTTCGTCATATATAACCTAATGAAGTACGTTAAATATCACAACGATGGCAGTGTCTGGGCTAAGGGCACTTTGGTCGAAGGGATCATGGAAGACAAGTGGGAATGGTTTAGAAAAGATGGGACAAAGATGCGGGCCGGAAGTTTTAAGAAGGGTAAACAAATCGGAGAGTGGATTACGTATAATAAAAAAGGTGCGATAGTTAAGAAGACAATTATAAAATAATTTATATACCTATATGGATCCTGTAGTACATTTTGAAATGGGATACAATGATCGGGAGCGGGCGAAGAAATTTTATTCGACAGCGTTTGGTTGGGAGATGCAGCAGATGGGAGCGGAGATGGGTAATTATGTTGTTGCTCACACGAGCGAGACCGACGCGAATGGCATGCTTAAGAAGCCCGGCATGATTAACGGCGGATTTTATGCAAAAACAGATAGCCCAGATTCGCAGGCGCCGTCTGTAGTGATTGCAGTTAAAGATATCAAGCAGTCCATGAAGGTGGTCGTTGAGGCTGGCGGTACGATTTTGGGCGGGATGGACCAGAAGGGTAATCGATCGATGGAGCCGCAGATGATTCCTGGTATTGGCCTGTGGATTTCTGCTATGGATACTGAGGGGAATCGTTTCTCGATCCTGCAACCTAATACCATGTAATTAATAGATATTTATGGCTCAAAAAATTACTCCGTTTCTGTGGTTTGATCGAAATTGTGAAGAGGCTTTGAATTTTTACGTATCGATTTTTAAGAACGCAAAGATTGTGAGCATAAAGCGTTATGAGCAGGATGTGCCGCAATCGGGCGTGACCGGGATGGTGGGCAAGGTGCTGACCGCTGTATTTGAGCTGGAGGGTCAGAGATTTATGGCGCTTGATGGTGGGCCGTACTTTAAACCAACAGCGGCAATTTCGTTGTATGTTGAATGCGCAGATCAGGCTGAGGTTGATCAGTATTGGGGTAAGTTGTCAGAAGGCGGCGATCCGAATGCGCAGCAGTGCGGATGGCTGATGGATAAGTTTGGTTTTTCGTGGCAGATTGTACCAAAGCGTCTACCTGAATTACTGAATGATCCGGATAAGGCAAAGGCGGGCCGGGCAATGGCCGCGATGCTGCAGATGAAAAAAATTGATATTGCTACATTAGAAAAAGCTTTTGCTGGTTAGTCGCTTATGAAACGATCATTTAGCATACTACTTGTTCTATTGATTCTTGGCATTATTGCATACGCTGTGATGTCTAAAAATGATTCCCAAAATCAAACTTCGCCGGTAACCGACACTCAGCCTGTTATGACATCAATCGATGTCACTGCAATCTCTCACGCAACTGCCGTTTTAGATTGGGGCGGTACCAGTATTTATACTGATCCAGTTGGCGATGTAGCCGCATTCTCGGGCCAGTCGCGCCCAGACATTATTATGGTTACCGACATTCATGGTGACCACTTTAGTACAAGTACGCTCTCTGCTATCACTACGAGTTCAACACTACTTATTGTTCCTAAGGTGGTTGCTGATCAGCTACCAAAACAGCTGGCGAGTTCGACACGCGTACTTGCTAATGGCGAAATGGTATCGCGAAACGGTTTTACCATCACTGCTATCCCAATGTATAATCTGCCAGAAACCGCAGATGCCCGCCACACAAAAGGTCGCGGTAATGGCTACGTGATTGAGCGTGATGGTCGTCGCGTGTATGTTGCCGGTGATACTTCGGCAACTCCCGAAATGCAGGCTCTGCAGCATATTGAAATCGCATTTATTCCGATGAATATGCCGTTTACGATGAGTGTTGAGGAGGCAGCCGCTGGCGTGCTCGCATTTAAACCAGCCAAAGTGTATCCCTACCATTATCGCGGTCAGACTGGCTTGAGTGATATTAATAAGTTTAAACAACTTGTTAATGCCGGCGATCCAAATATCGAGGTTATTCTATTAAACTGGTATCCTGATAATGCGCAGTAAGAAGATCCTTAGAAAGGTTTGCAGCCGCGGACACAAATATAAAAGTCCTGGACCATGTCCGGTTTGTTGGCCCGGGCGCCTTAAAAAAATTAAGAAATAAAATATATGAGCTACGTTGATGGATTCGTAATAGTGCTTCCCAAGAAAAATATAGACGCCTATAAGGCAATGGCGACAGACGGCGCTAAGATTTGGCGTAAGCACGGTGCTCTTGATTACAAGGAGTGTGTTGGCGACGATCTTCGTCCGCAGATGCCGGATATGCCTGATGTGCCTGGCATGAAGATGTGGAATTTCCCGGATATGGTCAAACTTAAAGAAGACGAGACGGTTGTGTTTTCCTATATTGTCTATAAAGACCGCGCTCACCGCGATGAGGTTAACGCAAAGGTTATGCAAGATCCGTATATGAACGATCCTGCGCAGAAAGATAAGCCAATGCCATTTGAAATGAACAAGATGGCCTACGGAGGTTTTACGGTGCTCGTTGAACAATAGAGAGCTAACGACCTGCGTGCTTTCTAAATAATCGCGTTGCGATTGGTACTGCGATTATGATGATGCCGATACACCAAACGGCAGCGATCCAGCCGTGGTCACCAATCGGCTGTCCTGTCATGAGCGCACGAATTGCCTCGATCACGTGAGTAACCGGTTGATTTTCTGCGAAGAGGCGCAGAGCTTTTGGCATACTGGCAGTTGGCACGAAGGCGGCTGAGGCGAAGGTGAGCGGGAAGACAAGGAAGAATCCCATCCATTGAACTGCCTCGGCGCTTTTTGCGATCATTCCTAAGATTGCGGAGATCCAGGACATCGCGAGTGTGAACAGCAAGATAATGCCAACAATCTCGAGCCACTGCAGAAGCGTTGCCTCCGGACGAAAGCCGACTAAAAAGCCGACGCTGATCATGATGACCGAGGCGATGATGTTGCGGAATAAGTCTGCCGTGATGTGACCGGTGATTACCGCCAGACTAAAGATCGGTAGCGATTTAAGTCGATCGATAATTCCTTTTTGCAGATCAGTAGCAACCGAGAGTGAGGTGGTGAGTGATCCAAACGCAACGGATTGCACGAGGATGCCGGCCATTAAAAAGTTTACATAGCTAATGCCGGTGTTAATTGCGCCGCCAAATACATAACGGAACAAGAGCATAAACATGATCGGTTGGATCGTGAGCCCCAGCAGCTGGTCTTTATTTTTGAGGATGTGGGTGAGACTGCGTTTAATCAGTGTTACGCAGTCTATAAGCGTAAAGTAAAAACGCGAACCATGTTGAGGTTTAACCTCTCCCGTCATGTAGGGTTGTGTAGTCATATTATTTTGTCTCTTCGCTTATTTTTTCGGCCTTGTGTCCCGTTAAATTCAAAAATACGTCGTCAAGAGTCGGCTTGTGTAGTGATAGTGTTTCAATTTCAATTCCGCCAGCTGAAACCTGGTCAAGGATTCGTTTAACCTCAGTGACGCTACCATCGGTAGCTAGGCTGATCGTTCGCTCCTGCGCGTTTTTTTGTATAGCTTCGCCCTTAATAAGGCCAATGGCTTTTTCAAAATCAGTAGAGGATTTAATAGTCAGCTCAAGTCGCTCTTTGCCAACGCGTGATTTTAATTCTGCCGCAGTGCCTTGTGCGATAATTTTACCGCCATCGATAACTGCAATTTTGTCTGCAAGTTGATCCGCCTCTTCAAGATACTGAGTTGTCAGTAAGATGGTTACATCGGCCTCAACAAGTTTTTTGATAACAGACCACATTGCAAGCCGGCTGCGCGGATCAAGTCCTGTGGTTGGTTCGTCTAAAAAGATCACCGGAGGAGTGGCAATCAGTGAAAGCGCCAAATCAAGTCGGCGGCGCATACCACCGGAATACGTTTTAACCTGTCGATTTGCCGCATCAACAAGGTCGAACATTTCCAGTAGCTCTTGTGCTCTGCGTTTGGCGTCGGCCTTGCTGAGGTGATAGAGCCGGCCCATCATGTGTAGGTTTTCAGTCGCAGTCAGATACTCGTCGACGGCGGCGTATTGGCCGGTTAGACCAATACTCTCGCGTACGTTGTGGGCCTGGGTGGCAACATTAAAGCCATTGACGGTCACTGTTCCTTCGTCTTGAGCGAGTAGCGTACTTAAGATACGGATCGTGGTTGTCTTGCCGGCGCCGTTTGGCCCGAGGAGCGCCAACATCGTTCCGCGCTCGACCTCCAGATTAACTCCCTTTAACACGTCGTTATTCTTAAAAGATTTTTTAAGATTTTTAACGACGATTGCGTTATCGTGTGGCATAGTGAAAATTTTAAGATGAGGTCTAGTATACCCCCACACCTAAGATTTGGGTAGTTGCGTTTATTATTAATAGCTCCATGCCTTAGGTGTGGGGGTATACTACTGACGCTCTATTTATGAAAGGCATTAGATTCTCGGGCCTTCAGAGGGGATTAGTCCATCCCGTGTACCACTTCGCCTGCCGGTTCCTTGCGGGTTAGACAGTATATATCATCGCCAAATAGCGCCGTAGCCAGCGTGGCAAAACTAAGTCCAAAATCGCGTACACCAACTGCAGTGAGGCCGAGGTGTGAGGTGATTACAAAGAGGTGAATAGCAAGGAGGCCGGCGACCCAACGGACGTATATGCCGGTGCCAAGTAAAAGAGCGCATACTACCTCTAAGACTCCGTTGGCGTGCACGATATCAAGTGCGGTCAGGCCGGCTACTGCCGTGGCCCAGCTCGGTACAAGATTTACCCAGGCGGCCCCATTAACAAGCTGGGATACGCCAAACCAGGTGAATACGGCCGTTAATCCAAGTCGGAGGACAATCGGCGCATACTGTGGCCATGTGTGAGTGTTGATCATGGTATTTATTTTTTAAGCACACCGATTTTAAATGACGCCAGCGCGCTTTCTGGTCCGCCTTGTCCGGCGTGTTGGTTATTGAAGGTTGAGGAGCCGTCTGTGCCGCACAATTTTATAATTGCAGATTCACCGCCTGGGTGCTGGGCGATCCAGGAGGTCAGGTCGTAGACTGAGCCGTTTACTGTCGTCCAACAACTTTTTGTATCTTTGTGTGTTGCAACTTGAGCCAGCGTGTAGGGCGTCGTTGGATTTACTACTGTTGCAGTCGAGGAGGCCGTCTGCGTACTGCCCGGCCTCCGCCCAGATCCGCTTGTCTGCGGTTGGCTGTAGGCTATGGTTGCTGATGCGGCGAAGACAATGAGTCCTAGCGTAAGACCAATAATTTTTTGTTTAGGCATATGCTTATATACTATACTACACGCTCGGTGAGCATGTATTTCATATGACGTTCTAAGTGTATCGATGATTATTCGTCAGGTATACTATCTGTAAGACCTACTAAATACAATTTATATATGGATAAAGTACAGCATTTTGAAATTCCGGCAGATGATCTTGCGCGCGCTCGAAAATTTTATGAAGCGGTATTTGATTGGAAGACCTCAGATTTTCCAATGCCTGATGGCTCGCAGTATGTTGGCCTGCATACCGTGGAGGTTGATGAGAAGACCCATATGCCTAAAGAGGTTGCTTCTATTAATGGAGGTATGTTTAAGCGTGGCGGCACATTTCCGATTACGGCACCCACGGTCGCCGTTGTAGTGGCCGACATCAGCGCTGCAATCGAAAAAGTAAAATCAAACGGCGGCAGCGTGCTCATGGATGTTATGAATATGGCGGGAATGGGTCTGTATGCATACGTGAAAGATTCTGAGGGAAATATAATTGGCGTGTGGCAGGAATTAAAGAAATCGTAATATATGAATCGAAAAACGCTTATCGGAATTATTGTTGTCCTGGTTGCTGCAGTTGGCTTCAGTATCTATCTCAAGCCGACTGTGCCGGCTGGTCAGGTGTGTACGATGGAGGCGAAGATGTGTCCGGATGGTAGTTATGTTGGCCGAACTGGTCCGATGTGTGAGTTTGCAGCCTGCCCCGCGGCCGGCTCAACCTCTGGAGTTCTGTGGAATACAACTACTGATGCTGCGCAGAAGATTACCTATCAATATCCAGATCATCTGCTGACTACATTTATTGCGTCGGTTGATTGGCCACCCCAAGTTCGTATCACGAGCGGATCATTTTCGTGTCTTGAAGCCGGATCTGAAATAGGGCGGGCTGGTAAGACTGAAAAGCGTATGGTGGGTAATCGTATGTATTGTCTGACGCGCGAAAGCGAGGGGGCTGCCGGTAGCGTGTATACCATGTATGCGTACATCACTGAAAAGCAGGGGAGGTTGATTACGCTTACATTTAGTCTGCGTGCGCCACAATGTGATAATTACGATGATCCGCAAAAAACTGAGTGTAAAAATGAGCGGGAAACCTTTGATATAGATGGCGTTGTTGATCGTATCGTTGAGAGTATTCAGTTCACACAGTAGAGGATCCCGAGCTTGGCTATCCGTTTTTAATTGCAAACGCAGGTTTTCCGGTTGTCGTGAGTCAATTCCATTGGTTATTTTCAATGATGATTCCGATATCATTTTTAGGTTCGCTGCTGATCTACCGAGGGATTCGTAGCGCAGCACTGCCGCAGGCAAAAAATATCGATATCTATCTTGCGGGTTGGTTTCTGCAGTTATTTCGACGTGGACGATACTGCATTATTCATCGCAATTTTGGTTTATTGCTGTGCTAACGACGGCCACGCTCTATGTGCTTAAAAGTACAAGCGTGATTCTTTTGACGTGCGCATTTGCCCTTGCGGGTCGCGGTCAGACCGTTAGGCAGCGGTAGGGCTTGACTCTTTTTATTAAAAAGGATACTATTGTATCCTTATGGAAAATCAGGTTCCGCAGACAGAGGCTAATTTTTTCGGTCTTGGGATTGCTCCTAAGTTGTTAGAAATTCTTGCCAGTAAAAAATTTGTAACCCCAACGCCGATCCAGCAGCGTTCTATTCCGATTGCGCTTGAAGGAAAAGATTTGGTTGGTATCGCGCAAACCGGCACCGGTAAAACTCTGGCGTTTGGTATTCCGCTGCTTCAGCGACTTGCGAGCATGAAAGGCGCTCGAGGGTTAATTTTGGTTCCTACGCGTGAACTTGCCTTGCAGGTAGATGAGTCGCTGCGCGCGCTGGCTACACCGCTGGGGGCTAAGACCTGTGTAGTAATTGGTGGAGCATCAATGTATAACCAGGTGATGCAGTTGCGCCGCAATCCGCATATTATTATCGCTACCCCAGGTCGGTTAAACGACCACCTTGAGTCAGGCAGCGTGAATCTCTCACAGGTAAAAATTCTCGTGCTTGATGAGGCGGACCGCATGCTCGACATGGGTTTTGAGCCTCAAATTAGTCGGATTTTGACGACGGTTTCCAAAGAGCGTCAGACGCTCTTGTTCTCGGCGACCATGCCAGACCAAATTGTAAAAATTGCGCAGAAATATATGCAGCTACCGCTACGTGTTGAGGTTGCGCGCGCCGGTACGGCTGCTGAAAAGGTGATTCAAGGATTATTTATTGTCCAAAAATTTGCTAAGACGCAATTGCTTGCCTCGCTACTCAGTCAGTATCGCGGTACCGTACTCGTGTTCGTTCGCACAAAGCATGGTGCTCACCGGTTGACGCGTGATTTACACGCACTTGGGTATACCGCCGCAGAAATTCACGGCGACCGTTCGCTCTCTCAACGCAAAGAGGCGCTTTCTGGATTTAAGACAGGCAAGTATCGTATTTTGGTGGCGACTGATATTGCCGCGCGCGGTATTGATGTTAATGGAATCGAGCTGGTGCTTAACTTTGATCTGCCGACAAATCCGGAGGATTATGTGCACCGTATTGGCCGTACTGGCCGCGCCGGAATGGCCGGCCGCGCTATCTCGCTGGCTACACCGGATCAGCGCAATGATGTGCGTACGATTGAGCGACTCATGCGCATTGTCTTGCCGATTTTGAAATTACCTGCAGATATGCCGGCGCTTCCGCCGATGCCAAAACACGAATATATTGAAACACCAGCGCGCGGACCACGTCGTCCTTCATATGGCGGCGGTAATCGTTCGGGGGGATTTGGCCAACGCCGTTTCGGCGGCAGTGGGCCTTCTCGCGGCGGTAATCGCTTCGGTGGCCGCAGGTAGACAGTGTCTTTTTTTTGCGTTTTTCAACATATCACTATCTAGGACGGCCGTCCTAGATAGTGATATGTGTGCACAGTTTAATGTTAGCGTTTCTTGAAATCAGCCAGCAGTTTTGTGGCTTCTTTTTTAGAAAGTTGAAATTTATTGGCTCCTTGCGCAATTCGCTGGCGTACGATTTCGTAGAGAAAGATTGCCGCCGTGACCGATACATTGAAGCTTTGTACAAAGCCGGCCATGGGCAGATAGAGTTTGTAGTTGGCGAGCGTTGCCGCCTCGGGCGAGACGCCGCGGTGTTCATTGCCCATCACAAGGGCCATCTTTTGTGCTGCGAGATCTTTTGTGTAGAGATTTTCTGCCTGCGAATCGAGAATTGTAACTGCGATCTTGTATCCTTTCTTTTTTAATTCTTTAAAACATTCTTTGGTTGAGGTGAATATATGGAAGGTGAGCCACTTGTTAGCCGAAGAGGATGAGACCTTGCCGACCCGGCGCGGATTGTAACGTTTTTCTTTGTCAAAAATAACATACACCTCCTGAATACCGAGCCCTTCTGCTGTGCGAAGCATGGCCGCCGCGTTATGCGGATCATGAATATCTTCAAGCACAAGGACGAGTCCGGACTGGCGGTGTTCGGCGACGGTGCGTAGTTTTTTGAGGCGTTTTTCAGAAAGCATATGCGTAGTAAGACTATGCTATAGTAAAAGAACTTTTTATGCCAATAGGCCCCTTACTGATCTTTATCGCCGCCGTGCTCTGGGGGATTGATGGTATATTGCGTCGTAGTCTGTATTCACTTCCGCCGATTACGATTGTGTTTTATGAACACATCATCGGCGCACTTTTGATTTTGCCGTTTTTCCTGCGCGTATATAAAAAGGAACGCCTTACGAGGCAGGAGTGGTTGGCCATGGGAACCGTTGCGTTGTTTAGCGGCTTACTTGGGACGCTCTTTTTCACAACTGCTTTGGCAAAAGTTAACTTTATTCCATTTTCAGTTGTATTTTTACTTCAAAAACTGCAACCGATTTTTACGGTTATCACGGCTTGGATTGTGCTTAAAGAAAAGCCAACCAAACAGTATTGGCTCTGGGCTGCACTGGCTGTCGGCGCGGCATATTTTGTAACTTTCCCGGGCGGAGCCGTGAATGTAGCGACGGGCGTTGGAACGCTTGCTGCGGCTGGGTTTGCAGTACTTGCGGCGCTCTGTTGGGGATCAACCACGGCCTTTTCGCGCTACACGTTATTGAATCACTCCAACACATTTGTCACCGGTCTGCGATTTTTTCTCACAATTCTCTTTGCAATTCCGGCGTTGTTTATTCTCGGTGCAACGCCGCAGGTTACTGACGTGGGCGGCGGGGAGGTGCTGCGCTTGGTTGCCATCGCACTTTCGAGCGGGCTCGTCGCCCTTTGGATTTATTATCGAGGGCTTAAAACAACCAAGGCTTCTGTCGCAACCATCGTAGAGTTGGCCTTTCCATTAACCGCTGTTTTTATTGATTATTTTTTGTATCACACCACGCTTGCTCCGAGTCAGTATATTGCCGCTCTAGTGCTGTTGTTCGCGGTCTATAAGGTAAGCAGATTGAATAAGGCGACGGCTTAAAGGCTGTGAATCGGTCTTGATTAGGTGTTTTTATAATTTAATAAGAGCAGTTCTTTGCTTTTATTGCATTTTTGCTTTAAAATATATTTCCGCGAAATTTGGTCGCTACTATTCTCAAACCCAGGAGAGATTGCTTTGGAAATGGGCGTTTTGGAGACGTTGACGCTCGAGTTCATGGACAGCGCGCTGGCACAGGAGGCGGATTTTCTCGACAACCTCGAGAACATCATCGCTTTTCTGTTGAACAGGCGTATCACTGAGCTGCCCAAGGATTATTGTGGCGGCACTGTTGCCGCCGAGTTCTACGCTGCGCGTCTGCGGCCGGAGCTGATGAAGACGGGTGTTTCGCCTCGGACTATGCAGGTCAGCCTGCAGAGGTGGATCATCAAGATCAAGGATCTGCGTAGTCGGGCGCAGACCGAGGAGCCGGCTCGCGCATCTGAGTTGGCCTCGACCGTGACGGCGGCGCTGCCTGAATCGCCTACGGGTCAGCTTGATCGGTTCGTCGACGGGCGGGCCAACGAGTTCATGAAGCGGTAGTGTCTTTCGTCGCACTTAACACGGCCGACTCCTGCGCAGGAGTCGGCCGTTAGAATTTGTATATTATTGACGCGCCTGATACTGGCGAGCCTGATCTTCGAGCGCTGCTTTGTCGCGGATAAGAAAGTGGTAGGAGCTCCAGACAAGAAGCACTAAGACCATAAAGCCGATTAAGACTTTAATAAAATGTTTGTGTTCAATACTTTTTCGAAATCCGTCTCCAAGTGGTGCCATTGTAATAAGTATAGCCTATCTGCGTCTATCTATTAAAGGCTTGGTAGACGCGAGCCTTGTTATCTTTTTCTGGAATGATGTGTATTATACACATACACAGGGGCCTGTGATCTGTTTGTCTGTATGCCTACATCCACTAAAAAGATTACTAAACCAGCTCTTAAGCTTCAATTTTCAGAGGCCTACGACCAGTATGCCGATGCGATTTTTCGGCATTGTTATTTTCGAGTCCGCGACAGGCAGGTAGCGCGGGATTTAATGCAGGAGACCTTTACCAAGGCTTGGCTGTATGCCTCGAACGGACGCGGCGCGATCGCCAGTTTGCGGGCATTTTTGTATACCGTAGCTAACCATTTAATTATTGATCGGAGCCGCAAAAAGAAAGAGGCCTCACTCGAGGCGCTGGCTGAAAATGGATTTGATCCGGGCGAACGCGATACTGCGCTTGGTCGCGATCCGATTGCGGCTGATGCGGTTCGCGCTATTTTGGAGGATATTAATCCAAAGTATCGTCAAGCACTTCAGCTGCATTATTTTGATGATTTATCTCCGAAAGAGATCGCGCAGGTGCTTGGCATTAGTAAAAATAACGTCTCTGTCCGGTTGCATTACGGTATTAAGCAGTTGCGACAGCGTTATCCGGCGGCGTATGATCAGTCATAATCAATTCTATGCTTGAGGAATTTAAAAAAATTAAACTAACAGATCACGAGCGCGAGCAGGCGCGGGCTGCTTTGCGCGCCGCTATGGAGATGACGCCGGCGGAGTATATGATGATGGTGCATAGCCGTGACGGTTCAACGCCGCCGGTATTTTCTGAAAAAGAACTTGAGAAGGTATTGCGTAAAATGACCGGCAAACCGGTCAGAAAACAAAAAAAACAGAGGCGTGCCTAGTCTTTTGCTACTGAGCATGCTCAGTAGCAAAAGGGTTGCACCGTTAATTTACTCGAATATTCGCACTTCGCGCTGTGTGCGAGGTTGCATCGAGGGCAAAACACATAGCCGCGTCACCCCCTGGGTGACGCGGCATGGTGCTACGCGGCTAGACGACTGAGTGATCGACGGCGAATCTCGTTGCGGACCAAGATCGCTATCTTCCTGACCTCGTTTGCTCCTCTCGGACTATCCGGTTGCTCGAGGGTGTCTTTCTCCGCCGTCTCTGCCTCAACTATCTCCTCGATTAGGTTGTTGATGTCTTCGAAGAACAGATCAGTTGCGACGCCATTTTCTTCTTCGACGGCTTCTTTTCTTAGGCTTTCTATCTCCTCGGCGCTGAAAAACTTCGCCGGGTTGAGCTGTCCTCGCTCAATAGCATCTCTGACTTTGAGTCTCCCGCAGACTGTTTCGACGCCACACTCTTTGAGGTGCTCGGCCCAGTAGATCAGGTGAGTCAGCAGCGGTCCGCCCAAGACCAGGCCGATGACGCATAACAGGATTTCGTTTGGGGCAAAGCCGAACCAGGCGAAGATGATAATGTCCCAGATCAGCCAACAGATCCAACTGATCAGAGCCACGGTTTTTCGTCGGACTCTGCCTTAAAGCCCTTGAGGGCCCAGAACAACTTCAATTTCTTTCGAGTCAAAAACTTCATGGCGCACTCCTTTAGTGAGCCCTTCCATACTTACCTTAGACCAGCTGGCGGGATTTTTCAACTCCAAGTTTGGATTTAATGAAAACACGGTGCCTGCGTCATATACCATGGGTGTTTCTATGACTATATTTTTTGCGGCGAGTCTTCGTGAGCACATGAAAATTGACCGAGAGCGCGGTTGGCGCTATTTTGGGTATGAGTTTTAGTCTGACAGAAGCATCTATGCCACGCGCGAAAAAAACTGCTTTTTCAGCAGCTGCAAAAAAAGTTGAGGAGGTGTTGCATATGAAGCTCGGCGAAGACGATCCGCCGGAGACTCATTTTTTTGAGCATGTAATTAATAGTGCTACTGATGGAGTTTTTGCGTATGATACTGAATTTCGCTACACGCTGTGGAATCCTGCGATGGAGGAGCTCACGGGGTTCTTAAAAGAGGAGGTTCTTGGTAAAGAGATTTTTGAGATATTTCCACCGAATCTTGAGCCGGAGCAGAGAAAGCTGTATGAAGATGTCTTAGAAGGACGCAATAGTAGTCTTGAGGAGTGGCCTATCGTCGTGCCGCGGACACAGCAACAGCGTCTGATTGAAATTTATTTTTCACCACTGCGGGCGCACAAAAAAATCATCGGAGGAGTTGGCGTTGTTCGTGATATTACGCAATATCAGGATTTTAGAAATGCGGCTCTTGTTGCTGAGCAGAGTTTGCGGTCGTTGTTTGATGCCTCCAGCGACGTGATGGCGATTGTCTCGCTTGATGGTATGTTTACCTCGCTTAACCCGGCGTGGGAGGAGTTGACTGGTTGGAGTGTTGAAGAGGGTTTGAAGATGAAATTTATCTCTGTGGTGCATCCTGATGATCGGGCGCCTTTTTTAGAGGGATTTCAGGCGCTCATACAAGGAAAATCGGCGAAGCCTATTCATGTCAGGGCGCAGAGAAAAGAAGGAGGGCAGCGGCTTGTTGAGGTGGTCGCACGATCAATCTCTAAAAATGGGCGTATTATGGGCGTGCTGGCCGTCTGTCGTGACGTAACCGACAAAAAAGCCGGCGAGGACATGTTGCGTACCTGGGCTCATATTTTTAGAAATATGAATGTAGGTATAAAAATTGATGACGCTGAAGGTAAGACGGTGCGCATGGTTAACCCGGCGTATGCGTTTATGCATGGGTATACGCAGGAGGAGGTGATGAATACGCCGACTATTTTGCAGTATCCAAAGGAGCTTAAGCAGGAGCTTGCTAATCACCATGCGATTTTACGAAAAAATGGGTATCACGTGTTTGACAGTATTCATGTGCGTAAAGACGGCAGCACCTTTCCGGTGTCTATTGAAGCGACACTGATTAAAGATCAGTTTGGTGTTCCGCAGTATAGAGCGCTGCTTGTGCGTGATATTACCTCGCGGCGTGAGCTGGAGTATAAGCTTAGCGATTATACGCGCGACCTTGAGCGGAAAATCGTTGAACGAACAAAAGAGCTTGAGGGTAAACTGGCTCAGGAGGCCCAAGAAAAAGCAGAGGACGAGGCGCTTCTATCAAGTATTGGTGAGGGGGTGATCGTCACCGATGAGCGTGGCCGAATTATCTTTATTAATCATCAGACTGAGCAATTGCTCGGGTGGGAGTCGCCGGCGGTTGTCGGCAAGAATTTTTCTTCTCTGTTGGTTATCACCGATCGCAACCACCGAAAATTGCCTGCGGATAGGCAGCCGATTAGATTGGCGCTTAAAGACAGAAAGAAGACCACGACCAGTGATTATTTTTATGTCCGCAGCGATGGTACTGATTTCCCGGTGGCGCTTACAACATCACCGGTGACTCTGGGCGAAAAAATTATCGGTGCGATGACGGTGTTTCGCGATATTACTAAGGAAAAGGAGGTTGACCGGGTTAAGAGTGAGTTTGTCTCGCTGGCAAGTCATCAGTTGCGTACGCCGCTTTCTACGATTAATTGGTATGCAGAAAGTTTATTGAACGGGAAAATGGCTGCGGTTGATGCGCGGCAAAAGCGGTATATTGAACAAATTTATAATGCGAGCCGAAGAATGGTAAAGCTGATTCACGATCTCCTGCACGTCTCTCGGCTTGAGCTTGGTACCTTTGGTCTCAATCCTGAACGATTAAAAGTATCCGATGTTATTCATCAGGTGCTTAGCGAGACGGCGCTTCAGGTGAAGGCGCGGCATCTGAACGTGATTGAGCAGTATGATCGCAAGGCGCCTCTTATCGATATTGACCGACAACTTGCGCATATTGTTTTTGAGAATTTAATCACCAATGCTATTAAGTACACCGATGACGGAGGAACAATAACGGTCGAAACGGCGTACTGGCCGAAAGGTCGGCCGGCCTGGGTACCGCCGCAGTGTCCGAATGCGCCGCTACTAATTTGTGCAGTTACTGATAGCGGGTACGGAATCCCAAAGGCCGTACAAGGACAGGTGTTTACGAAGTTTTTTAGAGCCGCTAATGTGAAGGAGAAAGACCAGGACGGTACTGGTTTAGGCCTGTATATTGTTAAATCACTGGTAACGCTACTTAAGGGGGCGATCTGGTTTGAATCGCCGGGTAGTACGCTCTCTGGCGAGAAAACTGGTAGTAAGAGAAAGGGCACGACGTTCTATGTTGCAATTCCGGTTGGGTCTCGAAAATTATTTTAACGTAACTTTTATAAACACTATGGCACCTAAACCGAAAAAGATTTTGATCGTGGAAGATGAGGCACCGCTGCGCGAGGTACTGCGCGATAATTTGGAGCTCGACGGGTTTGCAGTTGTTGAGGCAAGTAACGGTATGGATGGCCTGAAAATGGCTGATAAGGAAAAGCCTGATTTGATTTTGCTCGATATTTTGATGCCGAAGATGGACGGTATGACGATGATGGAAAAGTTCCGCACTACGAAGGGTGGCAATCGCGTCCCGATTATGCTGCTTACGAACGTTTCCGCCGATCGAAAAATTATCAAAAGCCTTATTAAGTACATGCCAGTGTACTACTTTGATAAATCAAGCCGCACTATCGGTGAAATTATCCTGCGCATTAAGTCGCGACTCGAGGAGTAAAAGCCGACAGGCTTAGGTTTACAGCTCTGTGCTGTCCGTGTACGCTAGAAGGTAATGGTTAGAGTTCGTACGAGTAAAAAAACGAATAGAGCTAAGACGTCGCACGCGCTGAGTGTTCCGAAATGGCTTGAATGTACGTGGCGAAGAATACCGTGTGGCAGCAAGAGTTGCCCGGTATGCTCTGTGCTTGCTCAAGAGCAAGAAAAGATGGTCGTAAGCGGTCGGATAGAGGAGGCGATTATCGACGCGCTGGATGATTTACGCTACAGTATCGCTGAATCATTTCTCGCGATTATTGATGGGGCACACGAGATTCATCGTGGTCATGCGCGATCGCGCATTGCCGTGAAACGGCATGCGCCGCGTCGTTTTGCGCTCTATAAAACCTGTGATCTATGGCATGAGGCACTGCACGAGGTGTGTGATGATGCAGAAGTCAGCGAAAGTATGTGGATCCAGAGTACGGATGCAGCGGACCTTGATTGGTATGTGCATGTGTTGCTTGATTATATTCATCGGCACGCAGAATATGTTGCTTTGCATCGACACGGCGCTGCGGCTCAGTCTACCGCTGTTCAATATACCCGCGAGGTGATCAGTCAGACGGCTCAGGTGCTATACGAGGCGCTCTCTCGCCTGAGTCTTCTTAATTCAAGCGAAAAAGGAGCACTCATGGTGCTGATGGGTCGGTTTGAAAAGCTTAGAAAAGACATAGCACTACTATGACCACCAGTAGCGCTCAGCAGCTGCTGCGCAAGCATGCTGATCCTGCACGGGCAAAAATTTCGCGCGGTTTTTTTAAGACCGGACCTGGCCAGTACGGCGAGGGCGATGTATTTATCGGCGTTACTGTGCCTGCGATTCGGTCCGTGGCTCGCGAGAGTCTGCTGATGTCGCGTGTTGAGGTAAGGCATTTGCTGCATTCTCATATTCACGAGGAGCGGCTACTGGCGTTGCTTATTTTGGTAGATCAGTTTTCGCATGCGTCCGAGCATGATCGCGAGGCGATTTATAACTTGTATCTGCTCAATACAAAATATATTAATAATTGGGATTTGGTTGATCTGTCGGCTGATAAAATTTTGGGCGCCTATTTACGGAACAAACCCAAAACAATTTTGTATAAACTTGCTAAGTCAAAAAATATCTGGGAGCGGCGCATTGCTATGCTGGCTACGTTTGATTACATCAAGCGCGGAGATTCAAAAGAGGCGCTTAAGATTGCGGACATGCTTAGGCATGATAGCCACGATTTAATTCATAAGGCGGTTGGTTGGATGTTGCGCGAGGTGGGGAAGCGCTGTTCTCGTACGATTCTTGAGCGATATCTTAAGACACGGTATGCCCGTATGCCGCGCACTATGTTGCGATACGCAATTGAGCATTTACCGGCGCGTAGGCGCGTGCAGTATTTAGTTGGTAAGGTGTAGCCTGCTGACGGCAACGGCTCCTTGGGCTATCGCATATTCTTCTCTGGTCTTTTCTTTTTGGGGATCTACGATAATAATCGTAATAGCGTATTCTCCATTTCTTAATACGCACTGACCCGCTGTGGTCGCTTTAAAGCGCGTAAGATGGTTGGGATACAGGTCTTCCAAATGTGCGGTTGCCGTAAGGAGTTCACAAGTTACGTGTTTTGGGGGGTATTCAAATTTATTTAAAGTAACGTTTATGTGTCTATTAAGTGCATAGGTAAATACGCCGCCGTTCTCGGCTCGTCCTAATTCTTTAGGACATGAACCGAGCTGACACGGTGAGGCGCTCGCCGTAGTATTGCTGGGTTTTATAATGACGATCAGTGCGGCGGTTATAATAATCATCAGCCCAATGAATATGTGCGTGAAGGAAATTCTCTTCATATTCGTTAAGACGCGGTTGGATTGATTCTCTTACAATATGAGGCAGCGTTACTAGATGTTCTTTCATGTGGATGTGTTGTAGTGTGTTTTTAATCGGGAAGTAAGAGACGAAGTATATGAAAATGTATTATAAAATACAGGAAATGTTACGGAATAACATTTCATCTGGTCATTCGTTGTATATAGTATGAAGAAAAATTCAGTATTTATAAGCGTACTCGCTGTTGCAATATTACTTTTTGGGGCCTGGGCATACTATGGAACACAAAAGACGTATCGTGCCATTACCACGTATCAGGAGTGTGTGAGCGCGGGATTTCCTGTGATGGAGTCGTATCCGGAGCAGTGTAGGACGCCGGATGGCAGAACATTTCTGCATGAAATAACAACCGGATCAAATTACTCTGACTTTATTCACGTTAATCTTTCTGCGGGGAGCGAACTCCGTAGCCCTGCCGTAATTACTGGTGAAGCGCGGGGCGGTTGGTATTTTGAGGCATCGTTTCCAGTGAAGCTTGTCGACGCGGCTGGGCAGGTGCTTGCTCAGGCTCCGGCACAGGCTCAGGGTGATTGGATGACAAATGAGTTCGTGCCTTTTACGGTGACGCTTCCATTTATTATTGCACCCTCTACGAAAACAGGTACTGTTATTTTTGCCAACGATAATCCGTCTGGATTGCCTGAAAACGATAAAGAGGTTAGGGTAGCGGTGCGTTTTAAAGAGCCGATGATTGTTGTCGGATCTTTTGGTAAAAAATTGACACTAAAAGAGGGCGAGACTGCCAGTTTTGATAACGGCGCGGTGTTGGTTGCGCTCACGCGCATTGATGATTCGCGCTGTAAGCCCGGAGTTCAATGTATTTGGGCGGGAGAGCTCTCGCCGGTGTTCTCTGTGCGCTTTGGTACTGATCTTTCTGATGAAGTTCGTCTGGGTACAACTACTACGCAGATGGTTAGTAAGCATGGCTATACCTTTGCACTGCAAGATGCCACGATTGCTACCGCAACTATTATCGTAACTAAGCAGTAGGTTTTTTAATGAATGACGTGTCGCAGCAGACCTCGTATGTAGTTCGCGCAAGTGCGCGTGCGCGCCATCTTCGCATTACTGTTAAACCAGGTGGAGGCGTTGTGGTTACGGTACCGCCTCGAGTTAGTGGCGCAGCTGTAGCTGCATTTTTAGAGCGTAAAAAAATGTGGATAGCGCGGGCTGTAACAAAGATGAAGCGGTTTACGTCGACTTTGAGTAGTCACGAATCAGCTGCGCAGTATCGTATGCAGCGTCAGGCTGCACTCGAATTTGCCGCGGAGCGCGTGCAGCATTTTAATGCGCTGTATGGATTTTCCTATTCAAAGATCACTATTCGTAATCAGAAAACTCGTTGGGGGAGTTGTTCACGCAGAGGCAATCTGAGTTTTAATTACCGACTCTTGGAATTACCACCTGCACTAGCTGATTATATTGTCGTGCACGAGCTCTGTCATCTTAAAGAATTTAATCATTCTAAGAAATTTTGGGCGTTGGTGGCTTTGGCTGTGCCAAACGCAGTTCAGGCGCGTCGGCAGCTGCGACAGATGAACATGGCTGTATAATAAAGGTATGAACAAGCTGCGCGTACCTTCAACCCATCGTCTTGCCGAACTGCTTGTATATGCCGTTTTTGGTGTTGTGGCCGGGGTTATTTTATTTATCATGATCCAGTGGATGCGCGGATATTCTGTTGCTCTGCCGCGCGCTCCGGGAGGTAATGTGTTGCCAGTAAGTACTGCGGGAACATCGCCATTTACGGTGGAGTAATTTTTGTATCATCACATCGCATCTTCGTTGTCTAGTTGCCTTTTCTTTGCCCGCGGCGCTAGAATGAGCCCAATAGATTTTAATTACTATTTTTTATGGATACTAACTCGAATCAGCAGTCTAGTCGGGGTAACCAGCAGCAGTCTCATGCTTCGCAGCAGGTTACGCAGGAACACGCAAAGCCGGTGAAGGCAAGCGAACATATCGCTCGCACAGGATCGCAGCCGCGTCGCGTATCAGGGATTGTCAAGGTTATTATCGGTATCATTGTTTTTGTTGCGATTGCGTGGGTGTTGAGTGCGCTTCGCACCAAGACGCCAGATTCTTCGCTCGTTACTGATTCTACTGATACTGCAAGTTCCACAGAGATGTCTGCCTATGCTCAAACCACGCCGATTGTTGACGGAACTATGACCTATGAGCTCGGAGGCGTCAGCTTCTTGTTTGAGCCGCAGGTTTCTGATGAAAATAACATGCTTTCAACTCGTATTCGTTTGCAACTTGATAATCTTACTCGCAACACCGTTCCTATTGAGGTTGCCTCATACCGCCTTGGTACCTACCGTGGTCAGTGTAGTCAGGTTGATGCTGATACCTACGCGATGAGCTCTGCTGATAAAGGAGCGCTCGCATTTGCAAGCTGCAACTATGAAGGCACCGGTCGGCAACTTGCTGCATTCCAGGAGGGGAAAAACATCGTCGTGAAGGCGCGCACGGTTACTGAAAATGGCAGCGCTCAGTCTGATCCGATGACTCAGATTATCAGCATCGACGTGACCAAGATCGTTCAGTCTTCGGATGGGAAATAAAAATAGGGTATACTCAGTAGTATTACTATATGAAGCGTTACGCCTTACCGCTGGCTATTCTTGCTGGCATCATTATCTTAATTGTGCTCATGTTTGTCGGCGGTTCGAACGCGCCTAATTATGGTAGCGGCGAAGCCGCAGAGCAGCCGATTAGTGCTGAGTGGGTGCGCGGCAACCCGAGTTCTACCGTGCAGCTTATTGAGTACAGCGATTTTCAGTGTCCAGCCTGCAATGCATATTACCCAATTCTTAAGCAGGTTGAGGCTCAGTTTAGTGATAGGGTCGCTTTCATTTATAGGCATTATCCGCTCTATCAGATCCACCCGAACGCTGATCTAGCGGCCCGCGCAGCTGAGGCAGCTGGTGTGCAGGGAAAGTTTTGGCAGATGCACGATGAGCTTTTTGACCATCACGAAGCCTGGGTGGACCTGCTTGATCCGACAAGTGCTTTTGTTGGATATGCAACTGAAATTGGTTTAAACGCCGACCAGTTTAAAGCTGATTTAGATTCTGCCGAAGTCAAAAAGTTAGTTGCCGATGATTATGCGCGTGGGCAGAACATTGGCGTTGAAGGTACTCCAACGTTTGTGCTTAACGGCGTGAAGATTAAAAATCCGACATCAGTTGAGGAACTTGCAGCGGCACTGAACGTTGCCTTACTGGGAAAATAATTAGATTATGATCGAAAGGCCAGAGCCAAAGCAGAAACGTCCGGCTGATGCCAAGCGTGTTTTTAAAGGTGTTATTTTTAATGCATATCAATGGCAGCAAAAAATGTTCGACGGCAGTGAGGCGACCTTTGAAGTGCTTGCCCGACCAGATACGGCTATAGTTATTCCGGTGACAGTGGGAGGGAAAATTATTTTTATTAATGAGCAGCAGCCCGGGCAACAGGCTCATGTTGATTTTCCCGGTGGACGCATTGACCCCGGAGAGCAACCGGACATCGCTGCTCGTCGTGAACTGAGAGAAGAAACAGGATATATCACAGATGATATATTTCTTTGGCGCGCGTGGCATCCGCAGCAAAAATTGGATTGGGTGGTATATATTTTTATAGCGCGCGGATGCAAAAAAGATAGTCAGCCTCACCTTGATGCCGGCGAAAAAATAACCGTAGGTGAGGTTGATTTTGATGAGATGCTTATGATGGCTCGCAAAGGTGCGTTTTCGGATGAACTAGCTGTCGATGCGTATCGAGCTGCACTCGAGTCTGCCTATTATCAGGAGCTCAAGCAGATATTTGGTATTATATAGTTATGGCGTTTCATCTTGGTGTTCAGAAGGATAAGCAGATTATTGCGTTTGTGATTATTTTTGTTGCCCTTGGGATTTTAGCCAGTTTTTTTGCTCGGCAGTGTCAGTTTCTTTCGACGTGCAATGAACCGAATTATAATCCCGCTTTAATTACGGGCGGACAGTAGATTGATTCGTTCGGTGCTATAATAAGTTCTCAAAGGTCGTCTAGGTTATTAATGTTTTTGAGAATACTACTATGGACGAACAAAAGATGGCAGAGATGAAGGCGCCTTGTACCTGCGGGAGCGGCAAACCGGCTGGTATGTGTTGCAGAAAAGATGAACCGTGCCCTTGTGGCAGCGGTAAGCCAGTTGGGCAGTGTTGCATGGCAACTCCAGAAGCTCACTAAAAGAGTTTTCAAAACCGTCCGAAAGGGGCGGTTTTGATTTTTCGGATAGATGCGCTAAAATAAGTTTCTTGAGCCCCCTTCAAGAGTCTATTTCGCTAACAATTTCCTCTGCGTTGCCTCAGCCGTGTGCCTGACTACAAGGCGCGAACAAAAGACAATATGCCTGCATAGGCTTTTGTGAGTAACGCAGTAGGCGGGCACACGGCTAGCAACCCGAAGGGCTCTGGTCAATTTTCACAATCTCTATGTCGACTCGTCCTCGAAGTGTAGCAAGTACACTCCTTGCGGCGAGTCTTCGTGAGCTGATGAAAATTGACCTAGAGCGCGGAAGCAAATTGTTAGCGTAATAGGCTCCGCTAAAAGCGGGGCACTTATCACGTCTTACTTCTATGGCCTTTCTTAAAAAGAAATTTAACATAGTTTCCGACTATACTCCTGCCGGTGACCAGCCTAAAGCAATCGAGGGGCTTGTTAAGGGTTTGCAGGATGGTAATCGGTACCAAACACTACTTGGCGTAACCGGCTCAGGTAAGACGTTTACGATGGCGAATGTGATTGCTCAGGTGAATAAGCCTACGCTAGTCATTGCTCCCAATAAAACGTTGGCGGCACAGTTGTATCAGGAATATCAATCGTTTTTTCCGAAAAATAAAGTTTGCTACTTTGTTAGTTACTACGATTATTATCAACCAGAGGCGTATTTGCCGGTGACGGATACGTATATTGAAAAGGAGTCGATGATTAATGAGGAGATTGATCGGTTCCGCCACGTTGCAACGTCCTCGCTCCTTACGCGTAGTGATGTAATCGTTGTTGCCTCGGTTAGCTGTATTTATAACCTTGGCGTGCCGGAAAATTATTTTGATTCGGTAATCGGACTTGAAATCGGTCGTCCGATCACGCGGGGTGATTTGCTAAAGTGGCTTATTAAAATCGGGTTTACCCGAAACAATGTTGGCGCTAAGCGCGGCACCTTCCGAGTTCGAGGTGATGTATTTGAGGTGTATCCGGCTTCAGAGGAGATCACCTATCAAGTTACATTAAGTCCTGAGCAGACGGTAATGGGGCTTGCTGTTGTCGATAAGCTTACGCGGAAAATAAAAGAGGAATTAAAAGATTTAATCATTTTCCCGCCGAAGCATTTCGTTACAACTACTCCTGAACGAGAGCGTGCTATCAAAGATATCAAATTAGAGCTGAAAGAGCGTTTGGCGTATTTTAACAAGAATAAATTATTTTTAGAGGCTGAGCGATTAGAGCGTCGTACCAAATACGATCTAGAGATGATTTCAACCCTTGGCTTTTGTCATGGAATTGAAAATTATTCGCGTCATTTATCCGGTAAACCCCCTGGCTCACCGCCGGATTCGCTGATGTCCTATTTTCCAAAAGACAAGAATGGTAAGCCTGATTTTTTGACGATCATTGATGAAAGTCACATTGCCATTCCGCAGATTGGCGGAATGTATGCAGGGGACCAGGCGCGTAAAAAAGTTCTCTCTGATTTTGGGTGGCGACTGCCGTCTGCGCTCGATAATCGTCCCCTTAATTTTAAAGAATTCGAAGAGAGAATTGGGCAGGTGATTTTTACCTCTGCGACGCCTGCTAATTTTGAGCGCGAGCACAGTACAAACACTGTTGAGCAGATTGTTCGTCCGACAGGGCTTGTTGACCCGCCGATTGAGATTCGACCGGTATTTAATAAAGAGAAAAATTATAGCCAGATTGATGATGTGATTGCCGAGACAGTCGCCACGATTAAGAAAGGGGAGAAAACGCTTATTATTACTCTTACTAAGAAGCAGTCAGAGGAGCTTGCTCAATTTTTAACCGAGAAGGGTTTTCGGGCGAAATTTATGCACTCGGATACCAAAACTATGGAACGCACCGAGATTCTCAAAGGTTTGCGTAGTAGTGAATTTGACGTGCTCATTGGAGTTAACCTGCTTCGCGAAGGACTTGACCTGCCCGAGGTATCGCTGGTAGCAATTTTGGACGCCGATCGCGAAGGATTTTTGCGCTCCGAGGTCTCACTGATTCAAACTATGGGCCGTGCTGCGCGTAATCTTGGCGGTCGTGTGATTTTATATGCCGACACGATCACTGGCTCCATGAAACGTGCGATCTCAGAGTGCGAACGTCGCCGTAAGATTCAGCTTCAGTACAACAAGACGCATAAAATAACGCCGCGAGGTATTACAAAGGAAATTAGAGAATTTGGAGTTTAAGATGTATGGTTAAAAAAATATCAGACGAGAAAGTGAATAAGATCGTTATCAAAGGCGCACGCGTTCATAATTTGAAGGACGTGAGCTTGGAATTGCCTAAAAACGAACTAGTTGTGTTTTCGGGTTTGTCAGGCAGCGGTAAATCATCGCTTGCGTTTGATACGATTTTTGCCGAAGGACAGCGTCGCTACATCGAATCACTTTCGCCGTACGCGCGGCAGTTTTTAGGGCAGATGGAAAAGCCGGATGTAGACGAAATCACCGGGCTTTCGCCGGCAATTGCAATTGATCAAAAGGCGCATTCGCGTAATCCGCGGTCAACTGTGGCAACGCTGACAGAAATTTACGATTATCTGCGTATTTTGTTTGCACGTATTGGAATCCCGCATTGTCCGGAGTGTGGCCGTTCGATTAAAAAAATGAGTCCGCAGGAAATGGTGGATGCGATTTTATATCGTGCAAAAAAAGCGAGCCAGCCGGCGAAGCCCCGTACTGAACCAGCAGGTTCTAGTAGCGGGGATAACGTGGTTACAATACTAGCTCCTGTAGTCAGGGGCCGAAAAGGTGAGTATTTTCAGCTTCTTCAAGATTTATTTAAAGAAGGCTTTAATGAGGCGCGCGTCGACGGTAAATTTATTTCGCTGCACGATAAGGTTGATTTGAAGCGATACGGCATGCACACGATCGAGGTTGTTGTAGATAAAGTTATGCCATCCGATCAGCCGCGCATGTTTGAAGCGGTTGAAACTGCCCTTAATAAAGCCGACGGACTGCTCACCGTAATCTTTGGGAACATTTCTACTGCAAAGCCTGAGCAGGAGATGCTTTTTTCTTCTCACTGGAGTTGTCCGCATGATGGCTTTGCATTTCCAGAAATTGAGCCACGCCTGTTTTCATTCAACAGTCCATTTGGTGCCTGCGAAGAGTGTCACGGTATTGGTCATGATTTTTTTGACCCGAACAAATTGTGTGTGAAGTGTAATGGTGCTCGCCTTAAGCCCGAAGTGCTCGCTATTAAAGTAAAAGGACAGAATATTGATGAGCTTGTTTCGCTCACTATTGATAAGGCCTATGAGTGGTTTATGGAGCTTGAGGCAAAGCTTGGCGAGTCGGAAACAAAAATTGCGAAAAATGTTTTGAAAGAAATTACGAGCCGGTTGGACTTTTTGCTTGAGGTTGGGCTTGATTACCTAACGCTTAAGCGTGAGAGCGGAACGCTTTCGGGAGGCGAGAGTCAGCGTATTCGTTTGGCTTCGCAGATCGGTAGCAAGCTTTCCGGCACCTTATATGTGCTGGATGAGCCAACCATTGGGCTTCATGAGCGTGATAACGAACGTCTGCTTAAGATTCTTAAGCAGTTGCGCGATTTGGGTAATACCTTGATTGTTGTTGAGCACGATGAGCGAATTTTGAAAGAATCAGATCACTTTGTTGAGATTGGCCCTGGCCCTGGTGTACACGGCGGCGAGATTATTGCCAACGGTCCGACTGATGATTTACTCAAGGCCAAGAAGAAAGATTCGCTGACGCTTAAATATTTAACTGGCGAGGAGGAAATTGCAATTCCAAAAACACGCCGTAATAAAGATAAAGGTGAGCTTAAAATTATCGGCGCGCACGCTAACAATATTAATAATCTTAATGTTGAGATTCCGCTTGGTAGATTGGTATGTATCACGGGTGTCTCCGGAAGCGGCAAGTCGACGCTCACTGAGGATATTTTGTATAAAAATACTCAGAAGATGCTCGGCGGATTTCAGAATTTAGTTGGTGTTTCAAAGATATTGGGCGCTGAATTTATTCGTCATATTATCGAGATTGATCAGTCGCCGATTGGTAAGACGCCACGTTCAAACCCGGCAACGTACACCGCTGTATTCGGGCCGATTCGTGATTTGTTCTCGATGCTGCCTGAGGCTCAGGAGCGTGCCTATGGTTCAGGCCGGTTTAGCTTTAATGTGCCTGCAAATCGCGGCGGAGGGCGTTGCGAGGCCTGTGAGGGAGCCGGCGCGAAGGTGATTGAGATGCACTTTTTGCCGGACGTGCTCGTCACGTGTGATGTGTGTCGTGGTAAGCGGTTTAACCGTGAAACCCTGGAGGTGAAGTATAAAGGAAAGAGTATTGCCGATGTGCTGAACATGACGGTGGAGGAGGCATATGCGCATTTTGAAGGCGTCTACACGATTACTGACAAGTTAAAAGTGCTTAACGAAGTGGGTCTTAATTACATTAAGCTCGGTCAGAGTGCGACAACGCTTTCCGGCGGTGAGGCGCAGCGTATTAAGCTTTCAAAAGAATTGGCGCGGCCGATGGCGCGCAACGATGTGTTTATTTTAGATGAGCCAACGACCGGGCTGCACTTTCACGACATCAATATGTTGCTTGAGGTGTTGCAACGCCTCGTCGACAAGGGGAATACGGTTATTTTGATCGAACACAATATGCACGTGATTAAGGTTGCCGACTACATTATCGATATGGGTCCCGAAGGCGGTATGGCTGGTGGGAAGGTGGTCGCTGAAGGGACGCCGGAGGAGGTGGCACACAACAAGCATTCGATTACGGGGAAGTATTTGAAGGAATATTTGAAAAAGTAGTTTTTTCGGCGTAGGCTATAGTTTTTATGGAGGATACGCTCAAAAAACTCAAGGATATTTCTAAAAAGTTTCCGAACAAGCCCGGAGTCTATTTTTGGCGCACTAAAAGCGGCGAACCAATTTATATCGGCCGGGCGGGGAGTTTAAAAAAGCGAATTGCGAATTATTTTTTACAAAATAAGCTTGATCCTCGGATCAAGGAGATGACGGCGTCGGCTTATTCTTTAGATTTTGAGATGACAGATAGTTTGCTTGAGGCGATCGTGCTTGAGGCAAATTTAATCAAGCAGTACTGGCCTAAGTACAATATTTTAGAAAAAGATGGGAAGTCGTTTATGTATATGGTCATTACCGATGAGGAATTCCCACGGTTGCTCATGGTGCGCGGGAGGGAATTGCAGCGATACGAAACCGGGAAGGTTAAAACGCTTGGTATTTTCGGTCCCTACCAGAGTTTTTATTTATTGCGCAAAGCCTTAGAAATTGTGCGTAGAATTTTTCCGTATTCGAATTGTAAGCCGGGACAGCTCAAGCCGTGCTTTCATAATCAGATCGGGCTGTGTCCGGGCGTATGCGTTGGGGCTGTAGATGCGCAAACGTATCGTAGCAACATTCGCAATCTGATTTTATTTTTCCGGGGCGACAAAAAACAGCTTTTGAAAAAGTTGCAAAAGGAAAATCCGGATGCCATTTTAGCGCTCAAACAGGTACGCGATACGGCCTTGCTTGCCGACTCTGACGTGCTTTTGCGTGGTAATCAGTTAACTGATCGGAGAATTGAGGGCTATGATATTTCTCATTCGACCGGTCGTGAGCCAGTTGGGGCAATGGTTGTGTTTGAAAATGGAGAGGCTGATCCCAGTCAGTATCGCTTATTCAAAATTCGTGACTATGCTAACACCAAGCCTGGCGAAGCCGTGCGCAATCAGGATGATCTTGCCATGCTTCAGGAGGTGCTTGAGCGTCGATTGAATCATCCGGAGTGGCCGCTGCCTAGCATTGTTTTTATTGATGGTGGTGCAAACCAGGTGCGTCGGGCAGCAAAAGTTCTCGCGAGCCGGAACGTACATGTGCCCGTTGTTGGCCTATCAAAGGCCGGTAAGCACGCTGCTTCATCGGCGGGCGCTGATAAATTGATTGCTGCAAACACGAAAAAAACCGGCAGGGAGCTCATCGCTGCTTCGCGGAATTTATTTCAACAGGTACGTAATGAGGCGCACAGATTTGCAATTGGATTCCAAAGGAAGAGAACTAAGAAGACTTTTATTTCTCGCCCTCTCGGGAGATAATAGTTTCTCCCGCGACGCTTCTTCGGCAACCGTGCTGACAAGGCTTGCGAACGAGCTGGACAAAAGTCCTGCGAGTGAGCGTAACGAAGTTCAGCGCGGTCTGCCGAAAGCGGCCCTCTGGGTTGCTGCCAGCATGTCGCAATCCCTTTGTCACTCCTCGGCGCTGTGCTTAACGCACTAACCGCCTCGTTGTTTCGCGGGCTTACGCCAGCTGGCAACGCAACGCGGGGAAAGAATTATCTCCCGAGAGGGCTGGGGTGGATACGGTAAAAACAAGCGCGGCGGCCTACTGGCCGCCGCGCTGAATGATTCTTTTCCTTATTTATTTTTTGTCTTGAATCCCATGATATTTCCGCGGGCCTGACCAAATTGGTTGCTGGCGACAATGCGGTAGTAGTACTGGGTATTGTTCGAGAGGGTGCCCGCATTAAGACTTAATGGGACTGAGGCGAAACCAGCACCGACTGAGCCTAGCGGATTAGTTGAGCCGATAATCGTTGCAAGTCCAGCATCTTTGCCATACTCAAACCAGTAGGTAGTTTCAGCGCCATTCGGAGTTACGGTGCCGTTGAATGTGACGGTTGATGTGGCGATATTGGTTGCCGCCTTAGTTTGTGCTACCGGTTCTTTGGCTGCCGCCGGGCCACTCGTTGTGAAACTTAGGATTTCTCCGTTAACAGTTCCGAATTGGTTCTGTGCATTGATACGGAAGAAGTATTTTGTTGCAGGGAGAAGGTTCGAGGCTGAGATAACAACAGCACTATTTGCATTTGCATTGCCGGCTGACTGCAAGGTAGTGATATTACCAAGTCCACTCGTGGTCCCATATTCGAACCAGTATGAAGCCTGAGAACCACTCGGATTTACTTGTCCGTGAAGATTTGCTGTTGTGCGCGAAACTTCGGTTGCCGCTAGCGTACGAGCGCTCGGACCAGTTCCTTGAGGTGGCGGTAGAGATGCGCTTGTCGTGAAGCTTTGGATTTGACCGTAGCCTGTGCCCAAGCTGTTTTGCGCTGCAAGGCGGAAGTAATATAGTTTGCTTGGTGCAAGGCCGGTAATATACGCCGGCGTAGGAATTGTTATAAATCCTGAACCGATTGACTGACTTGCAGTTCGTGCCGGAGTTGCAAGTGTTGGGCTTGTACCGTATTCGACCCAATAGGTTGTCTGCACTCCATTTGGGTTAACGCTGCCGGTTACTACAGCCGTACTTTGCGAAGCGCTTGTATTAACATTCGTTGTTGCTACGGGAGCACCTGCTTGAGACGGGTTATTTGTTGATGGGATTTGTGTCCCTGAGGTCGGCGTTGTGCTTGTTGGATTTGCAGTGTCGTTATCTGTAATCGCCGTAATCGCGTAGGCGACACCGGCTAATACCGCAATGGTAACAAGTACCACAACAATACTGGTTTGATTTTTTGTCATAAAAAACTAAATAAATTAATGATTTCGAGACTAGCAGATGTGATTCCCTAGATGCGCATTCGACCGTACGCAGCTTAAAAAACCTGCTCTATAAAGGTAAAGACGCTTAAAGAGGGAAAAGATTGCAACAAAAAAACCGCAGGAAGGGCGGAGTTGGGGGAAGTGGTCGACGACGCGCGCAGGGCGTACGTCGTCGACCGGGGTTTGTCCGACGTGATGTCGGTTGTCAGGGAGGGTGCACCGCGTATCTCTTCATCAGGGTTCGCCGTCAGGCCGTGCGCACACAATTCCGCGTGGCGCTGGCCGACGGCTCCTCCGTCAGATCTCGGGCGTGCCGACGAGCTTGGACGTGCTCTTCTCGCTCTTCGCGAACTTGGCCGAATTCGTCGGCTGACCGTGCGTCTGCATCGGGATCCTCCTCTCCCCAGGGTTTGTGATTCGGTTTGCGAGAACGCCTCGCTTGCCTATTCCCATCCCATGGGGGCTAAAATAAGTATCACAAAATAGCCCCCCTTCTGTAAAGGCGGGTTCCTTGCTTGCTTGCTTGCTTTCTTTCAATATTTGTTATATAATTATTTTATGGATAAAAAGCTGCCTGAAAAGATGGTACCCAATCCCGTGCGAAACAACGGCCGACAAGGGCCGGTTTCTAACGGGACAGGGAAATTTCCGCATCCCATTAAAGCCGACGACCGCAAGGAGCGGTCGGTCTCTAACGGGACAGGCAAATTTCCACTTCGTGGAAGAGCTGGTTATTTGGCTCGGTTGGAGCTTGCTAAGACGGCAAAGACTGTTGTGCCGAAAACTAAACAAGAGACCGGCTGGGGCAATGTTGCCGGTTGGTACGATGCTACTGTTGAGGATTCTACGAGTTATCAATCAACGCTTATTTTGCCGAATGTTTTGCGTCTTTTAGATATTAAGAAAGGGGAGACGATTTTAGATCTTGCTTGTGGACAGGGTTTATTTGCTCGTCGCTACGCAAAAAGCGGAGCCAAAGTGATCGGCGTTGATATCGCCAAAGAATTGATTGCAATCGCACAGCCACAATCACCAGATATACAATATTATGTTTCGGGTGCCGACGAACTCTCATTCATTCCCGCTACATCAGTCGACAAAATCACGATCGTACTTGCACTACAGAATATTGAAAATATGAATGGCGTGTTTAAAGAATGCGCACGCGTTTTAAAGCCCAAAGGAAAGCTAATCATTGTTCTCAACCACCCCGCATTTCGAATTCCTAAACAGAGCCAGTGGGGGTGGGAAGGGGGCGCACATCGCGAATCGCTTATCGCAAATCGTTCGGAGGGGATGATTCAATTCCGTCGAATCGATAAGTATATGAGTGAGACGAGGGAAAAAATTGCTATGCACCCCGGTCAGATGCCGAACGAACAAACAGTTTCGTTTCACCGGCCGATGCAGTCATATGTTAAAGCGCTCGGGAAGTCCGGTTTAGCAATTACTAATATGCAGGAGTGGGTGAGTGACCGGAAAAGTCAGCCCGGTCCGCGCGCTGCGGCAGAAGACAAGGCGCGCGCAGAGATCCCGCTGTTTATGGCGCTTGAGATTGTGAAGCTATAGAAAACACAACACCCGCCAAAGGCGGGTGTTGTGTTTTAGATTAGTTTTCGACTTTTTCTCTCTCAGTAGGATTTTTCAACTCGTTTTGATAAGCTCCCCGTAGTACTTCAAGATTTCTAACCCATATTTTTTCTAAATCCTCAGGCGCGTATTTTCCATCAAGCTTGAGTTCTATGAGTAGCAATTGTGCAACAACCTTTTTCGGTGTATGTTGCATATCCCTCAGTTTTTGATCAAAGAGCGAGGCGAGTTGGAATTCGCCAATCGTTTTTTCCTGTCGAGGCGCCTCGTCTAGCGACATAGTTTTATCCCTTTGATTCTCCGTCAGTTGTCAATTTTACTCTGAATTCTGCCATTACTGCGTTGCCCGCGTTGTCTTTAAGGGATATGTCGTTTGTTTCGTTGAAGATGCCATTGCCGTCATCTCCGTGAAGCATTGCAATATATGTGCTGCCGGGAATTAGCTTGTTGGCAACAATTGAAATATTGGTGTGACTGCCGGGTTGGAGTAGATTGCTGATGCCTATAGTAGCGCCAGGGACGCCACCATTATTTTCGTGAATAACTATGAATCCTGCCGTACGCAATGAAGCGTTAGAAACGAGTACGGCAACTGAGTCTGCATCTTGATCGCCAACGGTGATGCTGTTTTGATCACCGGCAACTATGCCCTCCGCAGGAGTAGTACTGTTCTTGTCGCGTAGTAAAAAGTAACCACCCGCAAGGACAATTAGAACGATTGCAATAATGATTCCTACTTTTTTCCCGCTGCCTGACGCTGACTGCATGGTTGGCATGCCTGTATTTTGTGTTTGGTCCATATATAGTTTATACGTTTCTGTTAATAAAATATTACATGTTCAATAGTAGCATTACACACTACACACCGTCGAGCTGCGAGTGCGCGTCTCGCGGTGTGCGCCATGCCGTTTTGAAATAACGCCTAGCGGCGCAAGGAAGCGGTAAGGGCAAAACGAGCACGGGGCGATAGAGGTTGTGTCCCTCTATCGCCCCGTCTGTGCTGCGCGCTTCTAGGCGGCTCTCGTGAGCTGCTCCAAGCGCATCATGATGTCGAGGTAGATTTCAAGGCCCAATCGGCGTGCCTTGACCACCTCCACGGCGGCATCGGCGTAGTATCGCCACGCCTCGTCTCGCGGATTCTGCGCCATCTCACTGGCGCGCTGTTCTACTTCTCGTATCAAGCTGATGAATTCTGTTCTTCCCACGTTTGCACCTCGATCCAAGAGTTTGTCTATGAGAAAACCAACCACATATGCATTGCCGGATGCATACATAATAGAAGACTATTATACACCCGTTTCGTTAATTTGTCAATCCCGCTTAGAATTAACTGCCCGTGGGCAGACTTCTAACGGGACAGGGAGGCTTGTGCTATCGTACATATATGCAAACTCAAAAACGTCCTTTGCTTGGTGCGCATGTGTCCGCTGCCGGAGGTTTATGGAATGCCATTGATAATGGAGAAAAGATTGGCGCAGAATGTATTCAGATTTTTGGCGCCTCTCCACGCAGTTATGGCGCACCGCTACCGTCGCCGGAGATAGTTTCGAAATTTAAAGCACGTCTCAAAGAAAGTTCCATTAAGTCTGTGTTTCAACACGGGGCGTATTTACCGAATCTTGGTACGGTAGATCCGGTCGCCATGAAGCGATCAATCGGAAATGTAACTGCGCATTTGCAGATTGCGAATTTGATTGGTGCGATAGGGGTGAATTTTCACGTTGGTTCGCCAAATGGAGATGCGCGCGAGCCCGCGCTGGAGCGCGCGGCGAGCGCGATGAAGGAAATTTTGAAAAACGTGAAAGGTGATGCGTTTTTAATTATGGAAAATTCAGGCAGCATTAAAAAAATTGGAGGAACAATTGCAGAATTGGAATGGTTATTTAAAGCAGTGAACGATTCGCGAGTAAAAATTTGTATTGATACGGCGCATTCATTTGAGTCTGGCCTGATTGAATCGTACATTCCGAAGAATATTACAAAGTTTTTTGACGCCTGGGATGCAGCGGTCGGTCTAGAAAACGTCGTGTGTTTGCACGTGAATGATTCAAAGACGGCGTATAATTCGCAAAACGATAAGCATGAAAATTTAGGACAAGGACAGATCGGGTTAGGCGGATTTCGGGCGCTCGCGCAAGAAAAAAGGCTTGCGCACATGAGCTGGTTTCTAGAAGTGCCGGGATTTGATGATATGGGGCCGGATAAAAAGAATATGGATTTACTAAAGGGGTGCTTTGAATAATTAACAACATACGAAAAACAGCATACAATACGTGTATGATAAAACGACTATTAGTATTATTCGGATTGCTTGCGGTGTTTGTAGTATTGGGACTATTGGTTGGTTCATTTAAAACTACGCCACCACAGAGTGGCTCTGAGGTGTCAGAGAGCGGAAATATAAAAGTGTATCAGCCGGTGTCCGGAGAAACCGTCGGGCAGCCGCTCGTTATTGTCGGCGAGGCGCGGGTGTTTGAGAATGCATTTATGTATCGCGTGATGGACGGCGAAGGTCATCAGCTTGCCGGTGGATTTGATACTGCGCATGCCCCTGATGTGGGCACCTTTGGCGGATTTAGTCTGACTATTGATTACGGATATCAACCGAATTCACCTGAGGGATTTGTCGAGGTCTACGCGCATTCTGCGAAAGACGGCTCAGAAATTGATCTGGTGCGCATTCCGGTTCATTTTGCTGATGAGCCGAAAACAGCGGTTAATGTGTATTTTGATAATCAGCACGCTAAGCCGATAGGTGCAGATGGATTGGTCGTAGGAGAGTGTGACGGCGTGTATCGCACAGGAAGAGTTGTGCCAAAGACGACGGCTGTCGCGCGCGCCGCACTCGAAGAACTTTTTAAGGGTCCGACCGAGGCAGAAAAAGCAGCCGGCTATACGACAGCCCTCAACGCCGGGATCCGTGTGAATTCTGCCGTGATTAAGGATGGCATTGCAACGGTTGATCTCAGTAGCGAGCTGATGCGTGAGGTGGGCGGTTCGTGTCGCATTGGTATGATCAGCGCACAAATTGTTACGACGCTAAAGCAATTTGAAAGTGTGAAATCTGTTGTGATATTAGTTGACGGTCAGGCAGATCAGCTACAACCGTAACGCATGAAGTGTTTTGTCAATCTTTTCTCGTAATCGTAATGTGCTAGTATAGACAGACCTACTAATTATTAATTTTTATTTTATGCTTAAAAAGTTTACGTTAGGCGTAGTACTTGCTCTTGCGTGTGCGGCTCCGGTAGCGGCGCAGACAAGTGATGTGACTGGTTCGGTTGAGACTCCGATGGGAACGATTAATTACAATGCTAAGGCTGCCTATGATCCGGCAACCGGCAAGGTAAACTATCAAGGAACTGTCGGCGGCCCGGGTATGCCGGGTGGTGCCGTTAATATTCAGGGAAGCGGTGCGGCAGGTAAGGCTGGGTATGACCTGAAGGCAAATGTGAAGGCGCGCGGAGTTGCTCCAATTAAGCAGGAGATTCATGCTGATATAAAAGGTGGTCGCGTTGATATGAAGGCTGAGATTGAGGGCGGCCGTGCCGACATGAAGGCTGATTTGCAGCAAAACCGTGCTGATTTAAAAGCCGGTGTTGAGGCAACGCGCAGCGGCGAGGGTACGTCAGAAGAAAAGCAGGCTGCTATAAAGGCGATGCGCGAGGCGTTTGAGAAGCAGCAGATGGATGCGCGCGCAGCGTTTGAAGTCAAAGCAAAGGCTGCTCGTCAAAAATTTGAGACCGACCGAAAGGCGGCCTTAGAGACGCTCAAAACAAAAGTAGCTGCATTTAAAGATAAGACAAAGGCAGAGATTGTTACCGGGCTCGGAACTGCATTCAACGATATTAATGCAAAGGTGACGGCAGATATGACTGTCCGCGTTGATAAGATTGATGCGGTGCTCGCTAAAATCAGCGCCCGTGTTGATGTTGTTGCTGCGGCTGGTACGGATGTGACCGCTGTTCGTTCGGCGATTGCAACAGCGACAACGGCGATTGCTGATGCGCGTGCTGCTATCGCAATACAAACTGCAAAGACCTACACCATCGCTGTAACCACTGAGGAGGCTGCTCGTGTTGCTGCGCAGAACGCAAGCGCAACAGCAAAGGCTGATGTGGCTGCGGTTAACGAAAAGATTAAGGCGGCGACTGAAGCGGTTCGTGCGGCTGGCAATGCAATGGCAAAAATTGATGTTGTTGCAAAAGCGGCTGTTTCTGCTGAGGCTGCCGGTGTGCAGGCGGGTGCAACGACCGAGACAAACGTAAACGTTCAGTAACACACTATCTTTTATGAACAAGAAAATTATTATCGGAGTCGTTGTAGTGGCAGTTGTAGTGCTTGCCTGGTGGATGTTTGCTAGTAAGCCGGCAACCGCTCCTGTAGATCAGAATGAAACGACCAGTGATACCAGCTACAATGAAGAGCTCGACGGTCTCAATCAGGCCGATCTCAATGCAGAGTTTCAGGTGACGGACAGTCAGGTCAACAAGCTCTAATAATAGCTGCTTCCAATAAAGAGCCCTGTACGGGGCTCTTTATTGTTGTTAGATTGCGCGGTAGAATACAAAGAATGAAACGAAATGTTTTTTTAATCGCGGCAGTAGCGATGTGGGCGAGTACGACACTGGTGCATGCAGCCTCTGGTATTGGATTTATTCAAGATAATATTTGGTATTCAAAGGATCAGTTTTTTGCCGGAGAGGTAGTTCGTATTTATTCTGCTGTTTTTAACAGCAGCCCTTCCGATATGGTTGGAACTGTTGCATTTTTTGATAATGAAACCTCGATCGGAACCGCTGATTTTACTGCAACAAGCAGCCATCTTCGCGAAGTCTGGGTTGATTGGAGATCGACCAGTGGGACACACAAAATTTCTGCAAAAATTACGAAGGCATTTAGTACGGTTGCCGGTAAGCCTCAGCAGCCTGTTCCTCTTTCTGACGTCGATTCTGGTAGTAGCGAGATAGTCGTAGCTGCACCGCCGGTAGTTTCCGCACCTATCAGTCAGTCAGCAGGCGATGCACAGGGTTTTACTGCACAGGCAACTGAGGTAGCTACAAAAGTAGTAGGAGAGTCAAAGAATTTTTTAGATGCACTCGCAAAAGATTGGGATGCCTCACTTGCTATTACGCAGAAGGATCTTGAAAAAGAAGTTGCTGTTTTACGAGCGAAAGAGCAGGCGGTGGTGACGACTTCGCAGGGTCAAGCTCTTAATGACGCCGTCTCGGGTGGTGATTCTAGCTCTTCGCCTGTTTTGTCAGCTAAACATAGTGGTACGGTCGGTGATACTGTACATCGACTGACTAAGCAATTACTTTTGTTGCTCGTCAAAGCTGCGCGTTGGATTTTAGAAACTCCAATTGCGCTCTATGCTTCTGCGGTCGTTGTTGTATTTTTCGTTCTTCGTACCATCTGGCGGATAATGCGCCGTAGACAATTTGCGCGCGCGGCATAGCTTGCGTCGAAGAAGGTAATTCTATAGGATGCCTGCATGAACAGCGGATTTTGGGATACGTTAAAAAAACCAGTTTTCGTACTCGCGCCTATGGCCAACGTCACAGACGCGGCTTTTCGACGCATCATCTCTAAATACGGCAAACCGGATGTGTTCTGGACGGAATTTGTTTCCGTCGAAGGCTTGCTTTCGCGCGGGCGAGAAAAATTATTACCGGATTTTTGGTTTGAAAAAGATCAGTATCCAATTGTTGCCCAGATTTTTGGAGGAAAACCCGAGCAGTTTTATGAGGTTGCAAAATTAATTGTGTCGCTTGGTTTTGACGGAATTGATATTAATATGGGCTGCCCGGATTCGGGGGTAGAGAAATCTGGAGGAGGTGCCGCACTTATTAAAACTCCTAAGTTAGCGCAACAAATTATTTTAGAAACAAAACGCGGCGTTGCTGATGCCGGTAGTATAATTCCTGTTTCGGTGAAGACACGAATTGGGTATAACCAAGATGAACTCGAAACCTGGCTGCCGGCGCTCCTTGAAACAAAACCGGCAGTGATTACGCTGCATTTGCGAACGCGTAAAGAAATGAGTCTTGTCCCTGCGCATTGGGAAAGGATGGCGCGCGCCGTAGAGATCGCACAGGGTAGCGGTGTATTAATTTTTGGTAACGGTGATGTAGAAAATCTAGAGCAGGCGCGTACTCGTGTTGCCGAAACTGGCTGCGACGGTGTAATGCTCGGCCGGGCAATTTTTGGTAATCCGTGGCTATTTTCAGAAAAAATTCCAACGACTGAGGAAAAATTGCGTGTCTGCTTAGAGCATACGCAGTTATTTGAAAAGCTATTTGGGGAGGGAACGGCTGCTGACGGCGGCAGAATTAAGAATTTTGATGTGATGAAAAAGCATTATAAGGCCTATGTGAACGGATTTGATGGGGCGAAAGAGCTGCGCGTGAAGATGATGGAGGCACGTGATCTTAACCAGATAGAAGGGCTTATTAGCGAGGTTCTTGACAGTAATTAGCTTACGTGTTATATTAGAACCTTACTATTCGGGATGTTCCCGGAGGTAATCAGTTCTTTTTCGGGGGTATACGATCGAAAGGGTATGCGTACTATGAACGACGATATCGGTTTTTCTGCTGCTCCGGCGGCGGAAACGCCGCCGGATCGTCCTCCTCATGGGGGGCCTGTGAGGCCGCGCAGGTGGCATCAGGATTCGCATGAGGACACCACTCATAAGGGCCTGCTGACTGCGCTCGGTGACACTGAGCGTGCCGCAGCTCTGCTCTCGAAGGTCTGCTTCATTGCTCGCGCCCGTTACGGTATCCTGTCGCAGGACGCCGAGGATATCTTCCACGAGTCGGTGGCCACGTACCTGTCGATCCACAAGCGCTATCCGCCGAAGGACAACCGCTTCGGTATCCTGGTCGGCATCTTCCACAAGAAGTCGCTGATGTTTCTTCGCTCTCGTGATTGGCAGGGACGCGTCGCACGTCGCTTCGTTGCCCGCCTACAGGCAGACCGTCCGATCATTGCGCGCGGCGAGGATCCCAGTGGCTGTACTCTCGAAAAGGTGCTTCGCAGTGAGGACGCGCAGATCATTCGTGAGGCAATCGCAGGGCTCGATGAGAGCAGGCGCGAACTGCTTCTGGCTCTTGCCGAGGGGCGGATGACCCGCAAAGAGATGATCAAGGCTCTTGGGGTCAATCGCAACACCTTCGACACTCGATTGCGTGCCGTGCGAATGCAGTTGAAGTCTGTGCTCGCAGAGTCTGGTGTGGCATAGTTTCGAATCGATAGCCGCCTACGCGTGTGGGCATGTCCGAAAGGAGAAATAACACGCAGTACACTAAGGGTCCGTCCATGGCATTTCGCTGTGGTCCGGACCCTTTCTGCTTTTTATCACCTTAGAGTACAATGAGCGCAATGAACTTTGCTCAAGAACTTAGAAGATTAAACAAGCAGCAGCGACAGGCGGTCGAGGCTATCGAAGGGCCTGTTATGGTTGTTGCGGGGCCGGGGACTGGTAAGACGCAGATTTTAACGTTGCGCATTGCCAATATTTTACAAAAAACAGATACCTCGCCGGAAAGTATTTTAGCGCTGACATTTACTGAGTCGGCCGTTACCTCGATGAAACGGCGACTGCTCGAGATTATTGGTCCGACGGCATATCGGGTTTCGATCAAAACCATTCACGGATTTTGTAATGAAATTATTCAGGAGTATCCGCAGGCGTTTCCGATGATCGCCGGTGAGCATAATATCAGCGAGGTTGATCAAATAAATATCATTCGGTCGCTCCTTGAAAGTAATCGGCAGCGGTTTAGTCGCGACATTGTCAGCTCGATCAGTGAACTTAAGCGGGAAGGATTAAGCCCGGCTGATGTACGCGAGAACAAAGAGCTTTCAGAATTATACGCAGCGTATCAGCAGCAGCTGCAAAAAATGGGCCGGTATGACTACGACGATATGGTGCTTTCCGTCGCGCAGGTTCTTAAAAAGAACCGGAATTTACGACTGACGCTCCAAGAGAAATATCTTTATATATTAGTAGACGAGCATCAGGATACGAACCAGAGTCAAAATAGCGTTATTGAATTACTAGCTGGGGACGACAGCCCGAATCTATTTATTGTGGGTGATGCTAAGCAGGCGATCTATCGATTTCAAGGTGCTCAGCTTGAAAATTTTACGTATTTTAAAAAGAGATTTAAGCGGGCGACGGTGATTGCGCTGACTGAAAATTATCGCAGCACGCAGACTATTTTAGATGCCGCACTCGATGTTGCGCTTGGTCAGGGTGCACTGATCGCACGCGCTCCTCATGCGAAAAAGCAGATTAGTATTGCCGCGTGTGCGACCGTTGAAAGCGAGGCCTATGCAATTGCCCGGCATATTCAGGAGCGTATTAAGCGCGGTGCAAAACCTCAGGATATTGCGGCGTTGTATCGGGTCCATAAAGATAGCGCCCTCATCGCTCGTTATTTAGAAAAACTTGGCGTGCCCGTATCGCTACTTGCCGGTGATGATGCATTTTCACATGTGCAAGTGAGAAAGCTGATTGCATTTTTAGAGGCTGTTCGTGATTTTGGTACTGATTACGGACTTGTGCCCGTACTGTATTTAGAGGATTCGCGCATTGCGCCGCTGGATGTTGCGATTTTGATTGAAACTGCGCGCAAAGAGCGGCGCACAATTTTTAGCTTAATTCGCGACAAAAAGATTTTAGAAAAAATTACTCCTGAGTCTGCAGAGGCGACCTTTGCGCTGTATCAAAAACTGTCGCTTTGGAGGGCGATGAGTAAGAGTTTTAATCTGTTGCCGATGTTCGAAGAGATGGTGCGCCAGACTGCGCTGATTGAGGGCGGCATTATACTATTCCCACTGCTTCAAGAGGCGATTGCCGGTAATCGCGATACAACGCTTGATGATTTTTTGAATCAATTGCGAATTATGCGCGAACACCGAGTGAATCTAACGGTCGCATCGCGTGACCACGCAGGCGTACAGCTGATGACCGCACATAAGGCAAAGGGTCTTGAGTTTGAATATGTGTATATTCTGGGCGCAATGAGTTCGGGCTGGGAGGAGCGGCGCAATCGCAACGTGTTTCGATTTTTTAAAAAGGGTAAGGATGAAGAGGCTGAGCGCAATCTGTTTTACGTTGCCGTAACGCGTGCTAAAAAAGAGCTGGTTATTTCCTATGCTCGAACTAAGGACGGTAAAGAACAACTGCAAAGTATGTTTGTAGCAACTATGCGATCAGAATTAACGCAGCAGCTTTCTCTCGAATTATTCGAGAAGGAGTTTGAGCCGCGGGAGATAGAGTTTTTGCAGCCGCCTCAAAAGTCTTCGGCGCGCGAAAAAGATTTTTGGCGTAAACGCTTTTTGGAGCGTGGGTTATCGGTTTCGGCGCTGAATAATTATCTGCAGTGTCCTATGCGGTTTTTTTACGTAAACCTTGTCGGTATTCCTGAGGCCCAGCATCCCAGTGCGCAGATTGGCGAGGCGGCGCACGGGGCACTAAAATATGCCGTTGAAAGTATAAGTAGCGAGCTGATTACTAAAAAACAATTTTTAGACCGATTTGCCTTCTTGCTTTCGCGAATGCCGATGCGTGAGATTGATTATTGCAGCGGGCTTAAGAAGGGCCAGCGGGTGCTTTCGCAGTATTGGGATCAGAATCATAAGACGTGGCAAAAGAGTTCTAAGCCCGAATTTGCTGTTAACGAGGTTGAATTAGGAAACATTAAATTGCGCGGGCGGATTGATCGAATTGATTTTTATCCAGATGGCACTGCTCATGTTGTTGATTACAAATTCAAAAAGCCGGTTAAAGACGAAAATTATTACCGCCAGCTGACATTTTATAAATTACTGCTTGAGCGGGGTACGCAGTGGAAGATGAAGGACGGGTCAATTGATTTTCTCGAGTCTGGGCCAAACGGGAAGTTTCGCCGTGATGTGTTTGCCCCATCGGCAAAAGAGGTCCGCGAGCTTGAACTTGAAATCAAGCGGGTGAGTGAGGAGATCCTAAAATTGGAGTTTTTCGACAAAGGGTGCAAGGATAAGGAGTGTAAGTATTGTGCATTCGAGACTTTATTTATATGAGAATAATCGATTTGACTCACAAATTTACTGCCGATATGCCTGTCTATCCCGGTGATGCAAAGCCGGAAATGGTTCAGGTATCAAATCTTAAAGAGCATGGTTGGGTAGATTTTCGTTTGAGCACGGTGATGCACGTGGGCACGCATATTGACGCGCCTCTGCACTTTATTGAGAACGGCAAAAAGATAACAGATTTTGCAATTGAAAAATTTGTTGGGCGCGGCGTGCTCGTTGATGCGCGTGGCAAAGATATAGGTAGAAATTTGCTGAAGGAAAGTGTTATCCAAAAAGGCGATATCGTACTTATTCTGACCGGACACGATAAGAAGTTCCGTGATTCCGATTATTACACTTCATTTCCGTCGGTCGGCGAGGATTTTGCAGACGAACTAGTTAAGCGTGGAGTTTCCATTGTAGGTCTTGATACGCCGACTCCTGACGCGCCGCCTTTTCCTGTGCATAAGATTTTACTTGCATCAGAAGTTTTAATAATAGAAAATCTTACTGGTTTAGAGCATCTTGTTGGTATTAAGAATTTTGAAATAGTAGCACTGCCAGCTAACTTCGATATCGAGGCTGCACCAGTAAGGGTCATGGCTAAAGTTGCATGAATCTCGTAATTATCTTCGGGCCGCCGGCGGTGGGTAAGATGACGGTGGCGCAGGAGCTGGCAAAAATTACTGATATCAAAGTGTTTCACAATCATCTGACGATTGATTTTTTGACGCGATTTTTTGATTTTGAAAGCAATTCGCACGAAAAGCTTACGCGCGCTATCCGACGCGATGTTATCGAGGAGGCGGCAAAGAGTGGCGTGAATTTGGCTTTTTCTTTGGCTTGGAATTTTTCAACACCAGCTGGGACAGAAGAAATAAAAAAGATTAAACAGATTGTTGAAAAAGAAAACGGCTGCGTTTATTTTGTCGAGCTCGAGGCGCCGCTCAATATTCGAGTTGCGCGCAATAAGTCTGAGAATCGTTTGAAGCACAAAAATCCTGCTAATGTGCAGGCGATTGAGAAAAATATTGTTGATTGGGACAAAAAGTATCAACTCAATACAAACCCAGACGAATTTCTATTCCCAGAGAAATATTTACGTATTTCAACCGAGCATTTGTCGGCAGCTGATGCAGCGGCGGCTATCAAGAAAACTTTTAAGCTCTAGGTCAACCGCCGGAAATATATCATATATGATATATTTGAGTGCTATGCGGATTGTTTTACACATAGATATGGATGCATTTTTTGCCAGCGTCGAAGAGCGCGATAAGCCGCGGCTCAAGGGTTTGCCAATTGCTGTAGGTTCTGACCCGGCAGGCGGCAAAGGCAGAGGCGTTGTTTCAACTGCAAATTATGCTGCCCGAAAGTATGGTATCAAAAGTGCGATGCCGATTTCGCGTGCCTGGGATTTAAGCCAGCAGGCGAAAAAAGCAGGTAACCCTGAGGTTGTCTTTTTAGAACCAAACATCAGGCACTATGCTGAGGTATCAGGGGAGATTTTTGCGTATATCGCCACGCGTGGCGAGGTCTTCCAGCCCGCTTCAATCGATGAGTGTTATCTTGAGCTGCAGAATAGTACCTGGCAGGAGGCCGAGAAAATTGCTCGGCAAATTCAAGAACACGTTACGAAAAAATTTCAGCTCAGTTGTTCAATCGGCCTGGGGCCAAACAAATTGATTTCAAAGATCGCCGCGGGTCAGCAGAAGCCATATGGGCTCACTATCGTACACGAGAAAGATGTCCAGGAATTTTTAGATCCATTGTCGGTGCGCGAGTTGCGCGGCATTGGACCAAAGACGGGTGCTGGGCTGAAAGAATTTGAGATTGAGACTGTTGCGCAGCTGCGTAAAAAGACCAAAGAATTTTTGACAGAGAATTTTGGACAGAAACACGGTGCTTCGATGTATTACGAGGCGCGCGGTATTGACGACACCCCGCTTGAAACGGATCGCGAGGCGAAGTCGATTGGCTCGGAGACGACGTTTGATGTAGACACGCTCGATGCACCAAAGATTTTAGCGACATTTAAAGAGTTAGCTGCTGATGTTGCAAAATCAGTCAAAAAAGAAAAGAAAGTATTTAAAACAGTCTCGATCGTCGTTCGTTTTTCTGACTTTGAGACCCTTACGCGTTCGCATACCATCGCAACGCCGAGTGATGACAAAAAAGTGCTTGAGACTGAGGCCCTCCATTTATTGTTGCCATTTTTAGATAGTAGAGAGAACCCGAAACGCAAAAAGATCAGGTTGGTTGGAGTTAGAGCTGAAAAGCTAAGTTAAGATGATTCTTAAATTTTTATATATCACTATCTAGGACGGCCGTCCTAGATAGTGATAAGTTGCAATAGCTGTATTTAAAAACGAATTCGCGCGGGTCACCGATGAGGGCGACCCGCGCGGAGGTGCGACTGCTGGCCTACTCGTCGCGAGCGAAGAGATAGGCCGAAGTGGCGAAGACCTTCAGCCGTCTGGCGATCGGCTGGCGCTTCATCCACTGTTCCATGATCGCCTGATAGAAGACTCGCCCCGGTCCGTTGAGCTTGCGCCCTTGAGCCAGGACTTCCGGTGCGTTCTCGATCAACTGCTTGATCGCGTCGATACGATCTTTGGGCTGCGGAACGTTCTCGAAACGGGTGATCCGGTGATCGCACGAGGCGTTGCGCCTGCCATCGCGCACATAGATGACGGCGGCTTCCTCGATTGCCCTGCTGCCGAGATTCTCGTGATCGCGCCAGTAGTCCTCATCGTGTCCGGTCGAGAAGGCGAGCTGCTGGAGCAGCTCGCAGATCATCCTCTCTCGGTCCATGCGGGTAACTGCCGGTGCATTCGCGCGCGAGCCGCCCTCGAGCCAGAGGTTCGAATTCGGACGTCCGAAAGACCGCATCACAGCGATGATCGCCGCCGCGATGCAATCGTCTTTCATCTTCGGCGACTGCGTGTGGAACGTACTCGCGATGATCGCGTTGTCGCAAACCGTGAACAGCGCTTCGAAGAGCTGAGCCTTGGTCACCAGGTTGCCTTCCGACCGCAGTTTCTCTACGAAGTCGTGCACCGCCGCCCCCTCGCTTTCCTGGGTCAGAGTCGGAAGGACTTTGAGGGTAAGCATATGGGTATGTTGCACGAAGTGGTTGCTTTTCGAAGTCGCCAGGGCGTCGATGCCGGCACCCTCTTCGCTTGCTTTCCGCTTGAGCGCCTGGAGGAAGCCTTCGACTCGGTCGCTGAGACTCTTCTGCATCGGAGCTCCTTTCAATAGAGCTTTCGGCCAGTTGCATTTAGGCCGACCTGACAAGATTCCAATCTCGTCTTCCTCACCCTCTATCTTTTACGATTAATTGTCAATTTTCTTTTCTCGGGCAACTCTTCTATAGTTAGGGCATGAGTAAGTACTACACGCCTGGCAGAACACGCAATATTTTTGACCCCAAGAGTCCGGAGAAATTTCGATTGAGTCGGAGCAAGATTGATCTGTTTTTGGAGTGCCCACGCTGTTTTTATTTGGACAGGCGACTTGGCGTTGGCCGTCCGCCGGGATTTCCGTTTTCGCTTAACTCGGCCGTGGATGCGCTTCTGAAAAAAGAATTTGACGTGCATCGTGCAGCTCAGACGCCGCATCCGTTTATGAAGGCATATAAGATTGATGCCGTGCCATTTGCACACGAGAAAATGGATTCGTGGCGGGACTCGCTGCGTGCCGGTGTGGAATATTTAGATCCGAAGACGAACTTTTTTGTGACTGGTGGCGTTGATGACATTTGGGTGAATCCGGCTGGGGAATTGATCGTGGTTGATTACAAGGCAACGGCAAAGGCAGGTGAGGTGAGCCTTGATGCTGAGTGGCAGGATGGCTATAAGCGGCAGATGGAAACATATCAGTGGCTGCTGCGCAAAAATGGATTTAAAGTTTCGTCGGTAGGCTACTTCGTGTATGTAAATGGAAGGCTGGATGCGGAGGCGTTTGATGGCAAGCTCGAATTTAGCGTGAAGTTAATTCCGTATGAGGGGGATACGGCTTGGATCGAACCGACTCTGATTAAAGCAAAGGCGTGCTTAATGAGCGAGGAGGTTCCGGTAGCGCATGAGGAGTGTGACTATTGTCGATATCGTTTTGCGGTCGCGCGCGCAGAGTCACATGGCGGAAAGCGCGAAACGTTGCATAGCGAAGAAAAGCTGCCAAAAAAGGTAGTTAAGAAAGCCGAAAAACCAAAGGCGGTGGGGTTGTTTTAGTCTACGCCTCTGATACTTGACGAATTGAATCAAGTATGCTATATTGGGAGTGCTCGTAGGTATCCGAGGTTACCGTTTCGTATGGCCGTCTGCATTAACACAGAGCAGGCCTGGTTTCCAAGGAAGGTCTTTCTACAGCGTAAGTAAGTGATTTATAAGTTGAAATGAAAAAGTTGTACGTAGGGAACCTTCCTTACTCAACGACCAGCGACGACCTGAAGGGAGTTTTCTCTGCAGCCGGCGCAGTTGCTACTGCTACCGTTATCATCGACAAGATGAGCGGCCGCAGCAAGGGCTTTGGTTTCGTTGAGTTCGAGAACGACTCAGACGCCGATAAGGCGATTGAGATGTTCAACGGCAAGGACATGGAAGGCCGCCCGCTCACCGTTAACGAGGCTCGCCCGATGGCTCCTCGCACCGGTGGCTTCGGCCGAATGTAGTCCTTGTTGGTCTTCGGACTAATAATGATTCTAGTAAAACCGCCCTCTATACGAGAGGGCGGTTTTACGTTGCCCATGACATTTCTTCTCGGCGCTAGCCGGTAAGATTAAAAATGTCTTGGCGCATGCCGCGAACACGTACTCGTATTCGACGGCACCCTGCTCACGGGCTTGCTTAAGATCGGCACGGGTACCTTTTACTGTCCGCTATGGCCGGCCCGGTATGTCCTTTAAAAATAAATGTCCTCGTCTGCACTCGGTGAGTTGGATACCCTGCTGCGCAGCTTTTATTTTAAGCCCGGAGGGCTTGGGATACGCAGAGCAATTTGCTACTATTAACTTATGAACCTTTCCGAAGAAGTTAAAAAAATTGTAAAAGGCGAGGTATACGAAGATGCTGCTGCGCTGACAAAGTTTAGTCACGATGCCAGTATTTTTGAAGTAAAGCCTGCTCTTATAGTTGCGCCGCGTGACGCCGAGGATATTAAGGCGCTGGTTACATTTGCAACTGACGCAAAAGATCACGGCGAGAATGTGAGTTTGACTGCGCGTTCAGCGGGCACTGATATGACGGGCGGGCCGCTCTCTGAATCGATCGTCATGGATATGACGGCGCATTTTAATAAGATTCACGATGTGCAAGCGGCCCCTGATAAAAAATCAGGATTTGCTGTTGTTGAGCCCGGTGTGTATTACCGCGATTTTGATGTTGAGACAAAGCGACGCGATTTAATCATGCCGAGCTATCCGGCTAGTCGTGAGCTTGCAACTGTCGGCGGTATGGTGGCCAACAATTCTGGCGGTGAAAAAACGCCGGCATATGGCAAAACTGAAAAATTTGTCGAGGAATTACATATTATTCTTGCCGACGGACAAGAGCACGTTATTAAGGGTTTAACGCAGGAGGAGTTGGCACTGAAAATTCAGGAGAATTCGTTTGAGGGAAAATTGTATAAGCAGATGTATGAATTAATTCATGCGAACAAGGCGGCTATTGATGCGGCGCGACCAAACGTCACGAAGAATTCCGCCGGCTACTATGTATGGAACGTGTGGGACGGTACAACATTTGATTTAAATCGGATGCTTGTTGGTAGTCAGGGGACGCTCGGCATTATTACCAAGATTAAGTTTCGTCTCGTGCCGATTAAGCCGGTTTCAAAGTTGCTTGTTTTATTCTTGAAAGCACGGCACATGAAAGACCTCGGCAATATCGTGGTTGGCCTCAAGCAATTTGGTCCGGAGACGATTGAGTCGTATGACGACAACACACTTAAACTTGCAATTAAGTTTTTCCCGGATCTACTGAAGATTTTAAAGCCAAAAAATTTGTTTGGTATGATGTGGCACCTGCTGCCCGAGCTCTGGATTTTTATAACCGGTGGTATGCCTAAGCTTGTTGTGATGGCGGAATTTACCGGAGATACTATTAGTGATGTTGAAAAGAAGGTGCATGAAGCCGCCGTTGCGATGAGGCAGTTTGATAGCAAGATGCGCATCACCAAAACCGACGAGGAGGAAAAAGAATTTTATGTTATCCGCCGGGAAAGTTTCAGTTTGCTTCGCAATAAAGTAAAAGATAAACACACCGCGCCGTTTATCGACGACTTTGCTGTGCTGCCCGAGGTGCTACCCGAATTTTTGCCAAAACTAACGGCGATTCTAAAACAATACCCTTCGCTTATTTTTACCATTGCCGGACACCCGGGCGATGGAAATTTCCACATCATTCCGCTGATGAATTTAGAGGACCAAGCACAGCGGGCGATTATCCCAAAGCTCTCTGAAGAGGTCTACAATCTTGTCATGCAATATAAAGGAACGATTACAGCCGAGCACAACGATGGTTTGATTCGTACGCCGTATCTAGAAAAGATGTATGGTCCGGAGGTAATCAAGTTGTTTGAGCAGGTAAAACAGATTTTTGATCCGAAAGGCATTTTTAATCCCGGTAAAAAAGTGGGTGGGTCTATGGCATATTCAATGGGGCATATAAGGAAAAGTTTCTAGGTTGTAGGTGATAGGTTATAGTGAGAATGCGAATACAAGTACAAACCAAGCCAGGTGCAAAGAAAGCAGAAGTTATTGAATTATCTTCTGGCAATTTTAAAGTTAAAGTAAATGCCAAGCCGGTTGATGGGGCGGCGAATATTCGTTTGATAGAAATCTTAGCTGAACATTTTAAGGTTTCGTTTGGGGCGATTAGTATTATTTCGGGGGGCGACGAGTAAAGAGAAAATAATTGATATACTTGGTTTATAATATGCCGAAAGATACTGAGATTGAAATCCAGGTGAAAGTTGAGAAAGTTAAGCCGCTATTAGATTTTTTAGCAAAAAACGGGAAATTCCAAGCAGAGAATCGGCAGATAGATGAATATTTTACTCCGGTGCAGAGAGATTTTTTGTCCGTACGCCCGGCAAAGGAATGGTTACGGTTGCGCAATGAGAACAGTAAGCAATCGGTAACGTATAAGTTGTTTCATTATGATGAGCAGGGCAAGAGTACTCATTGTGATGAATACGAAACAGAGGTAAAAGATGCTGATCAGCTCCGGAAGATTTTTATGGCACTCAATGTAAAATCGCTTACTGTTGTTGATAAGCTACGCAAGACCTGGAATTATGAAGACTATGAGATCGCGATTGATTCGGTTAAAAATTTAGGTGATTTTGTTGAGGTTGAATATAAAGGGAAAGATCAAAACCCAGAACCCAAATTGATCACGCAAAAGATAGTGAGCTTTCTTAAAGAGGTTGGATGTGGTACAATCTTGCGCAACTTTGTGGGGTATCCATTCCAGCTTTTATTCCCCGATGAGGTCAAATTTGAGAAACAATAACTATGTTAATCGACGAAGTAAAACTGCATATTAAAGCGGGGCATGGCGGAGCCGGTAAGGTCTGCTTTGACACGGTTCCGCGATCGCTTGGGCCAACCGGTGGCAACGGCGGTATTGGCGGTTCAGTTTTTCTTGAAGGCGTCTCTGATTTGGGTGCGCTCCGGGCCTACCGTTTTAAAAAAGATTTTTTTGCTACTGATGGTACACGGGGAGGCGAAGCAAAGCGTTCGGGTGCAGCCGGCGAGGATTTAGTTTTAAAAGTACCGATTGGTACTGTTGTTCGTGCTGTGCAAACTAATAAAGAAAAGATGGAGGAGGCTGAAGAGGAAAGTGCGCCGATAAAACCTGCGCGTCGGAATTTGGGCGGGACTATGCACGGCGGCATTACCGAAAAAGAGTTTGAGGTTACCAAAGTAGGTGAGCGGGTGCTGATTGCAAAAGGCGGTAAGGGTGGTAAAGGAAACTTTATGTTTCGTTCTTCGCGCAATCCGTCTCCGGAAATCGCGCAGCCGGGTCTGCCGGGTGAGGAATTTGACGCTGAATTTGAGCTACGCATTATTGCTGATATCGGACTGATTGGTCTGCCAAACGCTGGTAAGTCAAGTTTGCTTAATGAATTAACGGCGGCCGGTGCGCAGGTTGCTAATTATCCGTTTACGACACTTGAACCAAACCTTGGCGTCTATTATCCGACGGCAATTTTAAAGGCGAGCGATGAGGAGCAGAAAAAAGCCACGCCCCTTATCATCGCCGACATCCCGGGATTGATTGAAGGCGCATCAGCCGGCAAGGGTCTTGGTTTTAAATTTTTGCGTCACGTTGAGCGAACAAAGCTCGTGATCCACTGTGTTGCCGCCGACTCGGCAGATATTACCGCAGACTATAAAGCTGTGCGCGGCGAGCTTTCAAAATACGACAAAGTGCTTGCAGCAAAAGAAAGTTATATTCTTTTAACTAAGAGCGATCTTGCTGACGCTGCGACTATAAAGAAGCAGGTAATTGCTCTGAAGCGTTTTAAAAAGCCGGTGCTTGTTGTTTCGATTCACAACCAAGACCAGCTTGGAGAGGTGAAGAAGATGCTTGACGGGATCGGAGAGGATCGTTAATACTTGAGTCGCCATTGTGATCTTTGGAAGGAGGAGTCAATGGAGAAAAAGACGAGTCCTGTGATGTCGCAGGAGGAGGCTGCCGTCTTTTTTGATGACGACAAGTTCGACTTGATTGACGTGTTTGCGGATATGGCTGGGAAGGGCGTAAATGAATACGTCATCTCCCAAATGTCCCGGGCCAAAGGCAGCCCGCGTATGGACGGATCCGCGTGGCTCAGGAGTCTACCTAACCAGAAGTACGTACTCGAGGGTGAGGGGTCGTGGTACGAAGAGCAGCTCAGTCGAATCAAGTTCGCGAAGAAGCAGTAGTGTGGCGGCAGTCAGCAGCGGCGTGGCGAGAGTTGAAAGATGCTCCGCCACGCCGTTGATATTTTATAGCTTTAAAAGGAGTAATAAGGGGGTTGACAGATTATATTTTTAGTAGTATAATGAATTTAGGACGCAGAGTTGATTAACTGCTGCGCGAGGGTTTTCAAATACGATCGTGAACTTCCTGGAGAGGAGGGTTACGACGATGAAGGGGGGGGTGTGATGGAAACACTAATCCGTATGAAGGTGCCTGTGCGTCGTACGAATCAGCTTTCCGTAGGCTTGGGAGGCTTGCCGCTTCGGGCTCAGATCGGCGGACTGCTCTTTGCAGTTGCAATTCTGGCTCTGATGCGAGCAGGTCTGGGCGAGCAGTACAAGCACACGCTGGGCGAGTGTGCCAGTCACGCTCGCCGGAGTATCTCTGACTCGCCGTCGGCGAGTCAGCGCTGGCGAAGTCAGTTCTTCATCAGCTTCGACGGCGAGATCGTCGGACGGCGCGGCATGGACGGGGAGTTCATCCCGGTCGACGGGAATTACAACGGAGGTGGAGCTGGTAACTACTAAACGGCTCCAAGCGAGAGAGGCCACAGTGATGTGGCCTCTGCTCATTTTGAGATTTTATCTTTTCTTTATATACTGTATTTGTTCTATTCTTTTACTGCGCAATTTCGCGCAGTAAAAGAATAGCTTCAGCGGAGTGGACCCGCAAAAAGTTCCACGGAGGGTTTGTGATGAAAGTGCGATATGTTGTTTTGATTGTGGTCATGCTTGTCGCAGTGTTCGGAGTCGGGATCGCCGATACTCGCATCCACTGGATCGAGGGGCTTCAAGCTCCTGGTGGTGACGGTGGTGACGGTGGTGTCAGCCGTTCGACCGATGCTGTCCATGCAGCGTTTGGCGAGTACGACTGCACCGGCTATGCGGTCAACGTGATGCCGCCCGCCTCTGCCGATGGATGCCCTGGCACAGCAGGTTCTGCCGGCCAGAATCCCGGGGCGACGAGTGATGAGGAGCTGTCTCGGAACTGCCTTGAGCACCCCATGCACAGCTTCAACAGTCACGTAGGCACCGGCGGTGCCGGCGGTGGCGCTGGCAACGGAGGTCCTGGTGGCTCCGACGCATACAACTGCCCCTCGATTCATGTCTTTGGTTGGACCCCGAGCTTCCGAAACGTCGGCGTTGCCGGTGCCGGCGGGTACGGTGGCAACGGTGGCAACGGTGGCGGCGGTCATGGCTGGGGCGGTGGAGGCGGTGGAGGCGGTGGCGCGGGTGGTGCCGGTTTGAGTGGTAGGACCGGTGGTCATGGTCAGATTGGAGAGGACGGTGGTCTTGGTACCACCATCGAACTCGTCAACTACGGTGGGAACGGCGGAGTCGCTGGTCTCGACAACTCTGACTCTGCTCAGCACACCTACGGCGGTGGCGGTGGTGGTGCGGGCGGTGGTGGTGCGGGCGGTTGCGCCTACGCCTTCTACGACGGCACCAACGCAACCTGTGGTTCGAATTCTGAAGATTCCGCCAACTACATCGGCTGGCGCGTCGAGGCTCTGGGCGGTGGCGGTGGTGCCGGCGGTGATGCCGGTGAAGGTGGCTATGGTTGGTACCGCGGTGGAAACGGCGGTAACGGTGGCGCTGGTGGCGCTGGTGGCGCAGCGTTGGCAATCACTGCTGGTATCGGAACTGCCTATGCCGCCGGTGGCAACGGCGGTGATTGCGGTTACGGTGGTGGTGGTGGTGGGTGCATCGACGAGACCTTTCAGGACACCGTGATGGAGGGGCCGTTTCCTTGGACCTACGAGTACTACCTTGGAATTCCCGGACGGGGTGGTTGCGACGGCTGGGGTGGTGCGGCTGGGCAGTTCAAGTCTCACGACTCTTCTGGGACCGCGAGTGGTGCGGCTAGCGAAGGAGCGCCTCGCGCCAAGGGCACTTCAACTGAACAATACTCAAGCTTCGCAAGGGCTACGGGTGCTCGCTGTGCGTTCTCGGAGTGGCAGAACGACGAACACCACACGAGTTATCCGGGCTACTAGGGGTTGATCCTTTCTTCGGTGTGAAGTTGCACCGACAACAATTCGGGGCTGGTAGCGATCCGTCGCTACCAGCCCCTTTTCATTTTTAAATGCGTTTTGAGATTTTTATTGACCGATTTTGATAACTATTTTATAGTATATTTCGCCTGAAGAGATCCATTTTTGTTCTTTTCTGTGTTTTTGGTAAACAGGAGGGTGCGATGAAAAAGGGTCATTGGGTCGTTGTCATCGTTGTGATGCTCATCATCTCTGTGTTCGCCAGGTCGTGCAATACCGAGCCGGCGGCGGAGTGGGTTGTCAAACGTAAGGGCGCAAAGCCTGCATCCAGGCCACGAGTTGTGCAGAACAAGCAGGGGCAGTTTGAGATGGTGCCGAAGGCCGTTACCGCTACTGATGTGCCGGAGGCGCCAGCAATCCCGCCTTTCAATTTCAAGATCGTGGACTGGGTCACCGAGATGCCTATCAGTGGTACCGAGTTCAAGGTGAGCTGGGAATCTTCTCGCAAGGAGGAGGTTCCGCAGTCTTCGAAGAGGCCATCGTTTGTCGTTGCGACTAGTGACGCAGAGGGTGCTTTCACTGTTCAGGGTGTCGCACGCATGCGGCCTAAAGTGGAGTCTATCCACGAAGACAAGTTGGTGGTCATGAAGCTCGAGCAACCGCGCGGGAAGTCGGTTGCGTGGACTGTGCTTTGTTTTCAGTCGCCGATTCGGATTCATGGAACAGTTGCCTTTGAATCTCCTGACTTGGGAAGTCTGCAGGATGTTGTCGTGACGTACGGGATTTCGCCGCCCGAAGATCGCAAGAGTCAGGCGAAGTACAAGGGGAGGGTGAGTGCTGAAAGTATGCACACGAGCAATGTCCATTTCTCGGAAGTTAAGCCAGATGCCTCTGGCAACTGGGAGCTCCTTGTTCCTAGGGAGACGAGCGAGGTTACTGTCTGCGCGATTTTCCCCGGCTGTTATCTGAGCAGTCAGCGCGTTGGGGTTGTCCAGGATTGGCCGGGTGTGAAGTTCTGTTTTACCGACTCCGTCAAGCTTATTCTCGAGAAGGGCAAGCGGCACGTGCTTGAAATCCGGGACGCGAGCGGCAATTCTGTCGGTCCCGCGACGTTTGACGAGCAGGATCGTCTCGTCGGCGGGGCGCTTGTTACTGGCTACATCAAGTGGCGCGGTAAGAGCGCCGAGTACAGCTTCCCTTCGCAGGTAGCCATCTCTGATGTTCTTGGAACAGCGGTTGCTGGAGTCAGCGAGACCGACAAGAAAGGCAAGTCTGTTGACTTCTCTGCGCAGTGGAATCACGTGATGCCGCCGGTCGGTACGAACAGGGATGGTGATGCTGTGATCGACCAAGCTCTCAACGGTAGCGAAGAGATGTCTTTCTTGGTAGTGACCAAAGGTAACCCGCCGCAGTTGTTTCACGTAGGAGAGCCGATCGTGATCAAGGGGCCGGATCTTACGGCTCCGGCAAAGTACAAATTCGTTTGCAGCAAGTACCCGGAGTGTAGCTTCAGTGGTGCATGGATCAAGCTTGCCTGGCAGGATACAGGCATCACGCAGGCGCCCATTTCTGACACGCATCTTGATGCCGAGGGTGCTCTCTCTCGAGACCTTGTAGTGCCAGGGCAGCGATACGATTTCATTTGTCGGCCCGATGGAGGTAGGTCGTTCTTTCACGCTGCTGTCGTCTTTGGTAGGGATGAGGTTGTTGATATTGTTGATTGCTTCTTGAATGGCGAACTTGATGTGCCCGTGTACTACACAGGGAAGACCGTACAAAGTTCGAAGTAGTTTTCTGTTTCAAAGAAAGGAGTACGTTATAGAAAACAAAGACCCGTCTAATTCGCTCCGGTAGGAGCGGGAGGTGGGAAGCAAAAAGAAGCCGTGGCCCTTTGGGTACGGCTTCTTTTCATTCTTTGAGAGAGTGGATAAAAAAGTATAGGATTTTTCCCAGCATAAGGGTATACTCTAACTAAGCTTTTTTAGAAATCGTACTATTCACTGGATTCATGGTCACGCACATACAGATTTTTTTTCGCTACACATTTTTTGTAATTCTTATCGCTAGTATTGTTTTTGTTTCTACGTTTCAACTACACCCGGTAGAAGCCGCAACGTTTACCTGGACACAAAGTAGTTGGGCTGGTGGTGTGAGCGGCAGCAGTTATCCGGTGCACCCGACTCATCAAACAGGATGGGCTAAATATGCGAGTAAGGATTCGCTGCTGGTTGCGGCCGGCGGCGGTCTTTCAATGCCGACAAGTAGTCAGGCTTCGGTTTCACGTACCTCCGATACAGATTTTTCAGGTGGCTCAAACAGTTCTACTCAAGTTATCGGCTCGGGCTCTAGTGCAGGAGTTGGTTTAATTGTGGCGCCAGGCAACTCCGTTGGATATTGGCCTTTTGATGAGGGCTCTGGTGCGACAACTAGTGATGCGAGTGGTCATGGGAATAACGGGACGCTTATTAATGGGGCAACTTGGACGACCGGCCGCTATGGCGGCGGTTTGAATTTTGATGGCGCCAATGATGCTGTAACAATTCCTCCTGAACTTGGCGTATATGATCTTACGACTGATCTTTCTGTGTTTTTATGGGTAAAAACTACTGATGCTGCTTGGGATGCGTTTGGGCCGAATGTTGCAAACGGTTCGTGGGGTATTTCAACGAGCGGCTGTCCTGCTGGCAAAATTGGTGGATATATTGGTTTAACCTGGCGCTGTACGCCGACTGCCGTACATGATGGTTCGTGGCATAGCGTTGGTTTAACGCTTAGTTCTGCGTCTGGTGGAACGCTCAAATTTTATATCGATGGCCAGCAAGACGGATCAACGGTGACTAGTGCGGGTTCGTTTCGAACACCTGCGCAGACTGGCGCAAGCGATATTAGAATTGGTAATGATCTGACAAGCACATTTGGCTTTGCCGGAGATCTTGATGAGGCCCGTATTTATAACAGAGTTTTGTCGCCTAGCGAAGTGTCTTCGCTATATAGCGCCGGCACCAGCGGTACATATACCTCGGCTGTAGTCGACACAGGAACTACTAATAGTTTGACGACGCTTACATATAACAAGACAGCTCCTCTAGGCACTACGGTGACTGTTGATATTCGTGCCGGTGATACTGGGGTGCCTGATGGCAGTTGGACAAGTTGGCAGACCGACGTTGCGTCAAGTGGCTCAATCACAGGACTGGGTGATCACCGATATGTGCAGTATAGGGTTAATTTGACGAGTCCTGATATTGCTACTACCCCGACGCTTGATGACATTACGATTAATTATCACGTGCCAGACTTGTCTCTTGTTTCATCGGCGTATAACAGTACTGATGCCACCAACGCCATTTCGCGTATTCAATGGGTAGTCTCAACTAGTAGCGAGGCCTCGGTTAAATTTCAAATTCGAACAGCGCCAGACAGCAGTAGTGCACCCGGCAGTTTTACCAGCTGGATGGGTCCAGACGGAACCTCTGAGTCATATTTTACTGACGCCAGCGGTGGCGACACGATTCCAAATGCCTTAAAAGACGGATTGAGCGATCAGTGGTTCCAATATAAAGCAATTTTAAGTTCAACTGATGCAACTCAGACGCCGGTTGTAACCAGTGTCACCGTGCAATATGTTGTGAATGCTCAGCCTGAATTTGATCCAAATTATCCGTCTGCCGCTGCGGGCGGGGTCTCTGCTGTACAGAATTCCGACGGAACGGTAAGTATCAATTACTCTGTGCGCGATCCAGATACATCAACCGGCACGTTGACGCCCGGGTATATCACGCCATCATTTGAGTATTCATTAAATGGGGGCAGCTCCTGGACGGCGATCGCCAGTAGTACGCTTGGTCTAACGGCTCTGAACAATAAGGCTGTTGATCAAACAAATTTTACCCCCTATACGGCGACCTGGTCTGCAGCGAGCTCAACGCCCGGTGTATATTATGCTACCAGTACTAAGGTGCGCGTAACCATTAACGACAACGAAGGTGCGCACAATACGGCGACGCAGACCTCTGCCGGTTTTTCGCTTGATACCACAACTCCTGTTATTAATGCATACGTGCTCAATGTTGGAGCGGGGACAATTACGCTTAATCTGACCGACAACACGGCGCTTTCGTATCGTCTTTCGAATAATGCTGACATGTCTGCCGACGGTTTGAACGGTACGAGTGGAGCGTGGCAGGCTGTAGGTGGAACAAGTTTTTCGCAGTCGGTTAATTGGTTATTTAGCGGAAGTAGTCCGAGCGTGTATCTTCAGGTTAAAGACAGCGTTAATAATCAGGCGGCGCGTTCGGCGGTTGCACCGCAGTCACCCCAGAGTTATCAGCTTAAAGATGTTTCTAACGTCGGCGCCGGAAATTTCCAGGAATTTATTTTTTGGCAGGTATATTCATCAGGAGCAGGTTCCACGTTTGCTTCATATAAAGTGGAGCGTTCATCTAACGCCGGTGCCAGTTATTCGACACTCACCTCGATTGCCGATCAGAATCTTAATTATTATCTTGACGGTAGCGTTGCTTCCAGCACAACGTATACTTATCGTGTGCAGATCGTTGATTCAGACGGCGACACATCGGCATTTACGCCGGCTGTTAGCGATTTGCCGAACGGGCAGGGAGGTACTGACGTCACAGCGCCGGTTATTTCTGACGTAGAAATTGCCGAAACGCAAAGTACATGGGTGCGAATTACATGGACGACCGATGAATTGGCAAATTCAATTGTTCAATATTCTGCCGATCCTGACCTTACCTTTGGTACCTCTGCAACAGTTAATACGATGGCTGTAAGCCACTCGGCCACTATTACTAATTTAACTCCGAATACTCAATATCATATTCGTGTTCGTTCGGCTGATATTTTGAATAACTTAGCGACTGATTCTAATGGTGGCGACGGGTATACGGTAACTACTACTAATGGTCCGATTATTAGCAACGTAACTACACCGCGTATTGGCGATCGTACAGCAACTGTGTCTTGGGATACGAACGTTGACGCAAGTTCGATAGTTGTGTATGCCGATAACTCGGGTTTTTCGAATCCGCTTCAAACGGGAACTAATAGTCTTGTAGGTGGCGCAACCTCATCACCTTCATTTAGTCACCAGGTTGATCTCTCTGACCTGATTGCCGGTAGAACATATTATTACTATGTTCGCTCAACCGATGCGCAAAATAATGAGACTACTGACTCGAATAGTGGTGCATATTATTCTTTCCACACAACTAACGACATTGCAGCCCCTGTAATTTCAAATATTTCAGCGCCCGTTGTAGGTGCTACAACTGCCGTTATTGTCTGGCAGACTGATGAGCTGGCAACATCGCAAATTGCATATGGAACCTCTTCGAGTACTCTTTCTACATTCACTGCGCTGGATGCTACCTTATCGATTTATCATATCGTAACTGTTACCGGGCTAACGGCCGAGACGACATATTATTTTGCTGCGCATTCAAAAGATCAAGCTGATAATGAAGGGATTTCTGATGTGGAAACTATGACAACTCCTCAACCGCAGGATGTCCTTGTGGCAACCTTAGTTGCCGCTGCCGGTTCCGGCGGTTATTCGGGCGGCCGTAGCGACACAACTCCGCCGGTTCTTAGCGATGTTGTCGTGAAGGATATTGGTGCATTTAAGGCAACGATAGCCTGGCATATTAACGAACAGGCGCGTTCGTTCGTAGAGGTTACTGATGATCAGAAAAAAACAGTTACCTATGGTGCTACCGATGTGGCAACCGATCCAAACATTGTGCTGAATAACTTAACCCTCGGAGGTACGTACACGTTCGTTGCTAAGTCGATTGATTTGGGCGGTAATATCGCCGCCGCTCCTGCGCAGTCATTTACGACTAAATTTGCAGCCGAGGCGAACGACGAGCTGAATCAGGTTGCCGGTATCTCTGATTTGCAAAATAAATTAAGCGACGTTATTGAGTCATCCTTGCCTTCGCTACTCCCGCCAACTATTTCTGATATCGCTGTTACCGATATAACCGAGGAGGCTGCCACCGTAACCTGGAAGACAAATATTAAAGGATCTACGCTCGTTGCTCTTGCTCAGAAAGGCGAGTATCACGAAGATACTGAGAAGCCGTATCCAGTCGAGCAGAGCGGGCAGGATGAGGCGGTTAAAGTTCATTCGCTTGAACTACGCGGCTTAACGCCGAACACGCTCTATCACTATCAAGTTCGTACAAAAACTCTTGTTGGCACGCTTGGTAAGGGTCCTGATAAAACATTTACAACAAAAGCCGGTCTAATTAAACCGTTTATTAGCGGCGTTACCAACACCTCGTTCATTGTTTCCTGGACTACGAATGAGCCCTCGACTTCGATAGTTGAGTACAAAGATGTTGCAACAGGTTCTTTAAGTAATAAAAATGACGCAACGCTTGCTACCAAACACGAGGTGACGATCGATAACTTACCGCAGGGCAAGACCTATGAGGTTCGCGTTTCGGGATTAAATGCAGACAAGAATGAACTCTCGGGCGAGCCGGTCAAGGTTGTGATGAGTCGTGATGTAACTGCACCCGTGTTATCGGGTTTTAAGGTGGAAAGTTTTATGGTGCCAGGACGCGTTGATCGTGTGCAAACGGTGGTTACGTGGCAAACCGATGAGCCTGCGAATTCTATCGTGGAATACAATGAAGGCGCCGGCAAGAGCTCGAAAGGGTTTGCGAATAAATATGAAAATATAAAGGATTTTGCTGTCGGCCACACCGTTGCCCTTCTTAATCTCAAACCGGAAACCGTGTATGAATTGCAGGTTACGACGGTAGATAAATTTGGTAATAAAACGGTTTTTGGGCCGCGCACTGTGATTACCCCGAAGCAAGCTCAGTCAATCATTGATGTGATCTTCAGCAACTTTAATGATACATTTAAGTTCGTTGACAATATTAACTAATAACCTCGGATACTGTATATGACGGAAGTTCCGGCTGACGTTAAAGTAAAAATTTTGCTTATTGAAAGTAATCAGGCAACGCGGCTTTTTTTTAGCGACGTTTTTTGGTTACACAGCCTGGACTCAAAATTTGATTTATATGTCGCTGACGGCGTTGAGTCTGCGGAAGAAATTTTAAAAGATCCTGCCAAGACCCCAAATTTTGTTTTTATGGATCTTGTATTGGAGCATACGGGCCCCGATAATTTGCAGAAGACCTCGCCGGAAGTCGGACTTGATTTCGTTGAGCGCCTGGAAAAAGATCCGATCCTGAAAAATACAAAAATTATTATTTATTCAAGTTATCCTGAAGAGAAATACGGCGCACTGGCTAAAGAGCGAGGTGCAGATATGTACATTTATAAATCCGATAACTTGCCGCAGGATATTTTAACGATCCTTGAAGGATTGCATAAAAAACATGCTGCAGAATTAGCTGCTTCTGCGGCCGCATAACAGAACGGTCTATGGCTGAACAAAAATCTGCGATTAAATTTAATACGGTCAATTTTTACTATAACCGGCGTAAGCCGTCTGAGGTTTGGGCACTTAAAAATCTTAACTTTGACATAAAGCAGGGTGAGTATGTGACATTTTTTGGTCCTTCAGGCTGCGGTAAGACAACCTTGTTGTATTTGATGGCCGGAATTGATGTTGATCATTTAGCAGAAGGAGAGGTTGTAATTAATGGCCGCGATATCAGTAAATTTAATTCTCAAGAACTTGCAATATTTAGGCAGCTGGGTATTGGTATTGTATTTCAGCAATTCAACCTTGTGCCTTCTCTGACCGTACTGGACAATGTTGCTTTGCCGATGTCATTTTTTGGTACTTCGCTTGAACGAAGGCAGGCAGAAGCGCAGCGGTTGCTGGACCGACTTGCCATCGGCAATCTTGCCAAACGTTTTCCCTCTGAGTTGTCCGGAGGACAGCAGCAGCGTGTTGGCATTGCACGTGCTCTTGCCAATAACCCGCCTATTATTATTGCCGATGAGCCGCTTGGTAACCTCGATTCTGAAAATGCAAACAATGTATTAGCTTTTCTTAAGGAGCTTAACGAAAAGGACGGCCGTACCATTATCATGGTAACGCACGAGGTGTGGAGTTTGCGCGACGCAAAGAAGATTTTTTACGTGAAAGACGGTGCGATCGTGAAAGTTGCAGAACAGCAAGAAAAAGCTACTGAGCGCGCTGCTTCTATTTCTTCAGAAGTTATGAAACAACTGGAGCCGAATCTTGCCGGGCAAGAGCTTGCTGCACGTAGTCTTTCCATGCTTCTGATGCGCGGATACACCGGCGAAGAGATTCGCCGCTGCGAAACTATTATTATCCAGCGACTTGCTGATGAAATTGACACGCCCACGTTCCGCGATTTGCTTGATAAACCTTATAAACTCGGAGGAGTGGGTTTGTATAAGCAGCGCGCTACAAAGATTGCCCAAATGGTTGACGATCTGCTGTTGCACCGAAAAGATATTGTCACGATGCTTAAAGAGCTTGAGACAAACCCATACGCCTCGCTTGCGTCCGAAATTGCAGCGTTACGTGATTGGTTGTTGCTGGATTTTCATGGTGTCGTCAGCGACGAGCAGCGTATCCGTCTTGATGAAATTATTAATGATCGGATCCGTAACGCTATTAGCCCTGATGATTTTCGGGAAATTCTTAATTTATCGTGTGCGAAAAGCGGCGTGGGATTGTCTCTGCACGCCAGTCGTCTGGTTGCCCAGAAAATGGCGTTCGTATTGCAAAAAGGTTTTACGATCGGCCCGCAGTTTTCTAGCGCATAATACCTATCACTATGCCTGATATTCCCGAAGAATTTAAAGCTTCTGCCCAGCCCAATCTCGGCAGCAAGGGTTTGCGCCTTATTGATATTGTGCGGCTTTCGGTGCGTGTATTCAAAACAAAGCCGTTCCGTACGACGCTTACTATAATTGGCATGTCTATCGGTATTGCAACGGTGCTGTTTCTTGTTTCGCTTGGGTATGGGCTGCAATATATTCTTATCGGCAAACTTGTCACTACTGAGGATTCTTTGATCACGATGGAGGTTTCTCGTACCGCAGAAAGCAATTTGCGGATTGCTGCCGATACGCTTGCGACACTTTCTTCGCTTCCGCATAGCAGCGAGATTAGCCCGATCGCTGAGTTTTCGGGCGAAATAGAGGTTGCTTCAACTACGGGGTTGGTGACGGTTCGTCTCGTTAATCCGAGCTATTTTCGTTTGACCGGAACAAAGGCCTCTATCGGCGAGGCCCCTCAAGAGTCTACTCCCGGCATACTACTTACAAGCCAGGCGGCAAAGCTTCTTGGGTTGCCCGCCGATCAAACTATTATTGGTTCGGTGGCGCATATCAAGGTTGATTATGATGAGAGCGGAGGATCAAAAGTTGAGCAGGTTGGTCTTATCAAGCCGTTGCCGGTTGCCGGTATTCTCAGCGATGACGCTCAGCCGCCTACGCTTATCGTTCCGCTTTCGCAGGTTGCAAAAGCGCCGCCGTATTTTAAGTCTGTCCTCGTCAAGGCAGAGACGATCGATACAGTGGTACCTTTGCGTGATCAATTGCTTAGCGATGGGTTTGCGGTATTGGCTCGTATTGATCTTGTTAATCAGGCCCGCCAGGTGACCAATATTTTCACTATTGTTTTGGCGATTTTCGGTATTACAGCCCTTATTGTTTCATCCCTGGGAATGCTTAATACTATGATCGTCGGATTTATGGAGCGTATTTACGAAGTAGGTGTTATGAAGTCGCTCGGCGCTACAGATGGCGATATCAAAAAAATGTTTTTAATGGAGGCGTCGCTCATGGGATTTTTAGGCGGTGTCTGCGGCGTCATTCTCGGTGTCGGCGGCGGTGCACTTATTAATGTGCTGCTTTCCGCCGTAGCTCGTCATTTTGGAGGATCTTCGATTAACCTGTTTATGACTCCTTGGTGGTTTATTGTTTTTATTCTTTTTACATCATTTTTCATTGGTATGATTTCCGGTTTTTGGCCGGCAAAACGTGCAGCATCTCTTTCGCCAAAGGAGGCATTTATTCGAAAGTAAAAGTGGAAGCGCAAAAAGTTTTTTACGATAGTACGAGGAAGTTCCTGCTCGAAGGCGAGGGTCAGCGGTATGCCGTACAACTGAAATAAATTACCGCTGTTACTCGTAAATAAGAGAGGGTTGCTTGTGGTTTTAGGGCTAAAAAGGTGCTATAATGCTAGAGAAAGAAGCTATTGACAAAATAGCATATAGTATGCTATAATATACTATATGCGGTGTAGGGCCTGGTGCTGATCAAATCAGCTTCAAGCTCTGCCTCGCACGGTGCAAGGTAGACCCGAGGTCCAGGGGATGGACGGTTGGCGAAAGCCAACACCCGCGCTGGTTATAACGACCAGAAACGGAAAGGAAAAGAGTCATGAGTCAGCAGCTTACGAGGGAGCAGGTCGTCAAAGACCTGTTCGACGGCAATGAGCAGGAGCTCGTCAGCCGGTTTGCAGAGGTCGCGTGGGCGCCCGAGTCCCACATGATCAGTCTCGATGTGAAGGGGTCTCTCGGTCTGCTCACGCAGATCGACGCGGAGAACTTCACGCTCGAGATCGCCGGCGATTTTGCCGGCGCTTGGCGGTAGTCCGCCTGAGTCACCGCGGCGCAGTTGGGTCTCCGACCCTCTGCGCCGCTTCGCTTTTTTTGCCCATGACATTTCTTCTCGGCGCTAGCCGGTAAGATTAAAAATGTCTTGGCGCATGCCGCGAAACCATGTATGCATGTTGTTTCGGCGGCACACTTCTGGTATCCTTTTCTCTATGCCGGGCAGTAGAGATGCGCCAACTGCCTTCGGCTAGTTTACAATCAAAGGCGCATCACACTTCCCGGCATGCAAAAGTATATTATTTTTATTGTTGTTGCAGGTATTATCATTATCGGGGCGATGATGCTTAAAAAGCCGAGTCAGCCGGTTGCTGTTGTTTCAGACGACGCATATGCGGCATCTACATCGACTGAGTCAGTTGTTTCTGGTACAGCTGTTATAAACCCTAAACCAATTACTATGGCAAACGGATTAATCATTGAAGATGTAAAAATCGGTAACGGAGAGGAGGCAAAGAGCGGTATGCTTGTGAGCGTTCACTACGTAGGCACGCTGACAAATGGAAAAAAGTTTGACAGCTCGCGCGATCGCGGTGAGCCATTCCAGTTTCCGCTTGGTCAGGGGTACGTTATCAAAGGCTGGGATCTTGGCGTTGCCGGTATGAAAATCGGCGGCATTCGTAAACTGACTATTCCGGCTGAGCTTGGCTATGGTGCCGCTGGTGCAGGCAGTTCTATCCCGCCAAACGCAACGCTTAATTTTGAAGTTGAGTTGCTTGGTTTGCGTTCTCACTAAGACGGTTGTACAAATTCCCCGGTTCGCCGGGGAATTTGCTTATTTTTAAAAATTTTGGTATTCTTTATTCACTGAAATTTGGCCGCTGGCCTTTTTTGTTTCCAGCATTATTTATGGCAAGTCCTAATATCCGCAACATTGCAATCATCGCCCACGTTGACCACGGTAAAACAACCTTGGTTGATGCGCTTTTAAAACAGTCTGACAACTTCACCATGAAGGTTAACGGCAGCGGCGAACTGATCATGGACAATAACGAGCTTGAGCGCGAGCGCGGTATTACGATTTTGGCAAAGAATGCTGCGATTAGTTATAAAGGAACGAAGATCAACATAGTGGATACGCCAGGTCACGCAGACTTCGGCGGTGAGGTGGAACGCATTATGAGTATGGTAGACGGCGTGCTGCTTTTGGTTGACTCGCAAGAAGGGCCGATGCCACAGACCAAGTTCGTGTTGAAAAAAGCGATTGAGGCCGGACACAAGGCGATTGTTGTCGTAAACAAGATTGATAAGCCGGCGGCTCGGCCGCAGTGGACGCTCGACGAGACGTTTAGTTTGTTCGTTGATCTTGGTGCCTCAGATGAGCAGGCGCATTTTCCGGTTGTCTACGCATCAGGCATCGCCGGTAAGGCGGGACTTGAGCCGGATATCACGAAGATGAAGGATGTCACGCCGCTGTTTGATAAAATTTTGGAATATATTCCGGCGCCGGTGGTTGATGAAAAAGCGCCGCTGCAAATGCTGACGATCAACCTTGCTCACGATACGTATAAAGGAAAGATGGCAATCGGCCGATTGCACTCTGGTACCTTAAAGCCGGCTCAGCAGGTAATGCACATTGATCGCGCTGGAAAGATGAAAAAGGCGCAGCTGACCAACGTGATGATTTTTGATGGTATGAATCGTAAAGAGGCCACCGAGGTAGTTGCCGGAGATATTTGTGCAATTGCCGGAATTCCAGATATCACCATCGGCGAAACGATTGCTGACATTAACGACCCGCGTCCGCTCACGCCGATTAAAATCGACGAGCCGACGATTAAGGCCGTGTTTATGGTGAACAAGAGTCCGTTTGTGGGTAAAGAAGGACAATACATTACGAGCCGCAATATTAAAGAGCGATTGGAGCGTGAGACGGAAACTGATGTGGCTCTTAAAATGGAGACGACGGAGGACTCAGACCGTTGGATTATGTCCGGTCGCGGTGAATTGCACTTGGCGATTTTGATTGAAAAAATGCGTCGCGAGGGATTTGAGCTTGCTGTTGGTAAGCCGCAGGTAATTTATAAAGAAATTGATGGTGTGAAAAATGAGCCATTTGAGCTTGTAAGTATTGAGGTACCTAACGACTCTGTCGGCGTCGTAATCCAGGACTTTGGTCAGCGCCTTGGCGAGATGCGGCATATGACGGCCGATGGTCCGATTACGAAACTTGAATTTTCAATTCCAACCCGCGGTTTGATCGGATACCGCAGTGATTTTATGACGCGCACAAAAGGACTTGGAATTATGAACACGATTTTTGATGCGTACAAGCCAATGAAAGGAGAGATTACGAAGTTGCCGCACGGTTCGCTTATTGCTACTGAAACAGGCGAGGCAACGAATTACGGATTGTTGATGGCGCAGGAGCGCGGTGTGCTCTTTATTGCCGCCGGTACAAAGATTTACGGCGGAATGGTTGTTGGTAAAAATGCAAAAGATATGGATTTGCGCGTGCATGTCGGTCGCGAAAAGCAGTTGACTAACTTCCGTGCAAAGAACGAGGGTATTGGCGCATTTTTGGAGGCACCGACTGAGATGACGCTTGAGGATTCTTTGGAATATATTGCTGATGATGAAATCGTGGAGGTGACACCGAAGTCAATTCGAATTCGAAAGATGGATTTGAAGGCGAAGTAGATATTGAGGAGCTCTGACGATCATCGCCGGGGTTCCATTTCGCTGCTTGCTCGTCTGGCTCTAAGCCTGTATTATCAATTGAGCGATGACAAGCCGTACTATTCAACTTTCCTTCTTTTTTATTATCTTTGGCATTACGACGTTGCTGGGTTTTTTCATTTTCAAGCCTTATTTGAACACGCTAGTTCTTGCGGGAACATTTGCAATTATTTTTTATCCTTTGCACCTTCGTTTAGAACGTAAGTTTGGCGGAAAGCATCCTAGTATTGCTGCAGCGATCACTGTTATCCTTGCCAGTCTAGTCATTTTCGTTCCCGCTTCGTTGCTTGGTACTCGCGTATACCAAGAGGCAGCAGCGCTCTATCAGCGTCTGAGTGATTCGACCGCGCGTGAACAGGCACCACTACCACCCGCCTCAGAGAACGCGAGTCCATTCGTGTTACAAATTCGGGAGAAGATCGATAGCGGTATCACAACTTTTATGAGTACTTTGAATAGCTCTATCCATCAATCTTTTGGTTGGGTGCTTAGTAACGCAGGAGATTTTTCGCGGCGCATTGGTGATATAGGTATTCGTTTCTTTATCTGGTTTTTAGCATTTTATTATTTCTTACGCGACGGACATCGTCTTCGCAAAATATTCGTTACCCTGAGTCCGCTTTCCGATAAATATGATAATGAAATTGTTGTCCGTATTACTTCATCTGTTAAGAGCGTGATCGGCGGATCCCTTATCGTAGCTATTATTCAAGGAGTTGCAGCAGGCGTGGGTATGTGGATTTTTGGAGTGCCATCTCCGGCAATCTGGGGAGCAGTCGCAGTGCTGGCAGCTCTCGTGCCGACAGTCGGCACCGCGCTCGTTATCTTGCCTGCAGCCGGTTATCTGTTTCTTTTGAGTAAAACAGTGCCAATGATTGGCCTGCTTGTCTGGGGACTTTTAGTGGTCGGAATTATCGATAACGTTTTGAGGCCAAAACTCATAGAGCGAGATACAAAAATCCATCCGCTTATCGTTTTGCTTTCTGTGCTTGGCGGCATTGCCTTACTTGGCCCCGTTGGCTTCCTTATTGGCCCTATCGTTATGAGCCTGCTTTTGGAATTTTTAGCAATTTATAATGAGATGATTCTGCATCACAAAAATGCAGCCTTCGAAAACAACCTCTCTTCTTAAGGCCGGCGGAGTTGGCGTGCTTGCTACTGACACAATTTACGGTGTAGTCGGCCAAGCTACTAACCGCGAGACTGTCGCACGTTTGTATACGGTGCGCAGGCGAAGCCCGGAAAAACCGTTTATTGTTTTGATTAGCGATTTGGGTGATTTGATGCAGTTCGGCGTCCATTTACGAGTAAATGAAGAGGCGCTTGTAAGAAAATTATGGCCCGGATCGGTTAGTATTGTGCTTCCGTGCGCGAGCGATGATTTTTTCTATTTGCATCGCGGAACAAAGACTTTGGCATTTCGTATGCCCAAACCGCTTGTACTGCGCAAGCTCATTGCCGAGACGGGACCGCTTGTTGCGCCAAGCGCAAACATTGAAGGCCAGCCTCCGGCGACAACTCTTGAAGAGGCTCGTGCATATTTTGGCGATCAGGTTGATTTTTATGAGGATTCTGGGAAGGTTGAGGGTGCTGCTTCAACCCTGGTTGAGATAAAGAACGGGAAGGTGCATGTTTTGCGTGAAGGTTCGGCGGTGATTCCAAAAGCTTTATTATGAAAAAGAAAGTTGCAGTCTTCGACATAGACGGGACTATCTTTCGTAACTCGTTGTTAATCGAGCTTCATTGGAAAATGGTTAAAGAGGGGATTATTCCGCGCACGACTATCACTAAGATAGATAAGTTGTATTGGCAATGGGTGCGACGAAAGGGAAGCTACGATGACTACTTGTGGTCAGTCATAGAAAATTTTGATACACACATTGCGGGAGTGCCTGTTAAAACGGTTGCGAAACTTGCCCGTAGAGTTGTTAAAACTCAAAGCGATATTGTATATCGGTATACGCGTGACTTAGTTAAGCGTTTGTCGAAAACGCACATATTGGTAGCTATTTCGGGCTCGCCGGAAATCATCGTTAAAGAATTTGCGCGAACTTGGAAGTTTGATTATTTTATCGGAACTTTGCACGCTACAGAGCGCGGTTATTTTACAGGCGAAAAAAAGTGGGTTGCTTCGGAGGACAAGGCAGCCGCACTTGCGTTTTTAGAGCAGCGTCACGGTTTTAAAGTAGGCAAAGGCTCTGTGGGCGTCGGTGACACCGAAAGTGATATTAAGATTTTTGAGTTAGTGGAAAACCCAATTTGTTTTAATCCGACAGGGGATTTATATAAGACCGCAGCACGCAAAGGTTGGCACATCGTAGTTGAGCGAAAAGATACCGTGTTTGAAATTAAAAAAGGAAAGGTGCTTCAATCGCATGGAGAAGAGTAGCTACGACGTTATCGTTATTGGTGCCGGGCCTGCAGGGTGGAGTGCGGCTACATTTCTAGTACGTGCGAATATTAAGACGCTCGTGATTGGTGATTTGGCGCAGAGCGGGCTTGCGGACGCCGCTGATGTGCAAAATTTTGTTGGATTTCCAAAAGGCATCGCCGGTACAGAGCTGCTTGATCAGATGCGACAGCAGGCAACTGGGCAGGGAGCAACTTTTTTAAAAGGTGAGGTAACGCATGTGGAAAAGATCAACAATAGACAAGAAACAAAAAACAATTTTTTGGTACGAACTGCTGCGCGCGAGGAGTTTGTTGCAGAACGTTTGCTTCTTGCGCATGGCGCTAATTTTATTAAGGTGAATTTACCGGGTGAAAAAGAGTTAGTTGGTAAGGGAATCCACTACTGTGCCCTTTGTGATGGGCCACTCTATAAAGGAAAGGAGGTGATTGTGCTTGGAAATGGTAATTATGCTGCTGAGGAGGCCTTACAACTTGTCGGGATGGGGGCAAAGGTGAAAATTATTACCCACGCCATAGAACCGAATATTGCGCCGGTGTATCAAAAGCTTTTGGCCGCTCAAAAAATTTCTCTCACGATCGGTAAAGCAGAAAAATTTGGGCCGGGCATTACAATCTCTTTAAAAAAGAAAGATGGCGTAGTTGAAGAAAAAACTGATGCAGTATTTATTGCCTTAGGAGTCGCCTCATCGATGGTATTCGCGCAGAAGCTTGGCTTAGAGATGAACGGTAACTTTTTGAAGGCTGACGAAAACGGTCGCACGAATGTTGCCGGTGTCTGGGTTGCTGGTTTAGCGCGCGGCGGAGTTAACCAAGTTGCAAAGTCAGTAGGCGAGGGCGCCTCTACTGCGGTTGATATAATTAAAGCTATTACTGGTCTACCTCAATATCTAGACCACACTTAATAGCCGTAATTTTGCGCATTTCGTTGTTGCTTTGCTGCGAACCTCCTTCGCCGTACGACTACTGTACGGCTCAGTCGTTTCTCGCTCGCGCCTAGAACTGCATCAAAATTACGACTATTATTTCGTTGTCGTTTCTATTATCATTGTAAATGTATGATCGTGGTGTTTACCGGCAACGGAAAAGGCAAGACAACTGCGGCGCTTGGGGCGGCTGTTCGGGCTGTCGGTCGCGGGCAAAAGGTTCTTATAGTGCAATTTATTAAGGGGCCATGGCAGAGCGGCGAGGATTTTTCGACGCAGCTTTTGACCGAGGAGGTTTTGGCAAAAAGCAAAATCGGTAAAGGAGGCCTCACGTTTAAGAAAATGGGACTAGGCTTTGTTGGTATTTTGGGGGACCAATTGCCGTTTGAAGAACACGTGAAGGCGGCCCAAAAGGCACTTGCGTATATCAAGGAACAACTGCCACAGTACAACATGGTTGTGATGGACGAGGTAAATGTCGCCGTGCAGCTAAAACTTATAGCGGCAAAAGAGGTACTTGAGGTATTAGAGGGAATAGAGGATAGTAAGATTGTCGTACTAACTGGGCGTGACGCTCCGCAGGACTTTTTAGATAGAGCTGATTTGGCGACTGAGATGAAGGAGATTAAGCATCCGTTTAATAGCGGCAAGTTAGGTAAACTTAATGTTGAATTCTAGAAATATGAATGAAAATCCAGACAATCAAATCCCGAATGACCTAGACGATCTTGAGGCTCCCGATCGTACGACGCTTGAGGATTTAGTAGGGCAGGTCAAGCGTTTGGTTGGTGATCAGCCAACTGAATATCCAGATGGGCAATCTCGGATTTGCAGCCGAACTTTCCCATTCTCCGAAGATCCTCATGGCCCTCACCAGGAAATCGAGGTTGGTTATTTTCCTGGAAGCGAATTATCTGAAGGTGCGACTTTGAGGCCAGGAGAAGAACCGAAAACATTGGTGTGGGTAAAAATTTCAACAATCGCTCATGGTCATTTGCATCGCGATGAATATCAGGTCAACAATGATTTGAGCTACGATAAGACAACGGAAGACTATACGCCGGAAGAACGTAATCAGGGTCTAATTGCTCACGCTGACGGCGCAGAGACGGTAGTCGAAGCAACTCCAGGATTCATGGAAAGCCTTGAGCGTCGAGAGACAGAGATTAAAGAATATATTAAATTGCGTAAGAAAGGAGTTAGGGAGGGTAGCAAAAAAGCATTCAGCGGCTTAGCTAGGCTGCTTGAGGGGTATAAAATTTAATTTGAATGATTCAAATCTTTTTCGTCATAGTTTTAATATTTTCCGTTATCATCCATGAAATTTCGCATGGATATATTGCGCTGCTTCTTGGAGATACAACGGCGAAGGATGCCGGACGGTTAACGCTGAATCCGCTCAAGCACATTGATATCTTCGGATCCGTTATTTTCCCACTTTTGATGATCTTTTCTGGTGGGCCGGTGTTTGGTTGGGCAAAACCGGTGCCGTATGATCCGCGATTTTTAAGAAATCCGAAAAAAGGAGCCGGGCTGATTGCGCTCGCAGGACCGGGGAGTAATTTGGTGCTCGCGATTATCTTTGCACTCGTGAGCCGTATCCTAACTACATTTCCAGCTACTGACTTTATGCAGGCGCTTTATATTTTGGTTGTCATCATCGTGCAAGTGAACATTTCTTTGGCGGTTTTCAATTTATTACCGATTCCGCCTTTAGACGGATCAGGGATTTTATTTTCATTTCTGCCGCGGGGAACTGAAAAAGCGCAGTATTTTTTGCAGCGCTACGGATTTATTATCCTTGTCGTGCTTATTTTCTCGGGCTTAGATTTTTTGCATCCGATTATGAGTGCGCTGTATAAATTACTTTTGGGTTAGAATTCGTCGCTATAGTTGATTCGTTTTGGTTGATTGTGATAGGGTAGCTCTGAGGGAGGTCAATATGATCAGAGTCGTTGCGGCGTTCCTGCTGTACGGCGTAATGCTTGCCGCTGTGGTTGTTGCCTTTCTGGACACCGAGAATCGGATCGACTGGATCGTGGTGCTCTTGTTTCTATTTCCGCTTCGCCAGGTCGCCCATTGGCTGTACATCGGGAGTCCGTGGCTGATTCGGCAGCAAAAAGAGCTTGGTATGCCGGTTTCTGCGACCAAGCTCTTTTCCGAAGTCGCGGCCGGAGTTTGCATCTACTGGTTCTCGCTTCTTCTCGCGGCTGCTCTTCTGACAGGGCACTGGATTGAGTCTGCCATGCTTGGGTTTATTGTTTTCATGACATGGGAGATCCGAAAGGCTTCTATCAGAAGGAGATATATCCGAGCACAGATCGCCGAGTTCAAAGTTGCCGACGGCGAAGATGCTGAATAGCAGTGTATTAGGTCCCGACGCGGCCTCGCCCGTCGGGACCGCTGTCGTTTGACAAACTCCTCATCTTTCTCTATATTTATCACATCCGCTAACGCGGACATTTTGTTTACGTATGCGACACCGATTAGATCCCGGTGTGTCATGCTGACAGCAGACGTACGCAGAACTACATTTATATTGAATATTTGCATTAAAAAATGCCTACAATCCGACAATTAGTGAAGCGAGGTCGCACGTCTACCCACGCGAAATCAAAAGCTCCGGCGACGCAGCGTTACTTCAACTACATCCTCAACAAGCCGAAACAAATTCCTGCGCCGTTTAAGCGTGGTGTTTGCATTCAGGTAAAGACAATGACTCCGAAAAAGCCAAACTCAGCTATCCGAAAGATTGCCCGTGTTCGTCTGACCAACGGTATGGAAATTACTGCCTACATTCCGGGAGAAGGACACAACTTGCAGGAGCACTCTGTCGTTATGGTTCGCGGAGGCCGCGTGAAAGATTTACCAGGTGTTCGTTACCACATCGTCCGCGGCGTGCTTGATACTGCCGGAGTTGAAGGACGCAAACAGCAGCGCTCAGCCTACGGTGCAAAGACCCCGAAGGCAACAAAGGAGTAGAAAACAATAAACTATAGACTGTAAACTAGAAACACATGCGTAAGAAACGAAATTATAAGCGCGATCGCTATCCGGATTTGAAATACGGATCAGTGGCTATTGCTCGCTTGATTAACTCGGTAATGTTTGACGGTAAAAAAGCAGTTGCTGAAAAGGTTGTTTACGACGCCTTTGATATCGTTAAAGAACAGACCAAGCAGGATCCGATGACCGTATTTAACCTTGCAATGGAAAATGCTCAGCCTTTGGTTGAGACCTCTTCGAAGCGTGTCGGTGGTGCAAACTACCAGGTTCCGCGCGAAGTTCGCCCGGAGCGCAAGTTTTTACTTGCAACTCGCTGGATCATTGCTGCAGCTCGCGCAAAGAAAGGAAAGGATATGGCCAAGCGCTTGGCTGAAGAAATAATTCTTGCCAGCAAGAACGAAGGAAACGCGATCAAGAAGAAGCAGGATGTCCACCGTATGGCAGAGGCAAACCGTGCATTCGCTCACTTTTCTTGGTAAGATAATTACACTAAAAATCCGGCTTCGGTCAGGATTTTTAGTTACTACTAATCAAAAGAATTATGGCTAGACAATATCCGTTAGAGCGTACCCGAAACTTTGGAATCGTTGCCCACATTGATGCGGGTAAAACAACCACGTCTGAACGTGTTCTTTACTACACCGGCGTATCTCACAAAATCGGTGAGGTTCACGAAGGTGATACCGTCATGGACTGGATGGAACAGGAGCGGGAGCGCGGTATTACGATTACCTCCGCTGCTACCACTGCGTTTTGGACCCCAACGTATGTATCAAAGGAAGAGAAGGCGAAAAACAAAGATGGTAACACCTACCGTTTCAACTTGATTGATACACCAGGACACATCGACTTTACGGTTGAGGTGAAGCGATCTCTCCGCGTTCTCGACGGCGCTGTTGTCGTATTTGACGGTGTATCCGGAGTTGAACCGCAGTCTGAAACTAACTGGCGCTATGCAGACGAGTACAACGTGCCGCGTATTTGTTTCATCAACAAGCTTGACCGCATGGGTGCAAGTTTTGAAAAGAGCTTGAAGTCGATCGTTGATCGGCTAAACCCAAACGCAATTGCTGCTCAGCTTCCGATCGGCTCAGAGGGAGGTTTTAGCGGACTCATTGATTTGCTTACGCAAAAGGCCTATGCCTTTGAAGGCGAGAAAGGTGAAAATATCAAAGAGATTCCAATTCCGGCGGATATGGCCGACGAGGTTAAAAAGCGTCACCACGAGTTGGTAGAAAAAATTGTTGAAAACGACGACGTGCTGATGAGCAGCTATCTGGAAGGTAAAGTTCCGTCACTTGCGGATCTTAAGCGCGTACTTCGTAAAGCAGTGCTCGCAGTAAAAATCATCCCGGTGTACACAGGTTCAGCACTGAAAAATAAAGGTGTTCAGTTTGTGCTCGACGCTGTTGTTGACTACTTGCCAAGCCCGCTCGACCTGCCGCCGGTTAAGGGTATTGATGCAAACACCAATGCAGAGATTGCCCGTACTCCGTCTGACGCCGAGCCATTTACGGCGCTCGCGTTTAAGATCATGTCTGATCCGTTCGTCGGATCGCTGACCTTCTTCCGTGTATACGCCGGAACGCTTAAGCGCGGTAGCTATGTTTATAACTCCACGAAAGGTGAGATGGAACGCGTCGGTCGTATTTTGCGAATGCACGCTAACGAGCGTGAAGAAATTGAAGAGATCCACGCTGGTGATATCGGTGCACTCGTCGGTATGAAAGATACGACAACTGGTGACACGCTGTGTGAAGAGGCTAAGCCGATTATTCTGGAAAAGATTTCCTTCCCAGAGCCGGTTATCTCAATCCGCGTTGAACCGAAGACAAAGGCTGATCAGGAAAAGATGGGTATGGCTTTGCGCCGTTTGGCCGACGAAGATCCGACTTTCCGTGTTTCTGGTAATGCCGAAACAGGCGAGACGATTATCGCCGGTATGGGTGAGTTGCACCTCGAAGTTCTCGTTGAGCGCATGCGCCGTGAGTTTAGCGTTGAGACCAACACGGGTCGTCCGCAGGTTTCATATAAAGAAACGATTACTAAGAAGGCCGAAGCAGAAGGTAAGTACATCAAGCAGTCTGGAGGTCGTGGTCAGTACGGTCACGTCAAGCTACGTATCGAACCTTTGGAGCGCGGTAAGGGCTTTGAGTTCGTCAACGAAATTAAGGGAGGTTCAATTCCAAAAGAATTTATCGCCCCGGTTGAAAAAGGTATTGAAGAGGCACTCACACGTGGTATTCAAGCTGGTTACAGAGTTATCGATGTACGTGTTGAGCTCTACGATGGTAGTTACCACGAAGTTGACTCATCTGAAGCTGCATTTAAAATCGCCGCATCAATGGGTTTTCAGGAGGCTTGTAAGATGGCCGCTCCGATTATCCTTGAGCCGATCATGAAGGTGCAGGTAATCGTGCCGACGGAATACATGGGTGACATCACCGGCGATATTAGTTCGAAGCGTGGACGTATCGAAGGCATGGGTGATCGTCCGATGGTTAAGGTTATCGACGCCTTCGTACCGCTCTCAGAAATGTTCGGTTACGCAACCAAACTTCGTTCGATGACACAGGGCCGCGGAAACTTCACCATGGAATTCCACGCTTACGAGCCGGCGCCTGGTAACGTGACGAAGGAGATTATTGAAGGAAAGAGACAGTAAGGAGTTGATAGGTTATAGGGGATAGTGAATAGTGATTGAATGACCGGGCGCCGCTACTGCGGCGCCCGGTTGCGTTTTTGTTTTCCGCATTGACGGATGCATTAAAAAGATCTATATAGGTAAAGCTTCTTGGGTACTATCACAGGCAACACAACGAGTGAGGTCGCCATGTCGACAAGGGAAATTTCGAACCGTTTCAGCCCGACTGTCGCGGAGGCGGCTTCGCAGTTCATCCAGGCCTTGATGCGGTGGTATGGCAGCACGTCGCATGATGCGGCGCTCTGGCTCTGCTGGGGCGGGCCCCACGGTGGCAATTCCGTCACCGGAACAGCAGTCGGTGGGTGGTACGAGCCACGCGCGGTTGAGGGCTACTTGATCGAGACGGCCATCGAAGTTCACGGCCGCGGCGGTGAGTTTTCGGAAGCTGGGTCTGCGCAGCTCAGCGAGCTGAGCTGCCACGGATTCCACCAGTGCCAGGAGGTAGACGATGCGCTCTTCGCTTTTCATGTAGCTCTTGTCCGCAGCGGGAGGCCTTTTCTCCTGGCCTTCTGTCCGCACGAACCCGTTGATGGCCCCGTCTTGGTTTTCAACGAAGAGCTGGGCATTCTCCATGCCCCAACGGCCGAAGCAGTCCTGGCGATGGGTAGGGCCGTGATGAACTTCAGGCCTGCTGGCCGTGGGCATCATTGAATCAATTCGCATCCGGCCGCCGAGCCGACCTGAGGGTCGCTCCGGCGGCCCTCTCGTTTATATAGAAGGTAGGTGCTTGACCCCCACACCAACAGAGCAGCAAAGTATCTTGCGTGGAAAGATAATTTTTTAAAAAATCGCGATTTTTTTCGTAATATTTAGTTCTAGTAGATATTCAAACTGCTCTGTTGGTGTGGGGGTTGACAATTTTTCGCCCGTCCGTATAATTACGGGACATTTAGAACCCGCTCGGCGGGTTTGCATTTATTATAAAAAACTAAATAATTTACGTAAAAGTTTATGGCAGAAAAAGAAAAGTTCGCTCGTACCAAGCCTCACGTCAACGTTGGTACTATCGGTCACGTCGACCACGGAAAGACAACTCTCTCCGCGGCGATTTCACACGTCGCAGCAATGCGCGGTATGGCTACTGAAAAGGCCTACGCCGATATCGCTAAGGGAGGTAACGTTCGTGACGATTCAAAGATCGTAACGATCGCCGTTTCTCACTTGGAGTACGAAAGCGACAAGCGCCACTACGCTCACATCGACTGCCCAGGACACGCCGACTACATCAAGAACATGATCACGGGTGCCGCTCAGATGGATGGAGCTATCTTGGTTATTTCTGCCGCTGATGGTCCGATGCCTCAGACTCGTGAACACATCTTGCTTGCGTACCAGGTTGGTGTGCCGAAGCTCGTTGTCTTCCTGAACAAGGTTGACCTCGTTGACGACCCAGAACTTATCGACCTCGTTGAGAGCGAAGTTCGTGAACTTTTGACCAAGTACAAATTTGACGGTGCAAACACGCCGATCATCCGTGGTTCAGCTATCAAGGCCCTTGAAACAAAGGATGCAAATTCAGCCGAAGCCAAGCCAGTTCTTGATTTGCTTAACGCCTTGGACACCTGGATTCCGGAGCCAGTCCGTGACACTGCTAAGCCGTTCTTGATGGCTGTCGAAGACATCTTCTCAATTGAAGGCCGCGGTACTGTCGTCACTGGCCGTATCGAGCGCGGTATTGTTAAAGTAAACGAAGAAGTTGAAATCGTTGGTCTTAAGCCGACGGTAAAGACTGTTGTTACCGGTGTTGAAATGTTCAACAAGCTGCTCGACCAGGGTCAGGCAGGTGACAACGTGGGTCTTTTGATCCGCGGTGTTAAGAAGGAGGACGTTGATCGCGGTCAGGTTCTTTGCAAGCCGGGAACGACCACTCCGCACACTGAATTCGAAGCTGAAGTCTACGTGCTTTCAAAAGAAGAGGGTGGCCGTCACACGCCGTTCTTCAAGGGTTACAAGCCGCAGTTCTATGTCCGTACAACCGACGTTACTGGTGAGGTATTCCTCCCAGAAGGCATGGAAATGGTTATGCCTGGCGACACCGTGAAGATCAACGTCAAGCTTATTTCTCCAGTTGCTCTTGAAGACAAGATGCGCTTTGCTATCCGTGAAGGAGGCAAGACTGTCGGCGCTGGTGTCGTAATCAAAATTACGAAATAGTCTCGGCCGACACGCCTAGATCCTTATCATATGACTGCTGCCGCTACAAAAAAGACCGTGAAAGCTCCGGAGGTGACGAAAGAGAAGCTTCGTCTGCGCATCAAAGCGTACGACACCAAGCTTATCGATTCGTCCTGCCGTCAGATCATTGAAGCCGCCAAAAAGCATGAGGCTGCAGTGGTTGGCCCGATTCCGCTTCCGACTGAATTTAAGAAATTCACGGTGAACCGAGCAACATTTATTGATAAGAACTCCCGCGAACAGTTTGAGCTCCGTATTCACAAGCGCCTCATTGATATCTTGCACCCGACGCAGCAGATCATTTCTTCTTTGTCATCACTCAACCTTCCGGCTGGTGTCGACATTGAAATAAAGATGGTTTAGTTACTAGCAAAAGCCGCCGAAAGGCGGCTTTTGCGTTTTGGTAATTTTTCGTCATACTAGAGTTATGGAAATTCCGGTTAAGAAATTAAAAAACGGTTTTGCGATGCCGGTGTTTGGTTTGGGCACCTGGCAGATGGGCGGGCGGACTGAACATGACTTGGCCAACAATGACGAGCGAGATATTGTGGCGATTCGAGCTGCTATTGATGCCGGAATTACGCATATTGATACTGCAGAAGTCTACGCTGATGGTTATACGGAAACATTAATTAGCCGCGCGCTCGCAGGGTATGACCGTTCAAAGTTATTGCTAGTTTCAAAAGTATCTTCAGCGCATTTAAGTTACGACGATATTTTGCGTTCGTGTGAGCAAAGTTTGAAACGGTTAAAGACTGATTATTTGGATCTGTATTTGATGCATCGTTATAGTGCCAAGTTTCCGCTAAAAGATTCAATTCGTGCTTTTGATTATTTAGTCGCGCAGGGGATGGTTCGAAATATTGGAGTTTCTAATTTCGGCAAAGAGCATCTGGCCGAGGCTCAGTCATATACTGCGAACAAAATAGTATGCGATCAGGTGCATTATAATTTGACCTTCCGTGAGCCCGAGCATAAAGGTTTGTTGGAATATTGTCAGGAAAATGATGTATTTTTGACTGCATGGCGACCTTTGAGCAAGGGGCAGCTTTTGGAGAGTATTCCGCCTATTGTTCAGAAAATGTGCGACAAATATCAGAAGACTCCTGCTCAGATAGCTATCAATTGGCTTGTCTCGCAGCCTCATGTTTTAACGCTTTCAAAGATGAGCAGTCCCGATCATTTGAAAGAAAATATTGGTGCAGTTGGATGGACTATGGATGCTGCTGACATTGAGCTTTTGCGTAAGGAGTTTCCGGGTCAGCAGGCTGTTTCTGACGTGATTCCTTTGGATCAGCAGGGGCCTGCGAAGTAGGACTTGACCAAAAAATAGACTTCGGCTATACTGTCCCAACGGTTAGGTATAGGTCTCGCGGACGCACAGTCCGCCAGCGACCTGCAAAAACTAGTATTTCTGCACCATTAGAGGAGCGGAGCTAGTCTCGGCTTTTTTTGTTTAAAAAATCATGACACGCCTCGTAGGTACAAAAATGAAGATGACGCAGATGTTTAAGGACGGACGCCAGTGTGGTGTCACGCCTGTTAAGCTTTCTGAGAAGGCAGACATGAGTCTTGTTAAAGTCGGAAGCCTGGTAATGGTTTCTGGTATTAGCAAGGGACACGGTTTTGCTGGTGGAGTTAAGCGTTGGCACTTTAAGGGTGGTCCGGCTACGCACGGTCAAAAGAACCGTCACCGCGCACCGGGTTCAATTGGTAACACAACGCCGCAGCGCGTTTTGCCTGGTCGGCACATGGCAGGTCACATGGGAATGGACAGAATCACAAGCAAAAACATCCCGGTTGTGGCTATCGACGAGGAAAAGCGTGTTGTGATGTTGAACGGATCAGTTCCGGGTATTGTTGGCATTAAGATGGAAATCAGAATCGCTAACGCGAAGTAATTTTTGATATGAAAGCACTCGTATACAACATGGCTGGTAAAGAAGTTGGAAACATCGAAGTTTCTGACGCTATTTTCGCACGCGAGTGGAACGCTGATTTAGTTCACCAGGCAGTTTTGGCTCAGCAGGCAAATCTTCGCCGCCCATGGGCTCACGCAAAAGGACGCGGTGAGGTTCGCGGTGGTGGTAAAAAGCCATGGAAGCAAAAGGGTACTGGCCGCGCTCGTCACGGTTCAATTCGTTCTCCGATTTGGAAAGGCGGTGGTGCAAGTCACGGCCCGGTAAAGACTCGCGATTTTAGCCAGAAGATCAACAAGAAGATGGCCCGTATCGCTTTGTACTCAGCTCTTTCTATGAAACTTGCGCAGGGTCAGCTTATGTTTGTCGACGCTATGAACGCAAGCAAGACTAAAGAGGTTGCTGCGAACTTGAAGGGTCTTTTGAAAGCGAAGCGCACAGTGCCTTCAACTCTTTTGATTCGTGATTCAAAGAACGCCACAATCAGCCGCGCTGCTCGTAACGTTGCCAACGTTCAGATTTTGACCGGTGAGTCAGTGAACATCTATGAGCTCATGAAAGCAAAGCACGTGCTTGTCGAGCAGGGCGCAGTAACTTCAATCAAGTGATAATAAGACGGCCGACCCCGGTACTAGAACCTACTGGTTCAGTACGGGGCAGGCAAGACTAACAAACAACGCGTATGGCTGATAAAACACTGATCAAACATCCCCATATAACTGAGAAGGCCTCACGGCTTGCTGAAATGAATCAGTATGTGTTTATCGTTGCTTCAGGTGCCACCGCTCCGGAGGTTAAGAAGGCTATTGTTGCTACCTACAAAGTGAAGGTGGACGGCGTCCGCATGATTAATGCTAAGAGCAAGGAGAAGCGCATGGGCCGTTCGATTGGTATCAAGCCGGGTTTCCGCAAAGCGATTGTTACTTTGAAAAAGGGCGAGAAATTAGACATTCTCACTGCTTAATTCTATGAAGCTCTATAAACCAACAAGCGCCGGTATTCGTCAGCGCGCAATCGTAGAATACAAGAAACTGCTTTCAGGTGAGTCAGGACCGAAAAAGTCATTGACCATGAAGTTGCAGGATCGCGCCGGTCGCAACAACCGCGGTGTGATTACCACGCGTCACCAGGGAGGTGGTGTGAAGAAGGTCTACCGTATGGTTGATTTTATGATGAGCAAAATCAATGTGCCGGGCCGCATCACCACGATTGAGTACGACCCGTACCGCAGCGCATTTATTTCTTTAGTTATTTATAAAGATGGTGATCAGCGCTATGTGCTTACTCCGCAGAACGTTAAGGTTGGTGATGAAATCGTAACCGCTCCAAACGCTCCGGTAAAAGTTGGTAACCGCTTGCAGCTTAAGAACATTCCGATTGGATACCAGGTCTTTGCTGTTGAAATGCGCCCAGGTGGTGGTGCTAAAATGGCTCGCTCAGCTGGTGGGTATGTTGAAGTGCTTGGTACTGATGCCGGTCTTACTGACTTGCGTATGGCTTCAAAAGAAGTTCGCCGCGTTCCTTCAGAGTGCTACGCAACAATCGGTGCCGCTTCAAACCCAGACTACTCGCTCATCAATCTTTCAAAGGCCGGTCGCAGCCGTTGGCTTGGTATTCGTCCGACTGTCCGTGGTAGCGCTATGAACCCGGTTGATCACCCATACGGTGGCGGTGAAGGTGCACAGCCTCGCGGTACTAAACGCCCGAAGACAATGTGGGGTAAGGTTGTCGGTGGTCGCAAGACGCGTCATCCGAAGAAGTGGTCGAGCACTCGTATTTTGCAGCGCCGACCGAAGGTCAGATAACAGTGGATAGGTGATAGGTTATAGTGGATAGCGAAAGACAACAGCGAGAAATTCCACTATCAACTAGCAACCATAAACTATAAACCCAAATTCATGTCACGCTCAGCTAAAAAAGGCCCATACGTTGATCCGAAACTCCTCAAGAAGGTGAGTGTCCTTAAAGTTGGCGACCGCAAGGTCATCAAAACGTGGGCGCGCCAGTCAACGATTGCTCCTGAATTTGTAGGATTTACCTTTGGCGTGCACAACGGCCGCAAACACATAGAGGTGCTCGTGAAAGAAGAAATGGTGGGTCACCGTCTTGGTGAATTTTCTCCAACTCGTATGTTCGTTAAGCACGGTGGTAAGTTAACTAAACAGCTTGAAGCAGCCGCATCAGCAACTGAAGCAGCTAAGAAGGCAGCCAGCCAGGCCGCTCCGGCAGCCGGCGGTAAGAAATAATGAATATGGCACACGTTGAAAAAGTACAACTAAATTTCTTGCAGATTGCTCCGCGTAAAGTTCGGCTGATTGGCAACACCTTAAAGGGTATGCCGGTTGCTGAAGCGCAGGCTCAGCTTATGCTTCGCCCACAGCGTGTTGCTGACGCACTTTTGCGTCTGCTTAACAGCGCTGTTGCAAATGCGAAACACAACAAGCAAATTGATGCTGCAAAACTTCGCGTTGTTCGCGTGATGGTTGACCCGGCCCCTGTGCTTAAGCGCTCACTTCCGCGCGCTCAGGGTCGCGCCACCTCGATTTTTAAACGCATGAGTCACGTTACTATTGTTATTGAAGAGTTTGAAAACAAGAAGGCGATTCGTTTTGTGACGGAAACTGCTAAGAAAGAAAAGAAAGAGGAGAAGCCAAAGCGCACGCCAACTCGTAACGCAACTAAGGAAGAGAAGAAGAAAGACCTCGAGCACACCAAGCCGGAGAAGAAAATTCTCAGCGAGAAAGAGCTTCCTGCTGCTACTGATCACAAGCCGACCAACCGCGGTGCTGTTAAACGCTTTTTTAACCGTAAAGCCATCTAAAGGTTGAATCTTCTATTAATTTACTATAAAATCCACACACTATGGGACAGAAGATTCGACCAGATTCATTCCGCCTTGGCATCACGCGCGATTGGAACGCTCGTTGGTACGCAGGTAAAACATTTGCTGCTAAATTGCAGGAGGATGTTTTGATTCGCCGCGTGATCAATGAAAAGATCAAGCTCGCCGGTATTGTGAACGTTACAATTGAGCGCAACGCTAACAATGGTTACCGAGTGACCATCAAAGCTGCTCGCCCTGGTTTTATTATTGGTCGCGGTGGCACTGGTATCGAAGACCTCAGTAAAGCTTTGAACGCTGCGCTGGCTGCTCTTGCTCGCAAGCGAGGAGTCGTTAATCCGAAAATTCAGCTTTCAGTTACGATCGAAGAACTTAAGCGTAGCGAAATCGCTGCAGCATATGTTGCCCAGTCACTTGCGTGGGAGCTTGAAAAGCGTATGCCGTTCCGCCGCGTGATGAAAAAGGCAATTGAGTCGGCTCTGATGAACCGTGATGTTAAGGGTATAAAAATCAAGATGAGCGGCCGTCTCGATGGTAACGAAATTGCCCGTAACGAATTCTTGGCTAAAGGAACTTTGCCGTTGACCACGCTGCGCGCTGATATTGATTACGGTACTGCGACCGCAAACTGTACGTATGGTGCTATCGGTATCAAAGTATGGATCTATAAAGGTTTGATTTTTAACAAGGTTGCCAAGAAACCTGAAGCTAAAAACGGTTAAACACACGTATGCTTATTCCTAAGAAAGTAAAACACCGTAAGTGGATGAAGGGCCGCCGCAAGAACCGCAAGATTGAAATGCGCGGTGCTAGCTTGGCATACGGTACATATGGTCTTAAAGCCACCTCTTCAGCTTGGGTTAACTCTCGTCAGATTGAGGCTGCTCGTCGAACGATTTCTAACTCCACTAAGCGCGCCGGTAAAATTTTTATCCGTATCTTCCCAGATAAGCCAATCACTGAGCGTCCACCAGAGGTAACCATGGGTGGTGGTAAGGGTTCTGTTGATCACTACGTGTTTCCGGTTCGCCCAGGACGCATCATGTTTGAAATGGATGGAGTTACTGAAGTGCAGGCTCGCGCAGCTCTTCGTTTGGCTGGCTTCAAGCTCCCGCTGCGCAGCCGTTTCGTGAAGAAAGAAGACCACAACTAATATGAAAAAGAACGATATTTCAAAATTGCATAACCGTTCGGTTGCTGAGCTTCAGAAAGAGGCGATTGAAACCAAAGAAAAGCTATGGGCACTGCGCCGCGAGATCGCGGGCGGTAAAGTTAAGAACGTAAAGGCTCGAAATGCTATGCGCCGTGACGTTGCTCGTATGCTGACGGTAGCAAGCATGAAGGGCTTGAATAATAAAGCAAAGTAGTATATATTAGATCCTTACGTATGAAGCGCCAACTTAACGGGACCGTCGTGTCCGACAAAATGATGAAGACTGCGGTAGTCGCAGTTTCATACCAGAAGAAGCACCCGAAGTATTTGAAGTACTACACGGTTACTTCCCGTTTTAAGGCCCACAACGAAAACAACGAATACAAGACGGGTGATCAGGTAGTTATCGAAGAAACTCGCCCACTTTCCAAGGATAAACGATTTAAGATTGTCGCCATGATTAAAAAGGCGGCGATGTCAGGAGCCCTCTAAATTACCTGATCATTCGTAAACAAGATTAAGAATAAAAAGATATGTTGCAGATTCGATCAGTAGTAAAAGTAGCAGACAACACAGGCGCAAAGCTTATCCGTGTCTTTACGGTATACGGTGGTAGCAAAAAGCGCTATGCCCGTTTGGGTGAAATGGTTAATGCCTCAGTGCAGGTTGCTGAGCCGCGTAAGGCTATCAAGAAGAAAGACATTGTTAAATGCGTTGTTGTCCGCACTGCAGCTCCAATCCGCCGTGCTGATGGAACCGTTATTCGTTTTGATGAAAATGCCGTCGTGATCGTTGATGATAAAAAGGCCCCAAAGGGAACCCGCGTGTTTGGTCCGATCCCGCGTGAAATTAAGGAGATGGGTTATGAGGCTATCGTAACTATGGCCGAAGAGGTTGTCTAAACTTGTATGATCAAGATGTCTATTAAAAAAGGCGACACCGCCCTCATCATGAAAGGAAAGGATGCCGGAAAGAGTGGCAAGGTGCTTCGCGTTTTTCCAAAAGCAAACAAAGTGCTTGTCGAGGGTATCAATATGGTTAAGAAGCACAAAAAGCCGACTAAGCAGGGTGAAAAGGGCCAGACCGTCAGCATCGCTCGTCCGATTGATCGTTCTAATATCGCCAAGAAATAACAGATATGATGAAGAACAGCATTGAAAAAATTGTCGTAAACAGCAGCTTTGGAAAACTGGCCACTAACACGCCGGATTTTGATGGCAAGGTGCTTCCGGATATCAGCGAACAGTTTGCTGCGATCGTTGGTCAAAAGGGTCAGCAGCGTCCAGCTCGTATTTCGATTTCCGGCTTCAAGCTTCGTTCGGGTATCATCATCGGACTCAAGGTTACGCTTCGTGGTGCTCGCGCTCGTCAGTTTATCAACCGCACGATCAATATCGTGATGCCTCGTGTTCGTGATTTTCACGGTATCAAGCGTTCTGGTATTGATCGAGACGGCAACCTAACTTTTGGTATTAAGGAGCACTCAGTATACCCAGAAATTTCTCTTGAGAAAGTTCGCTTCCCATTTGGTATGGAGGTTACGATTGTTCCGAAAATTGCTATGAAGCGCGAAGAGGCTATGGCGTTTTATAAGGAGATTGGCATTCCGTTTGAAAAAGAGGTCGTAGCTGCTAAAAAAGGAAATAAATAGAGTATGGCAAAAAAATCAATCATAGCTCGAGCGAATAAGAAGCCGAAGTTCTCAAGCCGCACTGTGCGCCGCTGTTTCCGCTGCGGACGTAAGCATGGATTCATGAGACTCTTTGGTATTTGCCGTATTTGTTTCCGTGAAATGGCAAGCAAAGGTGAGATTCCGGGCGTTAAGAAAGCCTCTTGGTAAAACACATATATGTACGTAGATTTACTTACAAAATTGAAGAACGCGCAGAAGGCAAAGAAGGCAACGATCAAGATGGCTTACTCCAACATGGACCTCGCAGTTGCTGAACTTCTTGCTGCGCGCGGATTTGTTACTTCAGTTACGAAAAAGGGCCGTATGCCAAAGCGTATCATCGAAGTTGAACTCAAGTATGAAGGTGGTAAGGGTGGCATTGGTGGCATCAAGCTGCTTTCAGTTCCAAGCCGTCGTTTGTATGCTGGTTATGATGTGCTGCGTCCAGTTCGCCAAGGTTTTGGTTTGGCTGTGATTTCTACACCGAAAGGAGTGATGACTACAACCCAAGCTCGCAAGCAAAAGGTCGGAGGCCAATTGTTATTTGAAATCTGGTAAAACATATACATATATGAGTAAGATCGGTAAAAAACCAATTGTGCTTCCGGAGGGTGTAACTGCAACTTCAAATGAAAAGACAGTGACCATTAAAGGTAAGGGCGGTTCGCTCGAAGTGCCGGTGTTGCCGCACGTTACGGCCAACTTAGAGGGCAGCACGATCACTTTGACTATTGGTGAGACGATTGTTCAGGCTCGCGCAAATTGGGGAACTATGGCATCACACCTTCGCAACGCAATTGCCGGTGTGACCACTGGTTTTGAAAAGAAACTCGACGTGCAGGGTATTGGATACAAGGCAAACATGGAGGGTCCGACATTGGTACTGAGCCTTGGTTTTTCTCACCCGGTTAAATACAAAGCCCCAGCCGGTATCAAGCTCACGCTGGAGAAAAGTTTTATTACCGTCTCTGGTATTGATCGCCAGCTCGTTGGCCAGACCGCTGCTCAAATCCGTAAGTTTAAAAAGCCGGAGCCGTATCAGGGTAAGGGTATCCGCTACGTTGGTGAACAGGTCCGCCGTAAGGAAGGTAAGAAGGTGGCGGGGGCCGCATAGCAAAGCGGTAACGCGCTAACCCGTCATGCGGGAACGGGGTTCTATCCCGCATAACAGGCTAGCGCGTTACGCAAACTATAATAAAAGAAAACAACAAAGGAACATGAATCGAGCTATTAAGAAAAATTTGACCCGTACTCGCCGCGCCCACTCAATCCGTGGTCATCTTAAGAGTGCAACTGCGCGCCCTCGTCTTTCGATTTTCCGCAGCAATGCAAATTTGTATGTACAGGTGATCGATGACGTAACCAGCAAGACTGTTGCCTCTGCAAAGCTTTCTGATATCAAGGCAACCAAGGCAAAGCAGCCGAATGCTCAGGTTGAGCGAGCGCACGCACTTGGAAAGCTCGTTGCTGAGCGTGCACTTAAAGCAGGTGTTTCTGCAGTTATGTTCGATCGCGGTCGCTATGCGTATCACGGTCGGGTAAAGGCGGTCGCTACCGGTGCTCGTGAAGGAGGTCTGAAATTCTAAAACTATGGACGAACAAAAACCACAACAGAATACGAATCCAGCTCCGGCAGCCTCTGCCGCCGCAGCTCCGAAGGCAGCGGCCCCAGTCGCTCGTCCAGGCTTTGATCGCCGCCCAGGTGGTCCAAATCGTGGCGGCCCAGGAGGTATGGGAGGTCGCTCGCGCGGTCCGGGAGGTCCTGGCGGAGGTCAGGGTCGTCCAGGCGGCCGTGGCGGATCTCGCGATAATCGTCCGTTTGTAAAGAAAGACGATTTCCAAGAACAGACGCTTGATATGCGCCGCGTCGTACGCGTTATGGCCGGTGGTAAGCGTTTCCGTTTCCGTGCAACGATGGTTATCGGTGACCTTCGCGGACGCGTTGGTGTCGGTATGGGTAAGGGACTCGACGTGCAGCAGGCAATTGCAAAAGCAAAGCGTGATGCCCAGAAGCACCTGATCGTTGTTCCGCTTTCAAAGCGTACGATTCCGCACGAGGTTGAGGCAAAGTTTTCAGCCGCTCGTATTCGCTTAAAGCCAGCTCGTGAAGGACACGGATTGGTTGCCGGTGGTGCTGCCCGCGCTGTGCTCTCGCTTGCTGGCATCAAAGATGTCACCGCCAAGACACTTGGCCGCACGCCAAACCAGGTGACTAACGCGCTTGCAACCTTTGAAGCTCTCAAGCAGCTCAAGGCTCGTAAACCAAAAGTTGAAAAGAAAGAGGTAGTCGAAGCTAAATAAGTTCTACTTTTATGCAACTCCATCAATTACAACCAAAACACGCCAATACTGATAAGCGCACCCGCGTCGGTCGCGGAGGTAAGCGTGGTACGACTGCCGGTAAAGGTACCAAGGGTCAAAAGGCCCGTTCCGGTCACCGTATTCGTCCGGCTATGCGTGAATACATCCAGCGCCTTCCAAAGTTGCGCGGATATGCCAACAAGCCGCTTGCTGATGACGCCGCCGTTGTTACGCTTGGTATGCTCGCGAAGATGACCTCGCCGGTCACCAAGAAGACGATTATTGCTGCGGGCTACGCTAAAGTGGGCCAGCCGATCAAGGTACTCGGCAATGGCGCTCTTACTAAGGCGGTAACGCTTGAAGGTATCAAGGTGTCTGCATCAGCTAAAGCTGCAATTGAGAAGGCTGGCGGCAGCGTGAAATAACTTACAACACACAACTAACAATGAACAAGCAAGGAGATAAAATCGATTGTGAGTTGTCAGTTGTAACTTGTTAGTTAAAAATTTATGAATAAATTTCTCCAACTCTTCCGAGTTCCTGAGCTTCGCAAAAAACTCCTGATCGTTGCCGGACTACTTATTTCATTTCGCTTGCTTGCTACAATTCCGGTTCCGGGTATTGATACTGCCCAGCTTGCAAATGTGCTTGGCCAAAATCAATTTCTCGGCTTTGTAAACCTCCTTTCTGGAGGCAGTCTTTCAAGTTTGTCTATCTTGATGCTCGGAGTCGGTCCGTATATTACCGGGTCGATCATCATGCAGCTGATGACCATGATGAGCACCCGCCTGAAGCAGCTCTACTACGAAGAGGGTGCTATGGGTCGTCAGAAGTTTAACCAGTATTCTCGATATTTGATGGTGCCACTGGCCTTTTTGTCAGGCTACGGATTTTTAAACTTACTTGCGCGCCAGGGCGTACTTCCGGCGCTCACCGGTTTCCAGTTGATGACGACCTTAGTGATCATCACCGCCGGTTCGTGTATTTTGATGTGGATCGGTGAGCTTATCAGCGAGCAGAAAATCGGTAACGGTATTTCGTTGATTATCTTTGCCGGTATCGTTTCTCATTTGCCGACGACTATACAGCAAATGATCGCCAGCTACACCCCGGACCAGTTGATTACCTATATTGTGATCGCCGTTCTTGCAGTGCTGGTAATTGCCGGCGTTGTCTTTATTAGTGAGGGCGAGCGCAAAATCGCCGTTACCTATGCCAAGCGCGTGCGCGGCAACAAGATGTATGGAGGCGTCACCAGCTATCTACCGCTGAAGGTTAACCAGGCGGGCGTGATCCCAATCATTTTTGCTGTTTCAATTTTGCTCTTCCCGCAGCTACTCGCACAGCTGATCGCTGTTTTCTCAGTTGATCTTTCAGTCTCGATGCAAAATGCGGTGTCGACATTCTTGAATAACCAGGGGATTTACGCGGCGATTTACTTTGTGCTCGTCGTTGCCTTCACCTATTTTTACACTGCTATCAGCTTTAACCCAGACGAGCTTGCAAAGAACTTGCAGCAGTCGGGTGGTTTTATCCCAGGTATTCGTCCGGGTGAGCCGACGACTGATTTCTTGAAGAGTACTTCTGGGCGAATTACCTTTTTCGGTGCTGTGTTCCTCGGCCTCATCGCCATTTTGCCAAACATTGTGCAGATGTTCACCGGTTTTCAGAGTTTTACTATCGGCGGTACTGCACTATTGATCGTGGTATCGGTTGCGCTTGAAATCGCCAGACAAGTTAACTCTCAGCTGACCATCCGGGAGTACGACTCAATCGGCTAAAACTCGCGCATCTGGCGCATTTCGTTGTCGCCGCGCTGCGCTTCTCGTTCGACGTATTTAAAAAATACGCCTCACTCGCTGCTCGCTAGCTCCTAGAACTGCATCCAGATGCGCGGGTTTTGGTGTTAGTCTGAAATTTATCTAAATATCGTGTTCTGAAAATCAGAGCCGGCTGGTCCCCGAAGGGATCCGGCCGGTTTCTTGTTCTCTACTTCGGGAGCATCTTGCCGACCACGAGGCCGGCCGTGAAGATCTCCGTCAGAAGTTGGTGTTCAGCCGATCCTTCGATGTTGGCTCGACTCAGGAATTCTGCGGTCTTCTGCTCCGCCTCTGGCGTGAGCATTAACGAATACACTCCGAAGCCGAGCGGACGGTTGAGGTCTGCTTCTCTGGGGATGATCCTGCCAGCCCCGTCGTTAAGGATCAGTACTGCTTGGCCGCCGAGATTTCTCTCGATTCCGGCCTGTCCAAAACGGTACATTCTCTCCTCCATTTCCCGATTCGGCAACACGCCTCATCGTAATATTTATTATAGCATACTATATGCTATTTTGTCAATAGTCTAAGAAATGAGTGTTTATGGGCTTAAAGTCGATTATGGTATACTTACCAGTAATTGATTATGGCTATTCGTTCCGTAGAATCACTGAAAAATCTGGCTGGAAAGACCGTATTACTGCGCGTAGATTTTAACGTTGAAACGCCGCGAGATGCGCTGCGCCTGACTCGTTCGTTGCCAACGATTAAATATTTGCTTGGCCAACGAGCTCGCGTTGTGCTCATTAGTCACCGCGGCCGACCGGAAGGTTCGGTTACACCTGAACTCAGTTTAAAAATTTTATTGCCGTTTTTGCGCCGCCGCGCCAGCCAGAGTATTTTTTTGTTCGATCACTTTAATTTTGGTCACATTCGGGCGCAAGTAGCGGCCAGTCGGCCTGGGAGTTTGTTTATGCTCGAAAATATTCGGTTTCTCTCTGGCGAGGAAAACGAAAATGCTGCAGCTCGCCGCACGCTTGCAGCGCAGTTAGCCTCACTCGGAGATTATTATGTCAACGACGCCTTTGCTGTCTGTCACCGCGCTGGAGCCTCAATCACTGAGCTGCCTCAGCTGCTTCCGTGCTATGCCGGATTTATTGTGCAGGAGGAGGTTGAGAAATTAAGCATGGTGCTGCGCAAGCCTAAACAGCCGCTCGTAGTGATTGTTGGCGGCGGTAAGGCGAAGGACAAGTTTGCAGTGATTAATAATTTGCACAGAAAAGCTGATCATTTCTTAGTCGGCGGCGTACTGGCAAATACATTTTTAAAAATGCGCGGAGTTGATGTTGGCTACTCTGCTATTGATGCTTCGCTTGCGCAGGATGTTAAGCGCAGTCTTAAAGATAAGAAAATTACTTTACCTGTTGACTGGATTATCGGTGACACAGGTAAAATTTCTGATATCGGATCATTAACAGCGACTGCATTTTCAGAGATTATCCGCAGCGCAAAAACAATTGTGTGGAATGGGCCAATGGGAATTTTTGAAAATCCGCGGTATCGCGCCGGTTCGTTGGCAATCGCAAAGGCGATTGCCAAAAGTAAGGCCTTCTCGATTATCGGCGGCGGAGAAACAACGCAGTTTATTGATCAGTCGCGCATGGCAGACAAGTTTGATTTTCTTTCAACCGGCGGCGGGGCTATGCTTGAATTATTGGCAGGAAAAAAGTTGCCTGGCATAGAAGCTCTGAAGCGCAAACAATAAACTAGAAACTCTAGACTTAAAACAATGGAAGATTTTAGATTTTTAGAGTGGCCGATTTACAAAGATGCAAAGGAGGTGGTTAATTTAGTTTTTGCTTTGACCAATAAGTTTCCGCAGCATTTTCGATATGAATTAGGAAGCCAGATGAATCGTTCCGCTATTTCTATTGTTCTTAATATTGCAGAGGGCAGCGGAAAGCGTTCTGATAAAGATTTTGCTCATTTTCTTAATATCGCACACGGTTCCCTCTACGAAACTCTCGCGGGATTTGATTTGGCGCTTAGTAATCGATTAGTATCAGGGGATCAGTTCAGTGATTTGCATGCCCGATTACTCGGTATCGCTAAGCAGCTTGGGGGTTTTAGAAAAAAATTAACAAAGCCTAAGTTTGTAGTTTAAAGTTTATAATTTTATGTTATCAAAGCAGGATATTGATGTTAGACAGATGGATTTGGTGTTTTTTGATACTGAGCTTACCGGCTTAGATTTAAAACACGAGATCGTTGAGCTGGGATTTATTAAAGTTACAAAGGGGACGTACGAGGTTATTACTGAGGGCTCGATCAAAATCAAGCCGGTACGCTTGCAGGATGCAAACCCGGAGTCGCTGGCAATTTCCGGATACAACGAAACTGAGTGGGCTAACGCCGTCAGCCTCAAAGAGGCGCTGACAGAATTTTTGAAGCAGACTGATGGTTGCATGCTTGTTGGCCACAATCTGCCGATGGACTGGGCGTTTTTGAAAAAATCATTAGCCGAGTGCGATCTTGCGCCAAATTTTTATTACAAAGGCCTGGATACATTCAGTCTGGCCTGGACTAAGCTCCAAGGCGTACCGGCGATTAAACGGTTTTCGCTTTCTGAGCTTGCGCCGTATTTTGGAATTGACCAAGGCAAACAGCACAGAGCACTGGATGATGCGCGAACAACATATCATGTTTTCTTAAAATTGATCGGCAGATAGAACGCTATGATTATTTATACTGATGGTGGTAGTCGCGGTAACCCCGGGCCGGCTGCGTCCGGATTTACGATTGACGGCAAGGCCTATGGGAAATATCTCGGTGTGGCTACTAATAATGTGGCCGAATACACCGCTATTCAGCTTGCGCTTGAAAAAGTGTACGAGCAGCTGGGCGCTGCGGCTAAGAATACGAGCGTTGAGGTGCGCATGGATAGTCAGCTCGCGCAACGGCAGCTCATCGGTCGCTACAAAATGAAAAATGCGGGACTCCGGCCAATTTTTGATCGAGTGAAGTTGTTGTGTATGTATTTTAAGTCAGTGAAATTTGTGCATGTTCCGCGCGAGGAAAATAGTGCGGCTGATGCTGCAGTTAATAAGGCGCTCGATGAGGCTGTATAATTAAAGAAGCATGTTTCACTTTTCATCACGAGAGGGATTTTACGGATTTGCACTTGTGCTTGGCACTATTGCGGCGCTTCAGCTTGGATCATCGGCGCACGATTTGGCGGCTGCGATTCCGCAGCAACGCGTGTATGCGGCATTAGTCAGCGAGGTGATGCAGCCGACCGCTGCACCGGTTAAGCCTGTTAATTTTTTGCCGGATAATTCAGCCTCACTGGTTGCCTCACCGGCACCAGTTGTAATTTCGTTTACCAGTGATGGCGACGAGCGATACGAGGTTGTCGGAGCTAAGAAGACGAGTAACGTAAAAAAAGATGACCTGGTTGCTGTGATGAATCCGATTGCTGGTTGGGCGCCCGCTCCGGCCGGAGCCTCATGGATAACGTATGGAACTGGGGCTACTGGCATAAAAATAGGTTCTGTAATTCGGTTTACCGAACAGGTTGCACTTTCGCAGCGGATGGTAACGGGAATGATCGGCGTGTTTACGAGCGCGCCAATTACTGTGGCCGTCGATGGTAAGCAGATATATACGGGCGCTACTGACGCTGATGCGTTGTCGCGCACTCCTGCGCTCATCACGCTCCCAAATTTAGCCGCCGGTACTCACACGATTACCTTTGATCTGACTCAGGGCGATATGCTTGAGGATGATGGGCTAGCTCTGGCCTATACCGGCTACCTTATGGCGAGTCCTCGGGCACATACACAAAAAGTTCCGGGCGGCAGTTCAGATGTAAAACTTGGTACGCTGGCATATTTGAGCAGCGGTACGGCTCAGTCGCTTCGCTACCTGAAAGTGAGTTTGACTAGTGATCCGTTACTGACATCTGACGAGCTGGTGCATGTGCGACTTATCGATGAAGTAAGTGGAAAGAGCATCAGCGACGCGCCGTCGTGTACCTCATCTAACAAACGAATTGTTTGTATGTTCGGGAGTCAGCAGCAGCCGCTCGACTATGCACTGACGTCTACGCCGTTTGGTTCAGTCAGAATGTTTTCATTGTTTGCCGACCTACCACACGTTGATACAGCGACCTCGTTACAGGTTGCGTTTGAGCCTGGTCTGGAAAATATCCGCAGCGTAGGGGAGGCGGCGACTAGTGATTTACGCTGGAGTACGCCGGCGACACCTGGTTTTTCGTTGATCATTGCGGAGTAGTAAATTCAGGATTTTCAGCTTGCTCCGTACAACAAAAAATTCCGCCTTTCAGCGGAATTTTTTGGTACTACTGTAAGCCCGTCGCGCTATGCGCGAATCGGGGCGGGCTTGTCGCGAGAGGGTGTTGCTCCGCAACATTTTAGTTCGCCGTCACACTGTGACGGCCTGTGATAAACGGGAACCCGTTCTTCCTCCGTTCAACATAAAAAACGCCTTGCGGCGTTTTTTATGGTACTTCGTAAACGGGATTCTGTTGGCACGATTACTCGTGCTGATAATGATTTGTCTAGGATCGCAATTGCTCGCGACCTCAAGCGGTACTTCTGTCTTGCGACAGACACGACCTTGCACCCCGTAAGGATTTAGCCGTTTCACTTCCACCTTGTGTCCCTATAGTGGAATTAGACCTTCTAGCTTGGGATAGGGTCTTCCGGAACCTTTCGGACCGGACGTCACTGCTCGCACCTCTACTTTTCAGTTGGTGGTTGTTAACCACTACGTTTGCTCTTTCGAGCGGGAGTCCCGATTTTCCTCACCGTTTCTGACGGCGTAATTATCTGAGTACGGAGTATTTATACCATATATAGCAGGGAAGTGGCAAATTTTTACTGTGACATACAAACGCAACTGTGTTGCATCTATAAATATATGTTTTGTGCACAAATGTCAATAAATGGCTTTAAAACGTTGTTTTTAGGTGGTTATTTGACAAATTTTATAATCTATTGACAAGTTAGTCGTCTTATGCTAGAGTACATGCGTTCCCAGCTTGACCTATGTGGGTTAGGTGGAGAAGGTAGATAACGCTTTAATAGGGCAAAATAAGCGTTATCGAAAGAGCCATTTGCCTGGAGGACCGCTGCTATGCGGATCCATTCGTTCATTCCCAAGATGTTCGTCGGAATCATCGTCGCGCTCGGCGTGGCCCTCTGCATCAGCTTCACGCCGGCGCAGGCGGGCCAGAACAACCGGCGGATCACCGGCACCGTCACCATCCGCGCCCAGGCCGATTCGGTCGGGGAGGTGGATGGGCGGTACCGGCTCCGCTTCGGCAGGGTCGAGACGCGCAACGATCAGGAGCCGCACTGGGGGAAGAGCAACTTCCGCATCAGGGGTTCCAACGTGATCAAGAAGGTCTTCCGTGCGACGGGTCTGTTCGGGCTTCGGCTCGACAGCGTCAACCCGGAGACCAGGGTCGCGACGGAGTTCTACCAGAACAACGACTTCGAGCTCAGGCGTGGCCTGCGCAACGACGTCGTGGTGGATCTCGTGCCCGACGACGGCACGACCAATCCGCCGCCGACTGGTACGTTCACCAGCGGGTTTCACATCAACAACGTGAACCTCGCGGCGATCTACTTCGTCCGGCTCACGAAGAATGTGACCGGCGGAGAAAGCGTGACCTACGCGATGCGTCCGGCCAGCAATCCCGGGTCGCCCACGGAATTCGATCCGGTCACCGCCGGAGAGGCCGCCGAGATCACCCCGCTGATCTTCGGACCGGGCGGGTGGGTGCCGGTGTCGACGGCAACGTCGTACAACATCGACCTGCTCGCGCAGGACGGCCTGGCGGTCATCAAGTCGCTGCCCAATCAGTCGTTCGTCCCCGGACAGGTGACGACGATCGGCGCGGCCAGTGCCTCGAAGATGTTCGTTCGTCGTGCCCCGATGGTCATCGTGGACGGCGTCGTCATCAATCCGAAGACGGTCTCGGTCGGCGTGGTTCAGCCGTAACCGAGAACATGTAGCACCGAACCTGGCACCTCCGAAAGGGGGTGCCAGGCAAGGAACTTCTTTCTCTGTACATACTTGACAAAATACAATTTCTTTACTATAATATAAATCAGTAAAAATCGTTAATTGCTTACGCAGTATGAATAAAAAAATCAACATAATTCTTCTTTCTGTAACGCTTGTTGCTTCAAGCGTGTTTTTTGTTCCGACTGCATCGGCTGTTAGCGTTGGTGTCCCGAGTTCATATAGCTCAGTTGGTACTCCAGTTTCTGGCGGCGTCTCAGTGGGTAGTCCTTCAGGATACACGGCGTCAGTTGGTTCTGTTGTGCAGAGCTCAGCATCATATGGTGTGCCTTCTCAGTATGGAGGTGTGTCTATCGGTAGTCCGTCAGCATATGGTTCATCGGTAGGTGTACCTACATATTCAACCTCCTATGGAGTTCCGTCGCAGACCGGCGGTATTTCAGTTGGTGCTCCAGCAGGTAGCGTCTCTTCGGTTGGTATGCCGGTTCGTTCGACCTCATATGGCGTACCCTCAAATTATGGCGGCGTTTCAATTGGTTCACCGACCACGTATGGTTCGGTTGGTGTACCTGTGTATGGTAGTTCTATTGGTGTGCCGTATTCCGGTGGTGTCTCTGTTGGTGTGCCGGCTGGTCCACGTCCCTCAACCGGAGTTCCGGTTTCAAGTGGTTCTATTGGCGTGCCAATTTCCGGCGGCGGTGTCTCCGTTGGCGTTCCAAGCGGTTCGCATGTTTCAACTGGCGTACCTGTACATGGCGGCACCTCAATCGGTACGCCGATTTCTGGTGGCGTATCAGTCGGTGTTCCAGTAACAGGCGGTACCTCTGTTGGTGTTCCTGCCAGCGGTGGAACCTCGGTTGGTACTCCGGTAGCGACCGGCTGTCCGTCTGGCTATGTCTTTAATATTACGACGCAGAGCTGTAAACAAAATGTCTCAACTGGTGTCCCGGCTTCAACAAGCTGCCCGACCGGCTACGTGTTTAGTGTTTCTACGCAGAGCTGCGTGCAATCAACCTCAGCCGGAGTTCCGGTTAGCTTGAGCTGTCCGTCAGGCTACTTCTATAGCGTCTCGCAGATGCAGTGTGTGGCATATTCAAATCAGTGTCCGGCCGGCTACACGCTTTCAAATGGCGTGTGTGTTCCAAACTCAAACAACCAGTGCCCGAGCGGGTATTATTTTGATACCACGACAAACACCTGCCGTCCGAACGTTGTAAATCCGCCGATTAACAATTACTGTCCGTCCGGATATTATTACAACACCGCGGCCAATGCCTGTTACCCGAACACCTCGTATTACCCGAACTACAACAGTTGTGGTAGCGGTTATTATTACAACACGCAGAGCAACAGTTGTTATCCAAACAATTACGGAGGCGGTTGCAGCATCAACTGCGGTTATCCATACAGCAACAATTATTCCTACGGATACAACTACGGCTATAACTCTGGTTATTACCAGCAGCCGACTGCATATTACACAGTTCCAAACACATATTATCCGTCACAGCCGCAGGTGACTATAACGCAGCCGCAGGTTGTGATTCAGCAGCCGAGCGTCTCTGTGACGCGTCCGGTTACGCCGGCTCCGGTTGCGCCTTCAACCAACGTGGTTGTTGCCAGCGCGAACATCTTGGATCTCTACAATATTTCAATTCGTACCGACCAGGACGGCAACACGATCGTTGCCTGGGATAACAATGTGCCGACGATCGGCGAGGTTGTCTTTGGTCTAAACAGCCAGCCCGTTGATGGACTTGCGCAGTACAGTTATGACTTTACGACTGGTCCAATCGGTCCGCTGAATGCGCACCACGAGGTTAACCTGGGTCGCCTTGAGTTAAACCGTCCGTACTATATGCGTATTGTCTCGCGCTCAGAGAACGTCCTCCGGGGCGGGCAAGCAAGCCATGTCTCGTCAGAAATGGTCTATATTCCGGTTCCGGGTAAGCACGTTACGCCGAACACGGATCAATCAACGCTTGCGCAATCATACAGTCTGCTTGATTCAGTTGGTCTGCGCGGCGCGATCTTGATCTTGCTTGTTATTGCGTTGATCGTGCTCGTATATATTGTTGCTAAGCGTCGGGCCGCGTACTATTCGTAAGAAACATAATCAAGAAATACACACAATAGTATGAAAAAAATATTCATCGCAATCTCAACGCTCGTGCTGGCTACTCTGACGCTTGCTCCGGTTTCTGCGCAGCAAATACAATATATTGGTTACAACGTCAGCCCGGTGTGGGATACCGCAAACAACACGACAAACAATTTTTCTGTTGTGCAGGGCCAAACCCTGAACGTGATTGTTGGTGCGACTGACAATAATGGTGACGTGCTGACCTATGCAGCCGTTCGTCTGCCTGATAACGCCTCGTTTAATGGTTCAACGCGTGTGCTGACCTTTAGTCCAAGCTTTAATCAGCTGGGTAGTTTTCCGGTGTTACTTTCGGTGACCGACAACAAGAGTCAGCCGGTGACCAAAACATTTTATGTGAATGTGATGAGCGGCAGCACGTACTACCGTCCGTCGAGTTTGTATCCGGATGATTATTATGTAAACGATGCGCCGTATTTTACGGCTACACAGTCCTACTACACAGTCAATTCGCATGAGGTGTTGACGTTCCAAGTTCGTGCAACTGATCCTGATTCTGATCCGGTTCGGTATGCTGCAACCGGGCTGCCGAGTGGCGCGGTATTTAATAGCGTAACCGGTCAGTTTTCGTGGACGCCGGCAACCGGTCAGCGAGGTGTGTACAGTGTTGTATTTTCTGCAAACGATGGTCGCGCAACCAGCTCGCCGTTTACGGTTACGATCGTTGTTGACGGGGGAATTATCCGCAGCGTGATTAACGACGTAAACGGTGTCAATATCGCTACGTATACTGCTGGTGCGTATAACGTCTACGGCAATTCACCAAGTACCTCATCGATCCAGCCATATTTTACAACCACGCCGACCACCTCGGTCTACCCGGGTCAGACCTTCTTGTATGATGCACGCGCAGTAGCTGCAAACGGAGGAGCTGTTGTATACACAAGTTCGCTTGGTCAGTCTGGTAGTTTTATTAACGCCTCGACCGGCCGAGTTTCGTGGGTTGTGCCTTCTACGGCTCGTAGTGGCCAGCAGTACCAATTTATTCTTGTTGCAACTGATGCAAGCGGCCGCTCTGCAACACAAGGCTTTACGCTTACAGTAGCTGGTTTTACGACTGCGGCTCCTGCTACGTATACCTACGCCCAGCCTGCACAGAAATCTACGATTGCTGCTGCGCCGACATTTACTGCGGCTGTCCCTGTAACGTATGCGGCGGCGGTGCCGACCTATTCTGGTAATTATGCGATGTATTATCCTGGCGAGACCGTGCTTATTAATACGGGTCGTACAATCCCGACGTTGCCGATTACCGCTGCAGCGTATGGTACGAATTATGCAGCTAACATATACGACACGATGGGGCAGAATGCGCTGCACGCCTTTAACGTTGCAGTTCGTACGAGCGACAAGGGAGACATGATTGTCAGTTGGGACACCAATCGTCAGACAAAAGCTGAGGTTGTGTATGGCTACACCTCGCACGCTCGTTCTGATGCCTGGAACATGATTCTTAACTACGATTTTACGACCGGTGAGATGAATACGATCTCGACCAAGCACGAGATCAGTCTTGGCAAATTGCAAATTGGTCGCACGTATTACATGCGCGCGATTTCGCGCGATAGTTCGCAGACCGATATCAGCCGTGAAATTGTATTTATTCCGATGGATGCCGGTCAGCCGGTACCGCAATATGAGGGAGCGGCCTCGGCACTTTCAACTACGGGTAATTTTCTAACCTCAGGAATATTTCTCGGACTTCTTGGGTTAATCGTGCTGGCTCTTATCGTGTATGTTTCATATCTGAGCATGCTTGCCTCGCGCCGTAACTATGAATTAGCCGCGGTGCCGGAGTTGCATATCGATGATCACGCGGCTGACGCTGCTCACGGACACGTTCATGATGCTGCGCATGGAAATGGCGGCGCGACAAACGGTAACGGAGTTGCGCATCATTAATTTAGCCCATCGGAGAGATTCCAATGCAATACAAAAACTGCCCTCACGGGCAGTTTTTGTTTGGAAATGGGTGGCGGGACCAGAGGAGCTGGTCCCGCGCGGCGCTAGGGGAGAAATTCAGTCGACGATGAGTTTTCCGGTGGCGTCGTACCTGCGTTCGGGTTGCGTGAGTGCGCCCCACATCAAGAAGCAAATTCGATCTACGCCATGAACTCCCATCGGCATAGTTCGAGCCGGCGGCGCACTCTCCCGGGTGCCTCCGCAGGCATTTTCGTGGTCTTTTTCGCAACTGCTTTTCCCAACCAACTCTTCCATCGGCACCTCCGATCAGAGCCCAAATATATCTAAATAATAGTAGCATGCGGTTGTGGCGTAACAGTGGAAAACTCTGCAAAATAGGGCTATTAAGGCAGGGTACTTGACAAAATTAATAAAGGGTGCTATAATGTACTTATATGAAAAACTATACAGGTTTTAAGCCTTTTATAGCGATTTCCGTAGTATTTATGGCCTTTTCTGCCGTTTCAGCCGCCTCAGCCGCGGTCTATTATGATCAGCTTGGCCAGGCGCACTATTATGATACCTACGAGGTTCCGTGTGGTCAGTATTACCCGCCGGCTCCATGTACGAGCTCTAATTATGGCTATAACACCAGCGTTGCGTATGGCTATCAGTCTGGCTACAGTACAACGGGCGCCTCTTCGTATAACGCGCGCGGTAATCGTCAGCCGGTGATTTTTTCTGCGCCGGTGCGCGAGGCTATTGATGGCCATTCCTATGTTGCCGGTATTAATGCCTCAGATCCGGATCACGATCAGATTACGTATGCGCTGGTTTCTGGTCCGTCTGGTATGTATATTGATTCAAATACCGGATTGCTTCATTGGAATTCAACGTCAGGAAAATCTGGTAAGAGTTTCCCGGTAACGGTAAGTGCGACCGACGGTCGTTCTGCGCCGGTTACGCAGAGCTTTACGTTGAGCGTTCGTAGTTATGGCGGCGGTTCTTCAAGTAATAGCTCGGGTAGTTCAAGTTACACCGGTTCAATTTTTGGTAGCTTGTTTGGCAGTAAAACACCTAAAGGTATCGTGATTAGCAACGTCAATGTTGTTTCCGGTCCAAAGGATATTAACGATACGACTGAACAAAATTGTAACGTGTATGTTTCGTGGAGCACGAATGTTGCTACAGCCGGACAGGTTGTGTATGGTCCGACCTCGCAGCAGTCACTTGAAAATTATTCCTATCCGCAGAGTGCACCAGAGGGTAATGCGTATGCTAAAGAACACCAGGTAAAGCTCGGTTGTTTGGGAAACGCCACTGCGTTTTTCCGTATCGTGGCTTTCTCATCAACTGATCGAGTTGCTTCAAGTGAGTACACTATTTTCCCGATTAAGATTGCAACTCAGATTCCGGGTTCGGTTAGTTATGCAGGAAATATTGCTGCGGTTACTGAATCATCGGGCTCATCAATCTGGGGTCAGATTCTGAAATTTATCTTCCACCCGGTGGTGATTATCGTGCTTTTGATCGCCGGTATTTGGTACGCCGTGCTGCGCGTTCTGGGGCGTCTTAACTCCAAGGCGGCGCGTCATAAGGAGGCTCAGGCTGCTGCAGCCGCAACTCACTCTGCGCCAGTAGCTACGAACGGTCACGCGACTTCGCACGAGATTCCAATGCTTTCAGTTCCTCATTAAGATTGATTAAAGAAATGCACCGGGCCGCCAGCCCGCCTTAGACGGGCAAGCTGGCGGCCCGGTGCATTTCTCCCTCAAACGCGCTACTCTACTACCATGGAAACAAAGCCCGAAGAAAAAAAATCAAAGTATCCGATGCGGATCAACAAGTATATTGCCGAGCAGGGGTATACGACGCGTCGCGGTGCCGATGAACTAATTGCCGCCGGCAAGGTGTATATCAACGGCCGCATGGCCGTCCTTGGCGACAAGGTTTCTTTTGGCGAGCAAGTTGAGGTAAATACTAAAGCCGTTAAAGAGCATCAGAAAAGCTACGTGTATTTTGCATATAACAAACCGATAGGAATTGTGACTCACGGCCCGCCCGCAACGCCCGCAAGCGTGCTTGCGTGGCGGGCGGGAGCGCAACCGAAAGAAGATATATCGATTGCTGACGTTATCGATATTAAAAATGTCAGTCCAATTGGGAGGCTTGATAAAGAATCACATGGGCTTATTCTGCTTACGAACGATGGGCGCGTGACGGAGCGACTTTTGTCGCCAGAATTTGACCACCAAAAAGAGTATGCCGTAAAAACTGCAAAGCAGATTAAGCAGAGCCAGATTAGTTGGCTTGCCCGAGGCGTAAAACTGGAAGACGGCTACATCACCAAACCAGCCGAGGTATTTTTTGACGGCGATTATTCTTGTCGCATTGTTTTGACCGAAGGCAAAAAACATCAGATTCGCCGTATGATTACCGCTGTGGGCAATGAGGTCAAGGATCTGAAACGCATCCGGATTATGAATATTGAGCTGGGTGATTTGAAGAGTGGCCAAACGCGCCAGATTACGGGCAAAGAACTCAAAGATTTTTTGAAGGGGATCGGGCTGTAATTTTTGTTGACAAAATTCATATTTTAGAGCATTTTATACTTGGACCCTCGCGTGAGGAGCCCTGCCGCCTCGACAGGTTCGAGGCAGTACGGGCGCACTACGCGACCGTTCCTGAAACAGGAGGACAGCGCGATGCGCTACTTCATCAACGGCATGTTCCTGCAGATGGGAGAAGGAATCGGTGTGCGGACTATTCCGGGCGCGGGTTCGGTTGCTGTCTTCGAGACCAAGACCCGCGGCTACATCTTCAACGGCGTCATCCAGCGCCTGAATTCCAGCAATCCCTGGACCGGCTGGGTGCTCGACCACTTCGGCTACGCGACGCTCACCAACATCGTCTTCGGCGACGGCGAGCTGCGCTTCACCAAGAAGTACGAAGGTTGCGACGACGAGATCCACTGCACCTTTCGCAAGCACCCCGACGCCGAGGCGGTGCTCGTCGGCTACTACGAGGGCGTGGACACGGGCAAGAACACCGCCTGGTGCATGATGACCGGGGTGTCAGATCGCATGTTCGACGAGGGCGTCATCAAGGGGCTGGCAGCCGGACAGCCCAAGCTGCCGATTGTAACACTGGACGCCGATCAGGAGCGCGAGTGGAGGGAGTACAAGCGAGCGGGTGGCACTCTGCCCGCGGCTGAAATCCCGCGCGTCAACGAGATTGTTCAGCTCTGCGCTCCAGACGGCCGCTCCATCGCGACGGCGTACCTCAACTCGAACGACATCAAGGGCGGTCTGCCCGACGGACGTACCAATGTCACAGTCAGTGCGACCGTGAGAACCAGGTTCTGCTAGAGCAACGAGACCCGCAAGGGCGTCGAGAGACGCACGCTCTGCGGGTCTCTCTTCGTTTTTGACCATTCGTTCAAAATCTGATATTATTGAATAACGCTGGCTGGGCCGGCGTTTGTCTTTATATCACGCTATGCCATCAAAATACGATCACGGTGAGGTAATACTACGATTTTCAGAGGCCTCGTTTGGATACGGGGACAAAAAGCCCATTTTAGATGAGGTGAGTTTTTCTATGCGCGAAGGGGCGAAAATGGCGCTGATGGGTCAAAATGGCGCCGGTAAAACAACCTTGTTCAGTTTGATTTTGGGTGAACAGGAAATTGATGAGGGTGATATGCATATTCGCAAGGGGGCGACGATTGCAATTGGTCGGCAGGTAATTCGGCCAGAGGAGCGAACGCTCACGGTGCGGGAATTTTTTGAAGCTGCGTTTCCTGGTAAGAAAATTTACGATATTGAGCCGCGAATTGAGGAGGTGCTTGAGATTGTGAATGTCCACGCGCCACTCACTCGTAAAGTCACTGAATTTTCCGGCGGTCAACAGGCGCGTCTGCTTTTGGCTAAGGCGATTATCGCTAAGCCGGATATTTTGCTGCTTGATGAGCCGACCAACAACCTTGACCACGCCGGTATCGACCATCTCACAAAGTTTTTGCTCGACTATAAAAAGACCTGCATCGTTATCTCGCACGATGCTGACTTTTTGAATGCATTTACGCACGGCGTGTTGTATTTGGATGTGTATCAGCACAAAGTTGAGCAATACGTTGGAAACTACAAAGATGTGGTGGTTGAAATTGCTGCGCGCATTGAGCGTGATCGTCGTGAAAATGCGCGTCTGGCTCGCGATATTTCAAATCGTAAAGAGCAGTTTAACTTTTTTGCTCAGAAGGGTGGTCACATGCGTGACGTGGCCCGCAAGATGCGCGAAAAGATTGAGGAGTTGGAGGAGGAGGTGGTTGAGACCAGGCAGGAGGATAAAACAATCAGCGACTTTGCAATTCCTGCGCAGCAATTTGATGCCGTTGAATTGGCTGATACCGGCCCGATGTTTAGGATGAATCAGGTGAGCATTATTCCTCCGCACAAACCGGGAGTTGCAGCGAAGCCGGCGGTTAAAAAAGTGGATATTGCGCTGCGCAAAGGCGACAAGTTATTTATTAAAGGCCCGAACGGTATTGGTAAGACAACGCTGCTTAATTCAATTGCAACCGGAGAGGCTAAAGGCGTTTCGTTTATCAAGGGTGCGCGGATTGGGTATTATCGTCAGGATTTTTCCGGATTAGATTTTGACAAGACGGTGTATAAGACGCTCGCAGACGCTGCATTTGATGCCAGCGAGCAAGAGCTTCGTTCTGCTGGTGCGCGATTTATGCTTACCTTCGAGCTGATGAATGTAAAAGTTGGGGCGCTTTCAGAGGGTCAGAAAGGGTTGCTCGCGTTTGCGCAGCTTGTGCTGATGAAGCCAGGCGTTCTGATCATGGACGAGCCAACCAACCACATCAATTTTCGTCATTTGCCGGTGATTGCTAAGGCGCTGGATCGGTATGAGGGTGTGCTGATTTTCGTCAGCCACATGAAGGAATTTGTGGATCAGATCAAGGTCAGTAATGTATTAGATCTCGGTGAACTAGTAGGTAAGAAGGCGTAAGATTTTCTGAGTTTCTATTGTAGTAGTTGCGCAAGGGATCTAATCCGGGCCTGTTTTGCGCGTCCTATAGAGTAATGGCCTGGTGCAAAAAAATTTAAAAAGGAGTAGTATTATTTCCTATGGAAAACATCATTGAGGTAAAGAATCTCGTTAAGAAATTTGGTGATTTTACGGCGGTGAGTGATACGACGTTTAGCGTGAAGCGAGGAGAGATTTTTGCATTTCTTGGCCCAAATGGCGCCGGTAAAAGCACGACTATTAAAATGCTCACAACACTTTTAAAGCCGACAAGCGGTACGATTACAATCGACGGGAAAGATCCGCAATATGATCAAGATGCTGTGCGAACTATGTTTGGGATTGTGTTTCAGGACCCAAGCTTGGACGACGAGTTGACTGCGCAAGAGAATATGGAGTTGCACGGAGTTCTGTATGGAGTTCCGGCTGCACTGCGTCACACGCGTATCGACGAGATGCTCAAGTTTGTTGATTTGTGGGATCGCAAGGATGACCTGGTAAAACATTTTTCTGGAGGTATGAAGCGGCGACTGGAGATTGCGCGCGGATTGCTGCATCATCCGAAGATTTTATTTTTAGACGAGCCAACGCTTGGTCTTGATCCGCAGACGCGTAATCATATTTGGGCGTATATTCAAAAGCTTAATAAGGAAGAGGGCATGACAATCTTTTTGACGACGCACTATATGGAGGAGGCTGATAAGATTGCAAATACCGTTTCGATTATTGATCACGGTAAAATTATTGCGAGCGGTTCTTCGGCTGAGCTGAAGAAGAAGACGGGCACAATATCTCTTGAAGAGGCATTTTTGTCGCTGACCGGTCACGCAATTCGTGAAGAGGAGGCGACGGCGAAAGATCATATGCGCGCCATGAGTAAGATGTGGGGAAGGAAGTAGGGAACGATACATTATAAATTTGAAATTAATAATTTAAAATTGAAAGTATGCAAGTTCTCTATATTCTCTGGCTGCGTCAAATTAAGCGTTATTTTCGCTCACGGGCTCGATTAATCGGTTCGCTTGGGCAGCCAATTTTATTTTTGGTTGCACTCGGTTACGGCTTTGGGCCAATTTTTTCACAGGCCGGCGGCGGTAACTATATCCAGTTTTTGGCTCCGGGCGTGATTGGCATGGGTATTATCTTTACAGCTATTTTTTCCGGTATTGAGGTGATTTGGGATAAGCAATTCGGGTTTCTGAAAGAAACGCTGGTGGCTCCGGTAACGCGTACAAAGATTATGATCGGTCGTACGCTCGGAGGTGCGACGGTTGCCACACTGCAGGGAGTACTCGTCTTCGTTATCTCATTGTTTGTTGGTTTTCGTCCGGAAAGTTTCCTTAGTGTGCTTGGCGCTCTTCTGATCATGTTCCTGGTTGCCGTTGTATTTACGGCACTTGGTACGGCGATCGCCTCGATGCTTGATGATATGCAGGGGTTCCAGCTGATCATGAATTTCTTGGTGATGCCGTTATTTTTCCTCTCTGGCGCCCTGTTTCCGCTTGAAGGTTTACCGGCTGGTATTAAGGCGGTTGCAATTATTGATCCGCTTTCATATGGTATCGACGCACTGCGCGGGCTGCTTATCGGCATGCCGTATCATTTTAGTTTGGCAATCGACTTTGTAGTCCTTGCAGGGTTGTGTGTACTCTTTTTGGGGATTGGTAGTTACTTGTTTAAAAAGATCCAGGTCTAAAAATTTTAGCCACATCTGTCTGCATGTTGTTATAAAAGGTCGGTAGTTTGTGTAGTAGATAGAATACAATGCGCGCTGCAACCCTTCGGGATCAGGCCAATTTCCGCCATCTCTTCGTCGGAACGTCCTCGAAGTGAGTAAACCCACTCCTTGCGGTGTTCCTTCTCGAGCTGACAGAACTTGGCCTAGATCGCGTAACAAAGCATATTTATGACACAGGACTTAACCGACGAGGAAATCGCGGCGCTTGTACAAAAAGGCGATGTTGATGCCTTTGGGGAACTGATTGCGCGCTTTGATCAAAAAATGACGCGATATGCCCGGAAATTTCTCTTCCAGGGCGAGGACGTAAAAGATCTCGTACAAGAGGTTTTTATAAAGGCATACGTGAATATCAAGAGTTTTGACGCGGCGCGCCGTTTTTCGCCGTGGCTGTATCGTATTGCTCATAACGAGTTTATTAATGCCGTTAAAAAGAAAAGCAGATTGCCGTTTTTTTCGTTTGATTTTGATACTGTATTACCGCAACTTGTTGCGCCTGAAACTGCAGACGGAGAGATGGCAAAGGCCGAGATCAAAATTATGCTGGATCGCTGTCTTGATAAGCTGAGTCCGAAATATCGTGAGCCACTTGTTTTGTATTATATTGAGGAGATGGATTATAAGGAGATCGCCGAGATTTTAAAGCTGCCGGTTGCCACTGTGGGCGTGCGTCTGAACAGAGGTAAGGCGATGCTACGAAAGGTCGTAACTACATTAACTACTGAATATGGAAAATAACACATCATTTAAACAAGAGGTTTTAGAGGCGATTAAAGAGCGTCATGTGGCAATGCGTCCGCGGTGGCAATTTATACTTGCCGGCGTACTCGCAGTGATCGGTGGAATTTTGATTGCACTGGTGCTTCTGTATTTAGTTAGTTTTATTATCTTTGTGCTGCGGCAGACGGGTGTTGGCTTTGTTCCAAGCTTTGGAGCGCGCGGCTGGTTTGCCTTTTTTGTATCCCTGCCGTGGCTTTTAATCTTATTTGCGACGATATTTGTCGTGATTTTAGAGATTTTGGTGCGTCGTTATGCATTTGCGTATCGCCGGCCGCTGCTCTATTCGGTATGTTGTATTCTTGCGCTTGTAATCGTCGGAGGATTTTTTGTTGCCTCGACGCCGCTGCACCGAAAACTTTTTGTATCGGCCGAAGAGCAGCATCTACCGTTTGGGGCACCGTTCTATCGGGGATTTGGCGATCGCGAGTTTGGAAATATTTTCCGCGGGCGAGTAGTGGCAACAACAACCGAGGGATTTGTGCTTCAGGGGCGCCGCGGACCGCTGATGATTATTGTTACGCCTCAAACCCAGTTGCCGTTTGATACGGAGTTTTTGCCGGGCAATATCGTTGTTGTTTTTGGTGATCGCTCAAGCAGTACTATTGAGGCGGTTGGTGTGCGAACTATTGGTGAGTAGCCATGTCATCGCTCTATGCGATGGAGATTTACTAGATGAAATAAAAATAGAGCTTCTCTGTACTATATAGTGTAAGCGCTTATACATTATTAGTTTAAGTATCACGTAGTAATACGCTATAGAACACATGAAAAGGAAAGTATTAACATATGCAGCCGCATCTGCCGTTGGTCTGAGTTTACTCGGCGCCGGCGTTGCCTCGGCTCATGGGATGTTTGGATTTGCTCCGACATTAACCGCAGAACAGATCGCCACGAATCAGCAGACGATGTTTCAGAAAGAGGCGGAACTGCTTGGTATTAGTGTCGATGCTATAAAGACCGGTTGGGCACAAGGTCAGAGCGTGAAGGAGATTGCCGCTGCAAACGGCATCAGCGAGGATCAGCTTAAATTAAAAATGCAGGCCGCGGCTGATGCTGCGATTAAGACTCGCTTGCAGGCGCTGGTTGATAAGGGCGTGATCACGCAGGATCAAATGAACCAGCGGCTAACGTTTATGCAGGCACAGCAGTCTAAAATGAAGGGCGGTAAAGGTCGTATGGGTCGCGGATTTGGTTTCTTCTAATGGTACGTACTATCGGTCCGCTGTCTCAGTGAGGGGAGGGCGGACCGGTGTGTTTTATTCTGAGTCTTGTGCTAGCATACCCCTATGTCATTATTTAGTACTATGTTTCGCAGGCTTGCTGCCCATAAAGTACTCACTGCTTTTGTAATTATCGTCGTGGGTAGTGGTGCATATTTGCTGGTTAAAAAAAGCAGCGCGACGGCAACTGAAACTCGCTACGTGCTTTCTGAGGTTTCGAAGGGTACGCTGATTGCCTCTGTTTCCGGAACTGGGCAGGTTTCGGTTTCAAACCAAGTCGATGTGAAGCCAAAGGCCTCCGGAGATGTCATTGCCGTGAGCGTGGTTCAGGGTCAATACGTTACTGCCGGCCAGATGATTGCGCAGCTTGATACCGCCGAGGCACAAAAGTCTGTGCGTGATGCTGAGGTGAGTTTGCAATCTACGCAGCTGAGTTTTGATAAAGCAAAGCAGTCAAGCGCAGACTTGGAAACAATTACGCAGAATGCGTTTGCAGATCTTTCAAATGCATTTTTAGATTTTCCGGCTATTGTCAGCGGCTCGGCCGATATTATTTTGGGGAGTACGATTAACACGCGTTCACAGGATAACGCCTCGTATTATAAGGATTATGTCGGGCAGCTTGATTATCAGAATTATTTAAAAGTTTCTGGTCTTGCTGACTTAGCAACAAAGGACGTTAAAGCCGCTCAAAGTAGTTACGAGGAGGCGTTATCGATATATAAAAATACAGATCGTTCTGCTGATTCTGTCTTAGCGCAGAATTTACTTACGAAGGCGCTGAGTGCAACCCAGAAATTGGCCCAGGCGCTTAAGAGTGAACAGAATTTAATTGATTATCTATTTGATTATCAGCTGACATATAACCGGCCACCGCTTCCGGCGTTGGTTACGACATATAAAAATAATATTCGTACCTATCTTGGGCAGGTTAATAATCATCTCTCTAGCTTAACGAGTGCGCGTAATAATATTGAAAATGTTCCACTTGATATAAAGTCCCAGGAACTTTCACTGATGCAGCGCCAAAATGCTCTGCAGGATGCTAAGGACGCGCTCGCTCATTATTATATTCGAGCTCCGTTTAGCGGCATTGTTGCAAAATTAAATGTTAAACGAGGCGATTCGGTTTCTTCGGGTACTGCCGTTGCAACAGTTATTACGACTCAAAAAATCGCACAAATTTCCTTGAATGAGGTGGACATCGCGAAAGTTTCTCTCGGACAGAAGGCGACGCTTACGTTTGATGCGGTGCCCGATTTAACAATTACCGGTTCAGTGAACCTGATTGATTCGCTGGGGACGGCTTCTCAGGGAGTGGTAACTTATGTTGTGACGATTGTGTTTGATACGCAGGATACGCGGATTAAGCCGGGTATGAGCGTGTCTGCGTCAGTTATTACGAGTGCAAAACACGATATACTCTTAATCCCTAATTCTGCCGTTAAGGCAACGGGTGGTACTAATTACGTTGAATTATTCGAATCATCCGAAGGCGTCCCAAGTTCTACTGCTCTGACTGGTCAAGGAGTTGTCTCGCCCGTTTTGCCGACACGGCAGAGTATCGAGATTGGGTTAAGTAACGATACAATGACGGAGGTGGTGGGCGGATTAACTGAGGGCGAGGTGATTGTAGCGCGAACGATAGCCGGTTCTGCAACAACCGCTGCTACTACAAATAGTTCCGCATTTCGTCTGCCGGGAATCGGCGGCGCAACTGGTGGTGCTGTGCGCGTTATAGGGCGCTAAGTTTTATTGAACGCATGATTGAGTGTAAGAATATTGTGAAAACATATGTAAGCGGAGACGTACAAACAGATGTACTTAAGGGCGTTTCGTTTTCGGTGAAAGAGGGTGAGTTTGTGGCCATTATGGGCCCCTCTGGGAGCGGTAAGTCTACGCTGATGCATATTTTAGGAGCGCTTGATACCCCGACGTCGGGGTCGTATGTGCTTGACGGTCATGATGTATCAACGCTGTCTGATGATGCGCTGGCAGATATGCGTCGTAAGAAAATTGGGTTTGTGTTTCAATCGTTTAATTTGCTCGCGCGTTCAAGCGTGCTGCGTAACGTCATGCTGCCGCTGATGTATGCCGGGACACCGAAGGCTCAGCGTGCTGCGTTTGCCCAGAAAGCGTTAACTGCCGCCGGTCTTGAAAAAAATAGATGGGAGCATCTTTCGAATCAACTTTCGGGCGGTCAGATGCAGCGCGTTGCAATCGCACGCGCCCTTGTTAACCGGCCGAGTATTATTTTGGCAGACGAGCCAACGGGCAACTTAGATAGTAAAACCGGCGAGATTGTACTCGGTACATTTCAGCATCTGAATCAGCACGAGGGGCATACCATTGTTTTGATCACGCACGAGCGATATGTGGCTGAGCATGCCGATCGAATTATTCATATTCAAGATGGTTTGATTTTAGAGGACAAGAAAAATGTACATAAGCGCGTTGTAGTTGCGCATCACCACCTACCAGCATGAGTATTATCGATTTGCTCGAAGAGACATATGCCTCGCTTACCGCTAATAAAGTGCGCACCGGGTTAACTATGCTGGGTATTATTATCGGTATCGGCTCGGTGATCGCAATGATTTCCGTTGGTCAAGGCGCACAGACTTCAATACAAGCGAGTATTCAATCAATTGGTTCTAATTTATTGCTTGTGACACCGGGGGCGCAGCGCGGTGCTGGCGTACAAATTTCAGCGGGGCGTGGCTCTGGCCAGAGCTTGACGCAGGGTGATGCAGATGCGATTGCTGCCGAGATAACGCTCGCACAGGCGGTTGCTCCGGAGATTTCTCGGCGCTACCAGGTTACGGCGCGTGGCACTAATACGAATACTCAGGTTGTTGGCACCGTATCAACGTATCCTGATGTTCGCAATGTTGTGCTTGATACTGGATCGTTTATTGCTGATCAGCACAGTAAGAGTTTATCTAAGGTTGCCGTGCTTGGTCCAACGACACGTGATGATTTGTTTGGCGCAGATGCTGATGCGATAGGGCAGTCTATTAGAATAAACAAGGTTGATTTTAAAGTTATCGGGATTACTAAGGCAAAAGGAGGGACGGGGTTTGGTAGTCAGGACGACATGATATTTATTCCGCTTTCAACTGCACAGCGATTTTTGGCCGGTGATAATTATGTAACTACAATTAGTATTAAGGCGCGCAGCGCAGACGTGATGAGCGATATACAGCAGCAGGTGACTAGTCTGTTGCTTGATCGACATCACATTAGTGATCCACAGGGGGCGGATTTTAGCGTCTTGAATCAAACTGACATTGTGGCCACTGCTTCATCTATAACCGGAACATTTACTATCCTGCTTGGTGCGATTGCCGGCATTTCGTTGTTAGTGGGCGGTATCGGTATCATGAATATGATGTTAACCACGGTTACGGAACGCACGCGCGAGATTGGTTTGCGTAAAGCTATTGGAGCAAAAAAGAAGGATATTAGTGTTCAATTTTTAGTTGAATCGGTCGCACTGACATTTTTGGGAGGCGTGCTTGGTCTTGCGCTCGGATGGATCATTGCATTTGCAGTCACGCAACTGGCCGGTATTGCTACGACTGTTTCAACCTCTTCTGTCGTGCTCGCCTTTGGGGTCTCTGCCGGTATCGGTATTATGTTCGGATATTATCCTGCGCGCCGCGCCGCCTCACTTAATCCCATAGAGGCGTTGCGGTACGAGTAACAGTATTAATACCTAATTACGTATGAATATATATGCATAAAAAAATTATTACACCTATTATTATTTCAGTGCTTGTCGCAGGTGGTCTTGGTTTTTTCGCAGGATCGCAGTACGCGAAGCGTAGCGTATCGACTCAGGCTGCTCAGTTCCGCGGTCAGTTTGGATCTCAGAATGGAGGCTTTGGTGGTCAGGGTAGCCAGGGCGGTATTCGTATGCGTGGGGCCGGTGGCGGCGTAGTCATGGGCGATATTCTTTCGAAAGACGCTACAAGCATAACGGTGAGCATGCAAAGCGGCGGCTCAAAGATAGTCTTTCTTTCGAATGGTACGGCGATCGCAAAATCAGTCTCTGGTTCGGCGAGTGACTTAGTAATTGGTGAGCATGTTTTGATAAATGGTACAGCAAATTCTGATGGAAGTTTAACCGCGCAGATGATACAATTACGTCCATCGGTAGCGTCTTCTACGCTCCGCTAAACGCATACGCCCATCAGAGGCGTGATAGGTATGGAACGAGAAACTATTGTATGTATCCCTGGATTAGGTGGCCATCGCAGTGCATTTAAAGGCTACGCAGAACTTTTGTCGGATCACCAATTCCGATATATTGAGGTTGCCAATTGGAAGGAGGCGTTTATAGAGCTCAAGGCGATTGTTGCCAAAGAAGGCAAGGTCACGCTGCTATGTCACTGTTACGGGACGCAGTTGGGTTTGCGCCTGGTACAGGCAATGCCCGGATCAGTCTCTCGCCTTGTTCTTATTGAGCCATTTTTTGCGCAACTGCACCGGTGGCGGTGGCCTGCGCGCCTTATTAATACGATTCTCGTATTATTTTTTACGATCACTGATTGGTTTGGGCTTCGGCGCCGAACTTTTCCGTATAAGCACCGCATTGATTACGGACAACTCGCAAAATATCCGCTTATATTTCAGCCGTTTTTTGATATGCGTTGGCAAAGTCTGACAGATTATTTTCTTAAAACAAATGATCTGCTTACATTTAAACTTCCTGAGCGAGTAACTACAAAAACATTATTTGTGTTATCGCCCAAAGGGTATTTTAGGAGTCTGCGTGACAAGAAGCGCGTGTTTCGAATTTTTGAAAATGCTGATGTTGCTGAGATCTCGGCGATGAGCCATAACATTATCAGTATCGCGCCGCATGCGGTCGTAGCGCCGATTGAACACTGGCTTAAAAGCAGTCAGTAGGTTTAGATTTTAGGGGATATTATTTTTTCGTTGTCTGGCAGCACTGTTGATCATGCTGATTTTTTGCGCTCGGGATAATTTTTTGATCGCTATTTCGCGGGAGAGGGCTTTTCCTTTGCTGCGAAATGTTTGCGTAAATATAATTGTATCTGGCGGGTGCGAACGCGTATATTTAGCGCCGGTGCCACGCATATGTGCTTTGAGGCGCTTTTTTAAGTCGTTAGTAATGCCGGTATAGAGGGTTTTATCTTTGCACAGAAGAATATATACGACATATGTCTTTCGGAGACGTTTCATCTGTTGATTTTATCAGTAGGAGTTGATATTGCGCAATTTTTTCTCTATTTATGCTAAGCTACCAGGACTTCTATGGATGCAGATACACAGTGGGATGTTGCGGTAATCGGAGGCGGTCCGGCAGGTATGATGGCTGCAGGGCAGGCTGCTGCGCTTGGTGCGCGCGTTATTTTGATTGAGAAAAACCCGACCCTTGGTAAGAAGCTGCTCATTACCGGCGGCGGTCGTTGCAACGTCACTAACGCCGAACCAGATATGCGGAAGTTTTTGGCTAAGTTTGAAAAGAATGATAAATTTCTTTTTTCGGCTTTTTCACAACATGCAGTCGCTGATACGCTTGAATTTTTCAAAACGCATGAGATGCCAACGAAAGTTGAAGCTAACGGGCGTGTGTTTCCCGTAAGTGATAGCGCGCAATCAGTGTGGGATGTCTTAGCTGATGTGATGAAGAAAGGTAAGGTGCGTGTCGTAAAGAAATCTCCAGTTAAACGACTTGTTGTAAAAGAAGGTGTCGTGGAGGCTGTGCGGTTAGAAAATGGTGAGGATATTCGCGCCCGTTCCTTTATTTTGGCTACCGGCGGAAAGTCGAGACCTGAAACCGGTTCGACCGGTGATGGTTTTGCGTGGCTTAAAGAAATTGGGCACACCGTCGTCGAGCAGGATGCGGCGCTTGTGCCTGTTGCAATCAAGGATGCATGGGTTAAGCGGTTGCAAGGTGTAAGCCTGGCGGAGATTAAGCTGAGCGTATATCAAGGCGGGCAAAAGCAGGGAAGTCGTGAAGGAAAAATGTTATTTACTCATTTTGGTGTCAGCGGTCCCGCCGTTTTGAATCTTAGTCGCGAAATTGGCGAGTTGCTTAAATATGGAGACGTTGCGCTCTCGCTGGATTTGTTACCAAGTCTTGATCAAGACAAGGTTGATCTTAAAATTCAGCAGGCATTCAAGCTTGATGCAAATAAGAAATTTAAAAATGTAATCAGCCAGATAGTGCCGTCTGCGCTCGGTCCTGTGATAGTTGAGCTTTCTAAGATCAGCCCCGATCTGTTTTGCCATAGCGTTACGCGTGAGCAGCGGTTGCGACTTGTAAAATTGCTTAAGGATATGCCAATGAATGTCGATAAGCTGCTCGGAGTAGATAAGGCTATCGTAACCAGCGGTGGCGTGGCGTTGACCGAAGTCGATTTTAAAACTATGCGTTCTCGCAAATTTGAAAATCTATATATAGTAGGCGATATGCTCAATATTAGTCGTCCGTCGGGAGGATATAGTTTGCAGCTGTGCTGGACTACGGGTTTTATTGCAGGAGTTGATTCTGCTAAAAGGGTGTGAAGGTACCCAAAAACCAGCGCACTGTCGGAAATCGCGACAGCACGCTGGTTTTTGGGTACTATGCGCTATCCGGATACTGGGTTTCTGCCCTGAATAATTCGGATAAGAAACATGATGATGGCGACCACTAGCAGAACGTGGATCAGACCGCCGATCGTGTATGAGGTGACCAGACCGAGAAGCCACAAGACGATCAGAACAGTTGCGATAGTAAGAAGCATTGGTTTTTTAGATTAATTATAAAACCGTCGATTTCACGATGATTTCTTCATGTAGTAATTAAGACGAAGAGTGCGGTGTTCTATTAAATCCTTCTGATATGTTAGGATGTATATATGTTGTGGCAAGATTACGTGCTGACGGTTGGATCGCTTGTATTTGTAATTTCTTTGATTCCGGCTACATTTTCTAAAGATAAGCCGCCATTTTTAACGAGCGTACCGACATTCTTTTTCCTGTACTTATTTGCCGGCGTATATTTAACGCTTTCCCTCTGGTTATCAGCAATTACGACGTTTTTAACCGGTACGATGTGGTTCATCTTAGCGATCCAAAAATATAGGCAAAACAAGCTGTTGCATAATTCACACCTGAAATAATTTTTTCCTCTTTCTGTAGTAATGTGTGTCTGGCGCTGGAGTTCAGCGTGGTTGCGGGGAGCTAAAAACCGCCGAAAGGCGGTTTTTAGCTGGGAATTTATTTATTCAGTGCTGCTTTAAAGAGTTCTTGCGCGGCGGCCGGTACGTGACCACCATAGAACCACATCATGAAGGCATTAGCGGCAATGCTGCGAATATTTGAGCTTGCGCTCGGCGGAGGATTGAATGCTGCCGCAATTTCCTGGTCAGAATAGTTCGCTAGCAGGAATTGGCCGACGTTCGTTAAAAAGACGAACGGGAACAGTTCTTTTGGAATGTTGTTACGAATATATATCGTTGGCTGGGCCATTAATTCCTCGTGGCCAGTCCAATGCAGATAGTTGTTTATAAAACAACCCCAGACGGGGTCGTACCCGTCCGGCTGCAAGCAGTCTTTGTTTATATTGTCCGATAGCGTAACTTTTAATTTTGAGAAGTCGGCCGCAAGGGCTGGCTGAGCCGCCATAAGCAGGGTTGCGGCAACAGCTCCCGCCAAGGCAATTTTTTTGATAGTCATGCCTTCTATAGTACAATACTAAATTAAAATAAAAAATAGAGAGATTGCTTCATTGAAGAAATATAGAGTTTGTTCGTCTTAGTTAGTATGACTATGGTGTTTAGGGCTATGCGCATAGTTTTTTTGGTTAGCTGCGTACTAGGGGTGATTTTTTTGTTTGTACTCTACCGGCCTGCCTCGACGATGATTATTAGGTCGCCAGTTGGCGCGGAGGCTTCTGTGGAGCAGGTTATAGTAAGCGACCCATTAATCGGTAAGCCGCTGACGCTATACATCCCTGCGCTTTCGGTGAATGCGCCAATTCAGGCCGTTGGTAAAGCAGCCAGTGGCGCTATGGGTACGCCTCAAGGCGTCAATAAATTCCGAGAGGTTGGCTGGTATAAATTTGGTCCGCGTCCAGGTCAGCAGGGCAGTGCAGTGATTGATGGCCATCTTGATAATGCACTTTCTCTTAAAGGTGTTTTTTATCACCTTGATCAACTGAAGATTGGCGATGAGGTGAGTGTACAGACCGATGAGGGTGAACAGGTGTTTTTCCGAGTGACGCAGGTGCGTACCTATGACTACAAAGACGCATCGACAGATGAGGTGTTTATCTCAAACGATGGTAAGGCTCATTTGAATTTAATCACCTGCGAGGGGGCGTGGGTGCAACGTGAAAAAAGTTATGACCAGCGACTCGTTGTGTTTACCGATCTTATTTCTATAGCACCAGCCGGTTTTTAGGATTTTCCTGCTGCGATAACTGTGATCTCTATCGTAATGCACAGGAAAACACAAAAAAGACTATCCCTAGTCTTTTTTGTGCGGGATATGTAACTAGCACTTATTATTTTGCTAGTGATTTTTTTGCCAAGAACGTTACGCCGGCACTTGCCGCTGCTGCACTGAGCGCGAGCAGAATGATATTGGCTACAGCCGCACCTCCTGCGCCTGTGTTAGGTAGGCCTGGAGTCACCACGCTGTAGTTATACGACGCTCCTGTTGGTGCAGAGGCTGAGTAAAAGCCAGTGCCCGGATCATAGTACAAGCCTGTTGAAGGATTGTAGTAGGTTCCAAACGCCGAGCTCGAATAGCCCGCAGGAATGTTGTATCCGCCGCTGGAGTTAAACGAGGCCGGTCCGGTCGGTGCTGTCGTTGAATACTGTCCGGTCATCGGGTTGTAGTACAATCCATTCGAGTTATTGTAGTATATCCCGTTTGAATTATACGAACTGTATCCGCCCGGAATAGTGTAGGTTGTTCCATTTGCCGCTGTGTATGAGGTTGATGGATACGTTGGTCCGGATGGCGCCGTTGTTGAATAAAATCCGGTAACCGGATCATAATATTGTCCGGTTGAAGAATTGTAATACGTTCCATACGACGAATTAGTAAATCCGGCCGGGACCGTATAGGTTCCATCTGGATTTCGTGTCGCAGGTCCTGTCGGGGCTGTCGAAGAATACTGTCCCGTTGTTGGGTTATAATACTGTCCAGCCGAAGAGTTATAATATGTTCCATTGGCATACGGCTGATAGCCCGCCGGCACAGAATACATTGTTCCGTTTGGGCCCGTATAAGTAGATTGAGCAGATGCTATTCCGCTACCAGCTAAAAGTGCAGCGCTTGTCGCTACGAGGGCGATAGCTGCTGCTTTAGACATTTTTTGTAGTTTCATTGTAGTAGTGATGTGTGTAGAGGTTAGTTGATAAATGTGTGTGTCGACCACCACATAGATTGAGACGGCGTCAATAACTCTTTCTTAAAGAAGAGTTGAATTAGCTTTTATAGCAGAAGTTCGTAGCTCAAGCTTGCTTTCTCAGATTTGCTTTAACGTGCTTAAGATACGCCACGACGATGAAGCAAATGATGATCATCAAAAACCAGGAGGTTATTTTTCGCCATGTGACCAGTTCCCATGCATGGATTTGAGAGGGGTATTGCCAGGCCCCATAGAATGTCCCGATATTTTCTGCAAACCACACAAATATTGCAATGAGTACAAAACTTAGCCCGAGCGGCATGCGATATGTTTTCTGCCGAGGCGTAAATTCAACCCAGGTTTTTCTATATAAAATAAAGATTGCAGCGATTAGGAAGAGGCGGATATCGTAGACAAAGTGGTTTGTAAAAAAGTTGAGATAGATAAGGATGCCTAGAATAACGCTGTAGATGTAGTGAGGATAATTCACGAGTTTAAGGTTGAGCATCTTCCACGCGTGAGCGATATAGCTGCCTATTGAGGCATACATAAATCCGCTAAATAAAGGAACGGCAAAGATTTTCAAATATCCGGCTTCAGGATACGACCAGGAGCCGACCATTGGGCTTGTTTTGTATATTTCTAAAATGACTCCGATAATATGGAAGAGAACGATCGTTTTTGCCTCATCTATCGTCTCAAGTTTAAAGATCAGCATCAGTATTTGAATTGCCACCGCGGCGATAAACAAAAAGTCATAGCGATACAGGCCGGGGATATGTATATACGTTGATGCAAAGATTAAGAAAAGAAATACTCCGGCAAAGAGCGCCGAGCGAGCTTGCTTGAGAGTAAAGGCAATAAAATCTTGAATCATGGGCATAATTTTATAACGATAATAATATATTGACAAACGATAAATAGCCAGATAGACTGTAGATATAGATTAATTAGTTATTTTTTTATGATCAAACGAGGATCAACGAATATTTTACGGCTGGCAATTTTCGGCATTGGACTGATTGTCCTTGCCTTGTGTATATTTGCACTACCGGAAATTTGGAATGGCGGCTCATTAGAATTTCCAGAGGCGAGCACGGCACTGTTCTTGATCATGATGGGCATGTATGCAACCACTGTGCCGTTTTTTATCGCGCTGTGGCAGGCTCTGCAATTGCTGCGCTACATTGACGAGCGAACTGCTTTTTCTGAATTGTCGGTCAAGTCGCTCAAGCATATAAAACACTGTGCGATTATTATCGCCGCCTTCTATGTCGGCGGCGTGCCATTACTGTATCCAATCGCGGAATCCGATGACGCACCTGGCCTTATATTAATCGGCGCGGCTATTGCCTGTGCTCCGATTGTTGTGGCTGTTTTTGCTGCAGTGCTTGAACGACTGCTCCGCGAGGCGATCGCGATAAAATCAGAAAACGATTTAACCGTATAACTTTGAGCGTATGGCGATTATTATCAACATCGACGTTATGCTGGCTAAGCGCAAGATGAGCGTTACTGAACTCGCTGACCGAGTCGGCATCACCATGGCCAATATCTCTGTTTTGAAAAATGAAAAGGCCAGAGCAATTCGTTTTTCAACGCTCGAGGCAATTTGCAAGGCGTTAGATTGCCAACCCGGGGATATTTTAGAGTACAAAAAATAGTCGAGACTCTGCGCTTCGGCTTTATTGCTAAAACCGGACTACGGTATGGTATAATATAACCATGACTAATAGTCCGGATTTAAAAAGCCGTGCAATCACTCTGCGTAAACAAGGGCTTACGTATTCAGAGATTATGGCGCAAATTCCTGTTGCTAAATCAACTCTATCTGACTGGCTGCATTCGGTAGGCTTGGCAAAACTCCAAAAACAGATTCTTACCGAAAAGAAAAAATTAGGACAACAGCGTGCTGCAGCGGCGAAAAGAACGCAAAGAATAGAAAAGGAATCTGCGATTAGAGTGGGAGCAAAATCTGAAGTTGCACATTTGATTAAAGACCCTTTGTGGCTTTTAGGTGTCGTTCTCTATTGGAGCGAAGGCAGTAAGCAGAAAGCATGGACTACATCAATGGGAGTTCGTTTTATGAATATGGATCTGGAGGCCCATAGACTCTTTATAAAATGGAGTAAAAAATATTTAAATACGAGCCCGGAATATTTTCGGTTTGAAATTTATATTCATGAAAAAGCCAACATTGAAAAAGCAAAAAGTTATTGGTCAAAAAATTTGAGTATCCCAACAGAAGAAATTCGGATCTATTATAAAAAGCATAATCTCAACCCAAACAGGAAAAATATACATCAAGATTATTATGGAGTTCTTAGAACATCAATCAGTAAAAGCACGGATTTAAATAGGAAGATTGCAGGTTGGACTGAGGGTGTGATAAAGTACTTCCAACAGAAATAGAAGCTGATTGGGGGGTCGTCTAACGGCAGGACTCCAGGTTTTGGTCCTGGCTATGAGGGTTCGATTCCTTCCCCCCCAACATATGAAAATTCTTCACAGAGTTGAATCGATAGAGGCCAAAAGGACTTTTGTGGTTGCTGATTACATCACACAAAGAAAGACTACTGGTAATAATCGCAAGTTCCTCAAAGACGTATCAGAAAAAGAATTTAGTGAAAAATTGATCCAAGCGAAGAAAGTAATACTGAAGTTGGATGAAAAAGATTTGGATAGGCTTGTGAGTCCAAAATGGCCCAAGAGAATTAAAGCATACAACAATAGCCAGTGGTTTTTAGCACAAGTTAGCGCGAAAGAAGTAGGAGTTTGGCGTCGAGCCGGAAACTTACCTTTACAATGGACAAACGGTTCACTTTTTGAAACTGCAGGAAAAGTTAAAGCTGCCTTGATGACAAATTCGAAGCTGCTAAAGCAGCGACCAAAGCACAGCATTCCGAATATTTTAAAAATAAAAACTCATTTAGAACAGAAAGAAAAATACTTATACCCGATTGTTTTTAAGACTGATACGGGTACAAAAGGTAGAAAGCGATTGAAAAATAAAACGAAGGGTGATATTGATGACGGTTGCATGCGCTCTATCGCTCTAGCTATCAGCGGTAGAAATCCTATAACTGTTTATTTCGGGATTCCTAAAAAAGAGACTTAATAACTTTCTATGCCTGAATTAAAAACAAAGGTGAATACGGCCAGTGTCGAGAAATTTTTGCACACGATTAAAGACGAGCATAAGCGCGCTGATTGCTTTGTTATCTCTAAGATGATGGAGAGAGCGACAAAATCTAAGCCGGAAATGTGGGGTACATCGATCGTTGGCTTTGGTCGCAGAACGTATACGTATGCAAATGGTAAAACGGGAGAGTGGATGGTTATCGGCTTTGCCCCGCGCAAACAAAATATTGCGCTCTACGGTTTAAAAGTTTTTGAAATGACAAAAGGTGGCTTGAAAGAGCCCAAAGGAGCAAATGATTTTCTCTTAACCCTAGGAAAATATAAAGAAGGCGGCGGCTGTCTCTATATCAATACGCTCTCCGACGTTAACACGAAGCAGCTTGAGAAAATCATCACGCTCGCGGTACGTCGTAGCAAACAATAGCTTACTATTTTATTTCAGGTGTTCAATGAGCGCCACCTCTAAGAGGGTATGGTCGGCCGCGAGTATACGCGACATTCGCATACTCGGTTTATGAGTTGCTTTTCAAGTGTTCTATCAAAGCAACTTCAATGGGTATAGTCGCAAACGGTGAATAGCGCATTTGGGAATAAGCGACAATTAACGCTTTAAGTAGTGGGATGTGTTTTTTGTCGTCTAACTTTCGTGCGTGTTCTTTGATGTGTCCAAGCTCTTTTGTCGTTAGCTCTTTTTTAAAGAAGTTTTCGAGGTCGGCGTTGTATTTCAGCGTTAAGGCGCGGCGTAAATAGTGAATAAGTTCTTTGGTGAGGTCGACGACGTTGTGACCGCCGGAATTAAGTTCGCTTAAATAGGCGAGTGAACCCTTGAGATCATTTGCCAGAATTTTATCTGCAAGCTCTATGACCCGGCCGTAACCGACTGTGCCCAGGTTTTCTTCAATTGTTTTAACGGTAACTTTCTCGGCAAGCGAGGTAATCTGCGTCAGCAGGCTTTCGGCGTCCCTGAAACTGCCTTCAGCAAGCGCGGCAATGAGCTCGATCGCATCGTCATCGATTTTTAGCTTTTCTGTTTTCGCGATTGTCTTTAATTTTCCGATAATAATATCGAGCGGGAGCTTACGGAAATGAAATCGTTGCGCTCTGCTGGCAATAGTTGTCGGGACTTTATCAAACTCGGTTGTGGCGAGGATAAATATCGCGTGACTCGGCGGCTCTTCGAGCGTTTTAAGCAGGGCATTAAACGCACCTTTTGAAAGCATGTGCACCTCGTCGAAGATAATGACTTTGTTTGGATAGCTCGACGGCGCAAGCCGGACGCCTTCTATAATATCGCGCACGTTATCGACACCGGTGTTGCTTGCAGCATCAATTTCTATAACGTCGACGCCGCGACCGGCATCGATTTCGTCACAGGCTGTGCATTTGTTGCAGGGTTCGCCGGTAGCCCTAAAGCGCGCGTCGCGCGCTCGGGTAAAACAGCAGGCGAGTTTGGCAAGCAGGCGGGCTGCAGTTGTTTTACCGCTTCCGCGCGGGCCGAAAAATAAATAGGCGTGGCCAAGTTTGCCGGTTGCTGCAGCGCTTTTGAGAACGCCGGTTACTTGTTCTTGGCCAAGGAGTTCATCAAGTGTTTTCGGGCGATATTTTCTGTACAATGCTAACGTCATGAGGATAATTTGTACTTATAGTATAGAAGGTAACAAGAATTTGCACGCTATTGACAAATAAGTAATAGTGTGCTATAATGAACTTAACCGCATGGTGCGGGGGTTTGCGATTTTTTTTCTCAGGGATCGAGGCTTCACGGCCTCATGTAGTAGGGAGGTAGTTCGATGCAGGAGCTGAATGTCACGGCAGTGGTTCCGGACGTTGCGACGTTCGCCAAGGAACGTTGGGGCATCTCGATTCTCGATTGCGCGACCGAGCGGGAGCTGCGCGACCGAGTGTTCGAGAACGTTTTCCTCAAGACGACCAGCAAGGACTTCGTCGAGCGCATGATGGCTCTGGATGTCCTGTTCGGGATGAATCCAACCTTCCTGCAGTCTGACGAGGCGCGCGTGTGTCGTGAGTTCTGTCTCAAGGAGTTCGCGCCGAGCGTCGATGACTTCTGGGAGATCGTCAGGGCGCAGCCGTTCAAGCGCTTCTCGACGCTCCAGGCCTTCTGGCGACAGAAGGATCTGGACGAGAACGACCGCTACCGGAAGGAGCAGCAGGAGGCGCACGAGCGCTATCTCGCAGAACAGGAGCAGCGACGTCTGGACAATCAGCGCGAGAAGGCCAAGCGAGAGCACGAGGAGCGTCTCAAGCGCATGACCTCGTTCTCGAATCTGGAGAGCTTCCTGGCGGTCCAGAAGATCGTCCGCAAGACGGGGGAGTCGAATGTCAACCTGCGACAGCGGGCCTTCGTCGAACTCTTCCTGCGCAGCAACCGGATGGCCGAGGAGGTGCGTTTCGTCGCGCGGGCCGAGGCGATGGAGGTGCTGATCGGATTCCGTCCCAAGTACCTGCGCATCGATGACCTGCGATGGGCGGAGCGGTTCTGTGATCGGAACATGCTCCAGTCCAAGGACAGTCTCGAGGAGTTCGCATCCACCTGGCAGGAGCGTATGCCTTCAGCGGTCGATCTGCTCAAGCGGCTCGGCCTGAGTGCGAAGGTCATCGGAGAGGCTGTCGCGGCGTAGCGACGGAGACAGAACATCAACTGAGGCGCGGTGACCACATGGTCGCCGCGCCTCTTAACTTTTTATAGTAGACTATATAGATGGCTGTTCGAAACACCGCTCTTATTACCTGCGTGACTTTACTTCTGGTCATTGGGGCCGGTATTTTTTTACTTACGATGCCAGATGCGCGTTCTACATTGCTTGGATCGCTGACGCCGAGCACGGAGCCGGTGCATATTGACCCAAACGCAGATATTGAACCGCAACAGAAGTTAGAGCATCCGCCGCATCCTATTAAGGCAATGTATTTAACCTCCTGGTCTGCCGGAGGCGCTGCGGCAGTGGCGCGCGCCGTTGATTTAATTTCAAGCACAGAATTAAATGCTGTTGTAATTGATATTAAAGATTACACTGGCATGGTCAGTTATAAGCCGGCGATTGCGCAGGTAGTTGATTACGAGGCGTTTGAACCGCGCATTAAAAAAATTAATGCGCTCATTAAACAATTTCACGATGCGGGTGCGTATGTGATCGGTCGTATCGCCGTGTTTCAGGACCCGCAGCTTGCAAAGGCGCGGCCTGAGTTTGCGCTAAAGAGTAAAAAAACCGGACTGCCGTGGGGTGATCGAAACGGGATTCATTGGATGGACGCGGCTGCGCCGGCTGTGTGGGATTACAACATTGCGATTGCAAAGGATGCGCTGCAGCGTGGGTTTGATGAGGTTCAGTTTGACTACATCCGGTTTCCGACTGACGGCGATCTGACGGATATTCAATATGCATTTTACGATCCCGCCAAAGAGCCAAAACGACAGGTGATTACGAATTTTCTTGCGCATGCGCGCAGCGAGTTGCCGTACGCAAACATTTCAGTCGATATTTTTGGCGAGACGGCGGTATTTGGCGAGGACACGGGGATTGGTCAAAAATTTGAGGATCCGTTTCCCTATGTTGATGCGGTTGCGCCGATGATTTATCCGTCGCATTTTGCAAGCGGCTTTCTTGGGTTTACAAAACCAGCCGAGCATCCGTATGACGTTATTTTGTATGCCATGAACGGTGGTTTTGCAAAATTAAAAAAACTTGAGCAGACATTTTTGAAAACGCCGAGCTCTACCTTGCCTGCGCTTGCAGAAATTCGACCGTGGCTACAGGATTTTAATTTAGGGGCGACGTATGACGCGGCAAAAGTCCGGGCACAAATTGATGCGGCAAACGATGCTGCGCGAAAAGCAGCGGGATGCAAGACGCAACACACAACTGACAACTTACAACCTACAACCGATGTTTGTAAGAATATTGAGATTGGCTGGATGCTCTGGGGTGCGGGATCGGGGAATAACACTAAGGGGGCGCTGAAGGCAGAAGCGAATTAGGCTCTGAAAGCCCTTGGAGTATAGGGTTTTAGGGTACTTGACAAAATACGACATCGGGTGTATAATATACATTAGGTCTTTGAAAGCAGAGTTGCTAGATTAGCCGCACAAATTGGGTTGTTTTTAATCAAAAAATAGACCAATTTGTGCGGCTAAGAACTCACCGTGTGGTGAGAGCCGTGAGTTCTCTTTTTTCGGAGGAACAGCCCATGACTCAGTCTGGGACAGTCCGTAAGATGACCGATGGTCAGCGCAGCGATCTGATCGCGACGATCACGGGAGTGATTCCCGCAGATCTCACGTTCGACGAGGCGCAGGCAATCATCGGCAGCAAGGGTCCGTTCGTGGCCGACATCCGTCAGGCGTTCGCCAAGCGGCGGATTCGGGCGCCGGGACACTTTCCGGTCTGGCGTACGATCCAGGTCGGTACCCATGGGAACTCGAAGGGTCTGCAGGAGGCCGTCGAACAGGGTGGCTGCCAGATCAGCAGCTGGGCGGCCGACATGATGAAGCGACCCACCTTCACGCTCGCCAAGGAGCCCGGCACCGTCAATCTCGTCCGGGTCAAGGTTAGCGAGTTGGGGTTCATGAAGAACACGCCCCTTTCGCAGATTCGTGATCGGGGTGTGGAACTCGGTCTTGCACTCTGTGAACCTGAGGACGGGCCGCAGCTTCGTCTGCAGTATCCGGAGCAGCCGATGGGCGAGGCGGTCTGGATGGCCATGAACGCCATCGTGTGCTCGAACGGCAACCCGCACATCTTCTGCGTCTTTCACGGCGAGGACGGTCGGTACCTCCGCGTCTACGTCGGCTATCCGGGCCGCCTCTGGGGTCCCGACGACGGGTTCGTCTTCCGCAAGAAGTAGTCTCTCGGTTCCTCGTGCACCTGGTTGTCCGGAAGTCTGGATATCCGGACACTTGGTTCCTCGTTTTTCCCGCCCCCACAGTTTCGACTGTGCGGGGCGGTTCGTTTTTTGTATACTTACAATGGCAGTAGGCGGGCGCAGATGGTTACGGCTTTCTGCGGCTGAACCCAGGTTTCATCTGACCCAGAACGTTTCCGGCTACGGCTCTAAACGGAGCGGCGCATGAGCTTTAAAAAATAATACTACTTGGTATGAGGAGTTAAGCGAGTGTGGCTCGCAGATACGATACAGCTCGAAGAATATTCAACGGGCAGTGGCATTGATGGCTCTTCATACATTCGTGGACTCGAACGGCAACCCGAACATCTTCTACGTCAATCACGACGAGAACGGTCGGTACCTCAACGACAACATCGACAATCCGGACAACCTCTGGAATCCCGACAACGAGTTCGTCTTCCGCAACTGGTTCTATTTCTCTCCTGTCGTCTTAGGCAGGAGAGTTTTGTTCCATGCTTTTACGTAGCCACCCGCCGAGCATTTTACCAATAGTGGCAAGCTCGACCGAAAGTAATTCGTAGTGTTTATTGGAAAGATTTTTTGTTTCCCAGCTGATTTGCAAAAAGAATTTCAGCGCGTCAAATTTAGTATTTGCCTTTTGCAGCGGGCGGTTTTAGGAATTCGTGAAGTATTCGCTTAAAGAAAAAAGTATATTCTGCATGCAGACGATTTTGTGTTTCTATCAACCGATCGCGTCTGGTTGGAAAATTTGATCGCACAAATTCAGAATTTTTTAACTGAGCGCTTAGGACTTGAATTACATCCGGACAAGCTTTTTATTAAAACAGTTGCTTCTGGCGTTGATTTTCTTGGTTGGGTGCATTTTCCTGATCATCGAGTGTTTCGGACAGCCAGCAAAAAGAGAATGATCCGGCGTTTAGTCGCGCACCCGACCGAAGAAACCATGGCTTCATATGAAGGCTTGCTCAAGCATGGAAACGCATATAATTTAATGAAAGAAATTGATATACTGTAACCATTCTTATGGCATTCGAAATTCGTCACGAGTATTACAGCGGACCGATGGAGAAGTTGTTGCAGCTTGTTGAGGAGCGGCATCTTGAAATTTCACGGGTAAATCTTGCAACGGTAACGGGTGATTTTATCACTCATATTGAGCAGATGGGAGAGACGGTTGACTCTGCGACGCTGTCTGATTTTATTGTTATTGCTGCACGACTACTGGTTATTAAATCAAAAGAGTTGGTTCCAAATCTTGAGCTGACGGCAGAGGAGGAGTCGCAGATTTTTGATCTTGAACACCGATTGCAGCTGTACCGTGAATTTAAAAAAGCAGGCGAGACGCTGAAAAAAATGTGGGATGCGAAGGCGCCGCTGTATGGCCGGGCGTTTCTTTCCGGATCAAAAGGTGTTTCTGTGTTTTATCCCTCAAAACAGGTTACGGCCACGGCGCTGCGCGAGTCGCTTGAACAGCTGCTTAAAATTATGGCCGACCTGGCGCCTGAGTCGCGCACGGTTGCAGCGGCAACTATGGTTAGTCTGCAGGAAAAGATGGCCGAGCTGACGCAGCGTCTGACTACGCAGAGCTCGCTTACCTTTAAAGGTAGAGCAACGAAAGAGCAGCGACAGGAGGTGATTGTTCTATTTTTAGCGGTGCTGCATTTGCTCGCTAATCGGTTGGCTGTAGTTGATCAGGACGATCAATTTGGAGACATTACTGTGTCGAAATACGCGGAGGAGATTTCGAATTCTTAGCAGTCTTCTGTTATAGTAAGTAACACCTATGGAAGGCGCTGAATTTACACAACCTACGCTTACTGCTCGTCTTGAGGCGCTGCTTTTTGTCTACGGCGATTCACTTTCGTATAAGAAGGCCGCCGAGGTGCTTGGCGTTACAAAAGAAGAGATTGAAAAAGTTACTACAGAATTACGCACTGCGTTAGATGCGCGCGGTAGCGGCTTAACCGTGATGGTGCACGAGGATACGATTCAACTGGTAACCAAGAGCGAACACGCCGGGTTACTGCAGCAGGTGCTGAAGGCTGAGCTTAGTGAATCACTGACGCCGGCCTCACTTGAAACGCTGGCGATTATTACCTATGCTGGTCCGATCGCGCGCGCAGAGATTGATTACATTCGCGGTGTTAATTCCAGTTATACTGTACGAGCGCTGGCGCTGCGCGGACTGATTGAACGAGAGGCTGACCCAAACCGTGGCAATTCATATATCTATATACCAAGCGCAGATTTGATTCGACATTTGGGTGTGAGTCAGGTTGCTGAGTTGCCAGACTATGAACGATTGCGCGCAGTTGCCGGAAAAATTAAACCGTCAGTTGCTGCTGAGCCTGCGCCGACTGCTGAGGCTCCGCAAGTACCTACTCTATAACTATGAGCGATGAGCACTTAAAAAAATCGTTGTCTGATATTCAGAGTGCGCTTGGCAAGGCGTATAGTAGCGGCGCCGGTAAATCCATAAAAGCAACGCGTCTACGCTACGCGATTGTTGCTGTTATTGGCGTGCTGGCAGTTGCATTGTTTATCAGCAGAGATAGCCAGGAGCCTGCACCTATTGCCAAGAATCCGACCTCGACGCCGAATCAGAGCGTGGTAGCAAGCGCGCTTGTTTCGGCTGGCGTGCAATTTGATGACTCGATTCCTGCCGATCGCGGCCTTCCTTTGATTCACGTGACTGCAGCGCTGGTTAAAGAATTGGGCGCGCAGCATCCTATTTTTGTATATCGCCCGCGCGCTCGTTGGCCAATCGCTTCGATTACGAAGCTGATGACGGCAATGTTGGCTATGGACGAGCTTGGTCCGGCAACTATTCTAACTATTTCGCAGGACGCCGTTGATACCGAGGGTACGTCGGGGGATCTGCGGGCCGGCGAAAAATATACCGTCAATGATTTAATTAAGCTCATGCTGACCGTTTCAAGTAATGATGCGGCTGCGGCGCTCGCACAGGCATATGATAAAAAGGAATTAGGAGATGAGGCGTATGCAGGTGCGCTGAACAAAACCGCGCTCTTTGTGGCGCTGATGCAGCAGAAGGCAAAAGATTTGGGTATGCAGGAGACATATTTTGGTGATTCAATCGGACTCTCGATGATCAATCAATCAGTTGTGGGCGATCTGGATTTGCTGCTTGCTCATGTTGCTGCAACTCATCCGGAGTTGCTTGAGACGACGCGGCAGACTAAAACACGCATTGTGGAGCGCAACAAAATGCTCGGGAAAAATTTTACAAATATCAACCAGTATGCCGGACAGAAGGATTTTTTGGGCGGCAAGACGGGATTTACAGAAGAGGCAGGGCAGAATTTAATTTCACTGTTTAGTTATAACGGTACAAAGTATGAAATCACTGTACTTGGAAGCGAGGATCGCTTTGGCGATACAACTGCGCTATATACTTGGTTAAAGAGCGCATTGCCGCAGCCGACCGCTCCAGTAAACAAGAAACCATAAACAAGAAACCATGGTATCAACGATCGTATTTGAAGCGGTGAGAGTGATCGGCCTAACGATGTTGGCCTTCGTGGTTGCTATGGCGATCACGCCATTTGTAATTAAAATTATTGATAAGTACGGAATTAAAAAGCAAATCCGCGACGCGCAACAGGCGCCGGTATTTGCAAAATTACACGGAGGCAAGTCGGGTACGCCCAATATGGGAGGAATTATCATTTGGGGAACGGTGCTGCTGATTGCGATTATTCTTTTTATATTATCTGGAATTTTTAACGGCTTTTTCAGTTATTTAAACTTCGTTGATCGTGCGCAGACATATTTGCCGCTCTTTGCTATGTTCATCGCCGCGCTGGTGGGGCTACTCGATGATGTTTTAAATGCGCGGCGGATTGGTCCGCGCGGTGGCGGTCTGCCGATGAAATATCGCTTAATTGGTCATATTATTTTGGCATTTTTGGGAGCGCTTTGGTTTTATTATAAATTACAGTGGAACGTTATTTCTGTACCGCTTATCGGTACGTTCACGATTGGCTGGTGGTATATCCCGTTGTTCGTATTTGTGATTGTCGCCAGCGCATTTTCTGCCAACGAAACTGACGGGCTCGATGGGTTGGCTGGCGGCGTTATGTTGTTTGCCTACTGTGCGCTGACGGTTGTCGCCTTTGTGCTCGGACGTTTTGATTTAGCGACGCTCGGCGGCGTTGTGATTGGCGCACTCTTGGCATTTCTCTGGTTTAACGTGTATCCGGCGCGATTTTTTATGGGAGACAATGGCAGCATGTCGCTCGGTATTACTATCGGCGTCATCGCGATGCTAACAAACACAACGCTGCTCTTGCCGCTGTTTGTACCGATTTTTGTGATTGAATCTGCCTCGGTGATTGTGCAATTAACCAGTAAAAAGTTTCGTGGTAAAAAGATATTTTTGTCGGCTCCTATTCATCATCATTTTGAGGCACTCGGCTGGCACGAGACAAAAGTTACTATGCGATTTTGGATTATTTCGATCATCAGCGTGGCGCTTGGGTTGGCTATCTTTTTCTTGAACCGATTCCTCTAGGGTATACTTATTCTATGAATCGCCGTTTGGCCAAACAGGTTTCGTACGGAATTTTTTATGGAATACTGTGGCTTGCATGCGGATATGCATTTTTTACCGTTATCTTAAAACCGGCGCCGACCTGCAGTGATACGATTAAAAATCAGGATGAGACTGATGTTGATTGCGGCGGTATGTATTGTGTTTCTTGCGAGATTAAGCATTTGCTAACCATTCAAGTACTACCCGTACGTCTGTTGAGTGCTGCTGATGCACAGCATTCGACGGCCGTTGTTGAGTTACGAAATCCAAATGCGACCTATGGTGCTGCATCGTTTTCATATCTGCTGAATATTTTTACTACGAGCACAATGCCTGCATATACGGAACAAATTACTGTGCCGATGTATCCCTCTGAAGTTAAGTATCGCGTAACGGCGACTGTTCCGGTTGGACTCACTCAGATCACGCGCGCAGAGGCGGTGGCAACCGGTCCGGTGACTGATTGGCGCAATGCGCTTGATTTTAGTAAACCAAAATTACCGGTTCGAGAAATTAAAACATCTGCCGAGGTAGACAGAATTACGGTTAGTGGATTTGTGAAAAACGATAATCCATTTTTTATGCGCCATATCACCGTCAACGTATTTTTTGACGGTCCTAATGGTTCTGTACTCACTGCGTCAAAGACGATTGTCAACGATGTGCTATCGGCGCAGGAGCGCGGATTCCAATTATTTATTCCATTACCCTCTACGCTTGCTGGGCAGACCCTCCCGACGCCTCGTATTATTGTTGACGGCGAGCGACAACTCTAATTTTAAACACTATGGCTGAGCTTTGGTTTAAGGCAAAGCGGTATGGGTGGGGATGGGTGCCGTGCGCGTGGCAGGGTTGGCTTGTGCTGGTTGCGTATTTAGTCCTGACATGGATTATTTTCCTGCCGATTGACTCAGCGCCGTATGAGGCCGGTGAGGTGATTAAGAATTTTATAATTCCACAGCTGCTCATCACAGTGTTGCTGATTTGGGTTTGTTATCGGAAGGGGGAAAAGCCGCGCTGGCGATGGGGAAGCGATCCAAAGAGTAATAATCAAAGCAGTCCATCTTAACATGTTAACTATCGAGCCCGGTCAGTATCGGCATTTTAAAGGAAAGGAATACAAGGTATTTACTATTGGGCGACACACGGAAACGTTAGAAGAATTTACTGTCTATCAAGCGCTGTATCATGATGAGAAATACGGCGAGCATACAATCTGGCTACGTCCGGTCGCAATGTTTTTTGATCACATTGAGCGAGATGGTTATAACGGACCGCGATTTTTGCCGATTAAAAATGATGGCCCGTACATTTGTAAGGATTGTGGGAAGGAGCTGTAGTCGCGCTGAGCTCTTCTTTTTGCTACACTACGGCGATGGAAGTTTTCGCGCTTTTTAGACGACAAGATTGGTGGCTCAACGGTGCGATTTTTGGATTGATCGCCAGTAGTTTGATTATGCTGCTGAGTATCTCGCGTGATCTTTTCTTTCAGCAGCTTGCCTGGGCCGTTATTGCCTCATGCGTTGTATTTATATTTGCTCACATTGATTGGCGCGGACTAGTGGCGTATCGCTGGATCATCGCCGGTATTTATTTAAGCAGTATCGTGTTACTTGTTTTAACATACTTTTTTGCACCTGAAATTCGTAATACGCGCGCATGGCTTGTACTTGGTCCCATACAGTTTCAGGTCTCAGAATTTGTGAAGGTGGCTCTGATTATTTTCTTCTCTTACTTTTTCAGTAAGCGCCATGTTGGTATCGCTCGGCTGACCAATATTTTTCGGCCTTTTATTTATTTTTTAATTCCGGCCACTTTTATTTTTTTACAGCCGGACATGGGTACGGTGATTGTCTTATTTTGTATCTGGGCGGGGTTTTTGCTTGTTTCCGGCCTTCCGTGGAAACATATTATTATCGGGTTTTTAGTGGTCGCGGTGGCTGTGACCGCCAGCTGGTTTACTGTGCTTAAGCCATATCAGAAGGAGCGTATCGTTGGTTTATTTGATCCGACATATGATCCGCTCGGCGTTAATTACAGCACTATTCAAAGTAAGATCGCAGTTGGTTCGGGCGGATTTTTTGGAAAAGGATTTGGACAGGGTACACAGGTCCAACTCGGATTTCTGCCCGAGGCGGGAACTGATTATATCTTTGCCTCAATTACTGAAGAATGGGGATTTTTAGGCGGCACGTTGTTGCTTGTATTTTTAGGCGTGGCGCTCTTTCGTATTATCAGGATTGGATTTTTTGCTGAAAGTAATTTTTATAGATTTATTTGTTTGGGAGCAACGGTGATGTTTTTGATTCAGGTGGTTATTAATGTTGGCTCTGCACTTGGTATTCTGCCGGTTATCGGAATTACGTTTCCATTTTTAAGTTACGGCGGCAGCAGTTTGCTTATTAACGCAATGCTCGTCGGCATTGTCCAAAGCGGTGCGGTATACAAATCTCTAAGTTAGAATTTGCTCTAGAGCATGCTCAGTAGCAGAGGCTCTTGCCGTTAGACAGGTGTCCGGTTAAACGGTAAACTAAATTCTGTAGTAACTACTACTCTATGGCTGTATCACGTTCGTTTAAGTTTTTTCTTGGCTTGGCCGCGTTTATCATCGTCGGGTTTTTATGGGTTGCATATTTGTTTTACAATCTTTCGCCTGTGTTACTCGCGGATGGTACTGACGGTCAGGGTATGGCCAGTGCCACCACAACGGTGCCGATTATTGTTGAACGCGGTGAGCGGTTCAAAGATATCGCTGATCAATTGGCAACTGCGGGCTTGATCCGTTCTGCGAATTCTTTTAAGACGTATGCCATTCTCTCCGGTAGTGCGCATCAATTTAAACCGGGTTTGTATTCGTTTGCTGCCGCCTCAAGCAGTATTGATATGATTCGTGCGCTGGTTGCCGGCCCATCAAAAGAAATTACTGTACTTATTCGCGAGGGTGAGTCGCTGGCTCAGATTGATCAGTCACTGGCGAGTTACGGTGTTATTAAAGCAGGAGCTCTTCGTAAGCTCGCGCCGGCAGATTTTACCGAGAAGTATCCGTTTCTAAAAAACGCACCATCGCTCGAAGGATTTTTATTCCCTGACACCTATCGATTTTACTTTGAATCAGATCCGAAATTAGTGGCCAGCACAATGCTCGACAACTTTGCCAGCCGCGTTGGTCCGTTGGTTTCTGATGAGGACGTGCCGGAGTATGACACCATTCCTGTGCTCCGTCGTGGAATTTTTAATATGCAGCAGATTGCGACGATTGCCTCGATTATTGAGGACGAGGTGCCGAGTTCTGCCGAGCGAAAAATCGTAGCTGATATTTTGTACCGTCGTCTGAAAATTAATATGCCGCTTCAGATCGATGCGACGGTTGCTTATGCCAAGGAGGTGGGCGACGATCGTTATGATACGTATAAAAACCCGGGACTGCCGCGCGGGCCGATCGACAGTGCGGGCTTAGACGCCTTTGATGCGGCGCTTAACCCGAAAACATCAGCATATTTGTATTACTTGTCTGATCCAAAGACCAAGAAGACGATTTTTGCGAAGACGTTTGAGGAGCATAAGGCCAATGTCCTGAAGTATTTTCCGTAACTATGCGTTCTTGGACGGACAAATTGTTTGCACGACATTTAATCTCGGCTGATACAAAGAAAATCGATCACTCGCTCGAGTGCATTGCTCCTGCACTTGCTAATATCTCCGGCCGTATTCTTGAAATAGGGCCGGGTGCCGGTGGTACGGTCGCTTTTTTGAAACCCGAGCTTGAGTATGTTGCCATTGAGCCGAATATTCACTTTCATGAGGCGCTTGGGCGGGCACTGACGGCGCGTGGAATTACTGATGCCGCAATTTTAGAGGCACGAGCCGAGAAGTTGCCGTTTGCAGATGCCAGCTTTGACGCCGTTGTCGTTGTTCGCACGCTCTGCTCAGTCTCTGATATTACGAAGGCGCTCTCTGAAATCAAACGCGTACTTACCCCCGGTGGTCAATTTATTTTTAGTGAGCACGTTGGTGCCGCACAGGGGAGCTGGCTACGATTCTTGCAAACGCTATACCGACCGATTGATAGAATTTTTAGTGGTGGCTGCGACCTGACTAAAGATACCGAGCCATGTATTGCTCAGGCTGGTTTTACTGAGCTTCGGATCGAACACTTTAATCATCCAACCAGCTTTCTTTTTCGGCCCCGGATTTTTGGATCTGCTCGCAAGCCACACTAAAAGTTATTAAGTCTCTACTGGTTGTCTGTACGGCTGCTATGGTATACTTAGGAGACGTTTTACCCCTTATTTTTGAGCCTGCATGAGCTCATCGGTTAGTAACAGAGGGGGTATTGACGTATTTTTCGTATTGCGCTAGAATATATCAAATGCAATTGCTAACAGCTCAAATGGCTACTTTGGGTTGTCCCATTATTTTTAATAATGCATAGTTAAATTTACCCATACTTTTCGCGTAGGGGCTTTTCTTTTTTTCGCGGAATGCAGGTGCGCAGAAATCGGCGTACGGAAATGTAGACGTTGTAGTAGCTGTCTTACTTAAAAAATATCAATTACTAATTATCCTCTCATCGATTTATGAATAAACTTTCAGCAAAAGTATTTTCATCGCACAAAGGTTCTCTCGTTGCTCAGCCTCATCTTGCCGAAATTCAAACGAACTCGTACAAGTGGGTGCTCACCGACGGTCTTAACGAGCTTTTTAAGGAGGTTTCTCCGATTAAGGACTACGCCGGTAAAGATTTAGACTTGCATTTTGTTGATTTTGCTTTCGATGAGCCAAAGTACGATCAAGAGTACGCAAAGTTTAAAGATCTGACCTACGAAGCTTCGCTGCGCGTTAAAGTAAAGCTCGTCAACAACAAGACTAAGCAGGAAAAGGAGCAGGAGGTGTACTTTGGTGACTTCCCGCTGATGACCGAGCGCGGTACCTTCATTATTAATGGAGTCGAGCGTGTCGTAGTTTCTCAGCTTATCCGCTCAGCCGGTGTATATTTCACTGCAAACGTGCTTCGTGGTCGCAAGTTCTTCGGTGCAAAGGTAATTCCGAACCGCGGTGCATGGTTGGAGTTTGAAACTGAGCTTGATGGCTCGATTACCGTGAAAATTGATCGCCGCCGTAAGGCGCCGGTGTCTGATTTGCTTCGTATTTTTGGTGTTGCTGAGAGCGATGAGATGCTGCGCATCTTTGGCGACGTTGATAACGGTGCCGTAAAGCATATCGAGCAGACGCTCAAGAAAGATGCTGCTAAGAACACCGATGAGTCATACATTGAAATCTACCGCCGCATTCGTCCGGGCGATCTCGCAACTGTAGACAACGCGCTTTCACTTATTGATTCGATGTTCCAGCGCACTGACCGTTACGACCTTTCGAACGTTGGTCGCTTTAAGCTCAACCAGCGCATGGGAATTCCGGAGAGTAAGAAGACTCAGCTGCTCGACCAGGAGGATTTGATCGCGATCATCAAAGAAATTATTCGTCTCAACAACACGCAGACCGCCGAACCAGACGATATCGACCACCTTGGTAACCGCCGTATTCGTACCGCCGGAGAATTGCTCCAGAACAAACTCCGCATTGGGTTTGCTCGTATGAAGCGTATCGTGCAGGACCGTATGTCGACGCTCGACATTAATGTCTTGACTCCGATCCAACTGATTAACGCCCGACCGCTCGTGTCGGTTGTTAAAGATTTCTTTAGTTCTTCGCAGCTTTCGCAATTCATGGACCAGGTAAACCCGCTGGCCGAGGTTGAACACAAGCGTCGTATTTCTGCGATGGGTCCGGGAGGTCTGACTCGTGAGCGCGCCGGCTTCGAAGTTCGTGACGTGCACCGTTCTCACTATGGTCGCCTTTGTCCGATTCAAACACCGGAAGGTGCCAACATTGGTCTCGTCGCTCACTTGTCGAACTACGCACGACTCAACCGCCTTGGTTTCTTGGAGACGCCGTACTTTGTGGTAAAGAATGGAAAGGTGACCAAAGAAATTGTGTGGATGGATGCTATTGAAGAGGAAAAGCACAAAATTGCTCACGGTGGAGTAAAAATTTCTGATTCTGGTGAAATCGAAGGAGCATTTGTATCTGCACGTATTAAAGGAGAGCCGTCAGTTGCCGCAAAAGAAGAGGTTGATTTGATGGATGTTGCTCCGCGCCAGGGTATTTCAGTCGCTACTGCGCTTATCCCATTTTTGGAACACGACGATGCTAACCGCGCACTGATGGGTTCAAACATGCAACGCCAGGCCGTCGTACCGCTTGTTTCTGAGGCCGCCTATGTTGGTACCGGTATGGAGGAGCAGGCTGCGCGCGACTCAGGTTCTGTAGTTTTGGCTGAGTTCGACGGTGAAGTTATTGAAGTTGACGCTAAGCAAATTACTATCAAGGCAAAAGATGGCAAGGGTAAGGATGCCATCAAAGAATACAAGCTCAACAAGTTTAAGCGCTCAAACCAGTTTACCTGTATCAGTCAGCGACCGATTGTGGTTAAGGGTGACAAGGTAAAAGAAGGACAGGTGATTGCTGATGGTCCTGCTATTGATAACGGAGTGCTCGCACTCGGCCGCAACTTAACCGTTGCTTTCATGAGCTGGGAGGGTGCCAACTTTGAAGACGCTATTATTCTTTCTGAGCGCGTAGTTTCCGACGACAAATTTAGCTCAATTCACATTGATGATTACGAGTGTGATGTGCGCGACACCAAACTTGGTCCTGAAGTTACCACTCCGGACATCCCGAACGTTTCAGAGGACAAGCTTAAGAACCTGGACGAGGAGGGTATTGTTCGTATCGGCGCTGAAGTTGGCCCGGGCGACATCTTGGTTGGTAAAATTTCGCCAAAAGGTGAGTCAGAACTGACCGCTGAAGAGCGATTGCTGCGCGCAATTTTCGGTGAAAAAGTTCGTGACGTTAAAGACACCTCTCTCACTATGCCGCACGGTAAGCGCGGACGCATTGTTGGTATCAAAGTATTTAGCCGCGAGCGCGGTGACAAGCTTGAGCCGGGAATCATCAAGCGCATTCAGGTTGAGGTTGCTCAGCTTCGTAAAGTGCGCGTCGGTGACAAGCTCGCCGGTCGCCATGGTAACAAAGGAGTTATTTCTCAGATCCGTAAAGTTGAGGACATGCCTCACTTTGAAGACGGAACACCTGTCGACATCATTTTGAACCCGCTCGGTGTGGCTTCACGTATGAACATCGGTCAGATTTTGGAAACTACACTCGGATGGGCGGCAAAGACTTTGGGTTACCGCGCTTACACACCGGCACTCTCTGGTGCAACCTGGGAGCAGATCGTTGAAGAGCTCAAGAAGGCAGGACTTCCGGAGGACGGAAAAGCTCAGCTGTACGACGGACGCACAGGGCTCGCATTTGGTGGCCGCGTTACTGTCGGAACTATCTACATGCTCAAGCTCAACCACTTGGTTGAAGACAAGATTCACATGCGTTCAACCGGTCCGTACTCGCTCATCACTCAGCAGCCGCTCGGTGGTAAGGCGCAGTCTGGAGGTCAGCGTTTCGGTGAAATGGAAGTCTGGGCGCTCGAGGGTTACGCTGTTCCATATACACTGCAGGAAATGCTCACGATCAAGTCAGACGACGTTATGGGACGCTCGGCTGCCTATGAGTCAATTATTCGTCAGGAAAAGATTAAGAGTCCGAACACGCCGGCAGCCTTTAACGTGCTTGTAAATGAACTTAAGGCGCTCGGTCTTAACGTTGAGTTACTTGATACAAACGGGAAACCGGTTGTTGCCCGCAAACAAGATGATGGGTCGAGCGATCGTCGTACACGCTCTTAAAATCTAACCACTACCTACTACTATGTTTGGATCACCATCTGACTTTGCTAGCATTCGTTTAAAGATCGCCTCGCCTGAGGACGTGATGACTTGGAGCCACGGCGAAGTGGTTAAGTCTGAAACTATCAACTACCGCACCCAGCGTCCGGAAAAAGACGGACTTTTCTCTGAGCGTATTTTCGGCCCAACAAAAGATTGGGAGTGTTACTGTGGAAAATATCGCCGCATTCGATATAAGGGCGTTGTGTGTGACAAGTGTGGCGTTGAGGTAACCCGTTCAATCGTTCGTCGTGAACGCATGGGTCACATTCAGCTGGCCGCACCGGTGGCGCACATTTGGTATTTCCGCAACACACCGAGCAAGCTCGCGCTTCTCTTAAACGTTCCGGTTCCTAAACTTGAAAAGGTTATTTACTACGCCGCATACATCGTAACGGCTGTTAACGACGAAAACCAAAAGCGCGCCCTTGAGCAAATCGAGAGCGAGTTTAAGGCTCGTAAGAAGACGGTTGAGAGCGAGGGAATTGATGTTGACTCTTTGAAGTCGGCGATGAGCGAGGTAAAGAAAGAAATCACTGGTCTTCAGGTTGGTCAGATTTTGTCTGAGAGCGAATACCACGAACTCGCCAAGCGCTTTGGTGATGTGTTTGAAGCCGGCATGGGCGCAGGCGCAATCCAAAAGATTCTCAAGCAGCTCGACCTCAAGAAATTCGTTGCTGAAATCAAGAAGGAGATCAAGCGTGATTTGGAAAAAGACGAGACGCTCAAAGAGGCTCGCGCGATGCGCCGCCTGAAGCTGATCACCTCGATGCTCAAGTTCGGTATGCGCCCTGAGTGGATGATTGTGACCGTTCTTCCTGTGCTTCCGCCGGACCTTCGTCCGATGGTGGCTCTTGATGGAGGCCGTTATGCAACTTCAGATCTCAACGACTTGTACCGCCGCGTCATCAACCGCAACAACCGTTTGAAGAAGCTGATGGAGCTCAAGGCCCCGGAGGTTATTATCGTCAACGAAAAGCGTATGCTCCAAGAGGCGGTTGACGCACTTGTCGACAACTCGGCTCGTGCCGGAAGCCAGCAGCTCTCGGCTCAGCGCCGTCCGCTTCGTTCACTGGCCGACATGCTCAAAGGAAAGCAGGGACGTTTCCGTCAGAACCTGCTTGGTAAGCGCGTAGACTACTCTGGCCGTTCGGTTATCGTCGTTGGCCCAGAGCTCAAGCTTCACCAGTGTGGTTTGCCAAAGAAAATGGCTTTGGAACTCTTCCGTCCGTTTGTTATCGCCAAAGTTATCGAGCGCGGACTGGCTCACAACGTTAAGAACTCAAACCGTTTGATCGAGCAGGGAATTCCGGAGGTGTGGGCAATTTTGGAAGAGGTGATTAAGGACCGCAAAGTACTTCTCAACCGCGCTCCGACATTGCACCGCATGGGTATTCAGGCGTTTGAACCAATGCTGATTGAGGACTTGGCGATTCACTTGCACCCGCTCGTTTGTACCGCCTTTAACGCTGACTTTGACGGTGACCAGATGGCTGTACACCTTCCGCTTTCAGTGGAGGCGCAGAAAGAGGCAAGTGAGATCATGCTTTCGTCAAAGAACCTGCTTAAGCCGGCAACCGGTGAGCCGATCGTGAACCCGACGCAGGATATGGTGCTTGGTGCGTACTTCTTGACTAAGATCAACGAGACCGCAAAGGGCGCGAAGAAGGCGTTTTCAGGACAGGACGAGGCTATGCACGCGTATGATGCCGGTATTCTTGGCATCAATGCTCCAATCACAGTTATGCGTGATGGCGCAAAAGTTGAAACCTCACTTGGCCGTTTGATTTACAACGAGGCATTGCCAAAAGAAATTGGCTTTATCAACAAGCAGCTCAACAAAAAAGAAATTGCCAAGCTCGTCGGTAAAATCATCAAGGCGGTTGGTATTGAAAGTACGCCGCAGTATTTGGACGCAATGAAGGACGTTGGTTTCAAGTACGTGACGACCTCCGGTATCACCTGGTCAATTGCTGATCTTAAAATGCCGAAGGATAAGGCTGGTATTTTGGACGAGGCTGAGACGCAGGTTGCCGAGATTCGTGAGCAGTACATGAACGGATTCCTTACTGAAAGTGAACGCCGTGCTCGCGTTATCTCGGTCTGGACTGATGTTAAAAACAAAGTTGCCAAGCTCGTGCCGGCAGCGCTCGACCAGTATGGTTCGATCTTCAACATCATCGACTCTGGTGCCCGTGGTAGCTGGACTCAGATCACGCAGGTAACTGGTATGAAGGGTTTGGTGCAAAACTCACGTTCTGAAACTATCGAACTTCCAATCAAGTCATCGTTCCGCGAAGGATTTGACGTGCTCGAGTTCTTTATCGCAACTCACGGTGCTCGTAAGGGTACGACCGATACAGCTCTTAAGACGGCTGCCGCAGGTTACCTCACTCGTCGCTTGGTTGACGTTTCACAAGACATTGTCGTTCGTGAAGAGGATTGTCGCACTAAGGAGGGTATTACGATTTCACGCGCTGACGGTCTTGAATATGGTCACCAGTTTAACGATCGACTCTTTAGTCGTACAACCGTTAACGATATTAAGGTGAATGGCAAGAAATTGGTTTCGGCCGGTGAGCAGATGGATCATTCAATCGCCGAGGCGATCAATGCTGATGAAAAGATTACCGAAGTTATCGTTCGCTCTCCGATTACGTGTAAGACGCTCTACGGGGTCTGCCGTATGTGTTACGGATACGATCTTGGTAAGAACAAGCTGATTGAAAAGGGTGAGGCTGTCGGAGTTGTTGCTGCTCAGTCAATCGGTGAGCCGGGTACCCAGCTGACTATGCGTACCTTCCACATCGGAGGTGTGGCCGGAGCTGACATTACCAACGGTTTGCCACGTGTCGTTGAAATCTTTGAAGTCCGTCCGCCGAAAGGCCGTGCATTTATGGCACTCGATGACGGTGTAGTTACCAACATTGAAAACCGTGACCTGCTTAAAGTTGTAACTGTTACGACTTCAGGAGGCGGAGCCGTAAAGGCAAAGGGCCGTGGTGGTAAAAAAGTAGCCGCCGGTGCGACTGAATATCCGATTCCGCGCAGCTCTGATATCTTCGTGAAAATTGGAGATGAGGTTAAGAAGGGTCAGCGCCTCTGTGAGGGTAACGTTGATTTGCGCGAATTACTTGAGCTCAAAGGACGTGAGGAGGTTGAAAAAGAAGTTGTGCGTGGTGTGCAAAAGATTTATATGTCTGAAGGTGCGCCGATCAACAACAAACATCTCGAAATCATCGTCCGTCAGATGTTTAGCCGCGTGAAGATCCGTGACTCGGGAGACTCAGACTTTATCGAGGGCGAGGTGATTGAAAAGAGCCGCTTCATGGAGTTTAACCGCGAGCTGAAGAAGGCGGGTAAGCAGCCGGCAAAGGCCAAACAGCTTCTGATGGGTATCACCAAAGTTGCGCTTTCAACCGAGAGCTTCCTGTCATCTGCGTCATTCCAAGAAACTGCTCGTGTACTTATCAATGCCGCGATGGAGGGCAAGATTGATACGCTGCGTGGTCTCAAGGAAAACGTCATCATCGGTCGTGCGATTCCTGTCGGTCAGAATTGGGACAAGGGTGCATTTTCTGACGCCGAGGAGCACACTGAACTTGAGGACGCCGCTGAGCCGGAAAAGGCAGCAGCTGCGAAGTAAGAATAGGGAACTGATCCGGCCGCCCAGTAGGGCGGCCGGTGTCGTTTTAGTTTGACTGGCAGCGCCTTGCTTTGCTAAATTCAAAGCGTAGGCTGAGAGCGCCGTTGGAGGTTTTTTCGATGGCGTCTTATGCGCCTGAAAGGAAGGGTCTATGAGCGAGCATGGCATTCTTGATGTGCCGTGGCACCTCTACGATCAGCTCGGAAATGAATTCGGCGTTGACAAGCAGCGTATTGAAAGCAGCAGGTTCTTCATCCAACCGCTTGCTTCGCGCGTTGGCCTTGTCGGATCGGTCACCTTCGAGCACTGGATCGACGGGATGAGGAGGCGTCGCCGGAGGTTTTGCCTGCTACCGGCTGTTCCGAGAAATCGTAGTGAGCGTGGTGACTTTCTGCTCGAGATCGAGAGTTTCGAAAACTCTCAACGTGAGCAGTGTTGTGTTGCGAAGTGGCCGAGTTCGGGGCTGAATCTCGGTTTTGCGGGTACGCCTTTCGTGAGGATGGTGCTTTCTGAGGCGCAACGTCTGTATGCAGTGGCGACTGACTACGAAGCTGCGCTTCTGGCTGACTAGCAGTGTCGCGTGGACGCCTCGTTTCGACTACGGTCGAGCGAGGCGTTTACCATTTAAAGATGTGGTTAAAATGAACTGGCCCGGTCTCCGTGAGGAGACCGGGCCAGTGCTTTGCCATTTCGCTACGTCTTGCGACGAGCTCGCCGGCGGGCGATGAAAGTCAGTTGTTCTGCGCAGCTGCCGCAGAACCTGTCTTCGACTCGTGACCTGTTCCTTCGGATGGCGATGATTGCTGCTTCGTGCACCTCGGGAGTGCACTTCTCTTCGCCGTTGTCGTCGCGCTCCACGAAATGAGGATTGCTCCTACTACATTTCATGCAGAATCGGGTGGAGCCTTCTCCTCGTCCGATCATCTCCCTGCCGCAGCCTTCGCACTCGACAACGTGCGGAACTTTCTTTTTCAAGACCATTTCCTTATCTGCCCTTTTCAGGCGCGACTGGACCGTAGTCTCTTATGGTCGTCCCACAGTAGGGCGACACCTGGGACGTTCTGCTGGAGCCACCGAGTGAATCCATCGGGTGATGTTCCTGGTATGCGTCGTGCGAATTCGCGCCAGTTTCTGTCTGCTTCGTCGAACGCGGCGAACATGCTTTCGTTGCTCTGTGTCCGCCCTGTTTCGAACGTCAACTCGTCCACCAGCATCTTGAGAATGTGGCCGAGTGCTGCAGGCGGTTCTTTGGACCGACGAATGACTGTATACGCAGCAGCCAACTCTTTGGCGGTTCTCACGTCTTTTCCTCCTTGCGCTTTTCGGGCGCTGTTGATTTCAAAGAAGTTTACTGGCGACGTAGATCGCAAGCGCGATCAAATACAGCACCAGTGCAGCCAGGTATGCCTTCCGCATATTCCTCCTTCGAGGTTTTCGCCTAAGTTATATTATACACCCGATTATGTATTTTGTCAATAGCTTAGGAATGTAGGAAATATAGGGGATTAGGGTATTTCGGGGCGCCCGCCCGAGGCGGGCGCCCGGCTTGGAATTTGCGTTTTTTACGTATTTCTGATATTCTCTTGCTACGTCGAATCGAGCTCATTTAAATAGTTTCTTTGTTCCGCGTTGCTTACTTGTTCTGTTCATCTGCTAGGCACACCGAAGAGACCATATGGTTTACCATAGGCTCTGAGGTGTAACGACGCAGATAGTAGAAAAAGTAGCAACCCGGAGGGATCTGACAAATTTCCGTAATCACATCGTTGTTCCTCGCCGCTGTACTATCGTACTAACCGGCTCGTCGCGCCTCGTGTTTACAGAAATTTGTCTAGATCGCGGCCAAAAGACACTATTTAAATGAGCTCTAATTAATAATTATCGTTTCATGAGTGAAAAAACTATGGTTTACGAGCTCGCCTATGTGCTCAGAGTAGGTGAGTCTGACGCGGCCCTCAAAGCGGTTCTCTCCAAAGCCGGAGCAGTGATCGCCGATGAGAAGCCTGCCGTTCAGATCCAGCTCGCGTACCCGATAAAAAAACAGGGGGTAGCCTTATTTGGCTACTGTCACCTAACTGTGCCTGATGGCTCTGCTGTCAGTCAGATTTCTGATGCATTACAATTAGAGAACAGCGTGCTGCGCTTCATCATCGTGAAGGTGCCGTCTACGCGTAAGGCAAAGAAGTCAGCCGAGCGAAAGCTTCGCACCGAGACTGCAGTGCCAGCTGAAAAGGCCTCAAAGCCTTCATCTGTTGCTTCTGTTGATCGCCTTGATGGACTCTCTAATGAAAAGTTGAGCCAAACCTTAGAAGAAATTCTTAAGTAAACGCCATGAACCTCAACAAGGTTTTCATCATCGGCAGACTTACCGCAGATCCTCAGCTTCGCTCGACTAAGAGCGGGCAGTCGGTCGCCGTGTTCTCAGTTGCGACTAACCGAAATTGGACCGATCAGCAAAATCAGAAACGCGAAGAGGTTGAATTTCACAACATTGTAGTGTGGGGTAAACAGGCCGAGATTGTCAGTAAATATTTGGTCAAAGGCCAGATTGTGTACATCGAAGGACGTCTGCAGACCCGCAGCTATGAAGATAAGACTGGCGTGAAAAAGTATACAACTGAAATCGTTGCTGAGCGCGTGCAATTTGGCCCGAAGGCGATGGGCGGTGGTTCGAATTTCACAAAGCCTGCGCCCGCCGCCGCTGAAGCTATGGCGGGTAAATCTGCTATTGAGGAGATCCCGACGATTAATATTGATGAAGAAATTAAAGCTGAAGATTTACCATTTTAGTTTATGGCCTACACTCCACGACAATGCTATTTCTGCTCGCAGAACATCGAGCACCCGGACTTTAAGGATTTAGAGATCCTTAAAAAGTTCGTCTCTGGTCAGGCAAAGATCGTTGACCCAAAGTACACGTCAACCTGCGCCCGTCACCAGCGCCGACTCGCTCTTGCGATCAAGCGCGCTCGCTTCCTGGGTTTGCTCCCATTTGTTCGCCGCTAAGAAATGTTCAAAGACCGCCTACGTGGCGGTTTTTGATTTTTAACTCAATTTGCTATAGTTAGTCTTACAATATATGCAATTTGGTTTTGATTTTATTCATCAACTCGCCGGCTCGTCGAAGATACTGGATGCAATCGCGATATTTTTTGGTTCCTGGTTTCCGTTTATTTTTATCGCCCTGTTTATCATCGCGCTCTTTACTAGGCATCAGTGGCGTGAGCGCATTTCGCTCCTGCTCTTTACGCTGTTTTCTATCTTGCTTGCTTCGGGAGTAGTGAAGGAGATTATTAATTTTTTGTTTCCTATTGACCGGCCGTTTGTCGCCCAGGGATTTACGCCTCTGATTACGCACGGAACCGGTCCATCGTTTCCGTCCGGTCACGCAACATTTTTCTTTACAGTCGCCACAGTTATCTTTTTGCAGATGAGCGGACGTTGGGGGATTATTGCATATATCGCCGCGCTGCTGATTGGTTTTGGCCGCGTATTTGCTGGCGTGCATTACCCGATTGATATTGTCGGTGGACTCGTCATTGGCATGGTCGTGCCTGTGCTTGTGAGGGTGATTATGCCGAAGGCGGAGAATAAGGAGCCAGAGGAGTTGCCGGTTGAAAACGAGCCGCAAACATTGTAAGCTGTACCCGTAGTTAAGTGGGTTTTTGCCAGCAGGCAAAAACGGGCAGCTTCATTAAAATACTAATGGATCAGCTGCCTTGGAGCTTACGCGGCATTCTCGCTTCACGCCAAACGCCCAGACGGGCCTATGGTTCAGTGGGTCAAAATCACCAGATTTTGACGGGCAGTTTCAATAAAACTACCCGATCAAAAACTGCCCCGGAATAACATCGCATTTCGCATTGTTCATTTATAAACTTGTGGGCCTATCGGGCCCATAGTAAAGTGGTATTACGCGGCATTCGCATTGCTGAGGCGGGAGTTCGATTCTCCC
>CAZXKC010000002.1:0-128795 GCA_964641225.1 uncultured Candidatus Saccharibacteria bacterium
CCACACCAGTGCGGGCGCGGCCTGAAGTCGTACCAATCACGCTCGATGAGAGCGCAAGCTTGGTGCGGTAGACCTTCTGGGCGTTGCCGCTTGCTGGCGCACCAGTTACTACCACGCCGTCGCCGACAATATCATCATCGGTTAAGACTCTGAAGACGTGGCTGCTGTTGCTGACGGCACCACCCGATGTGAAATCGGCGACGTCTCCACGCAGTACTACTTCGATGGAACCATTTTTCGGTACTACGATGCCGTCGCCGGGGATATTAAAGGCGACCGTGCTTGTTGTTACGCTGACAACGGTCAGTGGTAGCGGTCCGCTTACTAACTCGCCGGCAACATACAGCCCAAGGTTCATGAATGATGTCTTGCCTGAAACGCCATTGGTAACACTGTCAGTAATGGTGATATCAGTTATGTACGAATCATCAACATTGTCGCCAAGCAGGTTGATAGTGAACAGTTCATTATTTTTTGAACCCATAACCAAGTTGCGTGTCGGCGCCGTATTGCTGCCCGTTGAAACTGTGACGCCTGTTTCTTCGGCAAGGCTGATGTCTTGACCGGCTTGTTCGCTCGTGAAGGCGATGGCGCTTCCTGAGATACTTCCTGCAGCGGTCCAGCCGACTAAGTCAAAGACTTCGGTGTAATCATCAGCAGTCGAGCTGTCTAGAATATCAGAATATACATCTACAATTACGCTGCCGCCCGCAGGTACGATGATTGGATCGCCCGAGAAGGTCATCGCGCTTTCAGTGGCACCAATGGTCGGACGCGTTTGTCCAAACTGAGTGTCGTCAACCATCAATTTTACATTTTGCAGATACAGATCGGCATTGGCATCACGGTCTATCGAGATATTTCTCAAGCTTACTGCTTGGGCTGAGGATGCTGTAAATACGAAGGATGCAACTTTCGCTTCTGCGGCACCAAGTATATATGTTGGCGTGTGAAGAGCAGGATTTTTCACACCAGTCAGGGGATCGCTGGAAATTTGTCGCGTCGCACCTGAAGCAGCACCAATGGCAGCAGCAGTGAAGGAGATCTGTCCTTCAAGTGAGCCTGAGGCGTTGCCTGGGAGTGAAGCTGAGAGTGAGGTAATACCAGGAGTTGAACCAATGTCAGCGATCACAGACAAGACCGAGGTGGTGTTGGCTGGGATGATGAAGTTGATGTTCGAGCTCGAGGTACCGAAGTGACAAGTGATTGTCGTGCTTGAGCTCAAGGTACAATCGTTGTTTCCACCGTTTCCGGCAATCGTCGAGATGGTGTTACCAACCTGACGACCGTCGTTTGAAACCAAGCGGACCTGTGAGAGAGCATCCGTGACGTTAGCCAAGGTTGCCCAGGTTGATCCACCGGCTTTGGTGAAGAGAACATCAATGTACTTGATCTTAACCGGTTCACCAGCAGCGTAGATACCGAACTTAGCGATCGTCACACCTGAAGCACCAGCCGGGATTGAGTTGGTCGGTGAGTCAGAAGCCGTTGAAACCGTGATCGAACCCGTGCGGATTGTGATCGAGGTAGCATTGGTGGTTGTGATCGAAGCGGTAATGTTCTGGTTGTACTGAGAGTCAGTAGCAACTACGTCGTACGGGTGGAGCATGGTCAGCTGAACCGTGCGGTTCGGGCTGCCTGCAATATCACCGTAGACTGAGAAGTTGCTGTTACCCGTCTGGAGCTTAACCGGAGTACCGGCAAAGCCGAAGACAACCATATCTGCACCAACTGCAGTTGAAGCAACGGTCTGGCCGTTTACCTTCGCGGTCAAGTTGCGGACATCTGACTTGGTGGCTGAACCAACCAACGTCATTGAAACGCTCTTGAGCCATACCGGTGAGTTGGTAACGTTGATGGTCCAGTCTGAGAGCAAGACACCATTGGTACCAGCATCAACTGAGGAACCAACTGAGTTTGCTGTCATGGTGAACGTCGCGAGTGCCGGGTTGCTGACCGAAGTAACGGTGAGGGCGTTACCTTTAACCGGAAGACCGGCTACGGTTGCACCAGCTGCGGTGGTTACACCAGTCAAATCAAACGCAATTGTGTTGCCTGAAGTTGCTGATGATGAGATGTCAACTCGGAGCTCGGCGCGCCATGTCTGACCGGCAGCAACATTGATGTTGAGGCCTGAGAACGTAGCGACACCCTGCGAGAGTGACTGGAACTGAGCAATAACGTTTCCGTTGACTGCGTCAGCGATGTACATGTTGTTCACGTTTGAGTCAGAGAGAACTCCGCTCTTGGTGAAGGTAAGACCGGTGACGGTCACACCCATGTTTGAAGGAGCAGTAAACGAGATACCCATGACACGAACCTGTCCAGCACCAGCGATGATGCTTGAAGGAGTGGCCATGGTGTTGTCAGCGGCTACCCAGAGGGAGGAGCCGGTGTTGACGACGACTGCTGAAGTTGATGTGATGGGTGAAGTAGAAGGAAGGAGGCCAAGCATTGCGTTTACTTTGGCGCGCGTTTTCGGTCCCACAAAACCGGTTGCGGGCGTAATTCCAAGAGCTTTTTGTGTTTTAATCGTTCCGGCTTTAGTCAAAGGGCCAAATGTTCCGTTCGACGGCCCCGTGTACCAACCCTTTTTCTTCATCCAGTCCTGCCAGTCGGCAACCGTTGCGCCATAACTGCCAACGCCAAAGTCTGTATCAAATACAACAGTATTATTAGTTTGATATCCAGGCTGCATTGCCGCCAGTTGCGCGGTGAGTTGCGCAATGATCGCTTGAAGCGAGCCGGCAGTTTGCGCGCCAGCAATACTAATAAAGGAAGATCCGGACAGAGAGCCGATCGTTGCTAGTGATAGCAGCGTTGCAGAGAGCCTTCGTAAATTCATATTTTTTTTATTAATGTAAAAACAACGGGTAATTTCTCTTTTATTATGACACTTGTATTAATATATCGATAGGTTAGCAGAGGTGGATTATTAATGCAACTATGTTGCATTAATAATATATGAGCACATAGCCAGGGTAGGGTGTGTTATAGTAAAAATCATGACTGCGCTGACCATTGCCTCAGGAATTTTTGGCCTTCTGTGTATCGGAACCGGCGTTATCGTCGGCGCCGTTGGCTTTGCCTTTACGAGTGAAAATGACGAACTTGTTGGTGGTCTTGTTCTCGGTATTATTGCCCTGCTGCTCGTTGGTTCAGGGCTACACTTTTTGCATATTGTGCCGTGGTAGACAGGTTATGCTGAGGGAATTTGTTTTTCGGATACCAGCTTTTTAATAGTTGTCACGATCACATCTAGATCCTCGCTCTTTTTCAGGAAGGTGACTGCGCCAAGAGTCTTGGCAAACTCATCTTTGTCCTCGGTGATACCCGGCCACGGATGATCCATGCTTGAGAAGAAGACAATTTGAACACCGGCAGTCTCCGGAGAATTTTTAATTTCCAAAACCGCCTCAGTGCCGTTCACCTTAGGCATATCAATGTCCATGACGATTAGATCTGGCTTGAGTGCTTTAGCGCGGGCGATGGCCTCGGCGCCGTCGCTAGCTTCTGCAATTTCAAAACCGGCCGCAACTAGTTTGGCAGAGATAATTTCTTTAAAGTCGGCGTTGTCATCGGCTAGCAGAACGAGAGGTTGTGTGCGCATACAGCAAAAATACAGTGAAGCACGTTAGCGCGCAAGGTGTTGCCTGATGGCGGTCAGGAGTAATTCCAGATTGCTGCCTTTTTTAAAATAATCAACGGCGCCAATTTGTTGAGCTAGCCGACGGTTGACCTCGGTCATTGTCGCCCAGTTGGCATCACCTAAATTTGAAAGATACATCACTTTAATATTTTTAGTATGCGGATCCTGTTGCAGCTCAATAGTTGCTTGAATGCCGTCTTTTTTGGGCATATCAACGTCCATTAAGATCAAGGTCGGGTGTAGTGCGCGCGCTGTAGCAAGAGCCTCTTCGCCGTTGCTGGCGGTTTTAGTTGGAAATCCTTTCGCACTTAGAAAATCTACTAAGATTTGGCGAAAGTCTTTATCATCATCAGCAACAAGTATGAGAGGAAGAGGGGCTGCCATGACCTTTACTATACCATAATTTTGGGGTATCGTAGGTTCTATCTTAAATATATGACCAACAAGGTTATTTTAGAAATTCGAGCTGGAGTAGGGGGCGACGAGGCCGGTCTTTTTGCCGGGGATCTCGCACGCATGTATCAGCGCTACAGCCTGAATAAAGGCTGGAGCTTTCAAATGATGGATTCTAACGACATGGGTAATGGCGGGTTTAAATATTTTGCTGCGCGGATTCAAGGAGAGGGTTGTTATGAGACGCTCAAACTTGAAAGCGGTACACACCGTGTACAGCGCGTGCCGGCAACTGAGCGACAGGGAAGAGTGCATACTTCAACGGCTACGGTTGTGATTCTGCCTGAGGTAGAGCCAAAGGAGGTGGTTATTAATGATAGCGACATTCTCGTAACCTTTAGTCGCGCCGGTGGCCCGGGCGGTCAAAACGTGAACAAAGTTGAGACCGCTGTGCGCGTAACTCACAAGCCGACCGGCTTAGTGATTTCGTCTCGCGCAGAACGCAGTCAGCACGCAAACCGTGAGACGGCTATGTCTGTACTTCGCGCAAAATTGTTTGATATGCAGCGTCAAAAGGAACTCGCACAGATTACCGGCGACCGTCGCGATCAGGTAGGTACAGGCGATCGTTCTGAAAAAATCCGTACGTACAATTTTCCAGATGACCGTATTACCGATCACCGGTTCGGTGCCAAGGTGCACGAAATCGAGACTGTGCTTGAAGGGGATTTGGATAAATTGCTTAACAAGATTGCAAAGCAGCAGGCGGGAGATAAGAAAGAGTAAATAAAACCGGGCGGCCTACTGACCGCCCGGAAACGTATCTATCTTTTTACGCCGTCGGCGGCATTGGTGGCATTCCAGCCGAGGCATCCTCGTCTCCGATAAATACCTCGCGGGGCTTGGCGCCATCGCCCGGACCGATCATACCTTTTTGTTCCATGATATCGAGTAGGCGAGCGGCACGCGCGTAGCCAACACCCAAGCGGCGTTGCAAGAGGGAGGCCGAGGCTTTTTTAGCCTCTTTTACTACTTGAATTGCCTGCGGCAGCATCTCATCTTCATCGCTATCTCCATTTGTGCCGGCGTAGTCATCAAAAATATCACCACTCTTTGCCTCGGCCGCACCCGGTGCCTGCGGTTTATCGGCCATCGCGTTACCAATTGCCTTGCTCTCCTCGCTCGGTTCGGCTGGCGTCAGGGTTTCGTTGTGTTCGCGGATAAACTTTACGACTTCACGAATTTCTTCTTCGGCGACAAATGGAGATTGAATACGTTTTGGCTTACTGAAGTCGTTGCTGATAAAGAGCAAATCACCCTTACCAAGCAATTTCTCTGCACCTGCAGTATCAATAATTGTGCGCGAGTCAATCTGTGAGGCAACTTGGAGGGCGACGCGCGCCTGAATGTTGGCTTTAATTAAACCAGTAACGACGTTAACTGACGGACGCTGGGTGGCAAGCACCAGGTGGATACCAGTAGCACGTGCCATTTGTGCGAGGCGGACAATTTGACCTTCGATTTCTTTGCCAAATGTGCTCATGAGGTCTGCCATTTCATCGATGACGATTAACACAAACGGTAGCGCATCATTTTTGTTTGATTTATTGTAGCTACGAATGTCGCGGGCGCCGGCCTTCATAAATACCTCATAGCGGCGATCCATTTCTGATACAGCCCAACGGAATACGGCAACTGATTTTTTAGATTCTGTGATAACCGGAGCAATCAAATGCGGAATGCCTTCGTAAATTGAAAGCTCAACCTTCTTTGGATCGATCAAGATCATTTTCAGCTGCTCAGGAGAATTTTTATAGAGCAGCGGGATTAAAAGCGAGTGCACAAAAATTGATTTACCAGAGCCGGTTGTGCCAGCGATGAGCAGGTGGGGCAGTTTTTCAATATTGGCAAAGAGTCCTTCGCCGGTGACGTCGCGGCCTACAGGGAAAAGGAGTGGCCCGCCGGTAGTAAATTCAGGGTAGGAGAGCATTGAGCCCAAGTGCACCGTTGCTACCGTTTTATTCGGCACCTCAATACCAACCAGCGATTTACCCGGAATTGGCGCCTCAATACGCAGTGATGGCGCGGCAAGCGTGAGCGCCAAGTCCTGTTGCAGTGCTGTAATGCGAGTTAGCTTAACGCCTTCGGCTGGCTTAAGCGTAAAGCGAGTAACCTTTGGGCCGACGTTAACCTCACCCATTTCAACCGGCACGCCAAAGCTTTCGAGTGTGCGCTTGATGATATTGGCTGAGGCTTTAATGTCTCCTGGCGTTGCCTTATCAACCGTCGAGGTCAAAAGCGAAAGCGGGGGAGCGATGTAGTTGGCGTGCTCCTTTAATTTGCCGCGGCCCATTGAGATAAGCGGCGCCTCAGCAACTTTTACCTCAACATCTGCAGACGGCATAACAGGTCGAGCTGGTTTTTTCTCTTCCTCTTCTTCGTCATCCTTATTCGCCAACCATTTCCGACGCGGTTTTTGTTCGTCAGCTCCTGTGACAACGAGATCTTCATCGTCTTCTGCCTCTTCCTCTTCTTCTGTTTCCTCTTTCCACGGCATTTTTAGTTTGCGTAGATCAACTGAGGCGTTGAGCGTGATCATAAGGCAGATGATCACCAGCATAATCAGCAGGATAATTGCGGCAACATGGCCGAACGGAGTTTCGATAAGACCAACAATTTTTCCAAGCCAGCCGGCTTTATCAGTAAATAACACATCGATTAATCCGAGTCCGGAGAGAATAAAGCCAAACATGCCAGCAAAGACAACGCCAAAGAACTTTTTCTCGTGGCTGAGTAAAAATAAGATACCGACCACTAAAAAGATCAGCGGAATCAGGTAATAACCGATTCCAAGTAGGCGATTAAGCAGGTTATACGTAAATGCTCCTGCTGGACCCGCTGAACCAAAGGCAGCGAGAAACAAAATAATAGAGACGCCGATCAGTAAAATACCAATAACACTTTTTTTAGTTTCACGACTGACCGCAGAGAGCGGATTTGGAATCAGGTCTTTTGCTGACTTTTTTTCAGATTTTTTTGATTTAGCCATACGATACGGATAGTATACCCCCACACTAAATCAATGCCTAGTGTTTATACCTTGGAAAATCGAGAATCTGTTGATTTGGTGTGGGGGTATACAGCGAAATCATGTATTCAAAAAGTGAATCGGGCCGGCGCGCTCTCGGAGAGCGGGCCAGCCCGACGTCGTCGGAACATCTGGTCCGTACAGCCGTCTTTAGCATAAGACGGAAAAGGGGACTAGGTGGCGATCAGTCTCGGCCGGCAGTGCAGATCTCGCCGAGGATGTCTCCGCTGCCCCAGCCCTGGCCGATGTTGCGCAGTGCGCGCAGAATGCCGGCCTCGCTGGCGCCAGCCGCATCGGTGATGTCGCGCGCCGCGGTCACGATCCACTCAGCGTTCTTGGCGGTCCTGGCGCGCCCGTTCTCCGCGATCATCGCTTCGAACAGTTGCTGCAGGAGGAGGGCCCGCGACTTCTCGTCCTGCGCGACGAACTTCTCGACCGCACCGACGAACTCTTCGAGAGCGCGCCGATCGCTGCTCACTGCCAGCTCGGGCTGCTGTCGGCTGTCACGCAGACGGAACACAAGCATGTTGGTGGAGTTCCTCCCGGGGATGACCCCGATGGTCCACCAGTGGCCCGTGCCCTGGTGAGCCTGCGTGAGTCCCGTGCACTCCTTCGTCGGTGCCCTCGAGTTCGGATCACGGAGGAGCTGGGACGTTGTCATCTTCATCGCTGACCTGCTTTCTCGCCACTCCTTATGAGACGGCGGGTATATGTCTGTTGTATACTAGACGCATACCCGCCGTCTCAAGCAGGTTTGAAGAAACGGAAATTATTTTAGTATTTTTTGAAAAATCTGTCAATGAACCTCAAAAACAAAAAATTAATAGTCTTCGATCTCGACGGGACGCTGACTGAGAGTAAGTCGCCACTGACGCCGGACGTCGAAGCACTACTTTTAAAACTGCTTGCACAAAAGCCGGTGGCGATCATCGGCGGGGGGCGTTGGCAGCAGTTTCAGAAGCAATTTCTTGAACATTTTAACTGCGCTCCAGCACTTTTACGGCGCTTATTTATGTTTCCGACGACCGCCAGTTCTTTTTATCGCTACCAGGATGGTTGGCAGCAGGTGTATGCGCATACGTTACCAACTGAAACTAAACAAAAAATTTTTGCTGCATTTGATAAAATATTGAAGCAGATCGGCTATAAGCCGCCCGAGAAGGTGTATGGCAAGGTGATTGAAGACCGCGGATCGCAGATTTCTTTTTCTGCAGTTGGTCAGGATATTGTCGATGTTTTAGGTGTGCGGGCTGGCGTGGCGGCAAAAGCGGCATGGGCACAGCTTCCGTGGCGTAAACAAATCACTGATGCGATGCAGGCGGAGCTGCCGGAGTTAGAGGTAAAAATGGGCGGCATTTCAACAATTGATATTGTGCAAAAGGGGATTAACAAGGCCTATGGGCTCAGGCAAATCGAGAGGCATGTACAGATTCCGATTGCCGACATGCTGTTTGTCGGCGACGCGATTTACCCGGGCGGTAATGATTATGCAATCGTGGAAACCGGTGTGCGGTATGTGCATGTGGCCGGGCCGGCTGAAACGAAAGAGGTGATTCAAAAAATTCTTACGGCGTAGTACTAAGAAATCAGTGCGGGGCGGCGAGAGTTCTCGCCGCCCCGTTTCCGCTTTGTTGATCTGGCCACTTGTCACATCGCCTCCCGTGTCTCGTGTCTACGCTCTTCGATCTTCACGACCGGTGGTGGGTGTGCTGCCACGGGCTCGATGCGATCAAGCCGCTTGGAGCATTTTTCGCAGACCAGATAGGTGCTCAGGTCGAGGAATCGCTGCGTTTTCAGGCAGTTGCTGCAGTACTTATTTCTCATGCGCAGCATGTCGGGCCCTCCTACGATACGATCCTTGTATCCTATATACCCAGGGAACACCCCCGGATTCTTCTATATGAGTATGACTAGGAACGTTATAAATAGAAAGAGCGTGGCGGGGGATAAGCGCCTAGGGGTTTAAAAAGCTTTATTTCACAACATTTTTAAGCTATTGACAAGTTTTATAGAGTGTGATATACTATATCTTGAAAGCCGGTGTGTATCCGGTGTTTCCAAAGTCGCTGTTCTAAAGGTGCGACGACAGAGGAGGCGCTATGGAAAAGGGCAAGATCGACGAGCCGATCAGGGACCTGAGCGGGGATTGGCGTAGGCCGATCTCGTTCGAGCAGATCATCGGAGCTGCAGTCGTGATGTTCACGATGTTGGGGTACATGGCCGGACGCGGCTACTTCAACTGAGTTACGTCACATCAAGCGTGGAGCGCGAACCGAACGGTTCGCGCTCTGCTCGTTTCTAAAGAAAAGCCAATAGCGGCCCTAAATCTATTTTTATCTTTTCTAACTTATCCTTCTCGAACAAGCCGAGCTGGTTTGAGAAAATGCTGTCTTTTTTAGGAATTTTTAAAAAGCCGTCTTTGCGTACGAGATCGTAGAGTTCTTTCGTTAATTTCACGTCGTTGAGGCAGTATTCTTTTAATTCTTCGGTGCGTCCCTCGGCAAAAAGAGTGGGTGCCTCAACGCCATGGCCGGTTTTACCGCGGCCTAAATTCACAAGCGCGAGCGTGTTCAGGCCGACACGACGGCCTGAACGTAATTCAATCTCTTCGCACAGGTCAACGCGCGGATGTTTTTCGAAAGTGAGATTGAGTACGCGGCTGATGATCGGTATATCAAAGCGATTGCTGGAAAAACCAACGAGCAGCGCCGGCTCCTTCATTAATTCTTTTAAGGCCGGAAAGTCTCGCTCGAAATAACTGAGGTATTTATTTTGCTTGTAGGAATAGACGCCGATAAAGGAAGGTGAGAGATCAGAGATGATTTTGCCCGATGACGGGCCATACATATCTTTAGTTTCGATGTCTAAAACGAGCGTGTCCATGCGCGCGGATTTAATCGTTTTTCATGCCGTGTCTATCGGCAACTTTACTGGCGGCGTAGCTGTCAGGCTTGGTTTTGACATTAAAATTATTAGCGCGGATCATGCCAACTAATTCTTGGAGCATTGCTTTTGTTGCACCGCGTTCGCCGATGTCGATATGAATTTCAAAATCAAAATGGGGTAGACCGGCATTTTTAGCAGTTTCAATAAAGCCATGCGAAACGTCCAGTGAGAGCAATACCTCTTGTAAAATTCTATCACGCAATGTGTGGAATTTTTTATTATCGATGATTCTACGCCAGAAATAGATACCGCCGGCTCCGACGCGATGAATAACGATAGCGGTCACAAAGTCAGCACGTTTGTCGAATAAATGTTCAGAATCAGAACCAATCGTAATTTTGTAACTACGCGTTGGTTGCGCCGTCATAAACTGGGCGATTTCAGCAACCACTTGTTCTGAGGTTAGTTGTTCGCCACGGCCGCTTTTGAACAAAAACGGTGATACGGCCGCCGGTTCTATAGTTTTCTTTTTCGTAAGTTCAATCGGACTCATATGGGCGTTATTTCGCTACTATACTCCTCCGTCCGACTGGCATGCAAGCCGGGTAGTGAAAACTCGACCCAGAGGATTCTCGCGCTTGCCTGAAGGCAGTTGCGCGCAGTCGAGTTTCTACTACCCGGCAAGCCAAGTTTACGACTATGAGTTCACAAGGTACACTTATTTCCATGAGTTCATTTCTTATTGGCGTGACCTATTTGATCGGCGGGCTGACCATCATGGCCCAGATCGGCCTGGTTTTCTTTATCGTCGCCACTATTCAAAGTAAGCAATTGCGCGAGTGGCTGCACGAACGCGTTGGTAAACACGGCGTCTTGCTTATGCTTACGCTCGTGGGAGGTTCGATAGTAGGGAGTTTATTTTTCTCAAACGTTGCCGGATTTTCTGCCTGTTTCTTGTGCTGGATTCAGCGCGCACTGATGTACCCGCAAATTATGTTGTTTGGCTGGTATTTGTATAAGCCTCGCCGCTCACTGCTTGATGTCGCGCTGGTAATGACAATTTTAGGACTGATCGTCAGCGGCTACCACATCATCCTTGAAAACGGGGGAGCAGAGTTAATCCCTTGTACGGCTGTACTTTCTTTGACGGCGTCGTGTACGACAAAGTACGTAAACATTTTTGGCTACGTAACTATCCCAGTAATGAGTTTTACAGTATTTGCAGCGCTCCTATCGACGCTTATCGTAGTTTTGCACCGCAAGCATTGGTTACCATCTCGCCAAGTTAAGGCATTGCAACAGCCGTAGCTATTTCGTTTGGCAGTTTTTGCAGATACCGAAAAATTCCAGTGAGTGACTTTCGATTTTGACGCCATGCGCCTTCTCAAGAGCGTACTGCTCGCTTTCTAAATCATTTTTCAAGTTGATATCGATTACGAGTCCGCAATTGCTGCACAGAAAATGGTGGTGGTGAGTTCCGCCTGCCCCTTCATATCGCTTTGCGCCGTCGCCAAAATCAACACCCTTAATAATTCCTTGCTCCTGTAAAAAGTTTAGTTCGCGATAGACCGTTGTGCGATTACAATCAAGCTTTGCTTTTTTAAGAGAGGCAAGTATATCATTCGCCGAAAGTGGTTTACGACTGTCACGAAATGTTTGCAACAAAAATTTGCGCACCGGCGTCATTCGAAATCCGCGGCCTTGGAGCGTGTGAATAGTAGCGTCTAAATTCATCCCGTACGAGATCAATAGATTAATGAGCGACCTAATAAATTGCGTAATTAAAACAAATATCTTCCCTAACTATAGAGATTTCATTTCGGAAGCGACCAGCGCTTCCTATCTCGTACGGGATTCATAGTTGCATTATGATGCAACAAAGAGGAAATTGCAATATTAATATGAACGCGCCCGGACTCCTTGTGGAGCCGGGCGCGATTGCTTCAGGCATGAGACTGTACGACCCGCGGAAGAGCTGCGATGTAGACCTCGTATTCCTGCGAGGCATTACCTGTGTATTCGGAGAACTTGATCACGATCATGCGCAAGCACTCTGAGCCGCCCACAAACACGCGGAGCGGACCCTGCCAGCAATTGAAGATTATCTCGTGAAGCGACCGGATGGCTCCTATGCGGCGTTCCCGATCTACAAAATAGGTCAACTCTCCAGGTTTCTCGAACTTGCCCTCAGCGTAATGGAGTTTTTTCTCCGCGCCTTTTTCTTGCGCTATCGCGAAACAGTGTACCAGTAGGGGGCCTTCCATGTAATAGTCCAGAAGACTCATGATTCCGAGTTCACCGCTACAAGGCACATCCTCTTCTGCATCGCTGGCTTGCTCTCGCCAATGGCGAAGCTTCCGATAGAGCTTTGCCTGCTGATGCGGATCTTCTTGTTTCGCAATCCGTTTGTCAGATGCTTTCTTGTAACTGATCCCAAGCAGCATCTGCGTCACTGCAAAGCCTGCCAGTAGAAGGAGGCCTGCCAGGGGAATCATCGGTACGATCTGCTTAACGAATGTTTCCACGACTACCTCCTTATGGTTGATGTACCTGCGTCTTATGTGTATCATCTTGATATTCGCATGTCAAAACAGCGTATTTATCTTGATTACGCCTCTACGACGCCGGTTGATCCGCGCGTATTAAGCGCGATGAAACCGTATTTTTCTGAGATATTCGGCAACCCCGGTTCGCTGCACTCCTTCGGCCAGGCGGCCAGCGCGGCGGTTTTTGCTGCGCGGCAGACCGTCGCTAAGGCGCTTAACACGCACTACAACGAAGTAGTTTTTACCGCCTCGGCGACCGAGGCAAATAATTTAGCCATTCGTGGTGCGCTGAAAGCGACCGGGAAAAAAGAAATTATTATTTCTGCTATTGAACACGAAAGCGTTTTGAATACTGCAAAAGAATTAGAAAAGGAGGGGTTTACGGTGAAGATAATTCCTGTCTTAGAAAACGGCGTTGTCGATCTTAAAAAATTAAAAGCGGCACTTTCTGAAAATACGGCGCTTGTTTCAGTCATGCTTGCAAATAATGAGATAGGTGTAATTCAGCCGCTTGCTGAAATCGCTACGATCGTTCGTGAGTTTCGCGGCAAAAATCAGTGGCCGCTCTTGCATACCGATGCGGTTCAAGCGTTGCAATATATCACATGTGATATATCTACGTTCGGGTTGGATGTAATGACGCTCTCAAGTCAAAAGATCTATGGACCAAAAGGGGTTGGTGCGCTGTATATCCGTACCACGATGAAGGGCGTGAATCGATTATATCCGATCGCTGCATCTATGCATGGCGGTGGGCAAGAGCAGGGAATGAGATCTGGGACTGAGAACGTTCCCGCGATTGTTGGTTTTGCAAAAGCCGTTGAATTAATCGAGCAGCTGCGTGAAAAAGAAACTATCCGCGTTAGAGCATTGCGCGACGAGTTGTTTGGAGGTATGAAAAAGATCTTTCCTAAAGCTCAGATGAATGGCGATCAGATGCATCGTCTGCCAAATAATCTAAACGTGTATATTCCCGGAGTTTCAGGCGAACAGTTGCTCGTTTCACTTGATTTAGAGGGAATCGCAGTTTCGTCAGGTTCGGCCTGTTCTGCGCGTTCGATTGATCCATCACATGTGCTGCTCGCTATGGGTTATGACGCAGTGCGCGCAAAGAATAGTATTCGAATTACGCTCGGCAGAATGACGACCCGGCAGGAGATTACTGCAGCGCTCAAGGTGTTCGCTGCTCTCAAGAAATCAGTCGTGAAATAGAATTAGGCACGCGTTGTATAATCATACAAAGGTAACCTTTATTTTTATGGCCACAAAAAATCGTTCTTTGGCAGTCAGTATCGGTGTCGTTGTTCTTGTTGTCGCTGCTGCGTTACTCCTTACGAATCAGCAACGTGGCGAAGGGCCGGTGATCGAGGGCAATCAGTCAACGAGTAGTACGGCGCCGCTGGCACGCTATGAATCAAGCAATGGATATGAGCAGGCGATTATTGATGCAGTAGAAAAGGTCTCGCCGGCGATTGTGTCTATCACTATTAGTAAAAATGTCCCGGTTGTTGAAAATTGCGCTGTAAATCCGTTTGGAGATCTGCCGCAGGAATTTCAGCAATTTTTTGGTAATAATTTTCAGTTTAGTCAGCCCTGTCAAAAGGGGACAAAGCTGCAGGATGTCGGTGGCGGGAGCGGATTTCTTGTTAGTGCAGACGGCATGATTGTAACTAATAAGCACGTGGTTTCTGATACGGCGGCAAGTTATACCGTGTTTACGAATGACGGGAAAAAATATACTGCTAAAGTGCTTGCTCGCGATCCTTTGCAAGATTTAGCACTGATTAAAATTGAAGGTAGTAATTTTCCAACGTTAGCGCTTGCTGACTCAGACGGAATTAGGCTCGGCCAGACAGTTGTCGCGATTGGAAATTCTCTTGGAGAATTCCGTAACACGGTCTCTGTCGGTATTGTCTCTGGGCTTGCCCGAAATGTGACGGCCTTAGGCGGTAGTTCCGGTAGCGAGGAGTTGCAGGGAGTGATTCAAACCGATGCAGCAATTAATCCGGGTAACTCTGGTGGGCCGCTCGTAAATTTGCGGGGCGAGGCCATTGGAATCAACACAGCTGTCGTCAGTGGCGCTAATAACATCGGCTTTGCGCTTCCTATTAATACGGTTAAGCGTGATATTAATTCAGTACAAACAAGCGGAAAGATTACGGCGTCGTATTTGGGAGTCCGCTATATCATGCTCACTGATGAGCTTGCGAAGCGCGATGGTATTAGCGTAAGCAGCGGAGCACTTGTACGCGGCGATGACTCTGGCCCGGCAGTTGCTAAAGGTTCTCCGGCTGAGAAGGGTGGTGTGATGGCCGAGGACGTGATTACCGCAATCAATGGTACAAAAGTTGATAGTAGCCACTCACTTGTTTCTCTGATTCAGCGATATAATGTGGGCGATACGGTAACCCTGACAGTGCTTCGTGACGGTAAAGAACTGAAATTGGCCGTGAGGCTAGAGGAGCGAAAGTAGGCTTGTGTTTTCGTGGGATCTGCTTGCTTTTTAGCAGTTTTATTGTATTTTCTATTGACAGCGATGATATACTACTAAAATCGAGGTCAATTAGGATTGTCTTTAATACCATATGGCAATGAACAACAAGAATTTCAATCGGTTTACGGTCAAGGCTCAAGAGGCGTTGCAGAATGCACAGGAGCTAGCCGGCAGTTATAATCACGGCGAATTTAAGGCCATTCATTTGTTGATCTCGCTCATCAATGATCAGCAGTCACTGGTTGTACCGATGCTTGAGAAAACAGGTGTTGATGTAACGGCGCTTGATGCTGAGGTTCGGCACATGATGCAGGAGATGCCAAAAATTTTTGGCAGTAGCGTTGGCCAGTTATATTTGAGCCAGGAGCTGATGGCTCTTTTAGAAAAGGCTGCCAAAATTGCCGCCACTCAGAAAGATGAATTTGTTTCGTGTGAACACCTGCTGCTTGCGATGCTTGATGTTGATACGACTGCACGAGCATTGCTTGAGCGTGCCGGAGTTCGCCGTGAGGCATTAATCAAAATTCTCGCCCAGCTGCGTGGCAGCACGCGTGTAACCGATGAAACACCGGAGAGCAAATTTCAGGTGTTGGAAAAGTATGCAGTTAATCTGACCACCAAAGCAAAAGAGGGCAAGCTTGACCCGGTTATCGGCCGAGAAGAGGAGCTGCGCCGCGTTATCCAGGTGCTGTCTCGTCGTACTAAAAATAATCCGGTACTCATTGGTGAGCCGGGTGTGGGAAAGACGGCTATCGTTGAGGGTTTGGCTCAAAAAATTCTTGCTGGCGAGGTTCCGGAGACGCTCAAGGGCAAAGAGGTGATCTCATTGGATTTGGGAAGCTTGATTGCCGGCACAAAATTCCGCGGTGAATTTGAAGACCGCTTAAAAGCATTTATTAAAGAGGTGCAAAATTCTGCCGGCCGGATTATTTTGTTTATCGATGAGATTCACATGATTGTTGGTGCCGGTGCCGCTGAAGGCGCGATTGATGCGAGTAACTTGCTTAAGCCTGCGCTTGCGCGCGGAGAGCTGCATGCTATTGGTGCCACTACAATTCGTGAATATCAACGGCATATTGAAAAAGATTCAGCGCTTGAGCGCCGATTTGCGCCGATTATGGTTGAGGAACCGTCTATCGAGGATTCAATTTCGATTTTGCGCGGACTGAAAGAAAAATATGAGATTCACCACGGGCTGCGTATCTCTGACCGCGCAATTGTTGCTGCGGTAAATTTGTCGACCCGCTATATTACCGACCGCTTCTTGCCGGACAAGGCCGTTGATCTTATCGATGAGGCTGCCGCTGCGTTAAAAATGGAGACTGAGAGCACGCCGGCGGAAATTGAAAAGATTCGCCGCGAAATCACGCGTCTTGAAATTGAAAAAAAGGCTCTTACCGCCGAGGTGACCCCCAGCAAGCGCAAAACCAAAACTGCTAAGACTGCAGGTCCTGAAAAGCGTTTGGCTGAAATTGATGCAGAACTTAACACATTAAAGCTGCGCAACGATGAACTTTCAGGGTCATGGCGCGCAGAGACGATGACACTGGAAAATTTCCACAATCTGCGCAAGCGGATTGATCAGCTTAAAAAAGAAGCTGAAAAAGCTGAGCGCGAAGGCAACTTGGAGCGCGTCGCGCAGATTTTGTACGGTGAGTTGCCGCAGTCTGAAAAAGAATACAAAGCATTTGAAAATAAGCACTTTGGTGAAGAGGAACACATTAAGAAAAAGAAGCGGGTTAGCGGCGAGACCTTTGTAAAAGAGGTTGTTGACGAAGAAGATATTGCCGCCGTAGTTGCGCGCTGGACTGGTATTCCGATTACTAAAATGCTCGAGAGTGACTCAGAGAAGATGCTTAAGCTTGAAGAGGTGCTGCATCAGCGTGTTATTGGTCAGGATGAGGCGGTGACTGCTGTGTCAGGTGCGTTGCGCCGCGCCCGAGCCGGATTAGCGCATGAAGGGCGACCGCTGGGAAGCTTTATGTTTCTTGGTCCGACAGGAGTCGGTAAAACCGAGCTGGCGCGTTCGCTGGCTGAGGTCATGTTTAACGACGAGAAAGCGATCGTTCGTGTTGATATGAGTGAATATATGGAGCGGCACGCCGTGAGTCGTTTAATCGGATCTCCGCCGGGTTATGTTGGCTTTGAAGAGGGTGGGCAACTAACCGAAACAATTCGACACCGCCCGTATAGCTTGATTTTGTTCGATGAGATAGAGAAAGCACACCCAGAGGTGTTTAATATTCTGCTGCAAATTCTGGATAACGGTCGTCTGACTGATGCGCACGGTAAAACAGTGAACTTTAAAAACACGATCATTATTTTGACCTCTAATGTAGGCAGTCATTACTTTAAGCAGATGGCGACGCTTGGGTTTGGTAACGATACCAAGAAGGAGATTGACCGGCAGGAGGAGAATTTTAAGGATCGCGTTAAGGAGTCGCTCAAGGGCCAGTTTAAGCCGGAATTCTTAAATCGTATCGACGAGATCATTGTCTTTAACGGGCTGCGTCGCGCTGACATTGAACGGATCGTTGACATCCAGCTTGCACAGATTAAAGAGAAGCTCTCAAAACGTAATATCAGTGTTGTAATCGATCAGACAGCGCGTAATTACATTGTTGAACACGGATTTGATCCTGATTTTGGCGCACGGCCGATTGCCCGATTGATTCAGAAAACAATTCTGGATGCGATGGCTGATAAAATGATTCGCGGTCAGATCAAAGATGGGGATAAAGTGAAGATCGGTTTTACCAACGAAAAGCCGGTGATTAGCGTAGCCTAGTCTGTAGATATTAGAGTCATGTGGCCAGCGTGGGTCAAACGAATTCATCATACTCTGCTGCCTGTCGGCCAATTTTTAGGACAGGTGCATATACGTGCGTTCACAAAAGCGTTTGTATTCGGCATATTGCTGCTGAATGTGCAGGCGAGTGAGTATTCGCTATTTTCACTCATTCTTATTGTGCTTTGGGCGCTCTATGTATTCTTTACGCCTGTGCAGCGCACGTTTGCTGCGCCCGTTGCCTGGTTGACGTTAGTTGCATTGGCGTTATTGATGCCGTCACGATTTACGCTGATCACGCCGCAATGGGCGCCACATCACGTGCTGCCAGAGCACGTGTTTGCAATTATTTTTGCATTCTTTTGCTATGTATTCGTATGTATCGCGTTACGGATTATTAAAAATGCAGAACGCTGGTATCAGGCGCTGCATGCCGGACTTGTGTGGGGGATTAGTCTTTTATTTGTTGCCGGTCAGTCGGGGGCACATCCGATTCGGGCCACGATTATCGGAGCTGTATTATTGTATTTTTTAAGTACTGAGTATTTTAAAATCCACGGGCAGCAGGCACAGAGTCTTATTCGTTTTGCCTCCGCGCTTATCGCAACACAATTTGTCGAGGTTGCCTGGGCGCTTCGACTACTGCCAATTTCAGTAGGCTATGTTGCTGCAGTACTTGCAGTCATTGCAGTAATTGCTACCTCGGCGAGCGAACAGTATATGCACGGAACACTACGCGCTCCATTTTTACGCTATAGCGCTATCGTGTTGTTAGTTATGGTGTGTATCGTCGGCTTTTTCTCCCGCTGGATTATTTAGCCTTGTCGGTGCTGCTTGTAGCAACCTTGAAGATATCAGGGCGCAGTGAAAGAGCCAGAGGACCCCATTTTTTGAATAACTCGGTATCTTTAGTTTCTTTTGCCAGATCAAGCAGCGCAATGATGAGTTCAATGCGATGAGGGGCGCGGGCAAGATCAGCCTCGAGCATTTCTGTACCGCGTTTAGTAAATTCTGGCAGATTGAAAATAAGCCCAACGCGAATATTTGTACTTGCATTAACGTAGCGATCTTTAATTCCTGGCACAATGCCAAGGTTTGCATCAACTACCTCGTTAAGATCATTCATAATTGTGGTGACATCGCGCTGAGCGGCTGCGCTCTTCGTAATATCCGGCACCTGCACGATCACCCCAAGGAAATCAATAATAAATTTTTGATACATCTCAATTGCCTCGCCCTTACCAATCGGGGAGGGGTAATTGATCGTGTCGTGAAACTCATTTAATACCTGTAGCGGTGTTTTGCTTAGTTGTCCTTGCCTAGTTGTCATTTCGGAGATCAAAATATTTTCAGAGGTGATCGCATTGGTAATAAGCACATTGCGCTTGAGTGCGCGAAATCCGGTGAGGTAGGTGCAGGTTCCGATACTGATTAATACAACCGCCATGCCCGTGTAGGCGAGTGGCGAGGCTGTAGTTGTCGTGACGGGCAATGCGTGTTCATTGGTGTCGTTAGTGTTAACGACAAATATCAAAAACAAGAAGAATGGGATATAAATTCCTAACACGTCAAAAAGAAAAACGCCTTGTACCAGATACATAACCGGAATTGCAATAAGCGTGCTTTTCCAGATTGACTGCGGTCGTTTTTTTAGACTTTTATAATAGAAAACAAAGAGCAATATCCACGGGATGAATCCGAGTAAACCACCAGCGATTAAGTATTCAAGGAAGATGTCGTGCGTGCGGTCAAAGAATGACTCGCGACCGTAATGAAGCGGGTTGTAGTAGGTGTCAAAGGGAATAGCAAAATTTTCCAGACCCCAGCCGGTGATTGGTCGCTCTGCGATACCCTGGAGCGCCGAATGCCAGGTCCATATACGCGGCTGTATGCCTTCGTACGCATTTTGTAAATTAGTCAGTCGTCCAAATAGCGGCACGTTTTTCCAAATTGTTAGCTGGCGCGTGCCTAAGAAGAAGAGTAAAAATCCAATTGTGCAGATACCGATAATAAGTCCGGTTTTTTTAACTTTTTTATGGTGCGTTGTCCGCAACAGATGAATTGCAAATACAATCAGTCCAACGAGGACTCCAAGAGCCGCACCCAGCGTCTGGGCCTTAATCATTAACAATATTTGTACAACTGCTAAGACACTCAGGCTGACGCGAACTAGCGTGTCTTTGGTGTTAAGTAAGAAATAGAAGATGAATGCAAGATTAAAGATAAGATAGACGGCAAGATAGGAGGGGTTGCCCAACGTTCCTGAGATGCGGTCACCCGCAGCAATAAACGTTGTTGAGCCAGAGCTGGCAAACATCTGACCGATGGCGTACAGGCTCATCGGAATACTGACAATGATATTGGTAACCAGCAGCGTGTTCCATTTTTTATGATCAGTGAAAAGTACCTTTAAAAGAATGGCAAAGAGGACGTAGTGAAGGATTTGAAAAGCGCCGTCGCCGCGTTCATAGTTAGACCAGAATGCAATTCCTGGTGTTGGGCTGAATACTGCACTTATCATGAGCGCCAACGCAAATACGCCGAGGCAGATAACTACCGGATGCATCAGGTGTCGTTTGATTGTCTGGAGTGTGTGCTGGGCGCGCACTGCATCTTTGCTTAGTACTGCAGAGATCACATACATCAAGAAGCAGGCGAGCGCACCTTCGATGCAGAGGCGAAAGAAAATTTGTTTCCCGGTAATAAATGGGAAAAAGAGAGATTTATTTACAAATAATACAGAAACAAGCGAGGCGTATATAAAGAGGCGTGAGAATTTAAGGAGCATAGTGTATTGTAGAAAGTATACTATGGGGCCCCGAAAAGAAAAACAAGATTTTGTGGCACAGACTGCGGCTGCGTGGTATGCCGTTTTTGAATTTTATGCAGAGTCGGCTCGAGTTACTCTGATTGCAGTTGCCGCCGACGGCTCATTTTTTGTTGATAGGACGCTGGCGCTCAATGCTCCGGGGCGTTTTAGCGCCGGTGAATATGCTCGAACACTGCGCGACTTATATGTTGCATGTAACATACCGGATGAGGCTCAGGCGATCATGGTTTTTGATGGCCACGAGGCAGTGGTTATGCAGGGACTTGTTTCGCTGCCACGCGCAGATTGGAATGCTGAAATTACTATGCCGGAACTTGAAAATGCCGTACGACACGGCGTGTGGCAGTTATTTCAGCGCGACAGGCCTTCGGCGGCTCGGTTTTTAAAACTTCAAGAGATGCAGCTTAAGTTAGCTGACGCGACGGTGATGCAGCTTAAGCTTGATGGTCACAAGGTAATTAGTCCAATCGGGTTTCGTTCACATACGATTGATTGTCTGCTGCGGCAGACATTTGTACGTGCGCAACCGTGGCAGCAGATGCTTACTATTCTTGCGTCAGAGAGGATTATTACCGTGCTTGAGCGATCAGGTCTGTGGGCTGGTCACGCAGCGCTGCTTACTAAGTCTGATGCGTTATTTTTGGATGTTGGACAGAATCAGACAAGTATATATAGCTTGAGCGATGGGGTGGTGACATATCAAGATACTGTGCTCTGGGGAACCGGAGCTATATTTACAAATCTTGTAAAGCAATTTGGTCTGCAGGTAGAATTTGCACCAATGCTGATTGAACGATATGCAGCCCGGCGAGTCTCTGATGCCGTCTCTAAAGAAATAGAAAGGGTCTTGCTCGCTGAATTTGCCGTACTGATGCATACGATCGAGGCCAGGCGTACCAAGAAAAGTGTACCGGTATATGTTCACAGCGTTGTGCCGCTGCCGCCGCTATTATCAAAAGATAAACTTATGCGTACGCTCGGTGTATCGTCTCCATATATAGTACTTGATGATACTGCGATCAGTCCGGCCGGAGATCCTGTGGTACACTATAACAAGAGTGTGCCGCGCGGAGGATTATCTGCCTCGTATGATACCGCTGTTTTAGTTGTATGGCAGGTTTCCACTGGATCACATGCGGCGCTGGTCACTAAAACTGCAAAACAGCGTGCGCGCTGGATCAGTTCTCAGGCTGACGTGATCCATTCTTAATTTTTTATATCATTGTTTACTAAACCTAACTGATTAATCGTCTTGTCATGGCCGATCCGCTACGAATAACAGTGAAGCGAGGAGATGATGTTGCTCTTGTCATTGAGCAACTCATTGATGCGTCGGCTGACAGCGTCATTTTTGCCATTGCTCCGGGAGCTTTATTTGGACAAACGTTGACGAATTTTAAACTACTTAAGCGTGAGGCTGCGCTACTTAAGCGTGAGGTGATTATTGAAACTGCTGATTTGGCGATTCGTGAGCGCGCAGCAAAAGCGGGATTAGGAATTCTGGAGGCGGCGGTTAAACAAGACGATGGAGCGGTACCAGCTGCGCGACCACGTCGCGCAAAATCTCGTTCTGTAAAAGTGAACGTTGTTGACGGCGACGAAGAGGCAGCCGGGCGTTCTACGCGCGGCCGAAAATCGACCAAGGCGGCGACTGCAGTAGAACAAGGAGAGGAGCAGGAGATTATTGATAGCGAGCCGATGCCTGCCGTCATGCCTGGTGAGATACCGGAACGTGTTCGTCGTGGTGAGCCGCAGCGACCTCAGCGTAAGCGAGGACGCGGTATGTGGACCTGGATCGTGGCTGCCGCAGCTATTGGTTTGGTTATTGTGCTCTATGTTGCCATCGCGGTCTTACCGAAGGCGACGATAACCGTTGTTACTGAAAAGAAGACCTGGAATTTTGACGGCAACATTGCCGTTGATAAGGCGCTTTCGAAAATAGATCCGGTTGGCACGCGCGTGCCGGGCCAGGTATTTGTGGTCAAAGACTCAATTACTAAGCGCGTACCGGCAACCGGCAAGCAGTATGTCAGTCGGAAGGCGACCGGATCACTCACGGTATATAACGCATACAGTTCGCAACCTCAAAATATTGTTGCAAACACACGCTTTGTCACGCCGGCTGGCGTTGTCTTCCGTATTACGGCACCGCTGCTGATACCCGGCGCAAAAATTGAAAACGGTAAAATAATTCCGTCGAGTATCGAGGCTCAAGTTGTTGCCGACAAGGCGGGGACGGCAAGTAACGTTGCAGCAACGCCACGCTTAACCATTCCTGGATTTTTAAAGTCACCTAAATATGACGGCTTTTATGGTGAGCTCAAAGAAGGTGCCACCGGTGGGTTTACCGGCGAAACTGCCGTACCTACCGATAAAGATGTGGCAGCCGCAAAAACTCAAAGCACAGAATTTATAACTCAAAGTTTGCAACAGAAGGCCAAAACAAGTGTTCCTGAAGGATTTACCGTGCTCGATGGCGCAAGTAAAGTTTCAATTACACGACAAATCGTGGAGCCGGTTGCTGCCAGCGACGGTACTGTTGGTGTAGTTACCGATGCGCAGTTGTCTATCTTAGGTTTTCGCAACAGCGATGTAAAAACTCTATTGCAGGATCGTGTAACGACCGCCGTTGGTTCTGATTTCAAAGTAGACTCCGAAACGCTCACATATGGTCCGCTGAGCGCAAAAACGCTCGCGCTGAGCTCGGGTAGAATGCTTGTGGCCACCAACTATGCTGTTGCGCTTTCGCATGTTGTCTCGATCGATGTTATTAAACAAAAAATTGAAGGCCAGCCTGATTCAAAACTTGATACGTTAATTTTTGAAATTCCCGGCATTACCGGTGGAAAGGTGACCCTCTGGCCATTTTATGTACACACGGTTACGTCAAATCTTGAGAAGATAACCGTCGAAGTTCAATAGGGGCGCCCAGCCCGTTGACAACATTTGAGTCTTCGTGTATCCTAACCCAATCAATGGCAGACACTAAAGCAGTACGTGCAGTGGAGGGAATTGTTGAAGAAGCCCTTCCTGGCGCCATGTTTCGCGTCAAACTACCGGATAACACATTGGCCTTAGGCCATCTCTCGGGGAAGATGAAGATGTACCACATCAAAATCACCCTTGGGGACCGGGTTGTCATTGAATTTACGCCATACGATAAAACGCGTGGCCGTATAAGCAGAAGACTCTAGTGGAGTGAATCCCGTACGAAATGGACATGTTTGCATGGTTGACCGTTCGTTCTCTAGCGGGAGGGTAGTAAGAAAGTTAGAAAGTATTATCAACATTTTTATTTCGTAACGGGATGAAGGTTCGTTCATCAGTGAAAAAGGTGTGTCAGAAGTGTAAAACTGTCCGTCGCCGCGGCCGGATCTTTGTTATTTGCTCAATTCCTAAGCATAAGCAGCGCCAGGGTTAAACATAATTTTATATACTATGCGTATCGCCGGTATTACAATTCCAGACAACAAGAAAATCGAAATTGCACTTCGCTATATTTATGGCGTTGGTCCAGCTCGCGCCGTTGAGATTATCGAGGCCGTTGGTCTTCAGATGGGTAAGAAGGCTAAGGATCTTGATGCAACCGAGGTTAACAAGGTTAAGGAATATATTGAAAAGCACTGGAAAATTGAAGGTGAGCTTCGTTCTGTTGTTAAGCAGAACATCTCAATGCTTAAAGAAATGGGCGCCTATCGCGGCAGCCGTCACGCTCGTCACTTGCCGGTAAACGGTCAGCGCACCAAGACCAATTCTCGTACAGTTCGCGGCAACACTCGTAAGACCGCCGGTTCTGGTAAGCGTAAGGTTGAACTCAAGTAAACTATATGGGTAAAAAGAAAGTCGGTACACAAACTGAAGCAGAGGCAATCGGACAGGCAGCCGCCATTGAGGGTGCTGTTGCAACCGCGTCGGCCAAAGACGTTAAGAAGAAGTTCGACAAGGGTAACGTCTACGTTAAGGCCAGCTATAACAACACGATTATTTCAGTTACTGATGATAAGGGTAACTTGGTTGCCTGGAGTACTGCCGGTTCGCTCGGTTTTCGTGGTCCAAAAAAGGCCACTCCGTTTGCTGCAAGTAAAGTTGTTGCCGCTCTGACTGAAAAACTCCGCAAGGCCGGTCTTCAGAAGGTGAGCATCTTCTTAAACGGTATCGGCGGCGGCCGCGACTCTTCAGTTCGTTCGTTCGTCAACCAGGGTTTTGACGTGCTTTCAATCCACGATGTTACGCCGATTCCGCACAATGGTCCGAAACCACGTAAAGTCCGCCGTATTTAATGTACTAATTTTATGTTTGATACACGAGCACGAAAAGAACGCCGATTGGGAATGCCGCTGTTTTTAAAGCCGCACCGTTCAGCTACGGGTAAGTCAGCCATCACGCGTCGTCCAAGCAAGCCAGGGCAGCACGGTGCTTCGCGCCGTCGCGCTGGTAGTGAATTTGGTAAGCAGCTCGCTGAGAAGCAGAAGATTCGCTACACCTATGGTCTGCGTGAAACCCAGCTCCGTAATGCATTTAAAGATGCAAGCAAGAGCCACAGTGGTATTGGTAACGCTTTGATCGGTTTACTCGAGCGTCGCTTAGACAACGTCGTCTTCCGTCTTGGTATTGCCCCAAGTCGTTCAGTTGCTCGCCAGATTATCGGTCACGGTCATATGTTCGTGAATGGTAAGCGTGTCAGCGCACCGTCATACCGCACCCGTGCTAAGGACGTGATCTCAATTCGCCCTCAGTCGCGCGAGCTCGCGATCTTCAAAGACGTTGCTGAGCGTCTAAGTAAGCAGCAGCAGACTCCGACCTGGCTCGTAGTTAACCCGCAGACAATCGAGGGTACAGTGAAGAGTTTGCCGAAAGACGTTGACGCAGGCTTTGACATTTCCCTTGTCGTAGATTATTATTCAAAGATTGTCAAATAAACACTAACTTTATACCTATGGAAAAAATTTCACTGGCAGAAAATTTGAAAGTAGTTACTATTTCCGAGGACGAAAAGGTTGGGGTATTTGACGTTGAGGGATTGTACCGCGGCTATGGTTTGACGATTGGTAACGCACTCCGCCGCGTGCTTCTTTCTTCACTCCCGGGTGCTGCAATTACCTCAGTTAAGATCAAGGGGGTTGGTCACGAATTTTCAACCATTGAAGGCGTGATGGAGGACGTTGTTGAGATTTGTCTTAATCTGAAAAAAGTTCGCCTTGAGTTTCCGGGCGACTCAGGTTTTACCGAGCCGGAGACGTTAACCTTGAAAGCCAAAGGTGAGGGTGAGGTGACCGCCGCTGATATCGAAGAGAGCGGTCGCGTCACGGTTGTAAACAAAGACCAAAAAATTGCTACGATCAGCAAGAAAGGTATTGAGCTTGAAATGGAGCTCACGATTGAAAAAGGCCTCGGATATGTTGCCGTTGAGACGCTGAAGGCCGGCGGTACTGTACCAGTTGGCGTTATCCAGCTCGATGCGTTGTTCTCACCAGTTACCAAGGTGACCATGACCAACGAAAACATGCGTGTTGGTGATAAGACTGACTTCAACCGTGTACGTTTGATGATTGAGACCGATGGCGGCATCAGCCCAGCAGGCGCACTTCGTCAGGCTCTTTCAATTCTTTCTGAGCACTTTGCTAAGGCTTTTGAGCAGCTTGGTGGCGCAGCCGCTATCGAGGCGGCTCCCGCCGATGGCGGAGAGGCCGGCGAGGGCGATGAGAAAAAGTCAAAAAAGAAAGCAACTAAAAAGAAGAAAGACGAGTAGTATATGATTTCAAAACGCAAATTTGCACGCACAACTGGCCGCCGTCGCGCATTTCGTAAGCAGCTCGCTACGAGCTTAATTATGTATGGCGAAATCGTGACTACCGAGGCCCGCGCCAAGGACATTCGTCCGCTGGTTGAGCGCTACATTAGCTATGCAAAAACTGGCCAGGTGGCAAAATTGCGTATGCTTATCGCCAAGCTTCCGAAGGCGACTGCTGAAAAGCTTTTTTACGAAATTGCTCCGAAATATAAAGATCGTACCGGTGGTTACCTTCGTATAGAGAAGCACGCCGTACAGCGTATGCGCGATGGCACAAAGATGGCAACTATTTCTTTTGTAAAATAATATGACCGAAGTTAAAGTAAAGACAACTGAATACGTCATTGATGCAGAGGGCCAGATCGTTGGTCGTCTTGCTACAAAGATTGCCGCAATTTTGCAGGGCAAGACCTCGGCTGCGTATGAGCCGCGTCTTTCCGGTGGCAATCGCGTGGTTGTTAAGAATGCCGCGAAGGTTAAATTTTCAGGCACCAAAGAGAAGCAGAAAATGTATTACCACCACACGAGCTATCAAGGACACCTTCGCGAGAAGAACGTTGAGTCTATGCGTGCTACCACTCCGGAGCGCATTGTTGAATACGCAGTCTTTAATATGCTGCCGAAAAACAAACTTCGTCAGGTTCGTATGAACCGTCTTAAAATTGAAGCCTAAAAACAGGTGATGGTGCATAGGTGATAGTTGCTAGTGAATCTGAAACTATAACCTAGAACCTATCCACTATAACCTCCCCAAAGACATGGTTACAAAACAAACAAAAACAGTAGAGAAAGTTGAGAAAGCTCACCCGGCAAAGGCCGCTCATTTTGAAGGCCGCTACAAGCAGGGTGTTGGTGGTCGTAAGACGGCAACTGCCCAGGTCCGTATTTTCATGAAGAGCTCAGGCATTATGGTTAACGGCAAAGAGTTTACGAAATACTTCCCGATGCCGCGCCTCCAGGCTGTGATTACTGGTCCGCTTAAGACAGTTGAAATGGCTGACGCGGTCGGTGTCTCGGCACACGTTCGCGGGGGCGGCATTATGGCTCAGGCAGATGCGATTCGTAACGGTATTGCCCGCGCTTTGGTTTCTCATGATGAAACGTTGCGAAAGGCTCTGCGCCGCGATGGTCACATGACCCGCGATCCGCGCCACGTTGAGCGTAAGAAGTATGGTCTCAAGAAGGCCCGTCGAGCTCCACAGTGGGCGAAGCGTTAAAGAAACCTCAAAAGCCGCCTCATATCAGGCGGCTTTTGATTTTGCAAAATGGACGGAAGAGATACGCTAGCGTTTTGATACAAAGTCGAGACTCTTGCATTTTTTAGGAAATGTGGTATTTTATATTTACACTGCGCGTTGCGGTGATGGCGTAATCGGTGCCAGAAACCGATGGCTCCTGAAAAGCCGCCTACACAGCGTAGGCTAGGGGGCAAGAATGTCGCACAAGAAGTTGGTTAGGCCGCCGCTCTATGCAAATCGAGCGGGTGACGGCCGCGTCGTCCGGGTCAAGGACCTCGCCGAGGTCGTGGGTATGGAACCGAGCTTCGTGCTCGGGGAGTTCGGTCCACTTTCGAACAAGTCTCACACTGGTGAGCCCACCGGCTCACTCGGAACGGTGGACTGGGAGTGGCAGATCTCTTGCGAGATGGAGCAAGACGATCAGCCTGACTTCGTCGTCAGGGGTGCGATCAACAAGTGGTCCAACCCGGGAGCGAGTAACCTCGACGACATCGCCCGTCGAACCCTTCCATGGCTCTACGTGCCGGCCGGATGGTCGGAGCGCGTCTGCGAGGCGTGGGAGGCGGGTATCCGCCTCCTCAAGCTCGAGGCGAGCGGGCCGAACGTCCCGCTGCCCGGCACCCTCCTGCAGGGCAAGGACGAAGGTGAGACTATCTGGTGCATCCGTGGCGTGCTCGCCGATCGCCAGACGATCTACACTGGGCGCAACCCCATCAGCGCCTGAGAAGTTCCGACCCCGACGTACGACGACCCCAGGTCTCGTGCCCGGGGTCGTTCGCTTTTTAGAACCCTAAAGTCCGTATTGGTTCAGAGCGTAGCAGTGGGCGAAGCGTTAAAGAAGATACAAAAACTCCCCATACGGGGAGTTTTTGGTTGACAGACGAGCATCATCGTATTAGAGTATCCAAATTATCCTAGTTGTCCGACTAGGAGAAGGAGGTTACATGGTAGAGCCAGAGGAGCCCAAGTCCAAACCCAAGCAGGAGCCGGAACCGCCCAACGGGTCCAGCGAACCTTCGGCGTACCGTTCCGTCTGGGAAGACCGGCTGCACGGTGGCGACATGCCCGGCAGCATGAAGAGGGAACTGACGCGTCGCGGTATCCCCCTGGATGGAAGTGGCGGCAAGGGTTTCTAGTTCCAAGCGCTCGGCATAGTCGAGCAGAGGGGGGGGTGATGCGAAACAAAGATCCGCCCACAGCATTAAGCCGCAAGCTCGACTTGCGGGGAGGCACGACCACGTGGTACGGCCTTTTTCATTTCCTTAATGACCTAAAGTCTGTATTGGCCCAGAGCATTGCGGTGGGCCAAGCGTTAGTCGAAATCACAAAAACCCGCCAATTGGCGGGTTTTTGATTTGGGGCTAAACGTAGACAATTTCTCTTATTTTCAGTAGGGTAGAGAGGTTCCGGCTCGTGTGGCTGGACGAGGAGGACCTCTCATGAAGGGCGGAGCAAAACGTTTCGCAGCCCGAATCAGGCTGCTGCCGGGGCCGCACCGAACAAACGTTCGCAAGGCTCTCGAGTTGACGAGGCCGAAGCGACAAGAAGCAAGCGTGATGCGGACGCTCGAAGCCTGCTTCGGAAGAAGTGCGGACGAGGGGGGGCGTATCGCCGAGATCCTCGCAACACCGCGAGACGAAGAGCAGGCAGATCGCAATATGGATCTGCTTCTCGTCTGGTGGCGGGCGGATCTCGCTTCCCAGAAGCGTCAAGCCGAGAAGTAGTTCGCAGTTTCGGTCCGGGCGCACACGCGAACGCGTGGCGCCCGGCCGGAGGAAATTTTTATGAATCCCGTACGAAATGGGAATATAGGAATAAGGCAGCCCCCTCATTCGTAAACGGGAAGAGATGTATAGCATTAACTGACATTATTAATATTTTTGATTTCGTACGGGATGAACATTCTATCAATCGAAACAAGTTGTGATGAAACAGCGCTCTCTATCGTAGAGTGCTCAGGTGGAGCAAAAAATCCGCAGTTTAAGGTTTTAAAAAATTTAGTTAATTCTCAGATTGAATTGCATCGCGAGTGGGGTGGGGTAGTGCCCAATATTGCCAAGCGCGAACACATCGCCCATCTACCAAAACTGTTAAAACAACTCAGTCTTTCAAAAACTGCGAAAGAGATTGATGCGATCGCCGTAACCGTTGGCCCTGGTCTTGAGCCGGCGCTCTGGGCTGGAATTGAGTTTGCAAAGCAGCTTTCAAAAGATTTAAAGAAGCCGCTGCTTGGTGCTAACCACATGGAAGGACACATGTATAGTATTTTGCTGCCACAAAATACTGACTTAAAACTAAAAACTAAAAACTCAAAACGTTTAGAGTTTGGTGTTTCAGGTTTAGAGTTTCCTGCAATTGGCCTTGTTGTTTCTGGTGGGCACACGATGATTGTTGCTATGGATTCGTACACAAACTGGAGCAATCTCGGCGAGACACGCGATGATGCCGCCGGTGAGGCTTTTGATAAGGTAGCGCGCCTGCTTAAGTTGCCGTACCCGGGTGGGCCGGAGATTTCAAAGCTTGCGCTCAAGGGTGATCCGAAGGCGAAAGAGTTCCCGCGCCCTATGCTCAAAGATCAAAACTATGAATTTAGTTTTTCAGGCATCAAAACCGCCGTTTTATATCATTTACGAGATAATCCGCGAGCCAACAAAGCCGACGTTGCGGCTAGTTTCCAGCAGGCCGTCTTAGATGTGCTCGTGAAGAAAACGATGAAAGCCGCCCGTGAATACGGCGCTAAAACTGTTTTTATCTGTGGCGGTGTTGCCGCCAACAAAGAATTACGCAAACAGCTTGCTGCAGCTTGTGAAGAAAAGAGTATTGCGTTTAGGGCCCCCGCAAACGAGTATAATACCGACAACGCGGCCATGATCGCAGCAGCTGCTTATTTAGCAAAGTTACGAAAAGAGAAATACGAAATGGTCGCAGATTCGACGATGACTCTATAAAAAGCGAAACGACCGGAGCTGCGACTCCAGTCGCTCGCTTCCAGTCGTTGTTGTGCTACTTCTTCCCTTCTCTCGTCACGGGCTGCCCGCACGAACCGCATCTTGCCGGTTGTCCAGGCCGGTCGCGGATTCTGCGCGCGCGGGGATGAGGACAGGGCTCGAAGGCTGGATCCGGCGTGGACACTTCGGGTCGGTTGCCTTCCATGACGACCTCTAGCGTGCCAAAGCACTTGTGGATGCCGCGTATGCGTTGCTTCTTGGAGAAACCTCGCGTCACCGTCAAACGAATACTTCCATGGAAGCCGTACGGCGGATACGAACTGTCCAGTTCGCCGTAGCGTTCGGACTTGAGGCTGACCACCGCCAGGACCGTATCGTGACAGGCGAGGCCGCCTTCGAGCGTATAGAGACTTTCGTTGCCTGGTTTGTTCCGCCAGACCACTCTTCGCGCGAGCGGATAGCCGTAGCCACTCAGCTTCAACTGTTCGATTGCCAGGTCGATCACGCGCAAGACGTACGACGTTCTGGTACTCACTTCCATCGAAACTCGCTGCTTTCTCTGGGACACTTTTGCCTCCGTGATGGAGTACGAGAACGGCGATTTGCCGTACTCAACAGCGGTAAACGCTGATACTGCAACTTTAGGTATCTATCCTTGTTTTGTCAAACTTTTTCCTATAGAATCTAACTATTGTATGGCCGAGCTTCCCAAGCATTTTGATCATAAAAACCTAGAGCCGGAGATATACAAGCGCTGGGAGCAGAGCGGCTTTTTTAATCCCGACAACTTACCAGGGGGGCGCTCACAGCCGTTCGCGATCATGATGCCGCCGCCAAACGTGACAGGCGTACTTCATATGGGTCACGCGATGGCAACGACCATTCAAGATATTTTGATTCGCTACAAACGCATGCACGGCTTTAAGGCGCTCTGGGTGCCGGGTACTGACCACGCCGCCATTGCCACACAGTCAAAAGTTGAGAAGATGATTCTTAAAGACGAAGACAAGAGCCGTCATGATTTGGGCCGTGAGGAATTTTTAAAACGAGTTACTAAGTTTGCGCAGGAGAGTCACGACACGATCATCAGTCAGACCAAGCGGCTCGGTGCTTCGTGTGATTGGAGCCGTGAGGCCTTTACGCTCGACGACCAGCGTTCACTGGCCGTGCGCACGTTGTTTAAGATGATGTATGATGACGGACTTATTTATCGCGCCCACCGCGTGGTTAACTGGGACCCGAAAGGACAGACGACGATTGCCGACGATGAAATCGTCTATCAAGAGCGCGAGACCATGCTCTATACTTTTAAGTACAGCAAGGATTTTCCGATTACGATTGCCAGCACGCAACCTGAGACAAAGTTAGGGGATACGGCCGTCGCCGTGCATCCGGACGATGAGCGCTACAAAGAATTTGTTGGTAAGACATATGAGATTAAAGATTTTGGCGGTGAACCGCTGACAATCAAAGTGGTTGCCGATGCTAGCGTCGAAGCGAGCTTTGGTACAGGCGCACTTGGTGTTACTCCTGCGCACAGCATGGTGGATTATGAAATTGCCCAGCGTCACAATCTGCCGCTCAAGCAGGTGATTAACGAATACGCAAAGCTGACCGTTGGCGCTGAAGGTATTAAAGGTAAGAAAACGACCGAGGCTCGAGAGGCTGTTGTTGCCTGGTTGCGTTCCCAGGATTTACTGCAAAAAGAAGAAAAGATAAAGCAAAACGTGCCGACCGCCGAGCGAACAGGTGGCATTATCGAGCCGTTGCCAAAGCTTCAGTGGTTTATCGCCGTTGATAAGGAATTTAAGAGTGACGGCGGACACACGACGCTGAAGAAAATAATGCGCAAGCCGGTTGAAGGAAAAGCGGTTACCGTCATTCCTGATTATTTTGATAAAACATATTTCCACTGGATCGATAATCTGCGTGACTGGTGTATCAGTCGCCAAATTTGGTATGGCCACCGGATCCCAGTGTGGTATAAAGGTGACCAAATTCACGTTGATGTGAATCCACCAAAAGGCGACGGATGGGAACAGGACCCAGACACGCTCGATACCTGGTTTAGCGCCGGCATGTGGACCTTCTCAACGCTCGGTTGGCCGGAGAAAACAAAAGATTTAGAAATCTATCACCCGACCGATGTGCTTGAGACTGGCTACGAGATTTTGTTCTTTTGGGTGGCGCGCATGATTATGATGAGCGGGTACGCGCTTAAGCAAATTCCGTTTAAGACGGTGTATTTGCACGGCACCGTGCGCGACGATAAGGGCAGAAAGATGAGTAAGTCTCTTGGAAACGGTATTGACCCTATTGATATTGCTGATGAATTTGGCGCCGACGCCGGTCGCATGGCGCTCGTCGTTGGTATGTCGCCGGGAACGGATACCAAGATCGCAAAAGACAAAATCCGTGGCTACCGCAATTTTACGACCAAGGTCTGGAACATGGCCAAGTTTATCTTGCAGTATGCTGACGCCGTTGATCAAAACGATGGCGTGACTGAGCGCGATGTACAGGTTCTTAAAGAACTTGCCGATCTTAAAGCAGAAGTTACGAAAAACTTAGACGAATATAAGCTCCACTTGGCGGCCGAGAGTCTGTATCACTATGTCTGGCACACCGTTGCCGACAAGATCATTGAAGAATACAAACCGCGACTCAGTGGTACTGACGAGGCCGACAAGGCAATGGCGGCAACCACACTGATGAAGGTATTTAGCGAGTGCCTCAAAATGCTCCACCCGTTTATGCCCTTTGTAACCGAAGAGCTCTGGGCGCAGTTACCGATTCCGAACAAGAAAATGCTCATGGTTGAAAGCTGGTAGGCCCGAAAGAGGAGAAGAGAATGCTAGAATTAAAGCATGGCGCTTCAGTATATTTTTGCTGTGTTGCTTGGGCTTGCGCCGAGCATTATTTGGCTTTTATTTTTTGAGAAAGAGGAAAAGGAAAAGTCAGAGCCGTTTTCTGATATCTTATTTGCATTTTTAGTTGGTGCGGTTACGACATTTATCGCCTTGCTGATTCAGATCGGCTGTGCTCGATATTTTGCAACTATCCCGTTACCGCTCCATAGTAATGCGGCAATCGCAGTCTTTGCGACAATTGAAGAGATTGTGAAATTCCTCGGTGTCTTTTTGCTAGTGCGCCGGCGTAAGGCATTTAATCAGCCGCTTGATGCAATGATTTTTATGATCACAGCCGCGCTTGGCTTTGCAGCTGTAGAAAATATCGCCTCGCTTATTAATAACGGGGGAGTAACCGCCGCGTTTGCTAGCGCAAAAGCCCTAGAGGTTTTGACGCTACGTTTTTTGGGTGCAACGCTGCTACACTCAGTTACTTCCGGTATCATTGGTTTTCACTGGGCGGTTGGATGGGTACGGGGAAAACTGCTTTGGTTACACATACTCGCGGGTCTTGCCATTTCGAGTCTGCTGCATTTAGTGTTTAACTATTTAGTCATCCAATATGGCCCGGCCAGTTGGGCGCTCGTCTTCGTGGTGATTATCGCGTTTTTCCTTCTTGTTGATTTTGAAGAGTTGCGCACAGAAGAGGAGCGAGACGGACTTATTCCGGCAATAAAATAAAGTGGTATACTAGAGCTATGGCCGACGACGTTAAAGAATTTTTACATGAGCTCGCACGCCAGCCGCAGGCGCACGGTACTCCCAGCTATACAGATGAGGTGGGCCAACTTGCCGTTGACCTGTATCAAACCGACAAGGCCCTTGTTCTTGAGGCCCCTATCGGCGGCGTACGTTCAGAAGACATTGATATTGAAATTACGCCTACGACAATCGTTCTTGAAGGGAAGCGCCACCGTGATCATCACACTCAGAAACACAATTATATGATCGATGAGTGTCATTGGGGTGCTTTTGCCCGGGAAATCACGTTACCCGTGGAAATTGATGCTGATAGCGCTCAGGCCAGCATCAAAAATGGGGTATTGCGTATCGTTATGCCTATGCTTGGAGCCAAAGATCACCACAAAGTCCGAGTTCAGGGTGAGTAACAGTTTATATACCTGAAAATAGCCGGAAATGCCAAAAACCTAGATAGAATCTAGGTTTTTGGCTATATTGACACCCCTAGCCGGATGGGGCTTGACAAAGTATTTAAAGCATGCTATAATGTACCTATAAGGCCCCTAAGAAGTGGGGGTTTTTATTTTAGGGGAAAGTCGCTCCTAAAGTCGTAATCTAAGCTACGTTCTCTATATATGAAGTCAAACGTTGCCAAGATTCTTGTTTCTATCGCTATTCTTGCAGTCATGTTCCCAATCCCGGCCGCTATCGCTGAACCTTCAGTAGGTATGTATGGTCCGGACTGGGTCAATAAACAGACCGCTTCTATCGTTGAGAAGGTGATGCCGAAGACGGTAATTGAGCACTATAAAGCTACGGTTACTGCCTATAACTCTGAAGTTGGTCAGACCGACTCAGATCCGTTTATCGCTGCTAATGGTCACCATGTGTATGACGGTATGCTTGCGTGCAGTCGTGAGCTTGCCTTCGGTACTAAGGTAACGATTAATGGCCGTCAGTACACCTGTGGTGATCGTATGGCTCGTAAGTTTGACCATGCGACCAACCTTGCAATGGATAAGCCCCACTTTGATATTTGGATGACCAGCCATAGTGCTGCTCTTGCCTGGGGTAAACGTACGGTTGATGTGACAGTAACGTATAACCTTGATTAAGAATCATCAAAACAAAACACCCGCGTTATGCGGGTGTTTTGTTTTTTCAGAGGTCTTTAATAATCGAATCAACTTTTTCAAAAACTTGCTTCGCCGTTAATCGAGAAACATCAATAACGTGTTGCGCATATTTTTTTGTCGGCTCGACAAATTGTTTGTGCATTGGGATGAGTACTTTTTCTTCGTATTCTGAATTTTTAAAATGGACTCGGCGATTCCAACGGGTCGCGTGGTCAACTTCGAGCCAGATTGAAGTCGTGAAAAATTTTCTTATTCGTTCGTCATGGAGGGCAAGATATCCCTCGATGAGCATAATCGGTTTTGGGGCAAACTCAACTGGAATGCGTTTCTGAGTACGTTCAAAATCCGGGTTGAGTTTTGCGTTCTTTGTATCTATTACCGCCGGTTTTCCTTGTGCGAGCAAGGCTAAATCAGCGGCTATTTTATCAAAATTGATTGATTCGGGATGATCCCAGTTAGTTAAGCCCGCATGCTCAGGCACTGTTTGCTTGGGCTTAAAATAATCGTCGAGTTGGATAACGCCGATTTTATCGGGATGTATTTCTTTCAGTGTAAAAGCCAGTGTCGATTTTCCTGCACCTGTTCCACCGGCGAGTCCAATAAAAATAGGTTTCATATGTGCCCGGGGTCGGACTCGAACCGACACGCCGATTAAGGCAAGAGGTCTTAAATCTCTCGCGTATACCATTTCGCCACCCGGGCAACTTAGTTTTATGTCTGGTTATGTCAGGTCAGACACTACCATTGAGGCGCAGGCCGGAATCGAACCGGCGTATAGAGATTTTGCAGATCTCTGCCTTACCACTTGGCGACTGCGCCATGCAGAGAACAATAGCCTTTTTACGTGTTTTTTTCAATCCCGTTAGAGACCGTCCTCGCCAGTAGGTGAATGCGTGAGCATTACGGGATCGTTGTCTCTAATCGGGATCAATTGCTCCACTGTTCTCTCCCTCAATGAATACTTTTTCGAGTTTTGCCGCAGCCTCTTGTCCTTCATCAATTGCGAACTGTAAGTAGGGCATTGGTTTAATGTTTACGATCCGTAACAGATCGTGTTGGAGGCGACCGGCGTTGTCTTGCAGTAAGCCAAGACCCTGACGAGCTTTTGAAGAGGGAAGCACGCTGATTTTAACGCGCGCATAATCGAGTTTTTCCGTCACATCAATATCAGTGATCGTGATAATACCGCCCGGCAGTTCGATGTCGCGCTGAATAAGTTTACCGAGCTCGTTGCGGATCAGTTCGTTGACGCGCACATTGCGCTTGTAGGGTTTCTGTGGGTATTGATTCATAGGGATAGTTTATAGGTGATAGTGACTAGTTTATGATGCAAGCTTACCAGCAAGACTATTGAGCATCGGCATGATTTCTTTGAGAAGTATAGTCGCCTGCACCAGCTCCTTCTCTGGAATAAGGGAAAGGTTGTTAACTATCTGGATTTGCGTTTCGAGTTCTGCGCCTGAGCCAAAAGCGATAAGAACAAAATTTCTATAATCTTTACGCGAACTGCGACAGCTTCCCTCAGCTATGTTAGAGGCGATGGATACTGCGCATCGCCGCATTTGAGAGACAAGGCCAAATTTTTCTTCATTGGGGAATTTTGAAGTAACTTTATATATTTCCGTTGCTAGCATCATCGATTTCTGCCATACGACGAGGTCTCTGTACGAAGTGATTTTATTTTCCATGTCTTTTTCACCAGTCACTAGCACCTATAAACTAGCAACTAATCTGGTCTACTGACCAGATGATCTCCTTTTTCAATCATAACTTGGGAGCTAAAGAGCATACCGCATTCTAAGCCGGCTGGTACTGAAGCGGCATCTTTTTTTGATTGCTGTAAGTTGGCAATTTTACCGGTACCAATTTCTTTTTCGCCGCGGTGGATTTCAACCACGCTCTGGTTTTTGATTTCGCCGACTACTACCTTGCCGCCGATGATCTGTGCGCCGTTGTTCTTCTGATCAAACACTTTAAGAATTTCTAGGTCGCCGACAACGATCTGTTTCTTGCGACCGCTGAACTCCTCTTCAATTTCTTTAATAAGTTCGTAAATAATGTCCGAAGAAAAGACTTTAATTTTTTGCGAGCTAATCAGGGTTTTAGCCGCCGGCGTTTGCCTGACGTTAAAGCCGACTATAAACGAATCAGTTGAGCCGGCGAGCTTTGCATCACCATCCGTAATATCGCCAACGCCCTCGCCGAGGACGGTTACGCGCGTAGTGTTATCCGGTGTTTTAATCTTCTTAATCTGGTCAACGAGCGCTTCAAGCGAACCCGCAACGTCTGCTTTAACAACGAATGAAAGACGCTTCTGTTCGTGTTCAGCCTGCGTCGGCATTTCTTTTCCGGCTTGCACAACGAGTTTTGGCATCGCTGAGCCAACGCCGAACATGTCGCCGATTTTTGGAATTGCTTCAAAGCCAAGAATGATCGCCGGGGCGCTTGGCGCGAGCTCCTTTTCTGCCTTATTCATAAAGTTGCGCAAGCCGCGCACTTTACCGCGAGCAGTTGAGGTGCCGATTTCGTCGCCGGTCTTGAGTGTACCGTTTTTGATGATCACCGTTGCAGTGATGCCCGTCTGCGCATTCATAAACGATTCAAGCACAAATCCAGTTGCCGGAGCTGCAGGATCGTAGGTAAGTCCTTCAACCTCTGCGGTGAGCGTGATGATGTCGAGCAGGTCGGGGATGCCCTGGCCTGTTTTTGCAGAAATTTCTTGGCAGGAGACGTCGCCGCCAAAGCCTTCAACGAAAATTTCTTCTTGGGCAAGGCCATTTTTTACTTTGACTGGATCGGCGCCTTCAATATCGATTTTGTTGATCGCGACAATGTAGGGGAGTTTTGTTTCTTTAATAATTCGAATCGCATCTTTCGTTTGTGCGTTCACGCCATCGTCAGCGGCAACAACGAGAATGGCAATATCGGCGATAGAAGCGCCTCGGCTGCGCATCTTTGTAAACGCCTCGTGTCCGGGCGTATCAATAAACGTTATGCGGCTCTCGCCATGCTTAATTTCATACGCACCAACGGCCTGCGTGATGCCACCAGCCTCTTTAGCCGCAGTATTGCTCTTGCGGATATAGTCGAGCAGGGTTGTTTTGCCGTGGTCAACGTGACCCATGACAACGACAACAGGGGAGCGCTTTTGGTTAGAGGTATTAGGTGCCATAGAGGTAATAGAGGGATTAGCTTGCGGAATTTCGCCTGTCCCGTTAGAGATCGACTCCCATAGGGAGCCGTTAGCTCTAATGGGATAAAAATACCAGAAAATCTTGATTTTATCAAATTTGTTGACTTAAAAAATGTTTTTTAGTATTCTGCGCATGCATTGCAGGCCAGGAGAATTTTCCATGTCCGATACGGCTCGTGTCGTTGTTTCAGCAAAGGACAAAGAGCATTTCGAGAAGAAGCAGCAGATTTCTGGAGAGTTGCTAGATTACGGTGGCAGCAACCCCAGTGGCCTCGAGGTTCGCGTCTACATCGACGGTCAAGGTTTCATAGGCAAAGCCGCTGTGCGGCAATGGGAGCGCAAAGTCGATGGAACTTGGCGTGTCAGCGTGATCCCAGAAGGGGGAGCGTGGCCTCGGTCCTGCTGACTTACTCGCGCATCGCGTTCTCGCCCTCGGGTCTCCGGACTCGAGGGCGCGCTGTTTAGTGGTAACATTTATTTATAACTAGACGTCATATTGTATATGCCCCGTAATACAACCGCGAGAATCCGCTCTGGGCGGATTGGATCGTGTGTAGACGTAGTATCAGGCATAAGACAGTCTGTAGAGCTAAATTTTATTACAAACTCTTAATCACTCGCGGTTGATATACAGGGCATGAACACTAAACGCTTATTTATTATTCTCGGTATTGTTGCGCTGCTTGTCGCCGCATTTTATGCATTAAACGGCTACATTTATACTGAAAAACAAGCCGATTTTGTTGTGGGCCAAACAGTAGAAGCTAAAGGTACTGTGCTTGCAGTTGATCTTGAAAAGGCGACCTTTGATGGTCCGGTGGTGATTACGCTACAGCCCGAGCAGGGGCAGACGGTAACTATTTCCGTGCCGTCTATGGGTTTGCCATTATGCGCTGCGTATAAGGCTAAGAATATTGGCGATGTCTTTTTGATTAAGGCGGGGCAGCAGTTTGAAGTGCGTGGAACAGTTGGCGAGGACGGCTCAATCGTTCCGTGTGATTCGGCTGATCACTATCTGCGACCAACGCCGCTGGTTGTGTCTGATTTTGAAGGTGAGGCCGATCCATCGCGCATGACTCTGACTATGAAACCATGGAACTGGGTTTCAGCTTCGTATAATGACGGGCGCCAGATAAAACCACTGAAGGCCGATAAATTTGCGATCACGTTTGGCGCTGACGGTGCATTTACGGCAAAGACTGATTGTAATTCTGCGGGCGGGAAATATGCGGTTGGTGCAAATAAGACAATTACCTTTAGTCAGATCTTCTCAACAAAGATGTTCTGCGAAGGTTCACAGGAAAACGTATTTATAGGCTTATTAGAAAACACTCAAAGCTATCACTTTACTTCAAAAGGTGAACTTATCCTTGATCTCAAATTTGATAGCGGTACCGTTACCTTCAAATAGTAGATAGTTTTATAAAGTGGTAACATTTGTAGATCTTAGCGCATTCTACTTACGGTATACCTCCTGAGTTACAAAACTTGCTTCCGAGGGGTTTCTTGTAGAAGTTGTGCGAGCCGGGCTTTTAAAAATTCAGTTATACTCGAAGAGTCTGGTGAATTTTTAAAAGCCCGGGGTTAGCTAGCTTCTGCAAGAAAAAGCCGGAATGAAGTTTTGGAATTCAGGATAAAAACCAAAAATCTATGACCCCTTCTGACGAAGCAGCCCCAGAGTCTGCTCCAAAACCCTCTTCGGCCGCGATCAAGGCGAATTTTTCTTCAGCCCACGAAGACTCGCCGCAAGGAGTAGCTTCAGCTACTTCGAGGACGAGTCGACAAAGGGATGAGAGAAATTCGCCTGATCCCTCTGGGTTGCCTTCGTCTGAGCCGCCAGCTGTGTTGGGACGATCGGGTCGAAGCTCTGCTTCTGCCACCGATCGCCCCGTCGTGCTGGACGGTTCAGTCGAAAGGCAACGCGGCATGGAGGGGGCTTTGGAGCAGACTCTAGTGCGCAAAGCACAGCAGGGTGATCGCGAGGCCTTAGCTGTTTTATGGGACAAACTCACCCCGAAGCTTTTTGGCTACCTGGTGAACACACTTCGTAATCATGCTCTTGCAGAAGATATTTTGCAGGCAACCTGGCTCAAGGCGATCAAGGCGCTGCCGAGTTTTCAAGCACGGGGAGCGGGTCTGAGCGCATGGCTTTTCGCGATAGCTCGCAATGAGTGTAACGATCACTGGCGAAAGTCTGGCCGCGAGACCTCGTTTGATCCGGTAGAGCACGACAGAGAGGGAAGTAATAACAAGCAGACCGAAGAGAAGGTATTAGCAGATCAGATTTTAGAAGGGCTTTCAGAAAGTGACCGCGAAATTCTTAGACTACGCTATATTGCCGATTTGAAGGTGGAGGAAATCGCCGTCGCGCTCAAGGTGGGTTCAGTAGCAGCGCGCGTACGAATTCACCGGGCTCTGGCTCGCGCCCGTGCAGTAGCTCATAGCTAACAGTATGAAAAACAAACACGACATTCATCAGTTGCTGACAACGTGGGGAGCGCGCGAGCGCCGGTTGCCTTTACGTAATGAAGAATTAAAACAAAAAGCACTTGCTGGTCTTTCCGGCATGCCTGCCACACCTATGCATATTAAAACTCGTTTACCGTGGACGTCTTTTGCCTTTGCTGCGCTCGCCGCTGTCGTATTTTTCCTTAACTCCGGTTCGCTGAAAGTATCACCGCCGGTTGCAACTGTTGCTCCAACTACGATGTCGTATACTGCAACCGACATGGGCCCGACGCCTCCTTCAACGGGCCGTATGGCTGTAGAGCAAGATGGTTCAGCGGCCAATTTGAGTGCGCCTGAAGTTCGCGATCAAAGCATGAGCGTTCCGATGTCTGCCGGCGGCGGGGTTTCAGCTGAGTATTACAACAAGAGTATTGCTCCCGGTTATTTCCCGGCGCCGCCCTATTACAACCAGGGCGTGCCGATCACTGACACTCGGGAATTTAATAAAATTGATTACAACGCAACGATTCGCACTCGCGACGTCGAAGGTTTAACTCGCCGCGTTGAAACGACCGTGCGTGGTTCTGGTGGGCGCGTAGATAGTTCGACGAGCGCGCATGAATATGGCTACGTTAGTTTTGCTGTGCCTGCAGATAAATTTGAGGCGTTTAGAGATGAGATCGAAAGTTTTGTCGGTTCTCGTTTTATTACAACGCAGATCAGCACAGAAAATTTACTACCGCAAAAGCAGTCGCTTGAAGATCAAAAGAAGCAGATCGAAAAAGATTTAGCAACGTTTAAGGCGGACCGCCAAAAGCTTGTCGCTTCTCACAACAGCACTGTTGCATCGCTCAAGTCACAACTTGATTCAGTTTCATACGAGCTTGCCGCACTTGCCGCCGAGCAGACTACCGACCCTGCTCGCAGAGTGTATATTTACAACCGCACGCAGGTACTTGTAGGGGAGCAGAGCTCACTTCAATCGCGTATCGCTAGTGAAAACAGTTCATATTCACGCCAGCTCAGTTATGCTGATTCCAATATTAAGCAGACCGAAGACAATCTGCAGGGCACAGCCAAGCAGGATCAAACATTGCTCGACAATGTCGCAACCGTGCGGGGTACGATCTCGCTCAGCTGGATCAGCATTTGGGATGTTGTAAAGTTGTACATCTCACCAAATTGGATGCTGACGATTCTTATTGCCGGAGCACTGGTTTCATATGCCATCCATCGTCGGCGTTCTCAAGCGGTTCTGGTATAGTTACACGATGAAGAGACTCAGCATAGCAGTAGTAATTATTTTCGGCCTTATCGCGGTAGTTTTTTTGGTGCGCCAAGGCAACAAAACAGATCCGGCAAGCACCATTACTGAGACAGACGAACTTTCCGCTACTACGGTTATCGCTAAAGATCTAGAAATTCCCTGGGATATTGCGTTTTTACCGGGCGGTGAGCTTTTGGTAGCTCAGCGGCCTGGCCGGTTGGTTCGCATTGATGCCAGTGGCCAGCAGCATAGTGTGCCGTTTAAGCAACTCGTGGAAGGCGGTGAGGGCGGTCTGCTCGGGATTGTCTTGCATCCTAACTTTGCTACGAATCGGTGGCTCTATATGTATACGACAGAATCCGGTGCCGGTGGTCAGACCAAGAATCGGGTTGTCAGATATACGTATGCAGACGACACGCTTACGAATGACAAAGTAATTATCGACAATATTCCGGGAGCGATCTATCACGATGGTGGCCGTATGGCATTTGGTCCTGACAATCTGCTTTATATCACGACAGGAGACGCGACTGTGTCTGCCAATGCTCAGAATAAAAATTCGCTTGCCGGAAAAATTCTGCGATTGCATGACGATGGTGCAATTCCTCCTGACAATCCTTTTGGAACTGCCGTGTATTCCTACGGCCACCGAAATCCGCAGGGGTTAGCTTGGGATGGCAGCGGACAGTTATGGGAAACGGAACACGGTCGCTCAGGAGTGGCTTCAGGGCTCGACGAGATTAATCGTATTGAAGCAGGTGCAAATTATGGGTGGCCTGATAGTGAGGGCGATACCGTGAAATCCGGCACTATCGGTCCGGTTCGCCATTCAGGAAGTATGACAACCTGGGCGCCGGCGAGTGCAGCGATTATTGGCAACCGCTTATTTTTCGGCGGTCTTTTAGGCGAGGCGTTATATGAGGCGCAATTGGACGGGAAAAATATTGTTGGTCTCAAAACTCATTTTAAAGGCGAGCTCGGACGTATCCGGACGGTGCGCGTGGGGCCGGACGGCTTGCTGTATTTAACGACCAGCAATCGCGACGGCCGCGGTAGTCCGCTGGCAGGGGACGATAAAATTATCAGAGTTAATCCGGCGCTATTGAAGTAGGCGGCTCAGCTAAGGTCAATCAGTGAGGCTGAGGAATATCAAAAATTGAAGGCGCGAGGTGGTCGCCGCGTAAGATCTGTGCGATGCGCTGTCCGCCATAGATCGAAGGGAGGATACCGATTCCGTTACAACCCAAGTTGTACATCAAAACAGGGTTATGCGGCTCTGCGCCGACACGGCGAATGCCGTTTGGAGTGTATCCCATAAGTCCGTGCCAGCGGAATACATACGGAATTTTTTCTTTAGGCGTATGGCGATATGACGTGCGGAGAAATTGCTCAATTCCAGCGAGTGCATCACTAGGAAACGGATGATGTTTTGAGTATTCCGTAGTATCGCTGATAATTTTTTCCGGTCCGCCGATGCAAATAAGGCCTGTTTCCGTTTCTGTCCCGCTGTAATGAAGTCTGCGCGTCAGATAATAATACGGTGCCGCGTCGACAGCCTCGGTTAACGTGTCTGATTCTTCGATTGGGAAATAGCTTATTGCGGTCGGAGGTTTCGTGCCGCTGTCTCTATAGGCGGCCATGTAGCCGATAGAGCCCCGGATCATATGATGGAATTCAGTATTAATATCCGCTCCGTGTTTGTTCTCTATGTTTAGATACTCAAAACCGTTTGTGCATAGAATCACGCGGGTAGCGACTATCGCGTGAGGAACGGAAATAACATCGGCGGTATGTTTGTGCAGCCGAATTGTTTGTACGGGAGTACGTTCGAAAAGTTGGAACCGATCAGGGTAGGTCTTCAGGAGGTATGCAAATATTTCTTCGGTGAATCGGGCGCTGTTGAGGCATCCTTTGCGTGAGCCAAGCGCGGCAATGTAACGCGCATCATCTGTCTCTAGAAGATCTAATATCTGTTCCTGCGGCGCGACCGTATACATACCGTTGTATTCGTCAGGAATGAGCTTTTGCTCGGCAATTGTCGTGCTGATGACTACCGGGCCACGAGGCAATCCAGCCTCCGCGCGATAGATGTCATTTTTTAGATGCCGGATAATCTGATTTGTGTTGGTGCAGCCGGCATAGCCTGTGAATTGAGTGAGGGGAGCCTCAATGCCGGTTTCTTTATAGATCTGTTCAAGCAGGTCCCACGCCGATTCAACCGCCGCCAAACCGGCTATCGCTTTCTCTCTACCGAATTCAGTAACAATTTCGGCAAAGGGCCGTTCGAAATAACTGACTACCTGCCCGGCGTTGTGGCCGGTGGCTCCATGAGCAACCTTGCTGGCTTCAACGACGACTACGCGTTTATCTGTATCGCGTAGGGTGAAATAAGCCGTTGCTACTCCGGCAATGCCCGCGCCAATGATGACGACATCAGTCTCAAGGTCGCGCGTGAGCGTTTTGAGAGGACGTGTTCGGGTGATTTGGCTGAGCCACGGTGAATTATTCTCTTGATTCTCCATAAGGATAAGTATGCCATAGGGAATCAGGATTCCGGCTGCCAATAGGGCCAAGCGCTGCTCGACAATGTTGCCACGGTGCGAGGCACGATCTCGCTCAGCTGGATCAGCATTTGGGATGTTGTAAAGTTGTACATCTCACCAAATTGGATGCTGACGATTCTTATTGCTGGAGCACTGGTTTCGTATGTCTGGCACCGCAAGAAATATCAGACAACTATAGCGTAATTCTAATTTGCGGAGGCGGGTTTTGCTCAGCAGAGCAAAACGGGCAGCTTCAATTTAAGAACTCGATTGGAAGCTGCCCAGGAACGGATTCGAAGAATTCTTCCGTCCGTAAATATTAAAATACCCGCGGTGAGCGGGATATTTTAACGTTGCGGAGCCGGAAGGATTCGAACCTTCGGACCGGTTTCCCGGTCAACTTCTTAGCAGGAAGCTGCATTCGACCACTCTGCCACGGCTCCGTTGGTTGTGTAAGAATAGCTCATGATGGGGTGTAGGGTCAATCCATTGCCTTCTTCGCCAAAAGGAATTACTATCGATATACTATGACTGAAAATGACAGTCAGCCTTTATTGACCGGTTTCAAACAAATCCCGGCATATATAAGGTATAAAAATAAAGGTTTTTGGAATAATATCGCCACGCACGGGGGCATTGCCTTTTATGTTCGAGCGCTGACTGCACAAATTTTATTTTTGTTCTTAGCGGCCTTTCTTTTAAGAAAAATAATTCCGTTAGATTCAAATCTTTATTCTTATAGTATAATTATCTTTTTTGGATTAGTTTGGGGTCGTGGGAAGGAATTACTAAAAAATAAATTACCACCAGCGTATTTGTCTTTTTCCAGCGGAGAATTTTTATATGATTGCGATTTAAAATTTCTTAATAGATTCATAATGTGCATTATTTTTATATATTTGGTTATTCTATTTATCCCGGCCATTTTTTTAAAGCCAGAAGACAAATTAAAAATTGCTAATTAATATGGAAAGAAAACCCGCGAATTTAGGTGTAACTATTTTTATAGCCTTAATCGCAACATTGTTGGTATTTTTTGCATTCAATGAACAAAAAAATACAGATAAGAAACAAGAGGAATTAAAGGATAAGATCGTTGAGGCTGTTGAGGATAAATTTATTCAGAGCCCAGAATATGCCGATTTCGAAACTTTAAGCAGTCTTAAGAAATTGGAGCTAGTGAAGAATTTTGAAACGTGGACGCCTAACGCTAAAGTTACTGATGAATACGTTAATCAGGTAATTGTTCGGGAGAAGGGCATTCTTTCGAAGGCTTATCTATTTGTAGCAGCATCCTCTAAAGGTAAACCTTTGACGAGATGGGAGAGTATTTATATAAAAATGAACGAAGTGGGAGGTCATCTTTTTAGGCCCGATAGTTTACCCATTCCTAATTCTGATGAAACACAATTACTTTTTGCCTTAAACGACATTCCTTATTTGCAAAATGTTCCTTATTCAGAAGGTAAAATTCCTTTCCATGCTAATTGGTTCGAATTTTTTCGGGATCAGTATTCTATAAAAGTACTTATGTTTATATCGTCACTTCAGCCAGCTTTATTAAATGAAGTTACGCTTTATTACGATTGTGTTGACTCGCAAGAATGCCTTCTGTCTTTAAAGTGAGCTGGCCTGCTTCTTACCTTGCTCTAGAGCATGCTCCAGAGCTACAATAGAAGTAATGAAAAAGAAGCAGGGGAATGTTCGTAAGTTAACGCGCACAGGCAGTAACCGCAGCGTATCCGTAACGCTGCCTTCTGAATTAGTGCGTTCTTTGGGTTGGAAAGACCGCCAAAAAGTGACAGTCAAAAAAGTCAGCGGTGCTTTGGTAGTGAGGGATTGGAAGAAGAGGTAGGAAGCTTTTAAAGAATTTTGGTAATCTTTTTATATAACATCGGCAACGCATTTTGCCGAAGGCGGAATTTGGTCCCGTGATTGTGGCCTGTTCGCGCATCGAAGTCTACAAGAATTTGCCCGCTTTCTAGCGCATTCAGAAATCCAGGAAAACTAAACTCTTGCAGCATCGTGATCGTCGAGTAGTGGTAATATTCTTTTCCGTTTTCTTTTTTCACTCGTGCTTGCACATAAAAGCTATTATGTAGTTTTGTGCCTGCTTTATGTTCTAGGTCGTCAAAGCCCCAATACGGCTGAGGATTCAATTCGCTTAGACCAACTTTTTTCTTGACAGCCCTTAGCCATTTATCGTGCTTATGAGAAACTTTTGATGCATCGAAGGAGATTAAAACTTTTTTATTTTTCCGATCCACTTTGACCATGAAGCCTCGATCGCTCGGTTCGCCATGAATAGTTTGCCGGAAGCTCATTTCTTTTTTGGAATACTTTTTTCCACTTTCCTTATGGGCCCAGCCATATAATGGCAAGAGTATTTTTGGAACAAATTTAATTGCCTGCGGCGAGGGTTCAATATGAAAAAGCGTTGTTAAGGAACTCGTGTTTAAGCGTTGAGTTTTTAGCTCCCATTCTGCAGCATTAGGAATTGGTAAATTATTCTCTTTGATACCTAAGAGATCTTCGAGTGTATTACCGATCCCACCGTGATTTTTATGACGCGCATTTTCGATCCATTCACGTTTAGCAATTTCCTTGAGTTTTGCTATGAGTGAAGGTTTAGTATAGATTTTCATTTTATAAAGCCATTTTTACCGATCCCTTTCTTATAGTTTTCTATTCGTTCTTCTGCCATTTTGCAGTATTCGGGGGAGATGTCAATGCCAATGTAATTGCGATTTAAATTTAATGCAGCTATGGCCGTGGTGCCCGAGCCCATAAAAGGGTCAAGCACAGTCTTTGCATTCGTCGATTTGATGATTCTTTCGATAAAGTCTATCGGAAAAGGCGCCGGGTGAGGATTGTGAAGATCTTGTCCAAATTCCCAGACGTCGCCAAGTGAGCTTGCTTTTGGCGCAAGTTGGAATTTTGGTTTTGCTATTAAGTATATTACTTCGTATGTGGGCAAAAAGTATCCACGATTGAAATTTATACCTCCTTTCCGTCGCCAAATGATGATTTGGCGCACGGGAAAACCGCTCACGATATCGTGTCTGTCTTGCAGTAAGCCGCCCTGCACTCGCCATTTGTGATTGTAAAAAAATGCGCCATCTTCCTTAAGAGTCCTCATGGTTTCTTTGAGGCAAGCTCGTTGCCATGCAACATATTCTTCATGTGGCATGTCGTCACTGTGGTGAGAATAGCCCTTCATGAGGGCGGCCTTAGACCATTTTCCGCCCCTGCCATCTTTCATGCCGTTGCCCGTAGAATTTTTCAAATTATAAGGAGGGCTAGTAATTGCCAAGTCAATACTATTGTCAGGAATTTTTTTAAGCTCACTGACAACGTCACCGCATATAATTTTATTTAAAGGTAATTTAGCGTGCTGCTTAACAGGCTGTTGCTGTTCTTGTAGGGGAGCTACTTTTTGTTCCGTAATCGAGAATAGTGGCCGCTGTTCGCCATGAATAATGTCTATAACCACACCCTGGATAATAAAATCCCGATCTTTACGTATAATGATCGGCTCCATTTTTTTGTTTGCAGGCTGTAATCGAATATGGCCATGCTCCTTGTAGAATTTTTTTAGGGTTGCCTCTTGATTGTCTATTAGGGCAACTACCTTTTCTCCATTTTTGGCAGTTGTTTGCTCTTTTACAATGATGATATCACCATCATTAATACCTTCATCAATCATGCTGGTGCCTCTGACTTGCAACGCATACGTAGTCCCATATTGAGCTAACTTTGACTTTGGAATAGCAATTGATTCAGTGGGTACAGTATATGTTTCTATCGGTTGGCCAGCAGCAATAGTTCCAAGGAGGGGAATGCGCACCATCGGAACAGTCTGAGAGACGGAAATGCCCCGAGGCTGATTTTTTTCTTTACTAAGATGGCCGCTTATTTCTAACTCCTGAAGATGTTGGTTGACTGTCGAAATCGCTAATTTAAAATGCCTGCCAATTTCTTCATGAGATGGCGCAAAACCATGTTTGCGGCTAAAAGAATTTATAAAGTCGAGCAGCTGTCTCTTCCGAGGTGTCATTTTCATATATTCTAATTATACCGAAAATAAACCGAAAGTTATCCACAGCATATCCAGATTCTCGGTCTTGCGGTATTCGGTTTAGTTTCGGTATAATATAAAAATATGGAGCAGAAACTAAAACATCTTGAATTTATACAGTCGACTATCAATCGGATGGCAAACAATTCTTTTTTACTTAAGGGTTGGGCCGTTAGCCTTTCGGGCGCAGTTTTTGCCCTCAGTTTTAAGGAGCTTGATCCGCGCTATATTTACATTTCGTTAGTGATCATTGGGCTTTTTTGGGTGCTGGATGGTTACTACTTAGCGATTGAGAAAAATTTTATACGCCTCTACGATCACACTCGTAAGAAGTTTGATGCAGAAATCGATTTCAGCATGGACGCAAACAAATTTTCTGAAGAATGGGGCTGGTGCGAGTGTGTTCTATCAAAAACTTTGATCTTGTTCTATGGTGGGCTGTTCGCTGTCGCATTAGTAATTAATCATTATCTCGTTTAGAAATATGGCAAGAAAAATATTTGTAAGTTATAAATATGGTGATTTGAGTGTTCAGCACATTCCCCGATACGGAGAAAACGATCCCACGACGGCGCGGCATTATGTTAATGTCCTACAGGAACATCTAGATGCTAACGATCATATAAATAAAGGTGAAGACGACGGGGAGGATATGAGTGGATTTAAGGATGAAACAATAGCCTCGAATTTACGCGATAAAATTTATGATAGTTCTGTCACTCTAGTTTTAATTTCAAAAAATATGAAAGATACTTCTGTGTTAGAAGAAGATCAGTGGATACCATGGGAGATAGCCTACTCTCTTAGGGAGAAAACAAGAGAAGACAGAACAAGTAGAACGAATGCAATGTTGGCGGTAGTCATTCCTGATGAAAACGGCAGTTATGAGTATTTTGTTCAGTCATTAGGATGCGCTCATTGTGGAAGTATTCGATGGAAACAAGAAACACTTTTCAAAATTCTTGGAAGCAACATGTTTAATAGAAAGCAGCCTAGAACGATCGTATGTCAGGGTGGTTCATGTGGAGTACTTCATACTGGTAATGATCACTCTTATATCCACCCTGTTAAGTGGAATGATTTTTTGGCAGATATTAACTATTACCTCGATCATGTAACGGGAATCAATCAGAATATTTATGACTACGAACTTGTTAAGACTGTTTAGAATATATGCAAAATTTAACTGACAAGGAATTAGTTGAAGACGCTGAGCGAGTTGTTATTGACACTCCAAGTGGACTTGCGGCTCAGCGGGCACAAGTTGAAATGATGAGGCGTTTGAAAGATGTAATTGAGAAATCCGGCGAACAGGAAGAAAAACTAGGAAAAATAAATTTGGTTCTAACTTTTGCTGTCATCTTTCTAACCATTATTCAAGTCACGATTGCAATCATTGATAGTGCAAAGAATACGCTCTTGGGCTGGGGTCCTACAGTTGGAATGGCATTATTTGCCATAATTTTTCTTTGGTTGATGAGAAAGATAGACAGAGAGATATTTAAATAAATTCTGCTCCAGAGCATGCTCTAGAGCAAGGAATTACCCAAACAATTCCTTCGCAAGCTCATCGAGCCCAGTTTTGTCTTTTGACGAGAAGGGGAAGAGGGAGTGAGCTCCGGCAATTGCGTTTTTACCTATCCTTCTTATTCTCTAATTCGCGCGCTGCGCCCCGTAGTGAACCAGCAGGTTCTACTACTAGGGAATAGGTAAATAGAGATTTTACAAGCTTTGATTTCCTATATCTCGCCAAAGGCGGACAAGCCGGCGTGATGTATAATGGGGACAAGGTATGAAAATAAACAACACATTCAAGCTCATCATCGCTATTGCGGTCTGCGAGTTTGCCGGTGTTATCGGCTCGGTGTTCACTACGCCCTCTATTGATGGTTGGTATGCAGGAATCGTGAAGCCGGCCATTAATCCTCCGGCGTGGGTATTTGGACCGGTTTGGACGACACTCTTTGCACTTATGGGTATTTCGCTTTTCCTCATCTGGAAACAACATTCCAACATTCTTGAGAATGTGAGAATGTTGCGGATTTGGCGGTGGGCGACTACGCTGTTTTTTACACAGCTGGTCTTGAATACACTATGGTCAATTATCTTTTTTGGTCTGCACAGCCCCGGCGGTGCGTTTGTTGAAATTATATTCCTCTGGCTCGCCATTCTTGCCACAATCATTGTCTTTGCAAAAATCTCACCGCCGGCCGCCTGGCTTCTGGTGCCCTACATTCTTTGGGTAAGTTTTGCCATATACTTAAATTATGCTATCTGGACTCTCAATTAATTGGACGGACGTCATAGGATTATTTTTATTCCTTGCCGGTTTTGTAATTGGCCTGGGTGCCGTGACAGTGATAGATATTCACGGCTTTCTCGGACGAAAGTCGTCCTACTGGACCGAGGCCACCACCCGGACGCATAAAGTCACCAAACCAATGATCTGGGCCGGCATTATTCTTGCCGCCTTCGGCGGTTTGATTTTCTACCGAACGCAAGGCTTTTCCGGTATTCCGCTCATTCACGCGGTGATCGCGCTGGTTCTCATCCTTAACGGCTATTTTCTATCTTTCAAAGTCAGTCCTTTTTTATTGAAGCGTGAGAAAGATGGACGGTCCGGAGAACTCTTGCCGGCTTCTTGGCAAAAGAAAATTATGGCGAGCCTGATCATCTCCGATATTGGCTGGTGGGGCGGATTGTTTTTGCTGGTCATATATCTTGTAAGTCTATAAACACTCATGAGAAAAAAGACTGTCACAGTGAGTGATAAATTTCAGAAGGGTTACACATATGACCTTACCGAACCGGTGGGACGCAATTTTCATCCGGAGTTTAAGCCGGAGCTTACGCCAAAAGAAATGCTCGCGCTCGGCGTCTTTGGCGGCAAGTACATGACCGACTGCCAGAAGGAGTTTCCCAGAAGTTGGTTTATACGCGCTAAGCTTTCGCCTGAACATCACGATGACACCCTGAACTTTTTTCATACGCACGCCAGTCAGCCGCTTACAGTGTGGGAGGAAAAAGGATGGATCAACGAAGAGCATGATCCTCGCGGCTGGTTCCAGTGGTACTGCCGCTACTATATGGGCAGGCGATTTCCTGTTGAAGACGAACGGCAAATCAAGCGGTGGAAGGCGATCAGTCGGCATCTATCCCAGATCAAGAAAAATTGTCGGCCGAAAGATCTGACCTGCCGTCCCGCTCAAAGACAGGCTGTTTTGCATTGGGCCTACGACAGCAGGAACATATGACTCGGGTTGGCCCGTTAAAGGCGCCAGCCACTATTGCTAGTTAAAAAGCGCCGCAGCGAGTTCATCAATCCCGGTTTTGTTTTTTGACGAGAAGGGGAAGAGGGAGTGAGCACCGGCAATTGTTTTAATTTCTTTAAGATTTTTGTGATACTCTGCTTGATTCATCTTATCGATTTTGCTGGCGGCAATCACGAAGTCTTTGGGGAAGAAGACGAGTTCGTGAAACATGCTCATGTCTTTTTCGCTCATGCCAACACTAGCGTCGACAACTAAGACGACTTTCTTTTGAGTGTACTTTGGGCTAAAGAGGTAGGAGTCGATCAGGTCGCCCATTTTCCCGCGGCTTTCAAGTGAACCGCTGGCAAACCCATAACCCGGAAGGTCAATGAGATGAAACTTCTTGTTGATTAAGTACACGTTTATCTGTCGCGTGTGTCCGGGCTCCGGGCTCGTGCGGGCAATGCCATGACCAGTGAGAGCATTGATCAGGCTTGATTTGCCAACATTTGAGCGGCCGATAAAGGCGATTTTAGGCAGAGGATCGAGCAAGATATCGTCCTCACTAGTAGTTAAGCCTTTTATGAATTCTGCAGACCGTATGTTCATAGGGCAATCCTAGCAGATAACACGGTTTTAAATAAGTGATAGACTAACAATCATGAATACCTCTTCGAACGATCCGCTACACGGCAAGACGCTTCAATCTATTTTAGAATTTCTAGTGAAGAAGTATGGCTGGCCCGAACTTGGCGGATCAAGATAAATTGTTTTTTGAAAGACCCGAGCATTACATCGAGCCTGACATTTTTACGCAAAACACCGTGGGCGCGCGAAAAAGTTGAGCAGCTCTACGTGAAAAGTATTTCGCCCTCAGCTCCGGCCGAGTATGGCGACTTCACATTGTAAATCGAGCGGCTATTTAAAATTGCTGATAAATTGCAGGGGATCGACTGAGATACCGTTCACTTTCAGCGAGAGGTGAAGGTGTGGTGCGCTGGCCAAGCCGGTTTCGCCAAGAGTGCCAACTATAGTGCCTTTTTTGACCGTGGCGCCTTGTTTGACCTTGAGGGTGTCTAAGTTGGAGGTAGAGGGTGTAAATGCCCTGACCGTGGTCGATAATGACCGAATTGCCATAGACCGGGTCGACGTAGGCTTTCGAGACAACGCCAGCATTGATAGCGGCCACAGAACTGCCTTTGGGCATCACAAAGTCTGTTCCCAGGTGATTGATTCTCTCTTCACCGGTCTGTCTAATCTCGCCAAACGGGCTAGAGATGTTGCGGTTGTTAGCCAGCGGCAACGCAAACGGGGTCCTGAACCGAGTTTCTTTAGTGACGATTTGTACTCCGGTGTTTATCGTTGAATTTACGGTTGCTAAATTTTGTACTAATTGCTGCGGCGTTTGATTTAATTTTGGTGGCACTGGCAAGACAATCACGTGCGGAGTGCGTGCGGCGATCGTAATAGTTTTTGTGACGCTACCCGTTTTAAATTCTGCAATCATCTGTTGCGAACCTGTTTTTGCGGTGAGTGCTATCGGTGCTATCACGCGCCAACCGGTTTGATAGGGGAAAGCGGTGAGGGCTACGCTATTTAAAGTAACTTTTGTAGGCTGCTCATCAAACTTTGCAATCAATGTCTGGCCTTGCTGCAATCGCGGCGTGAGTATCTCAACCGTAGCCGCATGAGCGGGTAGGGCGAGCAAGTTAAGAAAGAGTGGGATGAGAAGGTATCGGCGCATATATAGTAAGACGAGCTTAAGGAGCTTCATGTTACCATGAGTTTAATTAAAGAGGGCGTGCTTCGTCAGCGCTTGAGTCAGTAGTTAGCCATTATTAGCTTCACATATCATTATGAAGTCATTCTCATGCACGGATTTGGGTTCAACGACATGTAACTTTGTTGCTATGGGAAAGACTGAGGGGGAGGTAATCGGAAAGATGAAGGCCATGGGTGAGGAGGGAATGAACGGGATGATGAAGCCAAAAGTTAAGACGGCATAGGTAGATATCCAAACTCCGGCGAAAGCCTGAGTTTGTGTTAAAATTACGCAATGCGAGCAGTAATTTCTAAATTTTTCGGAGACATTGGCCGGATTTTTAGCGAAAAAAATCTCGTCTGGCACGGGGCCGCTATCGTGATTACATATATTTTGGTTGTAACTGGATTTGATTGGTGGATCGTAACGACGTTTGGTCAGAGCACGGTGCGCTCAGTCGCTTTCAGCGCCGGGTTCATTGGGTTTTACGCGCCGATCGTCGTACCGCTGATCTATCTTGCTGTGGGGTATGCGCGCCGTAATAGCCAGTTCACTAAAACAGGTTGGCTCATTGCCCAGGCGGAAATTACCGGGTTACTGCTTTCATCGTTTTATAAAGTATTCACAGGTCGACCGGGGCCAACTCAATTTCACGCTGTGCCGCCGGTTGACATGAGTCATGTATTTCGATTTGGGTTCTATGAAGGCGGCGTGTTTTGGGGGTGGCCGTCGTCACATATTACAGTCGCCGTTGCTGGAGCCGTCGTATTGATGCTGCTGTATCGTCATAACACGGTGGTGAAATATCTAGCCTGTGCGTATGCAGTCTATATGGCGCTGGCTGTTTCAATTACGTTCCACTGGTTTAGTGACGGCGTCGCCGGAGTGATTTTTGGTACGATCGTCGGGTTGACTGTTTTAAAATCTGCAAAGAAAATAAACATGTAGCGTATGGATAAGGGTTTTAAAACGGGCGCATTAATCGTCCTGCTTGCCGGAGCAGGGTATCATTTTCGTGCGCCGCTTGTCGAAATTGCGACGCGCCTCAGTCAGAGTGTGCTGCCCTGTTCAATCCCAATAAGCTATAGCCTTGGACACTTTGATACACAATTTGGAATTTCAAAAACAGATTTTTTAACCGCGGTTGCCCGGGCTGAGGCGTTATGGGAGAAGGCCGCCGGAAAAGAGTTGTTTAGGTATGCAGACAATGGGGGATTAAAAATAAACGTAGTGTATGATTCTCGTCAGCAGACAACGCAGCAGCTGCAAGAAATAGGATCAACAGTTGCCGGTGCGCGCGCGTCGTATGATGCAATGAAGGCGCAGTATGCTGATTTGAATAGTCAGTATCAGGCTGATAAGGTGCGGCTCGAGAATGATGTGGCTGATTTTAATGGGCGACAAGAGGCATACAATCAGGAGGTTGCTCAGTGGAATGCCAAAGGCGGGGCACCAAAGGGAACGTATGAGCAATTGCAGGCGCAGCAGCGTGCGCTTAAGGTTGAGGCTGCGCGGCTAAAAGAGCGACAAGAGGCGCTTAATCAGCAGGTCGCTCATATAAACGAACGTGTTGCTGAGCTTAATAAGGCTGCCAAAGATTTAAATCTCAATGTCGATATCTACAACGAGGTTGGTGCATCGCGTGGCGAAGAATTTGAAGAGGGCTTATTTAGAAGTGATATCAGCGGCCGGCAGATTGATATTTATCAGTATGATAGTCAATCAAAGCTCGTGCGTGTCCTTGCGCACGAGCTTGGTCACGCCTTGGGGCTCGATCACGTTGATGACGAAAAGGCGATTATGTACCGCTTAAATTCTGGAACCAGCCAGACGCTGACGGCGTCCGACAATGCAGTTCTCAAGAGTTTGTGCCGGATTAACTAATCCACAGGCATCTCTTGAAAAGGTGCTATACTAAATCTATATGGGACACTTAAAGGGTCACTAAAGCACTTGTGCTTAATCAAAAACAGCCCTCACGGGCTGTTTTTGATTTCCTGAATACATTTCTTATCGTGCGTTAAGCGCAGCCTGTGTGGCTGGACCAACGTAGCCTTTTGCATCTATGCCGCGGGCAGACTGGAATTTCATAACTGCGGCCTGAGTGAGGGCACCAAAGTGGCCAGTCACCGAACCAGAGAAGTATCCAAGGTCTTTAAGGCGCTGTTGTAGTGCGCTTACTTCGGCACCATCTGAGCCCACATCTAAGAACTGCGTGAAGGTGTATGAGCTGGCTGAGACGCTGGTATTGCTTGTTGCCGAGGTTGAGGCGCCCATGGCTGTAGCCAGTTGATTGAGTGCTGTTGCCATAACCTGAATCTGGGCAAGCATTTGAGTAAGCTGAAGCTGCATGGCTTGAATGACTGAGGTGAGAGAGGCACCCGTGTTGACTGGGGTAGTGACTGCCGGAGTTTGTGTAGTGGTCGTTGTCCCCGTCGTTGTTGTACTACCGGTGACCGTAATGTTGAACGTATTGCATCCGCCCGAGGTTCCACAGACGGTCATTGATGAGGTGCCGGCTCCAGTACCTGTTAGCGTGATTGTGTTGCCGCTGAGTGTTGCGTTTGCTACCGCCGGAGCTGGATTTGAGGTGACAAAATATGAAGAGGCGGTGCCGCCAACCGTCACGGTGAGCGACTGACCAACCGCAAGGCTTGGACTCATGTTGCTGAAGGTGACGGCCTGGCTACCGCTGGTGCTACCGCCTGTTGCACTTACGGTAATATTGAGCGTTCCGCAGCCGTTTGAGGTTGAACAGATTGTAATCACCGATGAGCCAATCTGGTTACCGGAGACGCTGATTTGGCTGCCATTGATTGATACGGGGACTGTGTCCGGCATCGTGTTGCCGCTGACATAGTAGCCCGAGCCACCCGTAGCGGTGATCACGAGAGTCTGGCCGGGGACGATAGTTGCACTTTGGTTGCTGAATGAAAGACTACCGGAGCTGCTACCATTTGTACTCACTGTGACGTTGATCGTTCCACAGCCGCCGGTCTGCGCACAGACAGTAATAGTGCTATTTCCTGCGGCTAAGGCTGACAGTGAGGCGATGCTTCCATTTACAGAGGCGGAGACAATCGTCGAGTTACTATTGCCGCCGAGGTAGTAGCTGCCGTTGCCGCCGGAGATCGTAATTGAAAGACTTTGACCGATTGTCATCGTCGGCGCATTTTGGCTAAACGATAACGCGCTGCTGGTTGTCTGAGTTCCATCAGTTACGGTTACTGAGAGGTTAGTACAATCCGTCGAGGTATTAACGTAACAGATACTGAGCGTAGTTGAGCCGAGTGAGGCGCCTACGATGGTGATCTGTGTACCGTTTATCTGGATTGAGGCAACGTTCGGGTTTGACGTGCTCATGCGGTAGACGGCTGTGGCCGTCGCCGTTGAACTTACTGTTGTTGATTGGCCCAGTCCAATAGTCACCGAGGTCTGATTCAGTGCCGGAGCGGCAAAGGCAACCGATGCTGCGGACAGTAATGCTACTGTCGCGGTCGCAAAAATACTAAGATATCGTTTCATAAATTATAAAATGTTAATAATAACGTTCTTGCATACTACTACTTAATTTTAGCACTTTTATTTCCACAAATTCCAGACGTGAGCGGCTACGTTGACTGGCGTACCTTCAAGCGGGAAGTGGTGTAAATCAATAAATGGCAAAGAATTGCATTCAATCACGCCCCACTGTTGTCTATTCGGATCTTGCGTGATGTCGGGGATGATAAAATCAAAGCCCATGACCGGAAAATCAACCAGTCGGCCAACTTCTTCTAATATTTTTTTTGTCTCCGGATGAGTGATTGCGATCTCCTCGGCTTTATATCCGCCATAGCCAATACCAATTTTCTCCATCACATCAATTGTTTTACTCTGCGGTAATTTTGTCTCAAGCGTGTAGTTGTTGCGCGCCAAAAAATCCTCAATATACGGTGTTACGACAACCTCTTTTACTTCTGATTTGCGATGCTTATTTTTAAGTTCGATCAGCTCGCCAATGGTATGTTTACCATCGCCGGTGATGCGCGGTGGGTCGCCGCGCAGAACACCTACGAGCGTTCCGTTTACGATCGTAGCACGGTACACGCTCCCAATGAGATGCTCCTCCATCACCAGACGCTCTGCGATCTGTTTAGCTGCCTTATATGCCTTTTTAAGCTGCTTTTCAGTATAAATATACGTTGTGGTGTGCCGGCCCCGCGAGCCAAGCGCAGGCTTAATAATGACTGGTTTGCGCAGCATCTTAAAGACGCGCAACATCTCCTTCCAGGTTGTAAATCCGCCGCCGCGCGCGGCTGGCAGTCCTGCGGCTAGGATTTTTTCTTTGAGTTTAACTTTGTCGTCGAGCCACTGATTTGCGTCGGTATTTAAATGACGGGGAATTGGCAGGCTTTCAAAAAATATTGTTTCACCGTTAACGATCGCTGCATGAAAATCAGTCGGTTTACCGAACACTAGCATTTGTCTCATCGGAATCCCGCGCGCCTGCGCCTCCTGCCAGATTACCTTTGAGCGACTGCTGCGGGATTTAGATATGTCGTCGTTAAAACGAATCACGCCCATTTTTTCAAAGGCATTGATAATGTAGGGCAGGGCATAGTGAAATGCCGGGTCAAAAAGTTTGCGCAGTCCAATTTTATATGCGAACTGGTCAATCGGATCCATTAACGCTGAAAAAATCTCATTTGTCTTAGCAAGACTGTGGGGGATTGGATTGTTGCCGCAGTAGTAGCATGGCCTCATGTTTTGAGTATACTTTATCCCGCGATCTAGACAAATTTGCATCAGCTCACGAAGGATCGCCACAAGGAGTAGGTTTACCTACTTCGAGGATGTCCCGACACAGAGATGATGCAAATTTGCCTGATCCCTTTGGGTTGCAGCCCGGCTGCCGCCTGATCTCGTTGCTCGCAAAAGCCCATGCTAAAGCATATTGTCTTTTGCGCACGCCGAGCCGGTCAGGCAGCCGGATCAGCAACGCGGCGGAAAGATGCTCAGAGCATGGGGCTTAGCCATATTAAGGTATTGTATAATGAAGCATATGGATGAACAAGAAATTATTTGGTCTTCGCCGGAATTCCATGTTGTAGAACGGAGCTCAAACTGGTATCTGGCTAGTTTAGTAGTTGCTGCCGCAATTGCTATATTTTGTTTGTTTCAGAAGAATTTTCTCTTTTTGCTCTTTGTGATCATCGCCGAGACAACGCTGCTTTTTATGACGAAACAAAAGCCGAAACTTTTTGGATATGAAATTACCAGTCAGGGGATTACGGTTGATGATGTGCTGGTCTATAAATTCTCGGAAATGAACGGGTTTGCGATCGTTGATGACGGGGTCAGTATGTATGTTGAGCTGGTGATTCGGCCGATAAAAAAGCTTGGTCAGTACGGCAAGATTTTATTGCCGCGGGTGATGACCGGTGAGGTGTTTGCAGTGCTTTCGCGATATACCTCGGAATTCAAATATGAGGAGACAATGACCGAGTCTATGATTAAGAGAATCGGGTTATAGACGTCAGTAGGTATATAGATATGCATGTTCAGGAACTGTATTGGAAAGCGCCTGACTTTCGAAGAGCCAGGAAGCGTGCCACCTGGCACAGCCTTACTATTTTTGTAGCCATTGGACTCGGGATTGTTGCATTCATAGAAAGTAGCATCCCGTTTTTTATTGGGATTATTATTGTTGAATTTTTTATTCTGATCGGTTCAAAGCGAGGGCGGGTAATTACGGCGGAGTATAGAGTTGATCGCGTTGGATTATGGTATGGCTCTGAACTTGTATATCGACGCGAAGAGATTGTGCGTTTTGACATTAGAGATCACGGTGATGCGCTTGACGTTGTGCCGTGGTGTGAATTGATTTTAGCGGTGCGCGGTCGGCGGCCTAATATTCGGCGCATGCTTATTCCGCACGAGAAACGGAAAGAGCTTCGATCGTATCTTATCGATGCGTGGCAGATTCAGGAATTTGAATACCGAATCGGCGCCATTGGGTTTCTTAGGCGCTTACTGGGGTTGTAGAAACGACTTTACAGAAGTTGCCTTTTTTCACGTTTTCGTATAAAATTCAAAAACTGTAAACGCTCTTGTCGTTCCCGCCCCTGTAGGGGCGAGGCTCGCCCAAAGTATTGGGCGGCAATGGATACCCTTTTATAGTATTCTTGTTGAGAGGGTGCAAGTGTCAGTTTGGCGAATGCTTGGTGGGTTAGCATAGTTCGCGATAGTCAAAGCTCTTGTCGTTCAATGGATAGGACAGCCGCCTGCGAAGTGGCAAATGTAGGTTCGATTCCTACCGAGAGCACACTGTTGTAAAAGACTCATTCAAAGAGTCGATATGCGTTTGTTTTGTAAGCTTCTGTGGAGGCTCTAGCCAAGCATGGGGTTCCCACCTCTCAATTAGATTTTTTTCACTCATAAGCACAAGTAAGCCCATTCAAATATAGCTTCTTGGTCTTTTGGTGGAAGGTTCTAGTAATGCATAGAATACAAGCTCTGAGATTCTGTATCTCAATAATGATCTATACAGATAGCCCCAGTCATCGCACGGTCTCCCGTGGGGCTTCCGTTAGTCCTGCCTAGATACTTTCTAAGAAACCCTAAGAAAAACTCCATATGGGTCGCCGTGGTGAGTCTTTTTTAGCTAAAATAAGAAAGATTTGGTAAAATCAATTTATGAAAGAAATTATTGGCGTCATTGCGGTTATTCTAACTTTTGTGGCATATGTTCCGTATTATCGGGACATTCTTAAAGGAAAAACTCATCCACACATATATAGTTGGTCGCTATGGGCGTTACTGACAATCTTACTCGTTGCCCTGCAGATTAAAGGTGGTGCTGGTCCTGCTACTTGGGTTACTGCTGCGGCGGGTCTTTTGTGTGTTGGAGTAGTTTTATTCAGTCTCAAAAGTGGGAAAAAGAACATTACTATATCAGATACGGTTGTAGCTATTCTGTCACTTATCGCAATTGGTTTTTGGCTTATTGCTGATCAGCCGATAGTATCTATAACCCTGGTTATTGTTGCTGATATGTTGGCATTCATTCCAACGGTTCGTAAGTCGTACCAAGATCCTTATTCTGAAACATTATCACTCTATGTTACAAATGCACTACGATTTACTCTTGCACTATTAGCAGTGGAGCATTACACCTATCTCTCCACATCTTGGATTGTGGCTTGGATAATTGGAAATGCCCTACTCTCGATACTTCTCATCGTGCGACGAATGCAAATCAAGAGAAGTAATTAAAGACTTTGAATTTTAGACAGTCACCTCGGCAGGCAGAACAAGAGCCGGAACACTCGTAAATTGGTTTCTAGCGGCGTACAATAGGGAGCACAAAACCAAAACACCTGCGCTAATGCAGGTGTTTTGGTTTTGTGCTTAATGAGTAACTTAAGGTGAGGCCGGGCTTAATCTCCGATTAAGCCCGGCCTTTGAATGATGTGTCGTCACGAGATAAAGACCTCGCGTACGCTTTCTTGCTCATTGTCGTCGAGCAGGCCTCGAATGCTTTCGTAGACGTCGTCCCAGGCTGAACGAAACTCTTCGGGCGTAATTCCGGCGCGCTTCGAGTCGTACACGCCTATGACATCGCCGTCCTCGGAAATCGATTCGACGAAGGTTGCGCGCTCGACAAGAGCTGCAACTCTGTGATGAGCTGCGCGAACCCGATCAAGCATCGCTGTGAGTTCTCGATCTGTTCGGTCGCGTCGAAGTCGAGACATGGCGGCGATGAATTTCGGAGGAATATCGCTCGGAACCTTTCCTTCGATGATCCCAGCCAGGCTTCCATAATAGCGCGCTTCAGCGGCAATCTTTTTCTCTCTGTAATCAACAGAAGCTACCTGCTTGATCTGTACCTCCGGAGTTGATACTGAGGCGGGCTGCTCCTGAATTTCGGCTTTGACGACCTCTTTCGGGCTTTCTAGATTGCGTGGCCGTGAGGCCGAGCTCGACTTTGCATCTGTGCGCACAACCCCGGTCTGCTTGGTGTCCGAGGTCGAATCTACTGGATAGCGGTAGGCGAGTCCGCATACCAAGCCAAACAGGAAGATGAGGCAAAAACGAACGGATCGACTGAACATGGCCCCCCTTTTCGTATATATGTCCTGTGTGCAGTAAAAATGCCGAGACCCAGCACAATTAATGCATGTACTCGTAAGGATCGCAAGTAGTAATGAATATTACTGCTTCGTCTCAATGGCTTGCCCGAGTTCAGGGGAACAGGCGCGGATAAGTAAACCGATGCCGCTAGCGCCATTATTAATGCTTTGTACGGCGTAATACGTTTTTGCGGCTGAGCCGATGAGCGGGTCGATCGGTAGCGCGGGTAAATAGGTTGGTACAAAGGTTGGCGCAAGGTTCAGACAGGCATTTGCGGTTGAGGCGGTGCTAGTTGTATTTACTGTTCCGCTGCCGCTATTTGAGAAGGCGACGTTTTGGAGTGTTGGCCCAAACGACGAGGTGTCGGTGTCAAAATATGTTTTGTATTGGAAATAGCGATTTACCGGAACATTTGTAAGTGTGAACGACGGGGTAGTTAGGCTGGCGCTGGCAAGGTTGTCGTAATAGGTTGCCGCAGTGCCGTCTGGTCCGATAAATGTCTCGCCGCTACAGGCGGAGTCGTTGCAGGAGCGTACCTGGTGGCGCAACTTGAGTGCTCCACGTTTGTAAAAATCTAAGATCTCCGGAGCCGAGAGCGTGCGGTTAAATAATGCAACTTCATCAATAAGGCCGTTGTACCAGGCGCGGTTGCTGCTAATCGAGTCGGAGTTGCGACCAATGTCGAGGGCAGCGGTATTGCTGGCCCAGTTTAGCTGGCCATTGACGCGTGCTGTTGCGATATCTTGAACGCCGTTTACGTATATAGTTACCGTTGTTGTGTTCCATGTGAGTGCGACGTGATACCACTGACCGCTGATTAAATTAGTCGTGCCCAGAAGTATCTGTTGCGAATTAGTTGAGCCGTTGTTCCAGCCAAGGTGCACCTTCAGATTGTGTGGCCCGCCGCTGTTTGTTCGAAAAATTTCAATACCATATCCGCCCGGAGTATTTAGGTTGGCGCCATAGTCTGGCTTGCGAATAACGCCCATACCAGTGTTTGCTGCAAGATTGAGAGTCGGCTGAATCCAGAGCATTACGCTACCACCCGTATTTGGTAAATTAAGAGTTGCATTGTTGGCAATTGAAACGTAGTTATTTGATGTGCCGGGCCATGAGAGCGCTTTGTTAAGTTTGCCGGTTGCGTTATAGCCCACAGCGCCGTTTATCGTGCCGTTATTGGTATTGCCCGAGGTGTCTACGAGCGCGCCGCTTGTTTCGTTGAGGTGCAGCAGCATTCGATTGCCGGTCATCGAGGCATTACCTGCAGGGTAGCTGGTTTCTGTGGCGGCTGCGTTTGGCAGTTCTTTATTGTGGGGTGCGCCAGGAGTCCAGCTGATCGTATTCCAGGTTTGGGCTGAGGCGGCATCTTTAATGCTGCTTGTATAGGTTCCAGTTTTTGCGGTCAGTCCGGCTGCAGTTAAATCAATTGCAGCTATCGGAGTATTCCACTGCGTAGAGGCATAGGTACCTGAGGCAAAGGTTATGAGGCTATTATCGAGAAATGAATTAATAACTGAGGCGAGCGTATCTGGCCCGCAGATTACGTTGCACGTCGAGGTTGCCGTGCCCAGCATCTGAAGCGTGGTCGTGACTCCGGCAGGGAAGGCGCCATTTTGTTCTATCGCGTATTGATTGAGAGCGCCCAGAATTTTTTGCAGATCTCCGGAGCGCTGCGTGTTGTGTGCGGCACTAAAATTCCGTTTCGGATTAACGGCAATAATCGTAATCGTTGCCAGCATGGCAATAATTCCGATAGTTACCAGTACCTCAAGAAGCGTGAAGCCATTTTTAGTTGTGATACTGCGCATACTCCTAGTATAGCGCACGCACGTTATCGGTGAGCGCCTTCGTCCAGGATGTTCGAACCTTTTGTCTCGATCCGAAGAACAGAGAGGCAATCGAAATGATGAGGGGCATGTTGAGGAGGATGGGCGGCAAGAGTGATCACTGCAAAGGCGCCTGAATGGCTGAGGGTCTCACAGAGTGAGACCCTTGTGGCGCGACGGGCATTGCCCGCGCAAACTTGCCACGCGGGCCTCGGCGGTTGTCACCCTAGTAACTTGCCCATGCAGTACCACGGGCTGTCGAGTGACGGTTGCCGGTGCCAGACCTACTGTATCATTGTCATTCTCGCGCCGCAAACATCAGGGCTGTAGTGCCCTGTCTCTCTTCCGCAATCGTCTGAACCATGGCACTCTGTAGCGATGCAACTAACCGATGAGGACATCCGCAAGTTCCGGCAGATATGGAAAGAGGAGTTCAATGAAGAGATTACAGAAGGCTACACACGCCAGCGCGCAATAGCCGTACTCGAAATGATGGTGTTGATGCTTAAGCACCAGGCGAAACAGAGTTCACCAAGTTCACAGAGTTCAGGAAGCGAGGAGTGATGTGGGTTGAAGCGATGAACTTCGGTGGTGAACACTGGACTTGAAGTTCACCAGAAACTCGAAGGCCGCCCGGTGGACGACATTCGAGTCGTGAGGGCGGCCCATGCTCTCTGGTCATCAGGAAGTAGGCTCCGGGTTCTTGATCTTCTCCTTCGCCCCGATGAAAACGAGGCTGAAGATCACGATCCAGAGGGCGATACCCAAGATGGCGCTCACAAGTTCGTTCGATCGCAGTTCCATCCACGATTGCAGAGCGAACACCCCGAGCAGTCCCAGGGTGATGACAGGCAGATTGCGTCTGCTGTCTCCGTAGAAGAAGAGTACGAAGCTGATCAGAAGGATCACCATGCAGGCGATGAACTCAGTAATCGTAAGATCGGAGCGAGACATTATGAACCCCTTTCTTGAGGCGCCGAAAACGTTCGGCTCGGCCCAACTCTCTAGACTTGTTATATAAGAGCACTGACTAGTGAAAATTGCAAATGGCGGCGATGTTGCCGATTGCGGCAAACCGCTACTGCTATCGGGCGAAAGCAGAGCGAGCTAAACTGGCCGCGAACCCTGAAAGGATGGGTGGAGTTGAAGTTTGCCGGAGTCGGCTATATGAGCGGGTAACGGGAGTCGAACCCGTGTTTTGACCTTGGCAAGGTCACATAATACCGTTATATGATACCCGCATACGCTCTATGGCGGGCAAGCCCGCCGCGTAGGTTTCGTCAATTATTGTATTCGAAATAGCCCTCTGTTGCAAGCGCGGTCTTATTTAAGTGAGGGTGGTGCAGAGGTGGGACCAGTAACGTGTGGTGCGCCTATTGGGCCAACAAAGTCGTCTACGGGTACGGTCTGTCTCTGCGCGGTAGGCGAGACAAGTCCGCTGAATACGGGGGCAAGATAGAGCAGAATCATACCGAGTGCGACGAAAAAGATAACTACGCCCTTAAGAAATTTCTTACTGCCTTTTGTGAGTGCCATAAAATGAGTATAACAGATTTGTAAAAAAATATGATCACAGCACTGCGACGCCTTCTCCGCGCGAGTACGCGCTCCGCGGTGTGCGCCTTGATGCTCGTTTTAGTTGCGTCTGCCTACCGGTAGGCAGGCCTGTCGCGGCGCAAAGGTTGCATCAAGGGCAGATATGCAAAGACCCACTGCCTCACGCAGCGGGTCTTGTACAGGTATTAGTATACCACGAATTCTAAAGAGGGGGCTGTGGAAACTATTTCACAGCGTCTTTGAGGAGCTTACCAGCCTTAAATTTAGGAACCTTTGATGCAGCGATCTGGATTTTGGCTCCGGTTTTCGGGTTAACACCGGCGCGAGCGGCGCGCTTTGCAACCTTAAAGGTACCAAAGCCGGTGATACCGACCTCGTCGCCTTTCTTGAGTGCGGTGGTAATCGTATCAAAGAACCATTCAACGATCTCGCCAGCTTGTTTTTTTGTCTCAAGACCTGCTCCTTTGTAGAGCGCTTCAACCATGTCGTCCTTCTTCATAGAAATTATTTTTAATTTAGTAATGCTGGAATTATACACGAGGCCTTAGAAAACAAGCAATAGCGCGGATTTATGGCTGTGAATATCTTGTATTAAAAATAATCCGGGCGGCACCAGCTGGTGCCGCCCGGATTAAAATCATTTTTTATCTTTATCTCGCGTACCAGGTAGTAGCGACGCAAGCATTAGTTTGGTTCGCGTAATTGTTCGCGCAACATTCTTTTGATTGCCCATGCGCCCTGACTTGTTTTCAGGTATCGTTCTCTGCGCCGAGCGTCTTCTTCGTTGCGATGCCCTTCAAAATAAATAACTTTCCATGGCGCATAGGGCGCAGTTGATTTGTTTTCTTTACGATTATGTTCTTCTAGGCGACGTTTCAAGTCGGTCGTAAGGCCAACATACAGCCCACGGTCTTTATTCATTAAGACATACACCGTGAAAAACATCATCGCACTTGCGTCGTCACTACCTGGCGTACTCAACTGCTCGAGTTTCGCGAATCACGTTGACTTTGATTTCACCCGGATACTTCATGTCCGTTTGAATTTTGTTTGCGATGTTACGTGCCATGTCGAGCGCGGCAAAGTCATCGATCTTTTCTGGAATTACGAATACGCGGATTTCGCGGCCGGCTGAAAGAGCGTAGGCCTGCTTAACTCCTTCAAACTTGCTCGTTATTTCTTCCAGATCTTTAAGGCGCTTAATATATTGCTCGACGGTGTCGCGGCGAGCACCTGGGCGAGCAGCCGAGAGAATGTCGGCCATCGTAACGATGTACGCCTCAGGCGAGGAGAATGGGTAGTCCTCGTGATGGCTTTCCATAGCAGTGATAACGGCCTGCTCTACGCCGTATTTAGCCAAAATTTTGCGACCAAGTTCAACGTGCGTACCTTCAACTTCGTGGCTGATTGCTTTGCCAATGTCATGGACAAGTGCGCCTTTTTTGGCGATATCAACATTAACGCCGAGTTCGCGGGCGACCATGCCGGCAATGTGGGCCATTTCAACTGAGTGCAAAAGCACGTTCTGACCATAGCTGGTGCGGAAGTGCAGGCGACCCAAAAGCTGGAGAATTTCCTTTGGAAAACCAGTAATACCGACTTCAAGCGTGGCCTGTTCGCCGATTTCCTGCATGCGGCGGATGAGCTCTGTTTTACAAGCCTCGACGGTTTCTTCGATGCGAGCAGGCTGAATGCGGCCGTCTTTAATCATTTTGTCGAGCGTCATACGCGCGATCTCGCGACGAAGGGGATCAAATGACGAAAGAATGATTGACTCCGGTGCCTCGTCGATAATAATTTCAACACCCGTAGCTCGTTCAAGCGCCTTAATGTTGCGACCCTCGCGGCCGATGATTTTTCCTTTAATATCTTCTGACGGCAGGTGGAATACTGAGGTGGTAACATCAGCAACCTGGCTGCGCGCGTAGCGCATCAGTGCGGTCGTGATAATTTCCGAGGTTTTCTTTTCAATTTCATCGCGACGTTCGTGTTCTACTTTTTGAATCGTGGCGACCATGTCGGCCTTGTAGCGCTCCGTAATGTCTTTAATAATCATCGACTTTGCCTCCTCAGCCTTCATGCCGGTGATTTTTTCCAGGTGAGCGACGGCTTTGGCGTGTGTTGCGTCTGCGTCTGCTTTAAGAGAATCAACTTTTTTCAGCTCCTCCTGAAGCTTTGTTTCTCGAGAGGTGATATTGCTCGACTGTGATTCAAGGGTCTCTTCGCGCTTAATAAGGCGCTCCTCAGTTTTGTTGAGCTTTTCCGTGCGATCGCGTTCGGCTTTTTGACTCTCATTAAGAACCTCGGCCGCTTTTAATTTTGCGTCGGCAACAAGATGCTCGGCCTTTTTCTCTGCCTCGGCAAGCTTAACTTTTATTTCTGCATCAACTGACGCTGCTGTCTTGCTGCTACGTGATTTACTGACAAAGAAGCCCGCCGCCGCTCCGACAACTAAAAATACCCAAACCAGTGGGTTGGAGAGAAAGTTCATAAGTGATAAGGTCCCGTATGATATTCGTAGTCAAATAAGTGACCATGAAGGCAAAAGGGATGTAAGAATTAGCTAAATAATTAGAAAACTATCTTCATTAGTATACGCACTATATCAGAAAATGGCAATTGACAAATTTCTAGTATATAGTGATATTGGTTGCGGTTCTTTGATTTCTTAATTCAACCAAAAGGGAGGTGGTTTGTGTCTCGAACAAGAGGCAATTCGCTTCCGGCGGCTGTTGTTGCTGAGTGCGAAGAGTTGATCATTCAGTTTCGCGAGCAAGGACTCAAATTGCACGAAATTGGCGAAGAGCTCGGGATGACCAAAAACAGAGTTGGTCAAATGGCCGCCCGACTGATTCGGGAGGGGCGCTTGAAGTCAAAGTGGAGCACGTTTTGCGGTGAAGCTAGCGACCTAACGTTTCGTGAGAGGCTTCAAGGGCGCGATAGCAAGATTGTCGCTTTTGTAGCAGAAGGGCTTTGCGTTTCAGAGATCGCAGTGCGGCTCGGCCTTGCCTATAGTGGCGTGTATTCTGCTGTCCGGGGGCTTGTTCAAAGAGGATGTATACCCAAGCCAAAGTCAAAGCGGGGGTGGTACACGAGGAGCGGAAGGCCCTCTTTCGAGGAGAGAAACAAGGGGTCGATCGCGGTCATAATTGCGATGAAAAAGCAACGCGTAACTACTAGAGAGATTGCTGGTGTCCTTAGAATTAGTTGTCGGCGCGTTCGGGAGCTTGCCGGAGAAATTTTGCAGTTGCGCGGTCCGGATATTTTCAAGCCAGATGAAGCGCTTTGGATCGCCAAGGAGCTTTGTAGGATCACCGGATGTACTCCGGAATTTCTCAGGAATCTCTGTAAGCGAGGACTTATCCCATTCAGGCAAGACGACCCCGAAGGTCAGAGGATCTTCAATCAGGAGAGCTTGGTGGCTTTGGTGAAGCGGATGGAGGAGATTGGTCCTAGGAAGCGGGCCTGCCTCGCTTGTAAGACTGAATTCGTCGGTCGAGCTAATTTTTGCACTGTACGGTGCAAAAATCGTCATCGGTATCTGACCAGAGGAGAGTGGCAACCAGATTGTTCTCATGGTTGGCGAAAGATTCTTTGGGAAAGGTTGCAGGGGTACGTTATTTCCGAAGCTGAAGATTGGATCGGTCTGACCGAAGCAGCTCAGCGTGCGGGGCTGAGTAAAAATCAATTGCTCTATCTTGAGGATATCGCAATTGTCGTGACTAGCCCGCATCCGAATAGGTTATGGTGTGGTCGACCGAAAAAAATGTACGCCGCAAGTCAAATGGCAATCATCAAGGAGGTGCACCAGCAGTTTCAGAAAAAACCAAGCTCATCTGCGAGCTAGGTTCGCGAGAGAGGTCGTGTCTTCGGATGCGACCTCTTTTCGTTATCTGAAAATGCTATACTTGTAGCCATGGCTGATAAACCGATGTTGGTACTGGCGATCTTAGATGGCTGGGGAGTGGGTAGAAAGGATTTTACGAATCCGCTGGCTAAGGCGACACTGACAACAATTCCGTACCTTGAACAGCACTATCTGAGCGGCTCACTGCAGGCCTCGGGTATTGCAGTTGGCTTGCCCTGGACCGAGGTGGGCAACTCCGAGGTGGGGCATTTAACCATTGGCGCCGGCAAGGTGCTCTATCAACACTACCCGCGCATTACATTGGCGATTGAACGTGGAGAGTTTCAAAAAAATTCTGTCTTTGTAGAGGCATTTGAGCACGTGAAGAAACATAGCTCTGCCTTAAACATAGCCAGCTTGTTAACCGAAGGGGCAATTCATGCCGCCTTTGATCATCTTGCAGCACTGATTCAGGCAGCGGCTGATAATGGAGTGAAGCAGGTTAATCTCCATTTATTTGCCGACGGTAAAGATAGTCGGCCGCATTCTGTTATATCGCTGCTTACAAAATTGCGCGATGTGACGGCTGCTGCCGGCGTTGGCACACTGGCGAGTCTCTCCGGGCGTCATTTCGCACTTGATCGCGACAGTCATTACGACCGGACGCAAAAAGCCTATGATGCGATGGTGGGAACCATACCGGTTACCGATAAACCGGTTGAGTCGCTCATAAATACATTTTATGAAATTGATCAGAGCGATGAGTATTTTTTGCCGGTTGCGCTTGCTCCAAGCGGGCACTCTGTGGGGGATAACGATGCGCTGATTTTTTGCGATTTTCGCGAGGACTCAATTCGTCAGATCGCCGCTGCGTTTATAGAACCCGCATTTGATAAGTTTCCGGTGAAAAAATTTACTAATCTGTTTGTGGCGACGATGACCGAGTATACAAAGCATTTTAATGTGCCGGTCGCATTTCCGCCTGAGGATATTACGATGCCGCTCGGTAAGGTGCTCGCAGACGCACAGCTCAAGCAGTTGCTGATTGCGGAGACAGAAAAATATGCTCACGTGACGTATTTTTTCAACGGATATCGCGACGAAACTTTTAATGGCCAGACAAAAGTACTTATTCCATCGCGCAACGTTGAGCGTCATGACCTCGAGCCGGAGATGATGGCGCAGACTATTGCCGACCGCGTTGTTGATGCGCTTACCAAGCATACCTATGACGTCATTGTTCTGAACTTTGCTAATGCCGACATGATTGCACACACCGGCAATTTTAATGCCGCGATTACCGCCGCGCAGACCGTTGATGAGCAGCTGGGCAGAATCGTCAAAGCCTGCGAAGAGACCGATAGTTATCTTGTGGTGACCGCCGATCACGGCAACGTTGAGGTGATGCTTGATGTAATGACGGGGAACCCGGAAACGTCTCATGATCCAAGCCCGGTGCCGCTGTATATTCTTGGGCCGGAATTTAAACATGCCGCCGCCGCTTCTGGGGTCTCTGCTGAAGGAGCAATTGGCATCCTCTCTGACGTCGCTCCAACGATTTTGGAATTACTCGCACTTAAAAAACCAAACGAGATGACCGGTCAAAGTCTGCTCGGACTTTTAAAGTCATAACGGTATGCCAGAGAAGACGCTCATGCAAAAAATTTTTACGATGCGGCACATGGCGTATTTTGTGCTCGTCGCGTTTATTATCGTCGCGTCATATCTCTTAGTTGTCTCCGGTGTGCTCGACAAATGGGCGGCGCTGGGCGGCTGGTGGTTGATCCTCATGACCTTTGTGGGAGGACTGTGCTTTACCTCATTTTCAACCACGCCGTTATCAGTAGCAATTTTTGTGGTGCTCGCGCGTGATGGCAACGTGCCGCTCTATCAAATCGCACTCTTAGGAGGCTTTGGGGCAATGCTGGGCGACGCCGGCTTGATAAGCACTGTGAAGATGAGTATTCTCGATGATTTGTTCGAATACTTTGTCCGTAAAACGCATGGAGCATTTGCTCAGTTCGCCATAAAGCCCATTGTTCGTGTACTGGCGGTGGTACTAGGTGCGCTCGTGATTGCCTCGCCGCTACCTGACGAGGTTGGTTTGTCGATGATGGGTATGACGCAGTTGCCAATGCGTTACATTATGCTTGTCTCATTTGTGATCAATTCCGCGGCCATTGCCGGAATTATTTATTTTGTGCGATAAGAGAAACCTGTACGAAAGTACGAATCTCGACGTATAATTGGTGCATGACACCGATTTACTTTGGTATTTTATTGTTCGTACTCATCGCCGGTTTTGCCGTCCTACTCATGCATCTGCGCCGTTCAGGCGCCTCTAAAGACGAGGGGCAGGGTATGGTGTTGCTTCAGCAGCAGCTCCAGCAGCTGACCAGCGCCGTTGATTCCAAGCTGGGCGAGAGCCGTAAAGAGATGACTGAAAGCGTTCGCCATCAGTTTAGTCAGTCGCAGCAATTACTGCGCGAAATCAGCGAACAGATGAATAAATCGCTGGTTGATGTTACGCGTGAGCAGACAAAAACAAACGAGCAGACTAAACAGTTCATGACAATTGCCGAGCAGCTTTCGAGCCTTGAGAAGGTACTCAAGCATCAAAAACAGCGTGGCAATCTGGGCGAGGCCTCGCTTGAGCTTATTTTGAGCAATATGCTCGCACCCGGGCAGTATAAAATGCAGCATCAGTTTAAAAATGGCGAGGTTGTTGATGCAGTTATTCAAACTAAAGAAGGCTTGATTCCAATTGACGCTAAATTTTCATTAGATAACTACAACCGTGTTACGCAGGCGCTCGATGATCGTCAGCGCGAGGAATTAGAGAAGGTATTTCGTACTGATTTAAAAAAGCGTATCGATGAGACTGCTAAATATGTGCGGCCAGAGGAGGGAACGCTTTCGTTTGCCTTTATGTTTATTCCTGCCGAAGGTATTTATTACGACCTGCTCGTGAACGAGGTTGGCGCGGTTAAAGTAAATACCCGTAATTTAATTGAATACGCTCAGCATGAAAAAAAGGTCATTATTGTCTCGCCGACAACCTTCTACGCATATTTGCAATCCGTGTTGTATGGATTTAAGGCGTTTAAAATTGAGCAGACGGCAAAAGATATTATTAAGCGGGTTGATGACCTCGGTAAACATTTAAAGGCGCACGAGGATTATATGACGCGCCTTGGAAACGCAATGAGTACGACCGTCAATCATTATAATGCCGCGTATAAAGAGCTTGGCAAAGTAGATAAGGACGTACTGCGCATCACCGGTGACGGAGTTGGGTTTGACGTCAAGCAATTAGAAAAACCCACCGTTGATAATGAATAGGGTGCAGCAAGATTTAATGTACGATAAAAAATGGTTTAGGTTTTTGAAGAAAACCTGGCTATTTCGATATATTCCTTTTGTTGAAATGGCGTTTGGTAGCGGCTCACTTGCGGTAGGTAATGTTGATGAAGAATCAGATTTTGACGTACTGATTGGCGTGCGGGAGGGCAGAATTTTTACCGCGCGTTTTTGCGCAGCGCTACTGTTTGGCGTGTTTGGGTGGCGCAGGTCAAAGTTGGATCACAGCGTGGCTGCGAGCGACAAGATTTGCCTCAATCATTTTATGACGCCGCAGACGTATCGGTTTCAACTGGAGTATAACGAGTACTGGAAGATGATGTATCAAGGGTTAGCTCCAATTTATGGCAGCGATGAAAAAGTGAAGGCATTCTTTGATGCAAACAGAGGCTGGGTAGGGGATTTTACGTACGAAGGCGATCTACGGCATCTACACAAAACATCTGCTCTAAAAAAACGTTTTTTTGAATCTTTACTCGCTGGTAATTTTGGAGATTGGGTAGAAAAAAAGTTAAAAGCGTATCAAATACAACGAATCGAAAGAGGGTTGCCGCAAGAGCAGCAGGGTAAGGCGCCGCGCATTATTCGTGTATCTGGCAGTGCGCCAGCTCAGGTTGATTTGCCCCCGCTTATTAAATACACCGATACCGAGCTTGAGTTTCATCCTGATCCGGTGCGAATAGAAATAGTTTAGTATATATCACTATCTAGAACGGCCGTTCTAGATAGTGATATATTATAAGATAGGCGTTAATATTTTACGAAAGGTTTGCGCTATAATGAGGGTATGCCCCGTAATACAACCGCGAGCATTGCCTACGGCAATTAGATCGTGTGGGCACGATAGCATCGCACCTTTATATTGCATGAGGAATGTATTCTATTACAAACTCTTAAAAACTCGCGGTTGATATACAGGGTATGGCCAAGATTGATGAGCTTCTTCAGGATTATTTGGATTATTTGACTGTCGAGAAGGGGCGCTCGCCAAAGACGAGGCGTAATTACGAGCATTATTTGCGCGTATTTTTTAAGGATGCCGATATCAAGAAAGAAACAGATATTACCGAGCGCGTAGTTAAATCATTTCGTGTGCGACTTTCAGAGCAGCAGAGCGGTCGTGGTGGCGTGATGAAAAAGGTAACGCAGAATTATTACGTGATCGCGCTTCGCAGTTTTTTGAAATATCTTGCCAAGCATGATCATAACGTGATTGCCGCCGACAAGATTGAACTACCGAAAATTGCACAGCGCCAGATTGATATTCCTGAATATAAAGAGTTTGATCGACTGATGAGCGCCCCAGAGGGCGAAAGCCTGCGCGCACTGCGCGATCGCGCCATCTTAGAGACACTATTTTCAACAGGCCTGCGTGTTTCTGAGTTATGTAACCTGAGTCGCTACCTTGATCTGAGTCGCGGAGAGATAACCGTACGCGGTAAGGGTGAAAAACTGCGCGTGGTGTTTTTTTCAGATAGCTGTAAGGCAACGATAAAAAAGTATTTAGATGCGCGCGGCGATGCTATGGAGTGGATGTTTGTCAGTCTCACACGGGTTCCGAAGAAATCGCAGAAGCCACCGAAGGTGATCGGCAAAATAACTCCGCGTTCTGTGCAAAACATGGTGAATTTTTATTCCCGCAAAGCCGGGCTTTCTCAGAAGGTGACGCCACACAAGCTTCGTCACTTATTTGCCACTGACTTACTGATTAACGGCGCCGACCTGCGTTCCGTTCAAGAACTGCTTGGTCACAGCAATATTTCTACCACGCAAATTTATACGCACTTAACTAATAAACAATTAGGGGACGTGCATAAGAAATTCCATGGAAAGCGGACGTAGACTAATAGGGTTTTTTGCGACATAATAGCCTTTATCGCTCTCGTGGTGAAATTGGCAGACACGCCACCCTTAGGAGGTGGTGCCGCAAGGCATGGAGGTTCAAGTCCTCCCGAGAGCACCCTGAAAATCAAAAACGCCCTTGCGGGCGTTTTTGATTTGATACCAATTACTAACCTTGTCCGAGCAACTGCGCAACTACGAACGATACTCCTTGTGCCAAGAAGGCGACGGCGATGGCAACTACTGCGTAGATGATGCGCTGGTGAGCTGCTTTAACTTTTTCTTCGTCACCACCAGAGGTCAGGTAAGCGAAGGCGGCCCAGATGATCATCAGTACTGCGACAACGAGTAAAATAGTGAACAACCAGCGGATGACGGTGTCAAAAATACCAAGAACTCCTTCAAAGCTACGAATGCCTGGAGGCGGAGTCGTTGTCGGGATATCGATAGCCATAGCAGCTAGAGGCATAAAGGCTACGAATGCAATTGCGCTGATCGCGAGAATCTTTTTCTTCATACGTTGTTATTAATTTGTAAAACTTAATTCGTTAATTCAAGTATAACATATCTCTATGTGTATATAGCGGATTCGGTGGATAACGTACAGTTTGAATAGGGAATTTTTTGATCATTTGACCTAGAGCCTGCTGAGAAACCCCCTCCGTACCGCGTTGCTCAGCCACAACGGCTGGCAACCCTCTGGGATCCGACAAAAACCCGTTAGCCCTTTGTCGGCTCGTCCTCGAAGTAGCCGAAGCTACTCCTTGCGGCGAGTCTTCTCGGTCTAACGGGTTTTTGTCTAGATCGCGGTTGAAGGGGGTTTCCCGGCAGGCTCTAAATGCCACTAATATGCGCTAATACTTGACAAAATAGATATAGTATGCTATACTATAATTCGTCAGTCGTGTACCTTGAAAACCTAGGTATAGAGCCGTTTTTAGCGGTTTTATGCAATACCTTGCTCTAATTCGTCACGAAATGGGAATCGTATAGCTGATAATGCATAGTCAGCTATACAACTCCCGTTTCGTGTTAAGTTTGGTTCCTTGTGGAGCCAGCACGGATGGGGCAAGGGCTCTAGTGGCCCGACGCGGGCAAAAGAATGGCCCGCGTTAAGCGGCCATTGGAGGAGAAAGAACATGAGTGCAGGACACGGTAGTGGCGGTGGCAAGGGGATGGCGATCTTCGGACTGGTCATCCTGACCACCGTAATCGCCGTGCTCTTCATGGTCTTGCCGGAGGAATACCAGCTGCTGATCGGCGCCATCGCGCTTGTCGCAGGGCTCGGACTCACGGCAGTCATCTTCTGTGCGAAGAGCGTTGTCTTCAACAAGGCAGGGCATGCTCTGATCCAGGAGGAGTTTGGTGATCCCGTAGGAGACGTGAAGAGAAGCCCGGGACCCGCATGGGTTCCGGCATATCGCCGACCGATCGTGGTGCACGAGGAGATCAAGACCCTCGATACTACGATCAGGATCGTCACCAGCGGCAGCGCTCAGCCGATTCCCGGACTCTCGATGCTCGCTAGTCTGCCCGAAGGGCTCGCGATCGAGATTGATGGCTTCATCCGCTATCGGGATTCGGCCACGGTGCTCGACGCCATGGGCAATCCTCAGGTTCTCAGAGTCAGCAGGCAGAACAGGGAGACTGCGATTCGGCACGCCAGCGAATCGGTGGGCACTATGATCGGCTCCGGATATACGATGGGGGACATCCTCCTGCATCTTCCGGAGGTCGACAAGATCCACAAGTGCCGACTCGAGCTCTCTCGCATGCCCAATGACGACTCGAGGTTCCTGGATCACTACGGCGTTCGTCGTCCTGTGCCTCACAAGCTGCCGGACTTCTTCCGTCGTAACCACGCCCGAGTTGACGAGTGGATCGAGCGGTGGGCGGCCACTGAGTCTTCCAGGACCGAAAAGGATGTCGCGGTCGAGATCATCGAGACCGGAATCCGCAGGGTCAGGCTGCCTCCCCAGATCGACGCTCTCAATCAGCGTAGGGTCTACGGCATCGTCTTCGGCGAGCTCGTCAAGTCTTACGTTGACGACTACGGAATGACGCCTGCTGAGGCCAAGATCAGCGCTGCTCAAGTGCTGGGGTTCGATGCCCAGACGCGCGAGGTTCGTTCAACCGGAACTGGCAGGGGTCGTAACATCAACGTGATCGATGGCGGTCACGGCGGTTCGCACCACTAGCGTAGTTCACTTCACAGAGAAAGGAATTCGGAAAGATGACTGAAGCACACGCGCCGCATGCTGAAGAAGAGCACGGCCACGACGCTGACGAACCCGTCTTCGAGACGGCTCCTACCTTCTGGGACGAGCAGAAGAGCTGGCTCGTGCCGGTCCTCGTGATTCTCATCACGCTGGCCTTCGTTGTTCCGATCGTCTTGCTCCTGAAGGCGCATGCGAAGGCGAAGCAGGAGGCACTCAAGCAGGTGCCCGCGGCCGTCCAGCCGCAGGCGACTCAGCAGTACGGCGTGCCGGTGGCTGCGCCACAGGTCGTCGAGATGCCCCAGGACGAGGTCTACCCGCGCGATATCGCCGGCGGCAAGACCTGGGAGAAGATCTACGGCGGCACCCGGGCGAAGGTCCGGCGGCCGGCCAACGGGTATGTCCAGTGGCAGGACGTGCTCATCAGTACAGACGGGAAGAGTTGGCAGAACTTCCCGGACGGTCGTAACAACTACGACCACACGCTCGCCGAGCAGTCCGGAGTCTTCGATATCCGGGCCGTCGATGAAACGATTCCGTTCAATCGCGGAATCAGGGTGGTGATCGCCGACCATCCGCTGCCCGATCCTCCCGGTGCGGGAACGATCGTCAAGTAGGGCAGTTAGTCAGCGTATCGCGAGACACAAGAAAGGAGGCGAAATTAAGCCGTCGTGTCTCGCAGCAAGAAGGGCCCCGATGACCGCAAGGTTGTCGGGGCTTTTTCTATTGGAGAGGGAAATAAAACCGGGCGGCCTGAGTAGGCCGCCCGGAAAGATCTTTGCCGATCTATATTTAAAACTTGATATTTGGGTTGAGCTGAATGCTGCCGTACTTTGTGTTGACGTTGATGCTGGCGTTTACATTGCCATTCTGGTTTCCGTTAAGACCATTTTGGCCAACTGCGCTGCTGCCGTCGCTGACGAGCTGGTATACAACAAATACAATGCCTTTTGAAAGAAGAGCGACGGCAATTGCTACTGCGGCGTAAATGATCATCTTGTGGGCTGAAGCAACGGCCTCTTCTGCGCCTCCTGAGAACATGTATTTGTAGGCCGCAAAGATGATCCACATCACGGCGAGTACGAGCAGGAGGATAAACATCCAGTTGGCGATCGTAACGATCAGGCCCTGAATGCCGCTTAAGCCATCACCGCTTTGACCTAAGATTGTGTTTTGCGCGCAGGGGATCGGGCCGCTACAGTCTTGCGTAATGTTTTGCTGCGCAAAGGCAACGACGGGCAACAAGAATGTTGCAAGAGAGGCCGCTACAGTTGTAATAAATGTTTTCATGCAGATGATAAATTAATTTATATTACGGCCATCGAGTGGCCGAATCTCGCCTCCGCTGACACACATAACTGGTCTGCGGCCGTTGGAGCACTGCTGAACCTCGGCGGTGTGTCCTGGAATACTGTAAGGTACAAGTACCGACTGCTTGCCGTCGCTTAAGGTTATATTACTCAAGCTGCCAAAAGTTTGTCCATCCATAATCACAGCAGGGTATTTGGTTACGTAACTACCCGAGCTATCTTTGTCGTTGCTGCAGTAGTCGACGAAGACGTCGGTCAGTGTCGGGTGAGGTACTTTAAAGAAGCCGACACCTGGATTTGCGCAGATTCCCGGAGTAGGGCCTAGCGCAGAGGTTGCCGGCGTTGAGGTTGCCGAGGTCGAGGTGGTGCCACCGCTTCCGCCAAGCACAAAGCGCTGTACCGTAAAGACGATACCTTTAGCGAGTGTGCCGACGGCAATAGCGACGGCGGCGTACATCAGCATCTTGTGCGCAGTGCTGACACCTTCTTCGCTGCCACCACTAAACAAGTATTTGTAGGCTGCGTAGACGATAAAGGCAACGGCCAGAACAATTAAAAGAGTGAAAAACCAGTTGATGACGGTGTTGATGAGCGCAAGTACAGAATCTTCTCCTTGCGGCAGACTGTCTGGTAGTTGTTGGACGCCGCTGACTTGAGCCATTGCTAAGGCAGGAGAGAGAGTCAGGAGCGTAAGTGTCAGAGCAGTAAAAAGTTTTCGCATATGATTACACCTTTGTTACAAAGTTTTGTACGAGCGAAACTAATCCGCGCGAAAGGGTTGCAACAGCGACTGCGATAGCGCCGTACATAATCATTTTGTGCGCTGTGCCGACATTTTCGCCGCCACCGGCTGTTAGGTAAATAAAGGCGGCGTAGATAAACATGATGATCGCTACCGAGATAAAGATGGTGAACATCCAGTTGATGATTTTGTTGATCAAGCCAATTACTTTTTCTTCAGTATCAAGTACGCCTTCGGTGTTGCCGGCACCGTTTGGTGGTACCTGCTGCACATTGGTCGGGCTACCGTTTGGTGGTACCTGCGTTGTTTGCGCTGTGGCAATAAATGGTGAAGCGATCAGAATACCTGCAGAAAGACCGGCTGCTAAAAGAACAAGAGTTTTTTTCATACTCTCTTATAGGGATGGAGTTAATAATTTTTGAACGATTGCAACAATGCCTTGAGCCGCCAGGATGATTACGTATCCGATAACAGTATACACAATTGTGTTACGTCCGGTCGCAAACTTTTCCGGATTGCCGGCGGCAAACACCATTTGAAATGCACCAAAGATAACGATCAGCGGAACAAGAATCGTGATGATTTTAACGGCTTGTGTAAAGAAATTTTTTAACAGACCTGGTAGGGTTGCATTTGCTCCTAGGGGATTACAGAGCGTAATCTCGCCATGAGGGCCCGGCGGGCAGCTTGTGTCGTCGGCTGCAAAGGAAACAGAGCCTACGCTTATAATACTAAGCGTGAGTAAGCCTGCAGCAATCGCTAATAATGCCTTATTCATTGCACTTATTATAACCCACTTGGTCGGAAGACGGTAGCAACCCCCAGTGCATCAAAGATAAATTTAATAACGAGGTAGGAGACGGAGACATAGACCAAGCCCAAGATTGCTGTTTTGGCAACGGTGATGCCTTGGCTTACTTTCTCGCTGCTGCCGCCGGAGGTCATCACTTTAAAACCAGCGTAACCGATCATCAGGAAGATAATCGGCAAAATAATAACCGTCAGCCACTTGATGATGTTTTTAATCAGTTGCACGAATGCGTTCAGGCCGCAGGCGCCTGGTGTGTTTGGGGGAAGGACGGGGTCACACTGAGGGACTATGCCGCCGCCGGAATTTGTGTTGCTGCCGACTACGCCCGTATTAAGTTCTCTCAGGGCAACTTTAATACCATCTATACACCCACTTGTGTAGCTATTATTGTAGTCAATTTGTTTGTAGCCCTCGTTAATCGGAAGTTTATATTTAGCTTGTGGTGCTGTTGTGCAGTTTATGCCTAGTGAGTCGCCCTTAGTAATGACTTCGCGGTATCCATCTACGCAGCCAACTCTGTATCCCAGTGCCATTACGTCTGTGTCAGAGCCAACGAGTGTATTACAATTTCTGATTTTTGAAGAAATTGCCTGCATTTCTGCAGTAAAAGGAATGGAAACAAGCGGTATGCTGTTTCTGTAGTCTTCGTATGACCTGTTGTATCCTGCAAGACAGCCGCGGTTAGCGATGACATCAGTGTTATTGCAGATCGAGAAGGAGTCGGGTTTTTTGTCGGTATTAACCTGGTCGATATAGCCGTCAATGCAGCCTTGATTAAATCTGTTCTGCTCTGCGCTGCCAATAAGTGGGTTCGAGCTTGCATATTCACTGGCTTTATTGGTGAGCTGCTGGCAAATCCGAGCAACATCATCAAGCGTCATCTTTCGGTCTGCAAGTTTTGAGCTGGCAGTGACCGTATACAGCTCAGAGCCTTTCGCAAAGCCGTCATAGCAGCCGTTTACCCAGTCAGTGGCATTTGCTCCTGAAGGAGCGGCAATTCGTACACAAAAAGAGTCCTTATCAGTCGCTCCGGTAATCGCGCGAGTGCAGCCGCTGGTGTATCCCTGTTGATAGCTTTGAGGGTTGCTGCTATTTGGAGTAGGGCAGGTTGCTGCGTCTGTTATCGCGGGAGTGTGTAACACTGCTGATGCAAGAAACATTGCTGCAATGCTTGTGCGTACAATATATCTAGCTATTTTTTGAATTCGACGCATATTATTGCGCGGCTTTACGCTGCATAAGCGTGGTTATGTTTTCTTCCGCAAGTTTAAGCGCCTGCTCAATTGGCATCTGGGTTGCGTTGATCAGATCGATCATCTTGGTAAAGATGTAGTCAATGCTTGCGTCATCAATTTTTGGCCAGCTCTGCGCAGTGAGAGCCTGACGCACAAATACGCCGATTTGCGGGTCGTTAAGGTTTGGCGTGATTAGTTCTCGTAGCGCCGGTGGGCGGCTAACGGCATTAAGGTATTTTCCGTTTGCCGTCGGCTCGAGGGTTGAATTTAAAATAAATTGCCAGGCAAGATTTGGGTCGGCTGTTTTTGAGGAGACGGCCAAGCCCCAGTAATTAGCATAGCTGATTGATTTTTTTGCCTGCGAAAACTGAGGAATTGGGATAACGCTGAAGGTTAAAAATGGATTCTTAGCTTTAATTGAGGGGATTTGATAGGCATAGTTAAAAATCATAGCCACTTTTTCTTCAGTGAAGGCGTCGAGTGAGTAGTGCTGCGCGCTATCCCAGGTATATTGCGGCAGACGAGGATTCGCAAAGTCAGTATAAAACTGCACAGAGGCGGCGCCATTGGTTGCAGTTGCGAAGGTGGCTCGTGTTATTTGCGGACTGACCATTTGTACGCCAAGTTGTAGCATGATTGCATTAAGCAGATCAGTGGCTTCATTGATATTGTTTGAACTGCCGCCAATAGCCGCCGCGGCTTGAGTGATCCGGCCCAGATTATCAGTCTTGCGCAGCTGCGGGATCATGTTTAAGAACTGCTCCCAGGTTGTAGGTGGCTGAGCAATGCCTGCCGCATCAAACATTTTTTGGTTATAAAACAGCGACAGTGTATCGATATATAACGGCAGTGCGTATGTTTGCCCGCCGGTCGTAAAGTCTTGCTCTACAATAGAAGGAAAGGCCGCACGTAATGTTTCAATTGGGAAGTCTTTAGTCGGAAGCGGGACAACTTTGTCGTTGTGTTTAAGCAGCCAGCTGTTTTTAAACATAAAGACGTCCGGACCACTTCCTGCAGCAAGCGCATTAATTAAATCTTGTTCGTAGGTCCGGTCATCTATTTTTCGGTAGGTAATTTTTACCTGTGGATTTTTGGCAATAAAGTCGGCTATCAGCGTGCTGTTAACGGCCTGTTCAGTATCAAATACTCCCCACACGGTTAGGTTGCCTTTGAGGGTGCTGATGTTCTGCGTACTGCGTAAGCCCGGAATAACACCTGTAAAAAGTAAAATAACTACGAGCGCAATTAGGAGAACGCCCCCAATTAAGATGAGTTGAGTTTTAGAAAATTGCATGAAAATTTACAAATAAATTCTCACCCCATGACATAGCCCGCACGGGCTTATCTTTTCGGGGTAACTCAATTTATTGTAGCACAATCTCAGTTAGATAGGCTTCGCCATCTAACGGGATGAACGGCAGTAATTCTTCTGCTCAGAAGCAGATAATTCCGATGACCTGGTCGCCCTTCTCAACATTCATGATGCGTACGCCTTGTGTTGCGCGCGAGGCCGTTCTAATCGAGGCGATTTCAGTGCGGATAACCTGGCCTTTTGCTGAAAGCGCAATTAATTCTTTTTCCGCCGATACAACGCGCGCATCCATAACCGGACCGGTTTTTGTAGTCACTTCAGCCGTCTTAATACCTGATCCACCGCGGCTTTGCAGGCGATATTGTCCAAGTGCTGTTTGTTTCCCGTAGCCATTAGACATAACTACGAGTAGACGATGATCTTTTGAGTCAGTTTTAGTGATCAAATTCATCGAACTGACAAAATCCTTTCCTTTGAGTTTGATGGCAGTAACACCCGAGGCGGTGCGACCCATTGCGCGAACTTGTTTTTCAGGGAAGCGAATAGACTGGCCGTCGTGCGTGGTGATAATTACTTCATCGCTGCCACCCGAAAGATTGACCCATTTGAGTTCGTCTTCTTTGCGCAGGCCGATTGCGATAATGCCTGATTTACGGACGTTCTGGAAGTCAGCCAAGGCTGTTTTTTTGATCATGCCTTTGACTGTTGCCATCATCAAGAACTGATTTGCCAGATCTTTTTCTTTGACTGTATTCGGGTAGGTGATGATTGCATTAACGCGTTCCTCAAGCGGCATTTCTAAGAAGTTGTGAACAGGCTTGCCCTTGCTTTGGCGGCTAGCAGCAGGAAGTTCCCAAACCTTTGTTTGGAAGACGCGGCCGCGATCAGTGAAGAATAAGATATTGTCGTGCGTGTGGGCAAAGGAAATGTGAGCGATAAAGTCGTCGTCGGCAACATCAGAGCCGATTAGGCCCTTGCCGCCGCGATTTTGTACTTTAAAGCTGCCTGGCGGAACGCGCTTAATATAGCCGCTCTGCGAAAGAGTAATGATTGTTTCTTCGTTGGCGATCAAGTCTTCTTCGGCAAAATCTTTGATGCCGCCGGCAACCAGCCGAGTGCGTCGTTCATCGCCAAAGCGCTCTTTAACCTCCTTAAGTTCAGTTTTAATCACCGTGAGAATTTTTGCCGCACTTTTGAGGAGCGATTCAAGGTCTTCAATGAGCGCTCGCTTTTCTTTGAGCTCGTTTTCGATTTTATAACGCTCGAGGCTAGCCAGCGTTGCCAGCTTGGTGTCCAAAATTGCCGTTGCCTGTAAGTCGCTAAACTTAAACTGCTTCATCAAATTCGTGTGTGCCTCTTCGCGATTTTCTGCTTTGCGGATTAGCGCGATAATCTTGTCGATATTTGAAAGCGCCTTTTCAAGACCTTCTAAAATATGTTCACGCTCTTTGGCTTTTTTCAGATCAAATTCTGCGCGGCGTTTAACGACGAGTTTGCGGTGTTCGATAAAGGCAACCAGCATGTCTTTAAGCGACATGACTTGAGGCTGTAGTCCGCCGTCGCCGAGGGCCACCATGTTCACTGCAAAGTTTTTCTGCAGATCAGTGTACTCAAAGAGCTGGTTTAAGATTTTTTGCGGGTTGGCATCATTTTTTAATTCAATAACGATCGACATACCATGCTTGTCGCTCTCGTCGCGGATGTCCCGCACGCCTTCAATTTTTTTGTCGGTGACCAGTTCAGCCATGCGCATCAGCAACTCTGATTTATTCACCTGATACGGAATCTCGGTGATTTCAATGTCGTAGCCCTTGCCGCCTTTGCGTTCTTTGATTTCTGCCACGCCGCGCATAGTAATCGGACCCTTGCCGGTTGTGTAGGCTTGCAAAATGTCTTTTTTGTTGTAAATTACGCCGCCGGTCGGGAAGTCTGGGCCTTTTACGAATTCAACTAGTTCTTCCGTGGTTGCCTTTGGGTTATCGGCTAGATGCAGTGTCGCGTCTACGACCTCAGTCAAGTTGTGCGGCGGAATGTTTGTCGCCATACCAACGGCGATACCGGCTGTACCGTTGAGCAGCAGGCTTGGTAATTTCGTCGGCAAAAATTTTGGCTCCTGTTTCGTGCCCGAATAGTTTGGCGCCCAATCGACTGTTTCTTTATCGATGTCACCTAGGAGCGCCTCTGAGACACGCGCAAGTTTTGTTTCGGTGTAACGATATGCAGCCGCCTCATCGCCGTCGATAGAACCCCAGTTGCCCTGGCCAATACACAGCGGGTAGCGGAACGAGAAGTCTTGCACCATGCGGACAATCGTCTGGTAAATCGAGGAGTCTCCGTGCGGGTGATATTTACCCATGACCTCACCGACGATGTCGGCTGATTTTCGAAATTTTGCATCAGCAGTTACCCCCGAGTCCCACATGCCCCAGAGAATACGGCGTTGCACCGGCTTTAATCCGTCGCGTACATCCGGAAGTGCACGGGCGACAATAACGCTCATCGCATAATCTAAATACGATTCCTTGAGTTCCTCGGTAATCTCGCGCGGCTCTATGTCTTTGGGCTGCTTTGGTTTTGTTTCTTCTGTGTCGGCCATATTGGTTTATTGACTAGTTGAGGTGGTGGTCGTTGGCGTCAGTTCTAATGGTGGCTGCGAGGTTTTTTCTTTAAAGTAGTGAATCGTGTTGCTAATTCCATTTTTAAAATCCGAGAATCCTTGTTTGAAAGTGGTGCTAATCGAGGAGAACATCATGCTGCTACTTGATTCCTGCGGTGCTGCTACGCTCGAGGTAATATGTTTAATGCCTCCTATCCATATAATGAGTACGAAGACGCCTGATAGGGAGGATAAGATGATCAGCCAGCGCACCCGCGTTTTCCGATCAGCCTGTTGAATGGTATCAAGTGAGAGCATGGCTATTAGAGTGTAAGAAGTGCAACCTGCATTTTTTCTCCGAGCTCCTTCTTTTTAATTGAAACTTTTTCTACCGGCTCGCTCTTGAGGCCAAGTTGCTTGAGAAAGTCCGCCGCATCATCGCTTTTTCGTTTTAGTCCGGCTACCTTAAAGAATGAGGGGATTACGAGTCGCGGATCAATTTGACGTATTAATTTTGCCGCCGCCTCTTGGGTGATATATGGAGCGCCGCCGCCGGGCACAATTAAAATATCAATATCGCCAAGCTCTTCGAGAATCTCCGGATCATTGAATTCTGCGAGATGACCAAGTAGTCCTACCGAAAGATCATCGGTTTTGATTTTAAATACGGAGCGCAGCATCTCTTTATCGCTGCCTCCTTTGAGCGGCCAGCCCGTAATTTGAATCCCTTTTACCTCGTATTCGCCCGGACCGGCGATTACAACAGCGCCATCGTCGTCGTGCGTCCCAACAGGCTTTTCGTCTTCCGGCGAAATCGGATTTAGCAGAGTCTTGAGGACAATATCTGTTTTAAAACGCGGCGCAGAAAGACCGGTGTAGTTTTCGATCGGATCGGTCGTGATCGTTACGCCATTTTCAACAATTTTAAAGCACCCCTCGCCGTACCAGTTTATGGTCATAGTAGACAGTAGTTAGTAGTATAGTAGTCAGCAGATGCAAAAACAATGAATCTATTTTAGCAAAAAAAGACGAAAGGCGCAACTTTATTTTTTGACCGGCAGTGAAAATGTGAGCATGATTTTTACGTAGAAAAATCGTTTTTTTGCTCAGCTTTTCTTATTTATCGACGATACCCGATTTTGACAAAATATATCACTTATGATATATTATTTTCCACTCTGCGCCATGGTGGCGTTGAGTAGGGAGGTTTTCGTGAAAGATCGAAGGGTATGGATTGAGTTGGTCATTCTGGTCGCATGCATCGTCGTTCTGGTGGCCGTGCCGGAGCTGATCAGGTTCCGCCTACCGCTGGTATCGGCGGCGCTGGTTGTGGCGCTGATTGTCGGCGTCTACCGGTGTCTCTTCAAGCAGCCGTCCTGTGCGATGCGCGAGCAGACGGCTCGGTTCGCACGGGGAGAGCTGGGGCATGAGCATTTCGAACACGCCTCATTCCATCTGGGGAGGTGTCAACGTTGCAGTTCTGATTTCGGCGAGATCTCCAAGGAGAAGATGCACTTCGAAGGGAGTGCATCATGAAGGCGAGCTTGAATCTGTGCACAGTACTGCTTCTGGTGGGCGTGGCAGGTGGGTATGCCATGGGCAGCCACGACTTCACCCCGCCGGACGCTCAGGCAACGATCACCTCGTTGACTGCCGATCTCAAGGTGCAGAAGGAGCAGGTCGCGTCGCTCACCGCACTGCTGGCGACCTACCGGAGTCGCGTTGGCTACCTGTGCATCTCGCTCAAGTCGGTTCCTCCGGGGATGAACAAGCTCGATGTCTCTCCCAGGGGTATCTTCGCGGTCTGCACGCAGGCTCTCGAAGAGACGCGTGAGCCGCGGGCCAAAACCATCGACGTTCTCGAGGTTGACCCCGAAGGCAAGCTCATCGGCATCTATGTGCCGGGCATGCAGGCGGTGATGATCGGTATACCACCCGGGAAGTAAGGAAGGAGTGATTATGCAGCATGATATCTCGTGAATTGTGCGACACGATGCAGTGAGTTCGCACGCAGCACTGTAGGGCCGTCCAAAAGACGGCCTTCAGTATTTTTATACGATGTATTTGAGGAGGTGTTTTGTACCCCTTGACAATAATTTAAAAGGGTGCTATGATGTAATTACATCGCTTTGCCAGGCGATTGATCGCGTGTCCGTGTGGACACGTATTCGTATTCGGCAGGTGATATCCTCAAGAGGAGGAAGCCCATGAGGACGCATTCGTTGTCTCCGCCGTGCTCGCGCACGGACATGTTCCTCGAACTCTGAACGACGCCGGCGCCACGACCACGTTTCCATCGCGATTCTGAACAGGCTTCGAGCGTTCGCTCGATCGCTTCCTGGAAGGGTCCAAGATGGAACGCCACCAGTGCCATGGTGCACAAAAGAGAAGGGAGAAGACACGTGATCCATCGCATGCATCTGTTCTAGATGAGCGTCGTGCAACAAGCACGACGCGCCAGGCTCCAACATCCCAGAGGGGAAGAATCATGCGTGCGCAGGGCAAGTGATCTGAGCACCGATTAGCAGGAGGGGCTTGCCAAAGATTATGCCGAAAGGTGTAATCCCGGTTGTTTCGGAAATGTCCTGCTTTAAAGGTTTTATCAGGCCGCACTGCGCCCGGAAACTCTACGAGAGTCTCCGGGCGCAGCTACTTTTGGAATTAGAAAAAACCGCCCTTAGGCGGTTTTTTCGTTGATCTCCATTTTCAGGCGCTTAACCAGATCCTGCACAGAAAGTTTTCCTAAATCTTCAGCGCGGCGTTTGGCCGCAACTGTCTTTGCATTCATTTCTTCTTCGCCAACAACCAGTGCATACGGAATTTTTTCCATTTGCGCGGCACGAATTCGTTTACCAAGAGTTTCAGATGCATCTGCGAGCTCGGCGCGAATGCCGGCGGCTTTTAATTCTTTTAGAACCTGTTCTCCATAGCTTTGGAATTTTTCTGACACGGCGATAATGCGCGCCTGTACGGGGGCAAGCCAGAGAGGGAAGTGCCCGGCGTAATGTTCGATAAGAATCGCCATAAAGCGTTCGAGTGAGCCGGAGATCGCGCGGTGGACCATGACGGGGCGCTGCTTGGTTCCATCGGCGGCGGTATATTCTAATTCAAATCGTTCCGGCTGATTAAAATCAAGTTGCGCGGTTGCTAATTGCCACTCGCGTCCAATCGCATCTTTAGCCATGAAGTCAATTTTTGGTCCATAGAAAGCAGCCTCTCCGACTCCGAGTTCGTATTCTTTTCCGAGTGACTTAAGAACATCTTTCAGAGCATCAACAGATTTTTCCCACATCGCCTGAGTACCCAAATATTTTTCCGGTTTTGCCGGATCATTGACCGACAGGCGAATGCGCAGCGGCATGTTAAAGGCGTTGTAAAAAGCCGTGATTGTATCGTGAATTGCTTTGACCTCGTGTTTAACCTGATCCATGGTGCAGAAAATATGCGCGTCGTCTTGAGTAATCGAACGCACGCGAGAAAGCCCGGCGAGTTGACCGGTGTTTTCATCGCGGTAGACGGTGGTTACCTCAGAGTAGCGAATAGGTAGATCGCGATAGCTGCGCGGTTTTGAGGCATAAATTTGCGTGTGATGCGGGCAGTTCATCGGCTTCATGATAAATGCATCCTCGCTTTTTTTACTGGTGACGTGGAAAATATCATCGGCAAATTTATCGTAATGGCCGGAGGCTTTGTAGAGATCGGCTTTAGCCATGTGCGGAATAGTCACGCGCTGGTAGCCATGTGGCTCCATCAAACCCCAGACAAATTCCTGCAGTAGTTGACGCAGTAGTGTTCCGCGCGGCGTAAACATCGGCAGGCCTGAGCCAACGAGCGGGGAGAAGGTGAACAAATCTAATTCTTGACCTAGCTTTCTGTGATCGCGTTTTTCCGCCTCGGCTATCATGGTCAGATATGCATCAAGGTCGGCCTTGGTTGCAAATGCTACGCCGTAAATACGGGTGAGTTGCGCATTTTTTTCATCACCGCGCCAATAGGCGCCGGCGAGTTTGGTGAGCTTAAACGAATCCGGATCAATCTCTGAGGTATTTTCAATGTGGCCGCCGCGGCAGAGATCTTCAAAGATCTCGCCGGTTTTGTAGCTGGTTAACGTACGCCCTTCCTTTGTATATTCTTCAATTAAATCGAGCTTAAATGGCTGCTGCGCATATTTTCTACGTAACTCATCGGCATTCATCTCGGTTCCGGAAAAGGCAATCTTGCCGCCGACAAACTTTTTCATCTGCTTCTCTAAGTCTTTCAGGTCAGCGTCGCTGATCGGCTGGGCAAATTGGAAATCATAATAAAATCCGTTTTCGATCACAGGGCCGATACCGAGCTTGGTGTCGGGCCATTTTTTTAACACCGCTGCAGCGAGCAGATGGGCGAGTGAGTGGCGAATATTGTCGAGATTGTGTTCGGAGTGCATAAACGTAAGTGTAGCGGGAAATACGGGCTATTTCAATGCGGCGATGAGCATGCAGCGTTTTATAAGTTCCTTGTTATTGAGTTCGTCCCATGCTGTGAAAGGTCGAAGCGTATTAATATCTTAATCACACTACATGGCAACACAAGCGCAGCGAGAGGCGGCGCGTCGCAATATAAAGAAGGCTCAGGCGGCTCGCCGCCGAGGTGGATCACAGAATAATCGGAATACTGGTACTAATAGTCGTAGAAATGATGATATGTAATATCACATAACGAAAACAGCCCTGCAGAGATGGGCTGTTTTCGTTATTAGGCAATTTCTTTTACCTGATCGCAGACCAGTGAGGTCTCGCCATTCCTAAAGTTGAGTTTGCCGATACATACAATAATTGCACCCTCTTTAAAGCAGGTTTGATTCTTCGTAAATATTTCTGAGAAGACGACCACCTCAACCGTACCTGAGTGGTCCTCGAGTTTTGCAAAACACATCGGCTTACCGGTTTTGGTAATAATCGATTTTACGGAATTGATCATGCCGCAGACGCGATAATTTTTAACCGTTGAGCGCTCAACGAGCATGTCTTTAATCTTCGTTGGTTTCATTGTTTCAATCTGAGCCGCCGCTACGGTCAGCGGGTGATTGGAGACATAGAGTCCGAGTAATTCTTTTTCCCAGGCTAATTTTTCTTTATTCGTTGCCTCGGTTGCCGGTTTTAGTTGCAGCGCCTTTGACGCAGCTTTTGAGGTAAACGCATTACCGAATAAGTCGGCGGTTTGCGGAGCGGCGATTTTACGTGCTGCTTGGGCATATTTTGTGATGTCGTCGATATTAGCGAGCAGGGTATTGCGATCTATCGTAAATCCATCGAGCGCTCCGCATTTAATCAGCGACTCAAGCGATTTTTTATTTAAATCTTTGTGTTGTACGCGCGTGAGTAATTCATTGAAGGTTGCAAACTCACCGCCGCGGCTGCGTTCCTCGATAATTGCTTTAACGATATTGGTGCCAACATTTTTAACCGCCTCAAGACCAAAGCGGACGTTGATTCCTTCTGGTGCAAATGCGGAGGAGCTTTTGTTGATATCCGGAGGTAAGACCTGCACGCCAGATTTTTTCGCCTCGCTGATCAAGAAAGAGATGCGTTCAATGTCTGAACTTTCTGAATTGAGCAGTGCGGTTATAAATTCCGTCGGATAATGCGTCTTTAAGTAGGCCGTTCGGTAGGCGATCATCGCGTAACAGGCGGCGTGAGAGCGGTTAAAACCGTAGCGGGCAAACGGCGGGAAGAGTTCCCAGATAATGCGGGCGGTGCGTTCTGGAATTCCATTTTTTACCAAGCCGGCAATTAATTTTGCCTCTTGCTCATCAAGCAGTTTTTTAATTTTTTTACCGATCGCTTTTCGGAGCGTATCAGCCTCTGCGAGCGAGTAGCCGGCCAAATCTGAGGCAATCCGCATCATCTGCTCTTGGTAAATACCAATGCCGTAGGTTTTTTTCATGATCGGCTCGAGCTTTGGGTGTTGATAGGTTACCTGCTCTTTGCCGTATTTACGATTAATATACGATGGAATCAGTTCCATTGGGCCTGGGCGGTAGAGCGCCACCATCGCGATAATGTCCTCGAGCTCGGTTGGCTTTAACTCCTTTAAATAGCGACGCATGCCGCCGGATTCTAACTGGAATACACCCACGGTGTCGGCGCGCTGGAACAGCTCAAAGGTTGCCTTGTCGTTAAGCGGCAACTTGCTCATATCAATCAGATCTCCGGTTTTTTCTTGAACGAGTCGGATCGTGTTTTCGATGATCGTCAGGTTTTTGAGTCCCAAGATATCCATTTTGAGCAGACCAAGATCCTCGATTGCATGCATTTCAAATTGAGTCAGGGTCACGTTTTCATCTTGCGGCGCATGCTGAAGCGGTACGCGTAGTGGTAGCGGTTGTGCGGCAATCACGGTACCACAGGCGTGGACTGAGGCATGGCGTGCAACGCCCTCGAGCTTTCGAGCCGCATCGATTAACTTTTTTGCGCGCTCATCGCTTTTATAAATCTGCGCAAGTTCATCGACTTCGGCGAGTGCCTCATCTAAATCTTTGTTAAACGGAATTAATTTTGCCAGGCGATCGCAAAATGCTAATTCAATATCGAGTGCGCGGCCGACGTCACGAATCGAAGCGCGCGCCGCCATAGTTCCAAACGTAATAATATGTGCGACACGATCTTTGCCGTATTTTTCCTCCAGATAACTAAAGACCTCGTCACGGCGGACGTCGGTGATATCTACGTCGATATCTGGCATTTGAATACGCTCCGGGTTAAGGAAGCGCTCAAAGAGCAGTTCGTAGTGAATCGGGTCAAGATCGGTGATGCGTAATATGTAAGAAATAATTGATCCGGCGGCAGAACCACGGCCAGGGCCGACAACGACGCCGCGGTCTTTTGCCCAGTTAATAAAATCTTGGACGATCAAAAAGTAATCGGCAAAACCGGTTTTTTCGATAATACCCAGCTCATATTCAATACGGGTTTTCGTAATCTCATCGACAACCGGATAGCGGTCAGGCGTGCGTTCTTTAACGAGCTGACGAAGATATGCCTTAGAATCACTGCCGTCCGGTGTATCAAATTTTGGCAGCAGAATTTTTCCCAGCTCTAGTTTAAAGTTACAGGCCTCGGCGATTTTTGCGGTGTTTTGAATTGATTCGGGCAGATCAGAAAACGTGTATTCCATCTGCAGGCCGCTCATCACTGAAAAATCATCGGTGAGCGTGAATTTTTTCGGATCATTTACTTTTTTGCCGGTCTGAATTGCCAGCAAAATATCGTGCACGTCTTTATCTTCGCTGGTTAAATAATGACTGTCTTGAGTGGCAACCAGGGGAGCGCCGGTCTTTTTAGAAAGTGCGACGAGGTGCGGATTAATCTTTTCAATATCCGGAATTTTCGGGTGGCGACCGATTTCAATATAATAATTTTCTGCGCCAAAAATATCCTGATACTCGCGGATAACTTTTTCAGCCTGGACGAGATCGTTTTTGAGTGTGGCCTGTGCTAGCTCGCCGCCCAAACAGGCCGAGGTGGCTATAAGCCCTTCGTGGTGCTTTCGCAGCATGGCTTTGTCCATACGCGGCTTATAATAGAAGCCGTGCAGCCAGCTTTCGGTAACTAATTGCAGTAGATTTTTCCAGCCGGCTTCATTTTTGACTAATAAGATGAGGTGATAGTATCGTTCCTCGCCGTTGGTGCCTGTACTGGTTTTGTCTGTGTGATCGCCCGGCGCAATATAGGCCTCAACGCCCATGATGGGTTTGATGCCGGCCTTTGTGCATTCTTGATAAAATTCAACGGCGCCGTATAAATTGCCGTGGTCGGTGATCGCCAGCGAGGTCATGCCGAGCGCTTTTGCTCGGGCAACTAAATCAGGTATTTTACTCATCCCGTCGAGTAGGGAGTAGTGGGTATGAGTATGAAGGTGTACAAATTGAGAGGTGTCTGCCATACATTTATTTTTAGCTTTTCGTGTGTATCACGAGAAACTAACAGCTGTAGTATAACGTACGGATTGCTGTAACACAACCGCCGGTTACTGCGTCTTACTGATAGATATCCTGCCTATGAATTATCTTAAATTTATTAGTTTTTCTATCCTTGCGGGATTAGTTGTACCCGCAGTTGCCGTCGCGCAAATGTACTCAGGCTCAATCAGCGGAGGTATGTTTACGTCTACCGTAGTTACTCCATCATTTGATAGCAATCACGCCGACGATATTCTCACGCAGATCAATAATTTCACAATTCAGGCGATTAATTACAATCAATCGGGCGGCTCTGCCGTAATAACTGCAACTGGGGAGGTGCAGGTTCAGTGTTTTGCCTATCCGTGTTACCCGCAGACGAATACCTATTATATCCGCACATTTTCTACGACGAGTTTTCTCTTAAAAAATCGCGCATGGGCAACGCTTAGTGCGCTTGCCGTCGGCGATCGCATCAATGCTTATGGATACCTCGATCGCGATGATCAGGTGATGGACGCACTGATTGTGCGTGACTTAGATAAACCTGCTGTCGCCCAGTATGTACAGATCGATAACGTTCAGGTGCAGAACGTACCCGGCCCGTATGCGCCAACCAGTTTTACGGTATCGGAAAACACTCAGTATTGTCCGTATCAATTTTTTGGCGGCGTCTGTCCATTTACGACGGGCAACAGTCGCACATATCAAATCCAGGTTAGTTTTTCAACAACGTTGCTCTACGCAAATCGCACCGCAATGCCGCTGCCAGAGATACGAGCAGGCGATAGAGTAAATGTATACGGAGTATTGAATCCCACCACAAACACCGTTGATGCAACGGTGATCCGAAATCTTTCGCGCGACGGAAATATTTTTACGCCGCCTCCTATGAGTACCAATCAGGCGCCGGTGATAACCTCGGTCAGTGGGCCAAATTTTTTACCGCTCGGTCAGAACGGAACATGGACAATTAGCGCCTATGATCCAGATACTACGCAGCTTACGTATTATGTACGATGGGGCGATGAGCTGTATGGATATGGCAATAATGCAGCGGCTGTTCCGCAGCTACTTACTCAGACCGGCACCTTTACTCATGCGTATGCTATGGCTGGAACATATACTGTTACGTTTACCGTCGCTGATCAGTACGGAAAACAAGCAACCTCGACGCTGACGGTAACCGTTAGTGGTAGCGGGCAAATTTCAGTGCCGCAATTAAATCAACTTTCGCCAATTTACGGCCCCGTCGGAAGCTATGTTACTGTTTATGGTTCTGGGTTTGCCTCGACGGGCAACATTGTTTATTTCGGATCGGGCGCGATTACCGGCGTAAGCTCGTATGACGGGAAAGCGCTCAGTTTTTTGGCGCCTCAATACCTGAGCCCGTACTGCGCTCCGGGCATGTACTGTGCGCAATATGTTGTAAACGTTACGCCGGGAACATATGAGGTCTCAATTGATAACGGATTTAGTAGAAGTAATGTGGTGACGTTTGGGGTGCAGTAGAAAGAAGATTTTTATCCGGGCGGCGCACAAGCGCCGCCCGGTTGCTTTTTGACTTTGCCTCATGAAAATCGTTAGAATACTAGCATCCCGGTACGAATGCATGGCGCGTTCGATTAGGGGTAGGGGGGGTAGCGAAGATGACTAAGGGGCAGCTGCGCGATATCGGTTCGATCGCCGGTATTGTTCTTTTCTCCGGAGCGATCCTGTTCGCCGTCGCGATGGCCATTAGCTCGTGCGGTTCGAGCAGTGTGCAAACGAAGATCGCCGCCAGTAAGTGATCGTTGTGTAAGTTCGACAATCACCGCATCAGTCTGGGGCGGCGCCCACGCGCGCCGCCCCGACAGAGATTTTTATATTGTTGCCTCGCCAGATTGGCGGTTTTAATAAAAAATTGTTAGGGTAAGGATGTCTGCGGGAGGTTGTTCCCGTGGCAGGCAACAAGGAGAGAATCATGAAGCGACCTTTGTCGAAGGGGATGCGTACGGCGATCATCGGATTGGCGTCGATGTGTATGCTCTTCGGACTCGCACTCGGACTTGCGATCGGGCTCGGTCATCCGGCGCAGGCGCAGGAGGCGCCGCAGATGGTCCGTGTCGGCACGAAGGTGCCGGACGAGTTCCTTCTCAATCGCCACACTCTCGCGGGGGTCATCGAAGCGGCTACAAAGAGCAACGAATTCGTGATGTGCTCTATGAGCCCGGGATCGGTGTGGTTCCATGACGGAGAGCTGTATGTCTGGGATGGGCCTGGGACGACCGTAGAGCTGGGAGAGACTTTGAGCGTTCCTGTCGAGGTGGGTCCGAAGGGAGAGCTTCAACTCTACATCCGGCGTTCCCGTCCGACGGTCTGGTATCGCGACCAGAGTTACAATCCCTTACAGAAGAAGGCCATGAAGGTGACGCAGATCATCGTCGTGGAAGACGGCAGGAAGTAGCTCGCCGCAAGGCGAGTCGCGGTCTGATCGGGGCGGTGTGCAACCGCCGCCCCGACAGAGAGAATAATTTGCGCATTTTTTAATAATCTGGTATTCTCTTTTTCATTACTAACTGCTACCAATCACTTGTACTATGGGTTCACTACCTCCCAAACATCCTACCAGCGGTAAAGTTCGCCGCCGCCGCAGTCACTTGGCCTTAAAGCCGCTTAATATTGTTGCTGATAAGGACACAAAGATGCCGACCTTCCCGCACAAAATTATCCCAAAGAAGTGGACCGCAAAATAAGAACTTAAAAACGGAGCTCATGGCTCCGTTTTCGGTTTTCATATACTATATAGAACATGGCTTCACGACAGCTCGCACGCTCAATAGTCCTGCAATCCCTCTATGAATGGGATTTTTATGCTCAAAAAAGTGGACTCGACGAAATAATCGAGCGCAACACAGCAGAGTTTGGTCCGGGTCTTGAAAAAGAAAAGGAATTTATTTCAAAGCTCGCGCACGGCATCGTGGAGCATATGACTGAGCTCGACAAAATGATTGTTGAGGCTGCACCTGAGTGGCCGATTGAACAGATCGCGGTAATCGATAGAAATGCGCTACGTATTGGACTTTATGAATTAAAGTATTCAGATAGGAAGGAGGTGCCGGCGCCGGTTGCCATTGATGAGGCGATCGAGATAGCAAAAAATTACGGCGGTCCGAATTCCGGTAAGTTTATCAATGGCGTTCTCGGAACGGTCTATCACGCAATGCAAGCAAAAGAAAAATAATCTATGAAAGGCGTTAAACTACAAGAAACAATTAAATACGAATTTAAAAACGAGGCACTGCTTAATGAGGCGCTCACGCACCGTTCGTATTTAAATGAGCATCCGGAGTGGAAGTTGCCGCACAATGAGCGGCTTGAATTTTTGGGTGATGCGGTACTCGAACTCGTCGTAACTGAAGAGTTGTTTAATCGTTATCCCGAGAAAGAAGAGGGCTGGATGACCTCGGTGCGCGCTGCGCTGGTCAACTACGTTACGCTCGCTGACGTTGCGCGCGGCGTTGGCATTGATGGAGCTGTTCTACTTTCGCGTGGTGAGTCAAAAGATGCCGGCCGCGCTCGCGAGGTAATCTTGGCAAACGCACTTGAATCGTTAATCGGCGCTGTGTATCAAGATGGCGGCTACAACGCGGCTAAAAAGTTTATTAATAGCTGCATCACCAGTCGGCTTGAAGAGGTAATTCGTAAAGAGTTGCACGTTGATGCTAAGAGTCTACTGCAAGAGAAAGTCCAGGCATCGCTGAAAGTTACGCCGGTCTACAAAGTACTTGAAAGTGTTGGACCAGATCATAAGAAACAATTTACCATCGGTGTATATTTTGGCGACAAGTTGATTGCGCAGGGAAGTGGTCCGAGCAAACAAGACGGCGAGGTTGATGCGGCAAAGAAGGCGCTAGAGACAATGAGTACAAAGTGATATATGCGTGTTCCTCCTATATTGCCAATACCAATGCTGATCAAGCGGCCTTGGCTTTGTTTTTTCTTAGGAATCATCTCCTTAGCAATCGCGTTATATTTCGGAATTTTGAAGGGGTAGCTTACTGGTCGTAGGTTTAGTACAATATAAGAGATGTATTTAAAGCGCCTAGAGCTGCTCGGTTTTAAATCGTTTGCAAATAAAACAACGCTGGAATTTCCCAGTGGCGTTACTGCCATTGTTGGACCAAACGGCAGCGGTAAGTCAAACGTGATCGATGCACTGCGCTGGATTTTGGGCGAAAGTTCAGCGAAAAATATCCGTGCCGAGAAAAGCGAAAATTTACTGTATTCCGGAACGCTGACCAGGCCTCGTTCTAGCTTTGCCGAGGTAAAAATTACGTTTGATAACAGCACGCACTTTTTCCCCGTTGATTACACGGAGGTCGCAATTCGCCGGCGTGTGACGCGCGATGGAACTTCAGCCTATTTTATCAACGACGGCGAGGTACGCATGCGCGATATCGTCGACTTTTTTTCAAAAGTTCGTCTTGGCACCAAAGGTTTTTCGATTATCAATCAAGGCAACGCCGATTTATTTATTAAAGCCTCGCCGATTGAGCGCCGTGTGATGCTTGAAGAGGTGCTTGGGCTCCGGCAGTACCAGATCAAGCGGCATGATGCAGAAAATAAACTTGAGGCGACAAAGGTAAATCTTGATAAGGCAAAGGCGCTGATAGAAGAGTTATTGCCGTCGTTGCGTATTTTGCGCAGACAGGCCGGTAGATTTGAAAAGCATGACCAGGTAAAGGCCGAACTTGCTCAGTTTGAAGGCTTATATTTTGGAGCCAAATTATTTGAACTCAAAATAGATGAAGAAAAGATCGCCCCACAGGTGGCACTGCTTGATGAGCAGCTTGCCGGGAAAGAAAAGGAGCTTGCTGGTCTGCGCGAAGAGCTTGCAACCGTCGAAAAGCGTCAACCGTCGCCCGGCGCCAGCGATGCTCGGTATGATGAGTTTAAACATAAACAAACCGAATTACTGAATCGTCGCGGGCAGATTCAAAAAGAATTAGGTCGTCTTGAGGCGGAGATTGAATTTTTGTTGTCTCGACCAAAGGCAAGCGTAAAGGAGGCCGAGCTGCTTGCGGTGGTTAAGGATGCAAAAGAGGCGGTTGCGAAGGCGCTTTCGGCCGATGATCTGAGCGCTATTAAAACCTTGCTTGCAGCGCTTGCTGAAAAGATTGAAGGCGTGCTTGACGGAGGCAGTCGCGAAGCAAAAAATCGCCATGACGAACTCTCTGGAGTCAGGAAACAACTTTCTGTAGATCTTGAGCAGCTAGAAAAGCATTTGCAGGAGCTTGGCACCATGGAAAATAAGCTCGCCGGCGAGATGCGGCAATTTAACGTTATTTTTAAAGCCGCCTTTGAAAAGGTGCAGGCCAAGCAAAATGAAATTAATGCACTCGAGACTCAAAAGAGTCGCCTGCAATTTGAACGCGAAAAAATAACTATGCGTCGCGGCGAACTCGAGCACCAGGCAAAGCAATCTGGTCGTAGTCTTGCTGATTTTACCGTGCAGCAGTCACAGGAGGTTGGTCTGGCAGACGCAGAGCGCAAAATGCTGCGCCTACGCGGTGAGCTCGCTGCAATCGGCGATATTGATCCGGCGATGATCGCTCAGGCAAAGCAGATGGAGGAGCGCTACGCATTTTTAGAGCAGCAGATAACAGACCTTGAAAAGGCAGGCATTGATCTTAAAAAATTGATTACCGATCTTAAAAAGAAACTGCACGAAGAATTTACGAAGTCTCTCCATAAGGTAAACGATGAGTTTAATAATTATTTCCGTTTAATGTTTAGCGGCGGCAAGGCAAAATTGCATTTGGAGAAGAAAGAAAAGAAAGAGGTATTAGAGGGAATAGAGGACGATAGAGGTACTAGCGCGGCTGATGCCGCAGCGACATCAGCCGCGCAGGAGCAGGAACCGGAAGAGGCCGGCTTGGAAATCGAACTTGCCATCCCGCGTAAGAATATTAAGGGTCTTGATTTGCTTTCAGGGGGCGAACGTAGCCTGGTTTCAATCGCCGTATTATTCGCGCTCGTCGCAGTTTCTCCGCCGCCATTTTTGGTGCTCGACGAGGTAGATGCGGCACTGGACGAAAATAACACCAAGCGGTTTGCGAACTTGGTTGAAAACTTTGGCGGCAAAACACAGTTTGTGATTGTTACCCACAACCGCGCAACGATGAGTGCTGCGAATGTTTTGTACGGCGTCACCATGGCTGCCGACGGAACAAGTAAATTGCTTTCGATCAAATTAGAGGAGGCGGAAAAGGTAGTCCAAAAAATGTAGTATGACCTTCGAGAATTCTTTAGAGCCATTTGATGAAGCGCCAGTACGCCGTTCTATGGAGCTTGCAAGCCAGAAGTGCGCTGAAGCGCTGGATTCGTTGGCTCTTTATAAAAAGATGCTCAATGCAAAGACGTTGGAAGCATCGCAAGAGGCTCTTGTGGCATTTCAGAGCCAATTAATAGTAGCAGGCGTTGAATTGGCGACGGCCGAAGAAGATATTCGGATAGCACAAGAGAATGGAGAAAATGTTACCCAAGATCTTATTAAGCTTGTGGAGGATCAACGCAGAGAAATTATGGAGTTAGAAGAGGCTTTTGTCGTGATTACTATGGATAGATCTAATAAGCAGTAGTTTGATAAGCCGCATTGACAGGAAGTTATTTTTCGCGTATTATTTCTCGCATTGCTGATGTTGCTGTGCGGGCCTCCCCGCGCTGCTAGAGCGATGTCTGCAACGCTTAATTCATAATTCGTTATTCATAATTCGATCCAATGCTTTCAATTCGATTAAAACGTATCGGTAAGAAACACCAGGCGGCTTTTCGTTTGGTTATCGGTGAGCGCCGCAGCAAGCTTAAGGGCGATTCGCTCGAGGATTTGGGATGGTACAACCCGCGTGTTAAAAAAGGAGAGTTTAACAAGGAGCGTGTGAACTACTGGCTTGGCGTTGGTGCGAAAGCCTCCGACACAGTGCACAATCTGCTGGTAACTCACGGAGTGATCACTGCAGAGAAGCGTGCAAATCACGAGATCAAGAAGGTGAAAGAGAAGAAATAGGAGTTGAATATGTCCGGGCGGCGCGCAAGCGCCGCCCGGATTCGTTTGCGTATTTTGTAATTTTTGTTTAGAATAATTTTATTATCAGAAAAAGGTCGTTTCGACAGAACATGATTGTATGGCAGAAAAGTTTCTTGATCAGGAGTTTTTAGATTATTTAGTAAAGTCTATCGTTGATCACCCGGAGGAGGTCAAAGTTGAGCGCAGTATCGATGACTTGGGGGTATTGCTTCGCCTGAAGGTTCATAAGGAGGATATGGGTCAGGTAGTTGGTCGGCAGGGTGCGACGGCAAAGGCGATTCGTTCGCTGCTTCGTATTGTCGGCATTAAGCACCAGGCACGCGTGAATTTAAAGATTGAAGAGCCGGAGGGTTCAACCCACGTTCGTCCGGAAACTGCTCCTCGTCCGATTGCTCCACGTCAGACGCAGACAACGTCATACGGCGCAGGAGGCGCACCCGCCTTCGCTGAAGCTTCGGCGGGCAAGCCCGCAGCGCGCGTAGAAGATTCCGGGCCCTATGTCCCGAGCACTCCGAAGTTTGACGGTCCGATCGCAGATGAACTGAAGTTCTAAGAATGATTTTGCAAAACCGCCTTCGGGCGGTTTTGTGTTAAGATAAAAATATGAAGCATAAGATTTTGTTTTGGCTAGGCATACTATTTTTAGTAATTGCAGTTCTATGCGCAGTCTCCGTTTTCACGATTGAGCGACATGTTGAGCTTGGTGGATTGATCACTGCACCTGCTGGTTTCTGCGCTGCAATAATTGGTTTCATGCTGCTTATATTGGCGACTAATTCAGGGAGTAGGCTGCGGTCCCGGATTATGTGGAGTATTTTTTGTCTTAGTCTCGTAGTTCTTATCGCTCAGTGGATATTGTAGGGTATTGATTGCATTTTTAATTTTATCGTGGTAAAACTATGTACCATGATGAAATTCGATATTCTAACGATTTTCCCGAAAATGCTCGACTCGTACATCTCCGAGTCGATTTTAAAGCGCGCCCAGGAAAAGAAACTGATTAAGATTGTGGGACACGATATTCGAGCCTTTTCAAAAGATAGGCACAAAAAGGTGGACGACCGGCCATATGGCGGCGGCGCAGGGATGGTAATGAGCTTTCAGCCAATTGCCGATGCTGTTGCTAAACTAAAAACTAGAAACAAGAAACTAAAAACAAGAATAATTTTATTTTCAACCCGCGGAAACGTATTCACAAATAAAGATGCAAAGAGGCTCGCAAAATACGATCAGCTCATTTTTATCTGCGGCCGTTACGAGGGAGTTGATCAGCGTGTCGCAGAGTATGTTGCTGACGAGGAAATTTCTTTAGGTGATTACGTTATTACGGGCGGAGAGCTTGCTGCCGGAATCGTCATTGACGCAGTTTCACGTCAGATTCCTGGCGTGCTTGGTAAAACCGAATCACTCGAGGAGCAACAGGGAAGTTATCCAACATACACGAAACCGGAGATAATCAAAGACAAAAAGAAAACGTTGCGCGTGCCAAAGGTTTTAACAGAAGGAAATCATAAGTTGATTAACGAGTGGCGCGCTCAAAACGGCCTGTCGCGTGAGAGATCGAATTCATAAAGTCGTTGTTTCGCACGCGGGGGATAAGCTAGGCTTGCAAGCGTTTTTTGTTAGGCGTATCCTAAGAGTGGAAGTCATTTTATGCGGCTATTTCTAGGGTGAGTCAGGGGTATTGACTTTTTCTACTAATAGGTGTATAATATATGCTAGTTCATTGAAAGCCAGTTTTTGGTTTGTTCTTCGTTTTCGGACGGGAATTCAGTGCTTTTAGGAGCTTTGAGTTTCCGTCCGAAATCCACGCGAACTTGAAGAGTCGACCTTGGGGGGTCGAACAGGTTCAGGGGGGATGAAGGACATCACTGTGCTGGGGGTGAGAGATGCGTAAGAAGTCGTTGCATGCGTTTGCGGTAGCGGTCGCTATTGCCGCCGGTTCGTCAGAGGCGCTTGCAGAGCGCGATCCGGCAGAAGGTTGGCTCCGAGCAAACGGCGTGTCGCATGCCGAAGCTCGGCTGCAGTCGGTGACGTGCGAGGCGGTCGTCAAGTGCGTGCGCAAGCTCTCGGGAAGGTCTCGATTCGAGGAGGCGGACGAGTTCACGGCGCGTGACCACGAACTGCGCGTGGAGCGGCGCGAGCGCCGTCTTTACGCCAAGCGCTATGCGCACGTCAATCTGAGCAGGTCGCTCGGAGAGACGACGCTGGCGGAGGTGATCGCCGACCTCAAGCGCAGTGAGCGACCCGTCATCGTTCGACGAGTGCTGGTCGCCTGAAGTAGCTCGAGGAGCATTCGCAGCTCCTCGACAATCGGCCCCGCGCGGTACACGCCGCGCGGGGCAGGGAGGGAAGATGACACGAAGCAAGGTGCTCGAGGAGGCGCCAGCAGAAATTGCTCGGCGACCTCGACTCTATGCTCCGACGCTCTGGTCGCGCATCAAGAAGATGTTCGATCGCTCTGGGCGGTCGGCAATCGACAGGTGGAAACGGGACGCCCAGCGTGGCGTTCAGAAGGGAGATTTCACGGGGCTGTAATACTAAGGTGTTGCGGCCCCTTAGTGTTTATTGACCTTTTGGCGCGTTTCCTGTATATTATCCACATCCGTAGAAAGGTGGTGAGCGAAAGCTCTTAATCTCCACCCGAGGAACGTCCAGTTACTTTTTTGTAATTGTTTCGGACCCTACGGCCCATACGGGTCGTTTTTTATTAAAAACCCGGGTCGAATAAAAAAGTTTCGTATCTATGCTTACAAAAAAACAAAAGCAGGAGCACGTCGCAATGAGCTCAAAGCTCGTTACGGCAAGTAAGTCACTCGTGTTTGCCGATTTTACCGGTGCACCGACCAAAGAGGTTAACCGTCTCAAGGTTGAACTCAAGAAGGCCGGCGCAACGTTTAAGGTCGTCAAAAAGCGATTGCTTAAAATTGCCCTTAAAGAGGCTGGTATTCCAACCGATGCCCTCGAAGGCAAGAGTCAGGCGGCAACCGTGTTTAGCCCAGGTGATTTGACCTCAGTTGCCGGACCAATTTTCAAGTTCAGTAAAGAGCTTGCAAAGAGTAAGGTTGATTTCAAAGTACTTGGTGCGTATGACAGCGACCGCAAGGCTGCAATCAGTGTTGCCGAGTTTAACGTAATTGCTAAACTTCCGAGCCGCGAGGTTCTTCTTGCTCAGGTTATCGGCACGATGTCTGGTCCGCTCCGCAAGTTTATGATCGCTTTGCAAGAAATTGCGAAGAAGAAAGGGGAAGGTGCTCCGGCAGCTTCATCTGCGCCAGTCGCAGAGGTAGCCGCGCCTGCGCCCGAGGCTCCAGCCACACCCGCAGTCTAGTAAAGAAAAAGTAGTATTAAGTAAAAATTATTAATTATATGGCAGATTTTGACACAATCATCAGCGCCGTTGAGAAGCTCACAGTAGCTGAACTCAGCGAGCTCGTGAAGAAGATGGAGGAGAAGTTTGGTGTTTCAGCCGCTATGATGGCGGGTCCGGCCGCAGGTGGCGCAGCTGGCGGTGAGGCTGCTGAAGAGAAGACCGCGTACGACGTTGTTATTAAGTCGGGCGGCGAACAGAAGATCCAGGTCATCAAGGTTATCCGTGAGGCCACTGGTCTTGGTTTGAAGGAGGCTAAGGATATCGTTGACGGTGCTCCGAAGGCCGTTAAGACCGGCATGGCCAAGGCTGATGCTGATGAGCTCAAGAAGAAGCTCGAGGATGCAGGCGCAACCATTGAATTGAAATAATGTTCTTACAAAAAATCCCCGTACTATGCGGGGATTTTTTGTTTGTGCGTCTTGCTGGGATCGGACCAGCGGCCTTCTCAATGTGAATGAGACGCTCTACCACTGAGCTAAAGACGCGTGGTGCAAGTATACAAAATCTAGCTACTTCTGCAAAGTCGATGTAATAAAATTATCGAGCAGTCGATCGCACTGTTGTTGCATCAGTTTTTCATTTTTTCTTGCCGCTGCCCTCAGAATATTCTCGTCAATTTCGTTTTCTTCATGAACCCATGCTTTATCAATCTCGGTCTGATTTTCAATCATTGCTGGCGTGAATTCAAAATGGAAAAGTGTGCCATATGCATTTTTATAACGGAATGCTTGATTTGTGCAGAGCGGGGAGGTGGCTAGTAGCGTTGCGCCAGTCGGCAGATCAAATGCGTCACCATGCCACTCCAGTACAGTTACCGGTGACGTAAATCCGGAAAAGAGAGGATCCTTTTTCCCGTCTGCCGTAAGTTCTATCTGGTAAAAACCAACTTCTTTGGCACGCGCGCCGTTTTGATATTTTTGAAAACTTTTGCGCCCAAACAATGAGCAATCAATTGGCTTCCGAGGCAAAATCCAATCATCGGCAATGAGCCTATATTATCTTTGATAAATACCTCTTCATCTACTTTTGATGGATATTTTTCATAAACACCCATAGGTCCGCCCATGATAAGTAAGGCATCATAGTCCTTCGCTTCAGGGATTTTATATGGCTCCCACAATTTTATTACATCGAGCGCGATATTATTCCGTCTCGCGTAATCACCAATAAGGCCGGGATGTTCGTGCGCAACATGTTGAAAAACAAGCCATTTCATATAAAAATTTTATCATAAAATGAACACGGGCCGCCAAGGTAGGCGGCCCATGCAGTTCGTAAGTCCGAGGACTCCGAACGCAGCGTGCTCAGGCTAGCGTACCAGGTGCCCTACGCTAGCGAGTGAGTCGAGACTTGCATTTGCAAGTATCAGGCTCTTCAGGAGAAGAGTTTCTACGGCGTGAAATACGTCCGGTAGAAAGACCGCGACCGTCACAAGAGCAATTACGAAACCGATAGCTCGCGACATGTACGGGTGTACAGGGTGAGTGGTTAGAAATCGCGTGACGACCGCGATTCGTTCAGTAATTTTGAACGAACTCCCTCCTGCATTCGGGTAACATCAAAGGATGCAGCGCGAATGCAGGAGAGATGCGGTAGCGGAGATTATGTTAAGGAGCTCTCGGTGTTCCGGGCACTATATCATATATGATATATTTCGTGCCAGCCGTCTCTGCTATCTTGTGCAACGGGCTATATTTGATATTGTTACTGCCATGCTCACTCTTATTATCTGGATCTTCATCGGTATTATTGCGCTGACAATTTTGTATTATATCGGCGCCTTTATCTTTGCATTTTTGGGTGTTAAAAAAATCCTTACCTGGGCAACAGACGAGGCAAATCAGTTGCCAAAAGATTATGCTAAGTTGCGTAAGGAGGTTAAAAATGAAGGCAATAATCACTCGGAGTCGTTTGAGTCGTTTCTCAAAGGAGTGTTTGTACGCTGGTACGACAAGTTGTTTAAATAGAGTGCAAGAAACTAAAAACCGCCCCTCAGGGGCGGTTTTTAGTGTGCGACTTATTCGTAGCTGATAGTTAAGATGGAAAGCGGTAGCACGTTTTGGCTTAACTTGTGGAGTTGGCCTGCGGTATCCGTCCAAAGCGCATCCGTGCCTTCAGACATAGTAATGCCAAGCGCGTCTGCTGAACCTGCTGCGTTGTTGAAGTTACTCGAGTTAATGACCAGTTGAATTGATTTAGTAGTACCTGCAGAAAAGGTGTAGTTAGGAGAGAAGGTTACTGAACAACCTTTTACAGTTGGTGTGCAGGTCTCGAAACCAATCGTCTCTCCAAAGTTTGCGCCTGTCATAGTATCGCGCAGACTGATGGTAAAGGCGGGCGTGCCATTTGCCACAGCCTGACCCTGTAAATTTAGTGTGAATTTTTTCAGGGTAAGCTGTTGTGTGGCAGCGAAACTTATCAACGACATCGTTTGTCCGCGGGCTGCTGAGGTTATTGGTTGGCTGTTTCCAATGATCGAGAGCTTAGTGTCTACAGTTGCCGTACTCGGATCGATGACAACAACCGGGGGAGTTTCGCTCGGCGGTAAGACGGTCGGCAGCACGGTGATTTTAATATCTTTTTTGTCTAACCCGCCGCGACCATCGTAGACCATAACAGTGATCGTTCTGTCGTATGCGGCAGAAACAATCGGCGGAGTCCAGGTGAACACGCCGCCAAGACCGGTGAGCGAGGCACCCGTTGGCATATTTGTTGCCATATATACGAGTGAATTGTTGTCTTCATCGGTCGCTGCAACGGTGAACATAAGAGTTTTGCCGCCCATTACGCTCTGGTTGCCGATAGTGTTTAATTTCGGTGAACGATTTGGATCGGGAATAAAAATTTTATCAAGAATGCGGTAGCCGCTGCTTGGTTGGCCATACACTTTCTGAGCGATGTCGATTTCCCAGGTGCCATCAGCGGGCATGCTTGGGAAGGTAGCGCTATAGACTTTAAAGTGTCGATCGGCCTCCTGGTCACCCGACTCGGGCACATTGTCAAAGCGCATGCCAAGTTGCGGGCTGACATAATACGGAATACCACCCGGAACCTGGATTGAGTTGTTGCCATCAAGTGTGTGAGTGCGGCTGTACGCGTCCCAGCCATATCCGTCTATATCAGTTCCCGGAAGGAAGCTTGCAACAATTGAGACGGGAACTTTTGTTCCGCCCTTTTTAATATAGTAGGCCTTGAAGGTATGGCGATAATTTTTAGTCAGATCAAGTCCTCCTGTGGTTGTATCAATAGTCGCACCCCGATTAACGAACAGCTTACCGGCCTTCGGGCTAAATAAAAGTGCACCAACGGCTTGACCAGGAACAAGATCGCTTCCTGCCTGAAAATATTGTCCATTAGTATTCATGCTGGGCGTTGGCATAGAGTATGTACCTGCCGCATCAATTTTTTTGCTGTTTTGTAAGTTATCGGAAATCCATGCGGCGTTGCCGTATGTCCACGTTGAAAGCATTCGTGAGCCTGTCTCCACGGGGCCCGTGATGATAAATTTTTGCGCTGCGGCATCAACTGTCTGCAGGGAGGTTATTGATTGATTGGCGACATACAAAATTGTCATCGCCATGCCTGTAACCATTCCAATCATCAGCCATGCAAACGCGCCATGCATGTGCATGCGGTGGATTCCTTTTTTATGGTGTTCCATAGATATTATTTTTTTTGATTACCTTTTAGTATACAACACCTAGCTGCTCGTATATTCAGATTCTGTGTGCAGCAGCGTCAGTGGTGCACAGGATATACACAGTTTTGCTTTGACAGCGGATGCCGGTGTGGGATAATCGTCAATGTAAGTGGGGAACTGTGGAGAAAGGTGGGGATAAGCCGCATTTCAGGGGATAACTTCTTGATTTACTGTTCGGGCAGCGCATGTCGATGCCGGGCTGGCATCGCATCCTATGCTCTCGCGCCGTCGCGCTGCGAGAATTGCCCGAGACAGCAAATCTTCGAAGTTTAACGAGGGGACAACAGAAAAAGTTGTCAGCAAAGAGCAGGACGAATACGAGCGCCTTCGGTAGCGATATTTCATTAACGCCCGTTGTGCAAGCTTAGGTGAGGACCATTTGTTCTGCTCTGTGCTCCAAGAGGCACAAAATTAAAAGTTAAGCGTTCGCAAGCTCACGCTTTCAAGGATCGCCGTCTCGTTTCTTAGTAACGAAACTCGCGGCACGCGCCTTGATGCGTTTTCTTAGAGCCTGCGGCGCAAAGGAATTATCAAGGGCGTGTTTATAGGCGAATACAAACACTCTATAGATGATAAAGGCCGCGTCGCCATCCCGGTGAAGTTTCGGTCTGATTTGAGTCATGCCGCGGTAATTACGCGCGGACTCGATCACTGTCTGTATGTATTTACCGCGACGGCGTGGCAGGAGATTGCCGGAAAAATTAAAGCCTTGCCGATGACAAATGCAAACGCTCGCGCATTTCAACGATTGATGCTTGCTGGCGCAGTTGAAGTTGAACTTGATACTCAAGGCCGCGCACTGATTCCTGATTATCTTCGTGAATATGCGAAGCTTGGAAAACAAACTGTGATTGCCGGTGTGTATGACCGTATTGAAATTTGGAACGAGGCTGCGTGGAACGAATATAAAACAAAGACTGAGGCGGCAGGCGATGAGATCGCGGAACGATTAGGCGAACTTGGTATATAAAAACGATTGCGACCCACGACGAACGACTGAATCGCTTGAGTCGCTCGTCGTGGGTCGCCAGTCAAAACACAATGGCCCACATCCCAGTTCTTTTACATGAGGTTCTTGAGGTGCTCAGTCCTAAAGTAGGCGAGCAGTTTGCAGATGGCACACTTGGCGCCGGCGGACATGCACGAGAAATATTAATGCGCATAACGCCCGGGGGAACGTTGCTTGCTGTTGATCGCGATACTCGTGCTGTGCAGGCTACGGCAAAAACGTTGCCGCATGACGCAAAGACGCGAGTGCTCGTAGAGGCCGGAAGCTATGCGCGCATTCCAAAGTTTATGCAGCAATTTGGAATTGCTAAGCTCGACGGGCTTCTGCTAGATCTTGGTTTTTCATCAGAGCAGATTGTCGGTGGTACGCTCTCAGGTCGCGGGTTTAGTTTTATGACCGACGAGCCGCTGCTGATGACCTACGACGATGAAACTCCGCCGTTAGCACAGGTTCTTGCCGAGCTTTCTGTAGCTGATCTGGCCGCAATCATTCGCGAGTATGGCGAGGAGCGCTATGCGGACAAGATTGCGCAGAGTATTTTAGAGCGGGCAAAGAGCCAGGGAATTGCAACGACCGGTGCATTGGTTGAAGCGATCAAGGCTGCCGTGCCGAGTAATTACGAGCAAGGGCGCATTCATCCGGCAACGCGTACGTTTCAAGCGCTACGGATTTATGTAAACAGTGAATTAAAGCAGCTCGAAAATTTGCTCGCAGAATTGCCAAACATTATGGCGCCAGGGGGTCGAGTGGCGATAATCAGTTTTCACTCACTCGAGGACAGAATCGTGAAGCATTATTTTCAAGATTTTGCGCGAAATAGGGAAGGGCGTTCGGTGGAAGGAATCTATAACAAGATGAATTCCAAGTCTGGGGAGACACCGAACTCCTTCTCTGCGTCGCGCGACGCAGAACTCATAACTAAAAAACCAATCACCGCCTCGGATGCAGAGCTTGCTGTAAATCCGCGCGCGCGTTCGGCAAAGCTCAGGGCAATTACTTTTTTATAACGCAATGACAATTTCTCATTCAAATCCAACGCGATACGCAACCGGTGCCATCAGAATACTGCTTGGTGTCATTGTGATTTCATGTCTTTCCAGCATCTTTTTATATAACCGGATGGTGCAGGCGCGTAGGGCCGACAATCAAATTACGAAAGTTGTAGATCAGCTGAAGGTTGAAAATGCGAAATTGAAAAATGATTTATATACGATGATTGATGGTCGCTCGCTCACCATGCACGCTGAACGTTTGGGGTATATTAAAGATAGCAATCCGGCCTATATTACGTTTCTTGCTGATGGGTCGGTCCGCGAGGGAGCTACGGTTTCATTGTTAGAGCGATAACATATATGAGAGTTCGTTTTGGTTTACTTGTCGGATGCACGATCTGTGTTTTTTTGTTTCTAGCCGGTACGCTTTACAATATTCAGGTGCGCCACGCAGATCGGTATGAAGCGCGCGCAAAGGCGCAGCAATTACTTAACAGTGATCTTATACCTGAACGCGGCACTATCTCTTTGCTTGATAAAGATGGTAGATCAATTCCGCTTGCAGTCAATCAGGATTACAATATTATTTTTGCCGTACCGAAAGAGATTGATGATACAACAGAGACTGGTAGCCGTGTTGCTACGCTGCTGGGTCTTGCGCCAGAGACGATTATCGCCAAGTTGAATAAGGCAAGCTCAGGCGCTTTGTATAAGGAGCTTGTGGTAAAGGCAACCGATAGCGATGCCCGCGCGATTGATGCGGCGGAGATTAAAGGAATTTATACAACTACTAAGCGAGGCCGGCACTATCCGTTTGGTTCGGTTGCTGCTCAGGTTGTCGGCTTCGTAAGTCAGCCTGACGAGTTGTCGCCATTTACGGGCCAATACGGAATTGAGAAACAATTTGATGCGATGCTGCTCGGTACGCCGGGCGCTGTGGGTGAGAAGGGGGTGATAACGCCGCCAACTCCCGGTGAAAATATTCAGCTGACTATCGATCAATATGTTCAGCAGCATGCGCAGGAGATACTCGAGAATTTGGTAAAAGATAAACGAGCTAAAAGCGGATCAATTATTGTTGAGGATCCGGTAACCGGAAAAATTTTAGGACTGACTAATTATCCGACCTTTGATCCTAATGAATACGGTAAAAGTCCGCTTGAAGTATTCACCAATCCTGCGGTGCAAGGGTTATATGAACCTGGTTCTGTATTAAAGCCGCTGACCATGGCGATTGGTATTGATACAGGCGTTATTACCCCAAACACCACGTATTATGATCCGGGTTATTTTACCGCCAATGGCAAAACCATTAAAAATTGGGATTTGCTTGCACACGGAATGCTGACAATGACCAACGTCATCGAGCAGTCGATTAACACCGGTGTAGTCTTTGTTGAAAAGAAAATCGGACACTCACGGTTTTATGACTATTTACTGAAATTTGGATTAAAAGATCTGACAGGTATTACGCTGCCGGGTGAGGCGGCAGGTAGGCTCACGCCACTGGAAAAATATCCGCGTGATATTAACTTTGCAACCGCCTCGTATGGGCAGGGAGTTGCCGTGACGCCGATTCGGATGATCGCTGCTATGTCGGCAATCGCCAATGGCGGCATGATGGTGGAGCCATATATTATTGAAGGTGCGCATACGCCGCCGCCACGCACTATTGTGAGTCCGCAAACAGCACGACAGGTAACCGATATGATGGTTTCGGCGGTAGATAAGGCAAAGGTGGCAGTGATTCCGCAGTACACGGTTGCCGGTAAGACCGGCACTGCATTTGTTCCGGATTTTGTCAGCGGCGGCTATAGCGACAAGGTTATCAATACCTATATTGGGTTTGCTCCGGCGTATAAACCGCGATTTATTATCCTGATTAAATTAGATCAACCTGAGAATGCGCCACTAGCCGGTACGACGGTCGTCCCTGCGTTTCGTGAGTTTGCCGAGTTTTTGCTTAACTACTATACCGTCGCGCCTGATAAAGTTCAGTAGCTTTTTTAGAGTCTTTTCGTCTATTATTGAAGTATAGATAGGGTATGGCAGAACAATCAAAAAAAGCGCTGTTGCGCGTCATTGAGTGGTTGGCGAAAAAAACAGTGGCGCGCTTTAAGCCTGTTGTAATAGGAGTAACCGGCAGCGTCGGGAAAACCTCGACCGTAGAGGCGATCGCTACTGTGTTAGCTAACAAGAGGCGTATTCGTGCTAGTCATACAGATTTCAGCGGTGAATACGCGATTCCGCTTGCTGTGCTTGGGGCCTGGCCAGAGGAGGATCTTCAATTAGTTGATCCATGGACTGCTTCGGGCCTCTCGTCGGGAAAGAGAACGCGTTTTTTGCTGCGCGTTATTATCGTAAGTTTTTTTAAATATATATGCGGGATCAAAAAAATGTACCCCGAGGTATTAGTGTTTGAATATGCTTCGCAAAAGCCGGGCGATCTTGCCGCTCAACTGGATATTGTCAGACCAAACATTAGCGTAGTAACGGCTGTTGGAGATGCGCCGGCACACGTTGAGTCATATGTCTCAGCTGAGGCCGTTGCAAAAGAGAAGGCGCGCCTTGTCGAGTCCTTGCCCGCAAGTGGACTTGCGGTGCTGTGTGGTGATGAATTGCGCGTCAGCGTGATGGCTCAAAAAACACGCGCAACCGCACTGACATTTGGCTTTGCTGAAAGTTGCGATGTGCGCATTATTGATTTTGAAAACAAGATTGAGTCGCGCGACGGCCTCCTGAAACCGATCGGCATAACCTTTAAGCTTGGTTATGATGGAGCATTTGTTCCTGTGCGTATTAGCGGTAGTCTTGGATCTCCTGCCTCCTACGCCGCTGCAGCGGCCGCCTGTGTTGGCTTGGCATTTAATTTAAATCTAGTCGATGTATCGCAGGCGCTCGCATATTACAAACCGCCGGCCTCACGCATGCAGTTTTTACGCGGTATTCATAATTCTGTGCTTATCGATGACTCCTATGATGCCTCGCCGCTCTCTATGCGTATGGCCATAGAGACGGTCAAAGAAATTAAAGCAAAGCGGACTATAGCCGTACTCGGCGATATGCGTGAGCTTGGAGAATTTTCACTGCCGGCGCATAAAGAAATTGCCGCATTTGCAGCAAAAATATTCGATGTGATTGTTGCCGTTGGCCCGCAGGCAACTCAGTTTGCTGAAGCTGCGGTTAAGGCGCGCATACCCAAAAAGAATATTTTTTATGTTATTCATGTTGAAGATGCGCTTACGCAACTTCCCGGTCTTATCCAGGCAGGAGATGTAGTGCTTATTAAGGGTGATCGCGCGATGCAACTTGAGAAAGCAGTTCAGGCGCTGACTCCTAAGATTTAGGAAGAAAATAGCTTAGCTTGTCTAAAACAGGTAAATTTTGTATTATCTAAGCGTTCTGCTCTCATCTTCTAATGGCTTAGGAAGCGCCCCTCTCACGGGCGAAATCCGGGTTCGATTCCCGGTGAGAGCGCACTGGTTTTAAAAAAGGATATAGCTGCTTCCGTTGTCGCTTGATACCGGTATAAGCAAACGTACAACCAAAACAGGTACGACGACTAGTAACGCGAGTAAAAATATTTTTGCATTTGATGCTTGTTGTGCACAGAGTTTTTTGGCGATAATTGAGCCGGCGATGCTCGTATATAGAAGTGAGATGGGCAAAAAAATGAAGCTTTCCCAGCCACCGAAATACACGCCAATAACAATTGTAAGAATGATTGCCGGCGTTAATAGGGTGACGTAGTAATGTTCTGCTTTCATTATTTGAATGATACCACGAAGGTGGTATGCTTTAATTATGCGATCAAAATCAAAGTTTTTACACTATCTCGTGTTTTTGTTAGTTGTTTCTGCGGGCGCACTGATTTATTTTCTACATATCTTCTACCCGCATATGTTTGGGCGGCCATCTGCTATGCCTGCAGAGCCTGTGAGCATAACTCAAGATTTAGATGCTGTTACGGAATCCGATTTTAAGCCGGTTGCATCTGAAGCGAGTATTTTTGAGAAAGGTATATATGCCGACACGCGAGCTACGGGCTTGACGTTTATGGCCCCAGAAACCTGGAGGCTCGCCGCAACCGAGCAGCGGAGCCGCTTTGAAACACGATCAAGCCTGCAATCGCCAGACTTTAATCAAATTATTCATGAAGATAGCGATTTTGCGTATGCTGAACTAAAATCCGGAGCTGAAATTACCGTCTCAACGTTTTGGCTGCCGGGTAGTCAGACTATTGCTGACATTCAAAAATTTAATAGTCTTGGGCGCGATACCGGACCTGTCCTTACTAACGAACAGGTGGTGAGGATTCAAGGTAAAGATGCGTTGCTGTATGACGGGACGAGTTCGAGTGATAGTTCACTTTGGCACCGCCTCGATATTTTGAATGTATTGCAACAGGGGCCGACTACGACCATCAGTTTAGTAGCTACAATTCAGATTCATTACAAAACAGGCGATGGCAAGGCGGTATTTAATACTATTCTTGATACGCTTATTATCAATAATCACTACGCCGAATGGACAAGGCGAGATGGTACAGTATATTTCCGAGGGGTAGCACTATCACATCTAGACGCAGCTACGTTTGCGATTAATGATCCGGGGTATTACGGTGAATGTGGTAGCGGGCCGTCTGTTCGCGATAAGAATGGGTACTATATTCCGAAGGATTTTTATCTATACAATTTTAATGATCCGTCCAAATATATATTCGAACGTGTGACTGAGCAGCAGTTGAAGCAATTTTATGCAGTTGAAGGGTGCGGTTAAAATTATGCCCAAAGCAATTATCTTTGATGCAGATGGAGTCTTGATAAACGCTGAAAGATTTAGTGCGCAATATCAGCGCGATTTTGGCGTTCCTAACGAAGTAATGCTGCCCTTTTTCCTTGGACCGATGCAGGAGTGTCTGGTTGGTAAAAAAGATTTAAAACAGGAGATAATGGGCCATCTCAAAGAATGGAAGTGGGAAAAATCAGTAGACGAATTTTTACAGTATTGGTTTAAGGCTGAGCACAAGCTTAACCAGCCGCTTTTCGATTACATCCAAGGATTAAAGAAGCGTGGCATTATTTGCTGCCTTGGAACAAATAATGAAAAGTATCGGACGCAGTATATGCTGAATGAAATGGGTTTCAGTAATATTTTTGATAAAGAGCATATATTCTCATCGGCAAACGTTGGGCACAAAAAACCCTCGCAGGATTTTTATGCTCATGCATGTAATGTATTGAAGTTAAATCCTAGTGAGGTTGATTTCTGGGACGATGATCCAAAGAATATTGAGGGTGCAAAAATGTACGGGTTAAAGGCCCGTTTATATACCTCATTAGAAGAATTTAAGAAGTGCTATGAGCAATAGGATCCAATTCACCGTTGCTGTTGATTTATTCGTCGTCCGAGACGGAAAGTTGTTGCTGGGCAAGCGGCAAAATACCTTTGGCGCAGGCTTTTGGGGATTGCCCGGCGGGCATTTGGAAAAAGATGAAACGATTGAACAGGCAGCATTACGAGAATTAAAAGAGGAGACCGGGCTTACGGCTGCTTCTGCGCAATTTGCCGCTGTGTTTAACAATAACAATAGGGAGGAACCCTATATCCACTTTGGACTAATTGCAGTTGGTGTTTCAGGGGAGCCAAAAGTCATGGAGCCAAATAAATTTACAGCCTGGGAGTGGTTTGATTTGAAAGATTTACCAAATAAAGATATTCTGTGGGTTCACACGCCGCTTATCAAAGCGTTCAAGAAAAAAATCCCGCTCATTGATCATGAAGTTAATTAATATTTTATTTCTTATCGCAGTTGTTGTGCTCGGGGTCGCCGGAGCCTATGCGTATTTTCATTTGTCGCCAACAAACGAGTTGATTTTGCATTTTACGCAGGCCGGCCAGCCGGATTATACCGGGTCGCAGGTAGACGTAATCGGTGCCGTGGTAACTGGGGGAGTCGTGTTGCTGCTCAATTATTTGCTCGCGCGTTCGCTGTCAAAAAGAGAGGGATTTTTCGCTCTTGGGCTTAGTATCACTGGCTTAATGGTCGCCCTCTTGCTTTTTGTAGCCGTATTTGTTATTGTAGTCAACAACCAATAAAAGTCCTTTGAGGCATTTTTTATTTATATGTTCGCAGTAATTCACACAGGAGGAAAGCAATATCGCGTGCAGCCGGGTGACAAGCTCAAAATTGAGAAACTGCCAGGCGTAGCAGGTGACACAGTAACCTTTGACCAGGTATTTTTGACCGTTGATGGTGAGGCTATGAAGCTCGGTACTCCGGTTGTTGCCGGTGCAGCCGTTTCAGCCAAGATCGTTCAGCAGGGTCGTCACGATAAAGTGATCGTCTTCAAGTACAAGAGCAAGACCCGCCGCCGCACAAAGAACACTCACCGTCAGCCGTTTACGGAGGTGGAGATTACGGGGATCAAATAGTTTTTACAAAAATCGCCTTCGGGCGATTTTTGGTTGACGAACTACAATTTTTTGCGTATGAATAGTGGTGCGGTGTGTAGCCGCAACATCTTCATAAACAAACGAGGTGTCCAGTGACTAGGATCCGTGGCGTGGACTTCGGGCCGGTCTGGGGCGCTTCGGGCGTCCAGAAGTTCTTCGGTGACTCGTGGCCGCATCATGAGCGCTTCAAGAGGTGGTTCCCCAAGGGCTTTGACATGACGGGCATGACTTTTGTCGCCAAGACCATGACGACAAAGGCGCTCAAGGGAAACATGCCCAGTGACGACCAGGACAATCCTTACGAGGCAAGGCCCCGGTGCGTCGTCGTCAACCCGCTCTCATTTCTTCGCGGAGTGGCGCTTAACGCTGTCGGTCTGACAAACCGCGGCGCGCGAGCCCTGTTCGCAGATGGGCGGTGGCATGAGCGGACCGAGCCCTTCTTCATTTCGTTTGCCCCACAGGGCAAGACGCTGTCGGCGAAGATCGAAGACGCCAGGGAGTTCATTCGTATCTGTCAGTTCTGCCTTCCGTTCCATGTTCCGGCCGGTCTTCAGCTCAACCTCTCTTGTCCCAACACCGGAGAGAATGTCAGCGACAGCGGACCGCTGGTGAATGAGGCGCTCGCTCTTCTGGACGAGTTCAAGGTTCTTTCGGTTCATCTGCGGATCGTCGTGAAGATCAACGTCCTGATGCCTGCAGAGGCGGCGAGGCGAATCTCGCTGCACATTGCTTGTGACGGGCTTTGCATTTCCAACACGATTCCGTGGGAGGCATTGCCAAGTCTTGGTATCAATCGGTTCCTGCTGTTCGGAACAACAACTTCTCCGCTGCGCAAGCGGGGATTTGAACAGAGCGGTGGACTTTCCGGAAAACCGCTTCTCCCTCTAGTAGAACGTTGGGTGCGTCATGCGCGCAGCGTCGGCGTCCTCAAACACATCAACGCTGGAGGCGGCATCCTGTCGCCAAGTGATGTCTACCGCCTCAAGGATGCGGGAGCCGATAGCGTTTCGCTCGGAGTCATCACCATGCTCCGTCCCTGGCGTGTACAGGAAACAATTCGCGCCGCGCATCAAGTGTTTGATGGCAGTTGTTGGTGTCCCGGTCCGCACTAGCTCAAGTCAAGACCCGTCTGACGGTCTCTCAAGGAGAGGCTCGTCGCAAGGCGGGTCTCTCTCTATTTTAGTTTCGATTCTTTAGTGCAGCGCTTAGCGTGTCTTCATCCGCGAATTCAATTTCTCCACCTGTCGGAATACCGCGGGCGAGGCGGGTGATTTTTTCAGAAACTCCTTTGAGCTGTCCGGCGACTACTTCGGCGTTGAGGTCGCCATAGGTTGTTGGCGAAAAGCCGATGATAACCTCCTTAAGTAACGTACTATCTTTTAACACTGCAAGTCGGCGTTTGTGATCCGCAGTTAAAATGCCATCTTTGGGTAGATCGCCGAGTACGAGGTAGCGGCCCTTGAAGGCTTTTGTTTTTTCAATCGTAAGCACATCAGTTTCTTTTTCAACGATCGCAACGATTGTTTGATCGCGGCGCGGGTTGGTACAGATCGTGCACTTTCCTGATTCGAGCGTATCAATTCTAAAACACTGCGTGCAGCGTTTTAGAATTGCCATCTCAGCAATTGTTTTTGCCAGTTCCTGCGCCTCAACCGCAGGCATCCCGGCAATATGAAACGCTAAGCGCGTAGCCTGCCGTGGTCCGAGTGAGGGAAGCTGAGAAAGCAGAGCCGCAAGTTTTTTGATCGTTTCCGGCACCATTGGGATAGTTTAATGTTACAGCTTATTTTCCGATTTACCTATTACGGATCGTCTATACCACAATAATATTGCCACTGCGGCATTCATTAAAACGCAATAAGCTATATATAAAACCGTTGTTAAATTTACAGTGTTTAATGCGAGAAGTGAGAAAATACAGGCAAAAAAGTAAATGGCAAACATTGCTGGTGTTTCTTCGTATGGCTTGAGATAGCTGTGCCGTAAAAGAGGCAGTACCGCAAAGATATCTATAATGACAACAAGAATAACTGCAATTAACGGTTTGCCGCTTAATGCCCAGAGCGCAATGGCTATTGCGGCTCCCGATAAGCAGAGCCAATCAAATAAAACAAACTCCTTCACGCCTTTAAAGAGAGACAGAATAAAAATAAGTATAGATATGCTACCTGTGATTGCCAGCAGCCACGTCCCAGCGCCGCCTTTCTCAACGATTTGCGCTGAAAGTGATATTCCTGCAAGGGCTGCCCAGATTAACCATGTAAAAGCGTGGGGCTTTGTGTTGCCTTTGTAAATATCTGATACATAGGGAAAATAGCCGACTACGCCAAGGATGGCAGATATAATTCCGAAAATTATTTTATAGTCAGTCATTATCCAGAATGTCTCGTGTCTATGTTACGGAAGGTTGTCGTATCCGGATCAAAGCGGACTTGGACTGTGCCAAGCGGGCCGTTGCGGTGTTTGGCGACGATGAGCTCGGCCATATTCTCGTCGGCAGGATCAAGGCCCACTTTGTTGCGGTCTTTGCGGTGAATGAAGATAACCACGTCGGCGTCTTGTTCGATAGAACCAGAGTCACGAAGGTCGGAGAGGCGGGGGACGCCGCTGTCACGACTTTCAACGCCACGCGAGAGCTGTGAAAGGGCGATTACGGGTACATTGAGTTCACGAGCGAGCCCTTTGAGCCCACGACTGATTTCCGTGACCTGGCTGACGACGTTATCGCTCTTGGTGTGTGGTTGAATGAGCTGCAGGTAATCGACGACGATCATGGCAAGACCATGTTCTGACTGAAGTCTGCGGGCCATCGCGCGCATCTGCAAAATACTTGGGCTTGGCGTGTCGTCGACGAAGATTGGCGCGCGCGAAATAGTATCCATCGCGTGTTGAATCAGAGAGAAGTCGTTTTCATCGCGCAATTTACCGGTACGTAATTTCCAGAGGGCGACACCGGCCTCGCCAGCGATAATACGGTCGATGACCTGTTCGCGACTCATTTCAATGCTGAAGATGCCAACCGGTAAATTTTCTTTGATGCCGGCGTGGGCAAGCATGTTTAACACGAGCGAGGTCTTACCGACGGACGGTCGCGCGCCGATAATGATGAGGTCTGATTTTTGAAAGCCCGATAGTAAGTTATCTAAGCCAGTAAATCCACTTGGCACGCCGCGCATCGCCCCGTCGCCCTGGTGCAGCCGCTCGATACGTTCAAATGCCGCTTTTAATTCATCTTTAATTTGGAAAAACTTTTGACTGACCGAACCCTGCGAAATAGAAAAGATTTTGCTCTCAATTTGATCAAGCAGTACAGCGATATCTTCAGGAGATGAAAAAGCTCCCTCGCTAATATCCGCAGAGGTATTAATCAGCTCGCGCAGGATTTTCTTTTCTTTAACTAATTTTGCGTAGTGCTCGATGTGGCTTGCCGTCGGAACTTTTTCGGTTAAGCTCGTTAAGAATGTCGCGCCGCCCATGCTCTCGAGTTGTCCAGATTCTTTGAGTGAATTCGTAACCGTCAAAATATCGATCGGTTGGCGCTTTTCAAATAATTTAAGAAACGCAGCATAAATTGCTGCATGAACCGGTTTATAAAAATCCTCAACTTTAAGAATGTCGGCAACGCGGATAATCGCAGCGTGGTCGATCATCAGTGCGCCGAGCACTGATTCTTCAGCCTCGAGATTTTGTGGAGGTAGTTTTGAAGCCATGGGAATAGGTTATAGTGGCTAGGTTCTGGGTTATAGTGAAAAAGGAAAACGTATCCCTATCTACTAGCACCTATCAACTTTTCGGTAGGGCCAAAGGTCCGGCCGGTGTGTCTTCTACCACATATCCTAAGCTTTCTATTTCTTTGCGCAAGGCGTCCGACTGAGCAAACTGTTTATTAACGCGGGATAACTCGCGGTCATTCGCCAGCTTTACAACATTTTCAGGAATTTTTGGAGCGGCAAGTGTGATTCCAAAGGTGTTAAATACTGAAATGATATACGTACTAAGCTCTAGAGCATGCTCTGGAGCAAGCTGCCAGAGCGCAGAATTTGTCGCGCCGAAAAGTTCAAACAAAACACCTAGTGCCGCAGGCGTGTTCAGGTCATCATCCATTGCCACATCAAAACGGTTTTTGAATTCCGTAAGATTTATTTTTTTGCTGCCGTTTTTTACGAGCGCTAGTCGTGCGATTAAGCCATTTAAGTCGGCGACGTGCTTTTCTGCAGAGTGTACAAGGTTCTCAGTGTAGTCCAGCGGTTGGCGGTAGTGATGCATGAGCAACATCATGCGGAAGGCATCAGCAGATGATTTTTGGAGCAAATCATCCACGGTCATAAAGTTTCCAAGACTCTTACTCATCTTTTGTCCATTGATTGTTAAAAAGCCGGCGTGCATCCACACGTTCACAAACGGTTTTTTACCGGAGGCCGCCTCTTGTTGCGTGAGTTCGGCTTCGTGGTGGGGGAATTTGAGATCTAGGGCGCCGCCGTGAATATCATATTGCGGACCAAAAAAGTGTTCTGTGGTTGCCGTGTCTTCAATGTGCCAGCCCGGGCGGCCCTCGCCCAAATCAGCGCTTGGCCATTTTGGCTCGTTTTCTTTTGAAAATTTCCACAAGCAGAAGTCGCCGGCATTTCGTTTTTTGTCGCTGTTATCAACGCGACTCGTACCATTTTCAGCACTTGTTTCAGCCTGTTCCATCGTCCGGCGGCTGAGTTTTCCGTATTCCGGAAATGTTTTCAGGTCAAAATACCAACCGTCACCCTCAATTTTGTAGGCATTACCTTTTTTAATCAATGTTTTTACCTGCGCAATGATTTGCGGAATAAAATCAGTTGATTTTGCGAACTTGTCTACGCTCGTGATGCCAAGCTTTTTGTTGTAATCGTAAAAAATGTCTTCAAAGCGTTTTGCAACGGCATCCCAGGTTGTTTTTTCGTCAATTGCGCGCTGAATAATTTTGTCATCAACATCAGTGATATTTTGTAGATAAAAAATGTTAAATCCGCGGCTACGCAAATAGCTCACGATGATGTCGAACATCACAAATGTGCGCGCATTACCAATGTGCGGATAGTCGTAGACCGTCGGTCCGCAGACAAACATGTTGATCGGCCTTTTGATTAAGCCGAATTTTTTAGGCTGCACGAGCTCCTTCTTCTCGCCGGAGAGAGTGTCGAAGATTTTCATATCATTAGTAGTTTAATGTTTATTTTGATTTCCGAACAGGGGAGTGGGTTTGCGGGGCGGCGGACTTTGTCCGCCGCCCCGGGCGCTCAGCATCCGCAGTAGTCAATGACTATCTGTTTCATGCTATCTCCTTTCTTCGGGTGTTTTTACCCGATTTAGCTCCTCAATCAAAAACTTTGCGATGTTCATCATCCCGCCTTCTTTAATAGATGCTCTTTCTTCAGCGCCAGAATTATAATTTGTGTTCGTATTTATATCGTAGGTAAATAAATACCCGCGTTTATCGACAATGAATTCGATTCCTGCGATTTCAATATCATTTGCTTTGAGAAGTTTTGCGTACTCATTAGTAATGGGGTGGTTAAAATTTTTATTGATTGTAAATTTATGCTTTTTGTCATCAGTTGTTGGGCAGAAGGTGCTACCGACCTGGCATGAATCTGCAGGGCATAAATTAAATCCTTCCGATGTATCGACCTCAACGGCGTACATCAATTTTCCGCCGACAAATTCCACTCGCGTTATCAGCGGCTGTGGCGATTCGATGTATTCCTGCAGAAGAGTAATACCATCAATTGGCTCTTCGAATCGCGGACTTTCAACGTGACTTCTTAGTGCTTCAGAATTTTTGAGCAATGAAACGCCGAAACCTTTTCCTCCACGATTATGTTTCAAGATTAAGGGCTGATCGCCAAATTTTTGCGCAGCTCTCATGATATTGTCTTTACCAATTGCCGCTACCGTTTTTGGAATTCTAATACCATGTTTTTCCAACTCCGAATATTGGATCATTTTATTGATTTCAAGACGGACCGCGTCCGGACCGTTTACTATCCTGCGGTTATGGCGCCTGAGCCACGCAAGAATGCCTGTGGTGTATTCCGGACCCCACCTGTGCCCGCGCCTATGACTACTTGCCGACATACGGTTATAGAAAACGCCTTCTGGAGGAACGCTAGATAAGTCTATGATTCCTTCACTCAGAAACCATTCTTCGTAAGGAGCTCTAGAGCTATCTAGTGCTTCGCGCAAGGGGACGACCCAATCGTTATTTTCGTGCAAGATATAGATTTTCGGTTCAATCTTTTTATCGGTCATATATTTTTAAATTAATAACTAAAGAGCCCCGCGTGTGCGGGGCTCTTGTGATTTCTAAATACTGATAGAAATTAACAACAGAAAATTGCCCCGCGACAGTATGTCCGGGCGCAGCAGCAAAGTTGTGTATGCATGATAAGCATTGGTTTCAGGTTAGCGTTTGTAGTTTTTATTGTCAAACTAAATAATTTTCCGTTTCTTGAAAACAAACCAAAGACTTATGACAACTGCGTGTACGAAAATAAAACAGGTCCAGAAGCGTGCTGGTGTACCGGCGACGAGCGCATGTACATATTCGAATTCTGAGAAAAATACGAAGTAGAAGGGAATTGAAAAAAGAAATGCGAGAACGGTGAATTTTTTGATGATCCGGTTTGTCTGTGCGTCAAGTAATTGTGAATTGGTTTTTTCAAGCGACTCGATCGTTTGATAATAATTTTCTAAATTACGGTGCACGGGCTGGTTGTCGTTAATTAAATCATTTGTGTATACGGCACTCCTTTTACCCCAGAGTTTCTGGCCGATCTCATGAAGCGTTGCAAAAAAATGTTCCTGAGAGTGGGTGATGAGCCGGTATTCGATGATATCGCGCTTAATCAGTGATATTTCGCGCAACATTTTTTCTTCGTTACCGCTAAATATCTCCGCAGCGATCTTGGTGACACGTTCTTCTATATGGCGAAGTTGCCGCAGTGAGAAAGCAATCGCGCGTTCAAAAATATGATAGGTACCCAGCAGTGAATCACCGGAAAGAACCGCCATGCGTTCTTTCGTATCTTTTGCTAAAAACTCAAAGAGTGCGTCGAGTTGCTTGATCTGTTCGTAGTGAACAGTGATTATTTTATTTTTCGTAATGATGATATCAACCTCGCTACGGCGGCTTGTTTTTGCCGCTTGATCGTATTCAGGGAAGTGATAGACAATAAAAATGAAGTCGTCGTAATGCTCAATGCGCGTTCTGCTGCTCTGATGCGAGAGTTCGTCTAAAATGATCGGGTGCAGCTTATGAAGGTCGGCAATTTTGTCGATATCTTCATCGCTCGGCTTTATGATGTCGTACCAGGTAACATTTTTTCCTTTGAGGGAGCGCATTGGAAAGGTTATAGGTTTTAGGTGATAGGTTATAGTGAAAACCTAAAACGAATATTGTAAGTATACTATAAAAACCAATCGCCCCGCACACATCGTGCGGGACGACGGGCGGGGCGGAGTGCGATCAGACGGTCGAAGCGAGGACGGGTTCCGGGAGCCACTCCTTGAGGATGCGATTGAGCTCGAGGGAGCGAACTCGCGTCAGCAGCACCGAGTCGCTGTAGTCGCGATCGCGGGTGAAGCTGACCTCGTTGGGGAACTGGTGCTTCTGCTCCGGCGGGACCTGGATGCTGTCCCAGAAGTAGAAGCTGGTGCAGGCGAAGTCGAGGAACATCCGACTGCCGTGCGCGCAGAACAGCATGCCGTTCGCATCTCCGAGCTTGGCACGGGAGACGAAGCCCGCTGCGTCCGGACCGTAGCCCCATTCGCCCTGCGGGCGAAAGAAGACGATGCCGGGGAGCAGCAGGATCAGTTCGCCCAGGACCCACTCGCCGAGATCGTCCCAGCGGCGCCGCCCAGAGAGGACGAGGTGCGGGGCCATCAGGCAGGTGTTCTCGGGGAGACCGAAGTGTGCCTCCAGCACTCGCGCGAACGTCATCGTTCCGCCCTTGTGTTCGCAGTAGTTCGCCTTCAGTTTCTCGAACAACTCGTCGGTCAGCTCGTAGCACGGCTGGGGAAACTGCGGGTGCAGCATCGGAACCTCTCTTTCCTTGGTTTCGGAGGCATTGCCTAGTCGGGGTACACCCCCGAACCAATGCCGTCTATAATAGCATTTTTAATATATTTGTCAAATCATATTGACAGGCGCGAAAACTAAACTAAAATAGAAGCACTAAAACTATGAGCGACGATCAAAACAAGCAGGCCCAGCCTGACGCCGCGAATGAGTTTGCGGCGAAGTTACAAGAAGCGGAGGCGAAGCGCGACGAATATTTAAACGGCTGGAAGCGCGCCCAGGCGGATTTTGTAAACTATAAAAAGGATGAGGCAAAACGATTCGATGAAGCAGTAGGCTACGCGACCGCGCGCATGGTAAAAGATTTGTTGCCGGCGCTTGATAGCGTTGGCTTTGCTCTGGCGACTTTGAAGAAAGATGATCCGGCCTGTCAGGGTCTCGCACTTATTCAAAGTCAATTTCTTGAAACCTTTAAGCGTTCTGGTGTGGAAAAAATTCAAGTAGCGCGTGGTGATGTATTCAATCCGATGGTGCACGAGGCAATGATGGAAGTAGACGCGCCTCCCGACGCCCAGGATCTTTCAGGGAAAATTCTTGAGGAGTTAGTGGCCGGATATAAAATGAATGGACAGGTAATACGTGCAGCAAAGGTAAAGTTAGCGAAATAATAAAATTATAAACTTCAAACTCGAAACTTTAAACAAAGATCAGGAACCACTCTGGTTTATAGTCTATAGTTTGTAATTAATCGTTAAACATATATGGCAAAAATTATTGGTATCGATCTTGGAACAACAAACTCGGCGGTCGCTGTAATGGAGGGAGGAGCGCCGAAAATTTTAGAAAATGCAGAGGGTAACCGCACAACGCCTTCTATTGTAGCCGTTTCAAAAACAAACGAGCGTGTCGTTGGCCTGTTGGCTAAGCGTCAGTCGGTGACCAATCCTAAAAACACTATTTTTTCAGTTAAGCGTTTAATCGGCCGCAAATTTTCTGACCCGGAAGTTGCCCGTGATGCAAAATGGTTACCGTACGAGATCAAGGCGTCAGAAAGCGGTGGCGTTGAGGTTAAAATGGGCGACAAGTGGTATAAGCCAGAGGAGGTTTCAGCAATGGTGCTTGGCAAGCTTAAAGCCGATGCCGAGGCGCGTCTTGGTGAGCCGGTAACTGAAGCCGTGATTACTGTGCCTGCATACTTTGACGACAGTCAGCGTCAGGCAACCAAGAATGCCGGTGAAATTGCCGGTTTGACCGTCAAGCGAATCATCAACGAGCCGACGGCGGCTGCGCTTGCCTATGGGTTTAACAAAAAGAAAAATGAAAAGATTGTTGTCTACGATTTCGGAGGCGGAACGTTTGACGTCTCGGTCCTTGAAGTAGGTGACGACGTCGTCGAGGTAAAGGCAACAGGGGGCGATACACACCTTGGTGGTGATGACTTTGATAAAAAAATTCAGGAGTATCTGGCTGTAGAATACAAAAAACAGGATGGTATTGATATCAGTAAAGATGCGCTTGCCGTGCAGCGATTGAAAGAGGCCGCCGAGCGTGCAAAGCACGAACTTTCAACGTCCATTGAGACTGAAATTAATATTCCGTACATCACCTCTGACGCGAGTGGTCCGAGACACTTGCTCATGAAGATGACACGCGCCAAGCTCGAGGAGCTTGTGGGTGAGGAGATTAAGCTTTCAATCAAAATTGTTGAGAAAGTTTTGAACGACTCTGGTTTTAAGGTTGCCGATATCAACGAGGTGATTCTCGTAGGCGGTCAGACCCGTATGCCCGCGATGCAGGAGGCGGTTAAGAAGTTCTTTGGTAAAGAGCCGCACCTCGGTATCAACCCGGACGAGGTGGTTGCCGCCGGCGCCGCAGTGCAGGCTGGAATTTTGCAGGGTGATGTTAAAGACGTGCTCTTGCTCGACGTTACGCCGCTGTCGCTCGGTATTGAAACGCTCGGTGGTGTCTCGACGAAGTTGATCGAAAAAAACACGACCGTGCCGACAACCAAGAGCCAGGTATTTTCAACCGCAGCCGACAATCAGACCTCGGTAGAGATTCATGTGCTCCAAGGTGAGCGTGAAATGGCCGCAGATAACAAGACGCTGGCTCGATTTATTCTCGACGGAATTCCGCCGTCGCCGCGCGGTATGCCGCAGGTTGAGGTTTCATTTGATATTGATGCCAACGGCATTGTTTCGGTAAGCGCAAAAGATAAAGCGTCAGGTAAAAGCCAGTCGGTCAAGATTGAGGCGTCAACGGCGCTTTCAAAAGATGAAATTGAAAAGTTAAAACGCGATGCTGAGGCAAATCGAGAAGAGGATAAAAAGAAAAAAGATTTGGCCGAGGCGCGCAATATGGCTGAGCAGCTGATGTATACCGCAGAGAAGGCCCTTAAGGATGCGGGCGACAAGGTGCCGGGTGATTTAAAGGAGTCGATTACGAAGCGAATCGCTGATTTAAAGGTTGCCAAAGAGAGCGGCACGACTGAGGGTATTAAAAAAGAGGTTGATGCGCTTTCGGCTGAGATGCAGAAGATGGGTCCGGCGATGCAGGGAGCAGGGGGCAGCCCCGCCGGAGGCGGGCAAGCAGGCGCTGAGCCGCAACAGCCGAGTGGTGATCAGTCGCAGGCAGAGCAGCCGAAATAGTACGAATGGTTTTCCGGGCGCCGCAGTAGCGGCGCCCGGTTTGTTTTACTCATGATGTTTCCCTGAGCAAACAGCGTGTGGGTCAATGAAAACATCATGGCGCATGCCGCGTTACGCGTACTCGCGCAGAACGACGGCCCGCAATGTTATACTTACGAGATGGAAAACCCTCTGCTTCGGATGCGCGGTCTACCGGATAGTAGTGTAGAGAAAACAAAAACGATCGAGGCGCCAATTGCAAAATCTGGCGTTGATCATGACTTTGTCTATGCCGGTATTTTTGCCATTCTCGGAGTTGCTGCAGCGCTATGGTTTAGTATCAGTGCGCAGGGATTTTTAGACGCCCCACAGGTGCACGCAGTTGGACTCGTCGCTGCAGCGGGCGTAACCATTGCGCTGGTGATGATCATGCAGTCTCTGCTCATTGTGAGCCGTTTTTGGAACGTGGTGCTCATCAGCGTTCAGTCGCTTTCGATGTTGTATTCGTTTTATGCGGATATTAATCCTTGGTTTATCGTTGCGATATTGTGTTTTATCGTCAGCGTTGTGCACGGGTATTTTTCCGCGCGCAATTGGATTGATCAGTCGCTCAAATTTTCGTTTTTACACTATGCGTATAAATTTGATAGCTCATTTTTTACCGGCATTACCTTATTTATTACTATCTTTGTAATTGCCCTCTACCAATCAGTCGGAGGTATCAGTCAGCCGACCTATGAATTATTTTTCCGGGGCGTAGAAACTCCCTTGAGTTATGGATTTGGAGTTCCGGTTACAGCCGAGACTCCGATGTATGATGCAGTCAGTCAGTATGTCAGAAAGCAACTTTCAACGCAGCCAGAATTTGCGATGCTCACGCAGGCGCAACAGGGCGCAGCATCACAATTCACGACTCAGAATATTATTGCGCAGATTGGTGATAAATTTGGCGTGCCGGTGTCTGACCATGAATCTGTCGGTGCTTACACGTATGGAGTACTGCAGGCTGGTATAGCAAAAATTAATTCAATTGGTCTTGGCTGGCCAGTTGCCCTCGCGTTGCTTTTGATCGGCGCCTTCTCACTCCGCAGCGCACTCTTTCTGCTTAAGATTCCACTGCTGATTATTGCGTATATTGTGTATATACTCTTACTTTCGACAAGCGTTATTACTATTGCAAGCGAATCTCGTCCTAAAGAGGTGCTGGTCATTAAGTAAACGCAATACTAATAGATAGAGTAGTTATGTGTTCTCATGGGTTGCATTCGTATTCATTAGTATATTAGTATCATAGTCCTATGGATTACTACGAACTTCTTGGCGTCGGTAAAACTGCCGGCGATGAGGAAATTAAAAAGGCATATCGCAAGTTGGCTCATCAGCATCATCCCGACAAAGCCGGCGGTGATGAAAAAAAGTTTAAAGAAATCAACGAGGCGTATCAGGTGCTTTCTGATAAAAATAAGCGAGCGCAATATGACCAGTTTGGTAAAAACTTTAATGGCGGAGGAGCAGGGGGTCCGGGTGCAGGCTTTGGCGGATTTGGTCAAGGCGGTTTTGGGTTTGATGCGAGCGGAATTAATTTTGAAGATCTCGGCGACGTTGGCGATATTTTCGAAACATTTTTTGGCGGCGGCCGGCAGCGCGGTCGCGGACGTTCACGAGATGCCGGCGGCAGCGATTTACAAATAGCGCAGGAGATAACGCTTGAAGAGGCGTTTACGGGCACGCGTAAGGAATTAAAATTTAAAACATTTGATCCGTGCGCAGGCTGTAACGGTTTAGGATATGAGAAATCAGCCGGTGTAAAAGAGTGTGCTACATGTAAGGGTTCTGGCGAGATTCGCGAGCAGCGTCGAACTGTGTTTGGGACGTTTGCTCAGACACGGGCGTGTGCAACATGCGCCGGTAGAGGACAGATTCCAAATAAAATGTGCGCAACATGTAAAGGAATCGGTAGAGTTCAGGCTACGCGTGTATTGCAAATTGATATTGTGCCCGGAGTTTCTGATGGTCAGTTAATTAAAGTTGCCGGTGCGGGCGAGGCCGGCGAGCGCGGCGCATCAAGCGGTGATCTATATGTTCAAATTCGCGTTGCGCCACACAAGGTATTTCGTCGCGAGGGAAATGATCTGTATATGAGGCGTGAAATCGGTGTGGTTGATATTTTAGTCGGTAACAAGATTGAGGTTCCTGTTATTTCCGGCGGAACAACCTTAGTTGAGATTCCGGGAGGTTTTAATTTTTCCCAGCGCCTGCGTGTTGATAGTAAAGGTATGCCGCGTTTTGGTTCGCGTGCGCACGGAGATCTCTATATTGAATTCGACGTAAAGGCTCCGAAAAAAGTCAGCGGGAAGCTGAAGAAAATGCTTGAAGAGTTTGGCGAGGATTTACATTGAAAAACGACGCCCCGAACTTCAGGGCGAAGTTCGGGGTTATGGCTGCATTTTTTGTATCTGTGCGGCGCGCGTGGCAATTTCTCTGCGTAGATCATCGAGATTGCCAAATGCGGTTAGATCTTCTCGCACCTCTTCAGTAGAAGCCGTCTTGCCTTGGCATTGCCGACACGGGCAGGCCACGCAGATCAGTAGCGTATGGCATAGTCTGCACGTCGGATACTGCGCGCCTATTTTTGCAGTCTCTTGGTGCGAGATTGCAACTCGTTGCGCTATCAGCGCCGTGTTGTGCTGACAGGATTCGTTGGGGCAATACCATTGATGTACCGCCCAATGCTTTTTTTGGCGGCTCATCTGATACCTCCTTGTTCCGGTTGAGGACTTGGCACGCGCCAAAGTCACTACTCATTCCCGTTGTAGTTGCAACGATATCATCATTTAATAAGAATGTCCAGTTGTGCCCCCAGATGGAATCGAACCATCATCAGCGGATTAAAAG
>CAZXKC010000003.1:0-98005 GCA_964641225.1 uncultured Candidatus Saccharibacteria bacterium
AATTATTGTGATTACTACATCCGAAGATGTAGCAGTTGCATGATTCCTAATCATTTCTATCTTCTATTGTCTCTATCATTTATTTCAATTCTTGTTCTATATGTCGTATATAGAACGTATACGTTCTTGAGTCTTTCGATACAAGAATATTTTTTCAAAGTACGTGAGAACAGGTGAACTACTCCACTTTTTAGAGTGAAAATAATACACCCGTCTCGATTTCCTGGCTTTGAAGAGGCAGGGAAGCGGGACGGATGCACTGACGTGCCGTGTAGCGTGCTTTGCTCTGCTACTGCGGTCTGTTCTTTTTTCAATTGTCGAACTTCGCGGGTGTTTCGCTGGTTCGCTGCACCGTTAGATACTTCCGCCCGAGGCGGACAAGACGGCACGCTGAGATGTCGTCACAGTATAGTCGAAGGTAAAAAGAAGTCAAGAGGTGCTCCGGGCGCGCGACGATTCTGTCGCGCGCCCGGCCCTTGCGGCTCAGGCAAACCGCTAGACGAGCGAGAACTCCTTCGACAGGTTGTCGGCAGCTCTCCTGAACATGCGCGAAGTAGAACCATGTGTCCGAGAGCTCAGTTCCATAAGTCGGTCACGGATCTCTCCTGCTTCTTCGGGCGCCAGAATCGCACGGTCGAAATACGTCAGGCAATCGACAACCTCAGAGTAAGCCAAAGTGCCCATGAATGTACCAGGCCCGCGTTCTTTCTCGGCGGCTGCACTGAGCCGTCCAAGGAGGACCTTATACCAGATAGTGCGTTCTGCCATCGATCTCCTCCGTTCTGCGTGAACCTCATTAACCTACTCGTATTGAAATGAAAAATCAATTATTAAAATCCTGGCCCGGGCCCCGTGCATGCACGGGGCCCGGCCTGACGCTACTCGTAGCGCGGCCTGCCCAGCCGCGCGGCCGTGTCGGTAAGGAGATTCCGCAGAGACTCCTCGTGAACAGAGGACACGAACGACATGAGGCGCTTGGCACTCACGAAGCGCTGCATTCTGGAATGCGGCAGTGCAACGCAGAGCTCTTCGATGGCTCGGGTTGCACCGGTCGCATCAAAGCCCTTCTTCGCCTTGACCTCCGCCAGCAGAGTCTCGATGCGGCCGCAGATCACTTCTTCAATATCTCTGTTATCCATGTAGGCGAGCCTCCTTCCTGCACACAGACAATCCATGCGCAAAAGCAGTATAGGCACAATCTGGGAAAAAATCAAAATGCAATACTAAAACTGATTATTAAAATCCTTTCTCCGGTGCCGCGCATGCGCGGCACCGGGATCAGGCGCTGATAGGTAGGGCGGGAGATTCGACGCTTCGGAAGCGCTCCACGTGTCTGAGCGCGAGGCGAAAGGCCTCTCGCAGCTGCACGTCGGTCAACTTACCGCGCAGACAGATCAGGTAGCGATAGAGCTGATTGGCCACGACCGTATCGAGCGGCTCGCTGCTGATCTGCTCCAGAACTGCGCGGATGCTATCGAGTAGGCGCAGACGCTTCTTCGCAAGAGGCGCCCCTGCAAACGCCTCAACGTCAAACTCCAGTTTCAAACACGCCATCCTCAGAAAGGAGGGCGCCAACACAATCTCTGCAGTGTTCTGCACGACGGCCTCCTTTCGGGATAAGTATGAAGACGAACAATCTCGGCTTCAGTTACAATATATCATATATGATATAATTTATTTTATTTAACCTGTTAATATCTCTATAATTCAAAATTACCGCCTACATTTATATCATATATGATATATTTATTCCGCATCCAACACAAAACCCGCCAGATGGCGGGTTTTGTGTTGGAACCTATGACGCGTAATCTACTAGGCCTTCGTGTGCCACTTGGCATCAAGCGAGTAGCGACCGGCGCCGGTAATCATCAAAGAAACAAGTCCTGCAAACAAAATCAATACGAGCTCGTATCCGCCAGAGCTTACAAAGAAGCCCTTGCTGATGTGCACAGTAAAGAGCGCAACCAGCATATCAATAGCAAGCAATTTGCTAAACCAGTGTGTACCCAAACCAATGATGAGCGCGATACCGCCCAAGAATTCAAGCCACATAACGATAAAGGCAAAAAAGCCGGCGGCCGGAATACCAACTGAGGTAAAGAAGGCGGTGACGCCATCAAGACCCATACCGTTAATTTTCTGCCAACCGTGGAGCAGGAAGGTGACGCCGATTACAACACGCAAGATGAGCGGTGCGTATTCAGCCCACTTTGACGAACAGGTGCACATGAGTGCTTTCATAAAAATAATAATTAAGATTAATAATTCATAGATTATAACTGATATCGTGCTTAGAAAGAAATCTAACGGGATTGACAAATTTTTAGAAAAGCGTATATTATTTTTGAAATCGCTCCGTGTCGGAGCGACGGCCAGAAGACTGGAGGACAGATGTCTCAGAGCACGACCTTCGCAGACGCCGCGCCGACAGATCCTGCCCTGCGCCAAGATGACACCTCGCTGCCGAGGGCCACGCGAGCGCAGACCGACGACTTCCTGGAGTGGGCGAGGGGCATCAACGGCTCCTTCCACAGGGACTTCGCGATCGACGACAAGGCGGCCCCTGCAGCTTGGCGAGTCTCGGGCTAGCTCTCGCCCGACGCGGGCAACCGCAGTCACCCCCACCCTACGTTGCTGTTTGGGCGGGGGTGAGGAGTTTTTAAGGGGATTTGCCGGGCAGTGAAAATGCGAGCATATGAACCCCGCGCTTCGCGCACTCGCATTTCTACTGCCCGGTTGACCTTATTTTAAAAATCCGTATACTAATCAAACATATGAAACAGGATATCCACCCAACATACTTCCCGCAGGCACAGGCAATCTGTGGTTGTGGTAAGAAATTCGTTATTGGCTCAACAGTTGAGAAGATTGAAGTTGAAATCTGCTCAAACTGCCACCCGTTCTTTACCGGTAAAGAGAAGCTAATCGACACCGCTGGTAAGGTAGAAAAGTTCAAACAGCGCCGCGCAGCAGTTGCTGCAGCACCGAAGAAGGAGAAAAAAGTCCGAATTGCTAAGAATAAGAAGGGGGTAAACTAGAGGTACTAGATAGAGGACTATAGAGGTATTAGAAAACCGCCCGAAAGGGCGGTTTTTGATTTAAGAGACACTTTCCGCGGCTGCGACGGTCGGTTCAACCACCTGCCTTTTCTTTGCGTGCAGTAGGGGAATACCGATGGCACTGGCAAGCAATAAGCCAACCGTATTACTGGTTAGATCGAGCCAGGTATCGATAAGACTGTCGGTAAACATCGTGCCGGTTACTGTTTGCATCACAAATTCAGCCAGCTCATTAGCCACTCCAAGACTGGTAACCAGCAGCAGACTCATAACAAAAAATTGAAACTTAGTAATCTGCACCTTGCTGTCGCGCGCGGCGAAAAAACTCGTAAGTAAGGCTAAGAATCCACCACCAAACGCATGCAAGATACGGTTACCCAGCTGCTGATCGGAGATATTGTAACTAACGAAATATGCCAGCAGGCTCAGGCCGGCAATCCAGACGAGCGAGATGATTGAACGGCGACTAAGAACAACCTTTCGTTTCTCGAAAAAATACGGAAAGAAAAAAAGCAGACCGGCATACACTACGCAGAAGGCGACCGTCAGAAACACCATATAGAAATAGTTGGCGAACTCCATGGGCTCTAGGATACCGCAAACGACTCGGGCGCGCCATCCCACCTAAGGCGAGCAAGCTGGCCGCGTAACACAAAACCGCCTATCGGCGGTTTTGTGTTGTTCTCTATTTTTCCTCCCCAGGATTTTTGATTTTGCCCTAAAACGTCGAGTACGACGTTCGGGCGGCCGCCTTAGCGGCTTAGCCCTACCGCAGAAGCAATTACCCGCACCTCGAGAAGCCACAACTACCGCACGACATACACCCCTCCTTCAGCGTTAAACTTCCTCCACAATCCGGACAGCCTGGCATCATACCGTAATCAGCAAGCGCAGGTTTCTTAGCAGATGTCTCATTCTGAGACTTTTGAGCTGGCGCCGGAGATGCGGTTACCATCTCGGCGATAGCACTGGCGCTTTCGGAAATAGCCTTTGTACCATTGGTCACGTGTTCTTCAAGAATCTGAGCGATAGCGTCTGGGAGCGAGAGAATAGTGCCGCGGTTGGTCATTACCGGCATTGGACCGCGAATACCCTTCATCTGCTTAATAATTTCTTCTACTTTAATATGGCTTCGAAATGCCGTTGAAATCAGGCGACAGAGGGCCTCTGACTGTTCCTGGAAGAATCCGCCGCTCTTACCAAGCGTTGCAAACACTTCAATCGGCGCGCCATGCTCATCATCGTTGACCGTCACAAAGAGCACACCGTACCCCGTCTTTACTCGATATGTCTTACCAGAAACAACGTCTGGACGAGCGCGCGGTGAAAGCTTGCCGGCATCGATTGAAAGATTAAGTGGTTTTTCGATCTGTGCCGGAACACTGGTTGGATGTGCGTCAGAACCAATTGCATCAGTCGTTGATTTAATCTTTGAAGCATCGCCGATGTTGAGCACCTGTACATCGCGGCTACCATCACGGTAGAAGGTCATACCTTTGCACTTCAATTTCCAAGCAAGTACATATCCGGCGGCAACCTCTTCGCGCGTGGCGCGGTTAGGGAAGTTGATTGTCTTACTAATCGAGTTGTCGACGTGCTTCTGGAATGCAGCCTGCATCTTGATGTGATCCTCGGCTGAAATATCCATTGAGACGACAAAGGTGTCGCGCAAATCTTGCGGAAGACTGGAAAGATTTTGGATTGAGCCGGTTTTTATAAGCTCGTCCATGATGCCGCTAATATCGATCTTGCGATCTTTAAGCGCCTGCTCAAATACCGGGTTGAGATATTTATACTGAAGACCGTCTTTATCTTGCTTAGTAAAGAACAGCGCAAAGTTTGGTTCGATGCCACTTGAGCAGTCGGTAAACATCGAGATTGAGCCAGTCGGAGCAACAGTGGTCAGGGCAGCGTTGCGGTGTTTAATACCTTTTTTACCCCAGACTGATTCTTTCCAAAGCTCGAAGGTTCCTTTTTCTTTCGCAAGAATACCGCTCATCTTGTGAGCCTCTACGTTGATAAAGCTCATCACTTTTTCGCCAAGTGCGCGACCCTCTTCGGAATTGTATTGCACGCCCAACTTGTAGAGCATGTCGGCAAAACCCATGATGCCCAGACCAATACGGCGCGTGCCCTGCGCACGATCGGTCACTTTTTGAACCGGGTGAGCGTATAAATCAATAACGTTGTCGTGTAAACGTACAGCGGTACGGGTAACAAACTTGAGACGGGTCCAGTCAAACTTGCCATTCTTTACAAAGGCCGAAAGGTTGATGGATCCTAGGTTGCAGACGTCGTAGTGATGCAGGAATTGTTCGCCGCACGGATTTGTTGAATCAATATCACCGAGCTGAGGAAGCGGGTTGGTCCGATTTGCAGCGTCGAGATTAACAACGCCCGGTTCACCGTTGCGCCAGGCTCCTTCAACGAGCTCATCAAACAACTGCTTGGCCGTGATATCAACCTCCTCTGCGCCGGTTACGGCTCCGTTAGGGGAGCGAAGCACGCGGTGCGGCTTCATCTTCTTGCCGTTCCAGGTTGCCATCCATAATTCATTTGGCTTTTCAGTGACCGCCTTCATAAACTCGTCGGTGATACCGACGGAGATATTAAAGTTACGGATATCGCCCTCCTGCTTTTTGCAGTGAATGAAATCAAGAATATCTGGGTGATGAATCGGCATGATTGCCATGTTGGCGCCGTGACGACCCTGCTGCTTGATGATGCCGAAAGCGGTGTTGTAGATTTTCAAAAACTCAATCGGACCCGAGGACATACCATTGGTACGCTTTGTCGGCTGACCAGCCGGACGAAGCCTGCCAAAAGAGAATCCGAGACCGCTGCCGGCCTGCTGTAGAAGCGCCGCCTCTTTTAGGGTCTGGAAAATTTCATCAAGCGTGTCGTGGACAGGAAGTACGATACAGTTAGCGATGATCGGCGTGCCGTTACCAACGTTGGTGAGCGTGCGCCCGGCAGGCGTATGCTCCTTGTTAGACATAATAGAGAAGAAATCCGCTTCTATCTTAGCTGCATCAGCCGGACTTTTACCGTATTTTGTCCGTTCAATCTCGGCAAGACCGTGCGCAACACGGTGATAGAGCTCTGCAGGCGTTTCTTGCGTACCATCAGCGCGCTTTGCAAGATAACGCTTCTTCATCATCTTAAGCGCATTTTCTGAAAAAGATTCGTTGACCTTTCTGTCGATCGCCGCCTGCGAAAGAACAGCAGTTTTTTTGGTGGCCGTTTTGGCGTGTGCCACATTCCGCTTCATCATGCTGGGGAGTATGATTATTTAAAATTTGATACGTCCTACGCAGAAAATAGTGTGGACATATTTTCGCGCCGATTCACGATTTCTACTCATCAAAAATTCCTGATGAGTGCCTCCAATTGTACTCCCACGTCTGAGGAGGTAGCAAGAGTGGATAACTAAAAAAATGTTTAAGTTAGAAATTTTTCACATCGAGTGTCAATGAGCACGAATACAGATCAAAAAATCAGCCGTGATGAGCTGATGTTTTTGAATAAAAGTGCCGCGGGTCAGAATCGAACTGACAACCACTTCCTCTTCAGGGAAATGCTCTACCATTGAGCTACCGCGGCGTGAAAAGAATTATATAGAAAATAGGACAACTAGGCAAATTATTAGTAATATTCTGTGGAACCTATTCCACAGAGCGCTTCTTTACCAAACGGAAAATTTACATTAAAATTAATACTATGGCCAAGGCAAATTGCAAAGTATGCTATAAAGCTTTTTACGTCAGACCTAATCATGTCGCAAGAGGATGGGGTAAGTATTGCTCTCAGCAATGCAACGGAAAAGATCGGCGGCGCTTCGGTAAGATAGTAGAATGCTACGTTTGTAAAAAAGAGGTATATAAAATGCCTGCTGCTTTAGCGCATTCTAAAAGTAAAAAATATTTTTGCACAAAATCTTGCCAAACGCGCTGGCGCAACTCAATGGTATATATTGGCGAGAACCATCCGAATTGGAAAGACGGGGGAGAGCGCCATTACAGGGATATTCTTAAAAAATCTAAACAGCAAGAAATATGCCAGCTATGTCGAACTACGGATAAAAGAATTTTGGCCGTGCATCACTTGGATCATAATCATAGAAACAACAGAGTTGAAAACTTAACCTGGTTATGCCACAATTGCCACTACCTCATCCATCACCATGAAGATGAGCGTAAAAAACTGATGGTGCCTATAGTTTAGTGGTAAAACTTCACTCTGTGGCAGTGATATCGAGGGTTCGATTCCCTCTAGGCACCCCAAGATGCAATAAGTTGCGCGAAAGCGGCCTTCCGCATTGGAATGGTCAAGGTTTTGTCCAGTTCCAACCGTTCATATTCTGCCTTTAGTGCCGGATACTGGTTTTTTATCGGAACGAGCCATTCGTTCGCATCAATCCTCACTTCTTTGTCTTTTACTGAAAATTTCTGACCAAGTGCCACAAAGATCTCGCGTTTCTTATCTAGCCCGCCCGTAATGAACTCTTTGCGGGCATACGTCGCAAAATTAAAAGTTTTTTCGGTGAGCTCCAACCACTTCTCAGCCCGGCTCTCAGTTTGCCGCAGATTGCTTTTGAGTTTGGCGATCTTACCCTTCAATACGTCACGCTCTTTGATAAAAGCTTCGTCATCAATGAGTTCCCGATAGCGCATCCGTGTAAGGTTATCGAGCTCCTTCTGTGTTTCAACTAAAGAATTGTGCTGGGTCTCATAAATTTTTGTCCGCGTCTCAATCTCTTTATCATTGTTTTTATTGAGTATTTCAAGAGCCCACTTTTGGAAATCGGGAAGTATGGTGTGAAGCTCCAACTCAACTTCAATCTGATCCTCAACTTCTTTTAGGGTCATTGGCTCACTGTGGCAGTCGCTGCCTTTTTTTCTTCGAGTGCAGTGGTAATAAGTGAAATTTTTAAGCTTACCTGTTTTTTTGATAATTTTATTTTTCTCACTTGCGGTATACATCGAGCCGCAAGTTGCACAGAGCATAATGCCGGTAAAGGCAAAATCGTGCGTCTTGGAGCGCGGCTTGCCTTTGCGTCCAAGAATGACCTGCACACGATCATACTCCTCAAGACTGATCATCGCCTTGTGCTTACCGTTATCCCAGATTTTGCCACACCACTCAAAATTTACTCCGGTATAGAAAACATTAGTAAACATTTTGTAAATTGTACTGCTCCCAATCTCACCGCCTCCGGTACGCTTTGTTCTCGGCATACGCAAACCCCAATCCTTACTTGCGATTTTCCGTATCTGCGTTGGCGTATAATTTCCGGTGAGCATTAAATCCCACATTTTACGGACCAGATGAAAACGTTCAGTATCTTCGTAAATCGTATGCTCCAGCTTATCGTTCAAGTATCCAAGTGGTGCACGTGATGGATACCAACCGCGCTCAGCCTTACCGACCATTCCGCGCATACTGTTTTTCCGCAAATCAATAATAAATTGGTTTGCCATCCCACTTTCGACATTGAAAAGCAGCACGTTGTCATCGGGTAAAAATTCCCGATCCATTGTTTGGATGCATTTCAGTGCGCCCTGCTGGAGCATCCAACTCAGCGTTCCGCTATCAACTGGATTGCGAGAAAGTCGATTAATGCTCCAGCACAAAATGCCGTTCGCCTCGCCCCTCTCAATGCGCTCAAGCATACTCGTGAATACGGGGCGAGCATCAGGCTTCTTCGCAGACTTTGCCTCTGGGAGAATATCAACAATTTCCAGGCCAAGGGAATTAGCCAGCTTTTTCAAGTTGTTGATTTGATCTTCGATAGACTGAACCTGCCGGTCCTCGCTTTCCGATGACTTGCGAGGGTAGAGGAAGAATTTAAGTTTTTCTGTTGGTTCTGACTTCATACTTTTTTTGTGCAAAGAGGGACAACCCCGCTGGACACAATTACTCTTGCGAGCTTTTGTAGACGGAGTTATCCCTCTTTGTATGCAAAAACTCGCAAAGAATGCAATTGTGTCCGAAGTCATTATACCGCTTTTTGCTGATCATATCAAAAGGGAATAGTTAGTAAGTCTAGGCTTCGCCGGTCTTCCTTCCTTGAACATTTTTTAAGAACTGCTCTAGATCCTCTTTGCCCAAAAGGTATTTAACCTCCTTATTTTTTCCGTCAAAATCGATATTCCTTATAATTTCCACCTGCCTATTTTCTTCAATCTTTCCATAGCCATACGAGCCGAAGGTTGTACCGACATTTTCATGCCCCAGACTTTGACTTATAGCTTTTTTCTGCTCCTCCGTTAGGGGTAGTTTGGATATCTCTTTCACCAATAAATGCCTCAAAGTGTGCGGATGATAATACTGAACCCCAGCCTGCTCAAATCTTTTTTCAAAAATTTTTCGTGAAGGTGAAGAGCTCTTCCAGAAAATCGGATCAACTTCGCCGGTGCTATAATAGCTTAGATTTTCTTTCCCATTCTCTCTCTTGGTCGCCGGAAAAATTGGATCATTCGGCTTGAACCCTTTTTGCTTCTCCAAATAATTGAACCATTGAATAAAATAATTCAGTGGTTCTTTATAAGAGAAGGGGATCAAGGCAGAAACGATCCTCTTGGAAAATTTTGTTGCGACACCCAAACTTGGATCTTGGTCGATTGTTAATTGCTCCCTATCAAAACTTCTCATAGGAAGAGTGATAACGGCAGAAATTCTTGCGCCAGTTAAAAAGATTAACGATAACAGGGCCCTGTCTCTCATCTCAATCTCGGAGACGCCCTTGATATGCTCGATTACAGTCCTGACCTCTTCGATGCTCGGAAATTTGACACTTTTAGACTGCGTAGCAATTCTGACTTCAGCTTTCGATAAATTCAGGTAGTCGATCGCCGTTTGATTGATTTTCGACTTGTAACCAGACTGCTTGGATAGCCAGCCAAAAAATACCTTCAAAAATCGCAGTACGTCATAGCAATAAGAAAGGCTGACTTTCGTTTCAGATTTATCTTTATGCTTTGCCCGCAGCCAATCCTTGAACCCCTCGGCCAGCGTTTTGTTGAAATTAACGAAATCGGCCTTGCGAGTGAAATCTTCCCAGACCCAAATTGCTTGCTCGTAGCATTCGCTAGTGCTTTCCGAAAATCCTTTTGAATTTTTAAGATATTCAAAAAATCGTCTCTTAATTAGTTCGTTTTTGTAGGCTACTGAAACCATATTTTTACTTTTGATCGATTAATGATGTTAAGTGGGACATTTACGGGTAGAAGCGAATAACCTATCAATCTGGTTGGGATACCCTTAGAAATCTGTTGAGCCGCGTACCGCAGACCTCGCAAATTCCGATTTTGTTTAGCTGCTCCAGATGCGCCCTCCCAATCATTTTGCCAGTCTTGGTTATTTTTTCGCTCCCTGATCTTGCTTTAACGGCCTTATGGCACTTCATACAAAAAAATTCATCTTTACTTAGACTTTTCGCCCTTTTCGCCTTTTTTTCTTTGATAAAGCAGATCAGGTCTACCCCCATCACTAACAAAGGGTTTACCCCTTTTTCAATAACTTTTAGACCCCCGTCTTTTAACCAACGATGACAAGTCTTTCTATCTACCTGCAGAAGAGAAGCTATTTCGCTGATCGAATAGCTTCTCTTCGCCTTTATTAGATGGACATTATAATTAGGCATCGGTTTGGCCAGTCTGCTTACGGCGCTCCTGGACCAAATCAAATTCCGCCTGGGTCATCGGGCGATAAATAAGCTGCATCAGCCGCAGGAGCTTCACGCCTTTCTCGTAGGCTTCTTCGCGGCTGATTTCTTTACCAAAATTTTTTAGGTAAAGCGCTTGAAAACTTTTGATTTGGTCATCGGAAAGCATTATGACCCACTAAAATGAATGGGTGCGGTTAACATTGATTGACCAAACTTCCTTCTTCTCGCCATCATCAATGCGGAAAATCTGCCATTCGTCGAACTCGGTAATAAAGTCGTAATTTGCGTATTGCCGAGCATCAGCCTCGTTCTTAAACGACCCCGCTAACACGAACTCCATCCGGTAGGCATTCTTATTCCGATGGTAAACATCGAAATGGACAGGTTCTTTTTCTGCGCCCTTATTCCGCTCGAGCATCTCGTTGAAATCAACGACTTGGTGGATCTTATCCTGAATAAAGCACATCCAGTCTTCTTGGATCGCATCAAATACTTGATTATTCTCATTCTTAGTAAGACTTCGGCCGATACACGTTTCTGCTTCGTCTTGTACCATTTCCTCATTGATGAGGAACTTATTCTTGTAACTCATTTTTTTATTAATTTATTTTTACTGTCCTAACGGTGGAGGAGATTTTTTAACATCCGGACGTTGTCGAAAAACTTCCGCGCCTTCACTTCTAGCTGATCCACAAAATATTCGTTGGCCGTTTTTTCGATCCCTTTTCGGGAATAAAAAACGAACCGCACTTTGTGCGGATCTTGCTTATTGAGGCCCACTAACTCAAAGCCCGCGCTTACGAGCGCAGCGGCGCAACCCAAATCTGTTATGCTGTAATTCTCTATTTCGACCCTTTTGACCATAGTAATTTGTATTAATTAGTTGGTAATAGGTGCATTTTCCGGAAACGAAAAAGGCACGCCCTGAGCGTACCTAGCTTCGTTTGAGTCATTCGGGAGTCAGAAAATGCTATTTTTCTGAATGACTCAGTTTTTCAATTGTTTTCGGATTTATTCGTGCCGTAGCCCCTTGATATTCAATAAAATCCTTTATGCCCAAATCCTTTTCTATCCTGGTATTTAGCAATCGTTGCGCATCGTAAAATGCCTGCTTACTATCCCGATTAAAATGATCAACAACGTCAGCCTCTTCCACCCAGACTCCAGCAGGCTTTTTAAAAAGCGCCTGACATAAAACCCACTGGTTTCCTACAGGTATTTCTGATTTTTTACCTAAAAAAATTATAGTCCGTTCTTCTTCGTTTAAAAAAGGACGATTGTCTGTTTTTGGTTTGACGGCTACATTCCTCTTGAGAGGTTTTGCTTTTGCGAGCACCTCAGCCTCTTTCAGAAAATCGCCGGCTGATTTATTGCGCAAATCGCCCTCATAAATTTTTGCCAAGGCAGTAAATACAGACACGTTGATTTTTATCTTATAACCTATCGGGGGCACTCTCACGAATGGATTGAACGTGAACAAAGAAGTTTCTGGTTGTATGTCCGCGATGTGCTCAACTGCACCGAGATTAATAAGCCAACGAACAACGCGTTTCTGTTCGCGCTCTAGGGGAGCATCCTCTCCTTGAACAAAGGTAAACCGAAGAGGATCGGGCCCGGAAACAAGCATTTCAGCCTGAAGCTCATTTAATACCCATTGAATGGCTTTATTGAACTTTTCTTCTGCGGTCATAGCAATCGTAATAGTAATCGTAATTACACATAATCTACGCCCCTTTTTGCCATTACGCAATTAAGAGCTAGGTGTTGATAAGAGTCGTTATTGGAGTTAACATAAACCCAACAACTTAATATGTGCGCCTAAACCGGTGGAAACGCCGGCATGGCCAAAAGTCCAGTTAGACATAAAGAACCCATCACGTGGGGTCGTCTAACTGGCCATACCGGGAAACTGGTATGAGTGGCGCAAGCTGCTACCTACGCGATGGGCTTTTTGGTCGGTAAAAAGCTCCTCTACGTGGGGAGCATTTTTGTAATCGACAAAATAACCCAACACAAAAATATGCAAACATTCTTTTTCCTCTTACTTATTCTCTCGTTGATTGGTCTCATCATCGGACTCATAAAACCATCACGGATAAAAATGCCATCGCGCAAGCGCGTAGGTATGATCTTCGGCGGCGCGGCAGTTCTATTTTTCATTCTCATTGGAGTCGCTGCGCCTTCACGATCACCCGCCAGTAGCACCGCAGCTCTTCCTCAACAATCACAAGCTGGCTCGTTCATCGATAAGGCAATGGGCGACGATGTTGTATTGGCGACTTTGCAATTCAAAGTCCTAGATGTGAAAGAACAGAATGCTATAAAGGGCACCTTTGGAACTTCGGTTGCCCCTAACCCGGGCGCTAAGTTCGTGGTTATTAAGCTTGAAGTCACTAATTTAACTAATTCCAATATTTACTATCCAAATGATATACCGCTTGTTGATGGCCAGGGGAGGCAATACGCTAACTACGATAAAACAATCGGAAATATCGACAATTATCTTGATGTAGCCGTATTGGCACCGAGCATTCCCAGGCAAGGTTTTGTCGTCTATGAAGTTCCAGTGAGCTCGACGAGCTACTTCTTAGAATCAGGCAAGACTGGAACCAACGATATTTATCGCGTGAAACTTGAGCCCTCAGCGTCAGCTCCAATAAAGCAGGCTGCAACAACGCCTACGCCTGTTCAACCAGTAAAGACCGTTACTCAAACGCCGCCTCCACCGCAAAAATCAACAAGCAGTATTAAGGCGAATGGATCGACGGGATCAATCACCATTCCGTACAATACACCAGCAACTATAAGTTGGAGCTCGACAAATACAACGTTCTGTAACGTATCGCCTTCGGGATGGACAGGGGGATCTGGCAGTCAAAACACAGATAATCTAACTACTAAACAGACCTACACACTTTTCTGCACGGGTGTAGATGGTGTGTCCACGCCAAATGTAAGTGTAACGGTAAATGTTCAAAGTGCGCCCCCAGTACCGATAACCCTCTCGGGAAGCGGTCAACAAGCCACTCAGCAATTCACCTTACAGCAAGGATTGTCTGTCTTCACAATGCAGAATAGCGGCCAGAGCAATTTCATCGTGCATCTTTTGAATAGCAGCGGGAATACAGTGGAAGGTCTTGCGAATGTAATCGGCAGTTTTTCGGGCTCACAAGCCGTAAAGATATCCGTTCAAGGAAGCTATCTCCTGAATGTTGACTCCGACGGGCCTTGGACAATTACTATAACTCAACCACGAACTACGAGTGCTCCCTCGAGCGCAAATTTAAGCGGCAGGGGACCGGAAGCTACCGCCTTCTTCTCTTTGTCTTCTGGACTCCATATGTTCGCTTTTACGCATGACGGATCTAGTAATTTTATCGTGCATCTGCTTGATAAAAACGGGAATTCGGTAGAGAGCCTGGTGAACGAAATCGGCGCATATAGCGGATCAAAAGCAGAGTATATATCTAGTGGTATTTATCTACTGAACGTAGAGGCTGATGGCAACTGGGCTGTGCAGATACAGTAAGCTTCTAATTCACTTAAACTCGTGCTAGTTTGAATCTAAATTAAAGCGCCGTAAATTATGCTTCATCTCATCCATAATGGTTTCAAGGAGCCCACAAGAGAAGCCGCTGATTTGAAAAAGGAGCTTGAAAAAAGAGGGATAAAAGTTTATATCGAATTAAATGACGGATATAAGCACGTAGATTTGGCTCTCCCAAAGGCTAAGCTCAACGTTGAGGTAGATGGCATCCACCATCTCACTAATCCGAAACAGATCGTTGCAGATCTTGCGCGGGGTTATTACTCCAACAAGCTAGGTTACGATACGATGCATATTCCGAATGAAATGATACGCCTCCATTTGGAAGATATAGCGAATGGACTCGCCGAAGCCTCAAAAATACGAGAAAAGAAAATTCGTGTTCATCTAGCCTAAAGGGTTGGTCTTATTTAGCTAATACAGCTTGATATGCTCCGGCAATTATAAACACTCACCAAATTAAACAACCCTCTGTAGAATTTACGGAGGGTTGTTCTGATCAATAGGTTATTTGGCTGGATACCAGGTCTTGTACCAGCCCTGCATCATTTCGATTTCTTTAGTTTGGGCCGTGATGATGTCGTCAGCAAGTTTTTTCATCTCCGGTCGAGCTGTTCGAGCTTTAAGCATGGTTGCCATCATAACAGCGGCCTGGTGGTGCGGGATCATTTCCTCAATGAACGCCTTATCAATATCAGCCGCACCCATCATCGTTGCGCCGCTGCCCATCGCAGAGCTACCGCTCATCATGTTATTACCCATCATACCGACGCTCATCGTGCCGGTTTGAGTACCACCATTTTGACTTACGGAGCAGCCGGTAGGGCCGCATTGGGTCCCTAACTGACCCTGCATCATAGTCGTTTGGGCATTACGTGAAGCGCCCCATCCGTTTGGGAAAAATAGAGTCATAATCAGAAGCCCGACAACTACACCGCCGAGAGCATGCAATACATTTTGCTTGTTCATATAGTTAATTATTTTTTAGATTACTTCTTTACGCAATAGCATTGCGTTTGCCGCCACAATTACTGTCGATACTGACATTAGGAGCGCCGCAATCGCTGGCTGCAATATGATTCCATAGCCGGCCAACACACCAGCCGCCAGCGGCATCGCTACGATGTTGTAGCCAGCCGCCCACCAGAGATTCTGAATCATCTTGGTGTACGTACGTCGCGAGAGCTTGATAATCCGAACAATATCACGCGGATCGTTTTTCACCAAAATGATCCCAGCTGACTCTATGGCTACATTCGTACCTGCGCCAATCGCAATGCCAACATCGGCCTGCGTAAGCGCCGGAGCATCATTAATGCCGTCGCCAACCATTGCCACTTTTTTACCTTCTGCTTGTAATTCTTTTATTTTCGCAGCTTTTTGATCCGGAAGTACGCGGGCAAAGGTGCGATCCAGTCCGAGCTCGTTTGAGACCCACTGCGCAACTTCTTCAGAGTCGCCGGTAATCATTACCGTGCTGACGCCGAAAGATTTAAGAGTGGTAATCGCTTCTTTCGACTCTTCGCGGATAATGTCAGTCAGCGCGATGTAGCCAATTACCGAACCATTAGCAATGACATACACAAGTGTCTTGCCGCCGGCAGCTGCGGTTTTAGTCGCCTGTATGTGTTCCTTTGCGAGTGATGTTCCGGCTTCTGCTAATATAGCTTCGCCACCAACCATAACTGTCTTGTCCTGCACCTTGCCGCTTACGCCTTTACCAGCGATTCGTTTGAAGTCGCCGACCGATTGCAGTGCCACGTTTCGTTTCTTCGCCTCATTGACTATGGCTTTAGCGATAAAATGTTCGGAGTGGCTGTCTACGCTGGCAGCAAGAGCCAATACTTCATTTGGCGTTATATTTCCTATTGTTTGGAGGGTTGTAACACCGTACGTCCCTGTTGTAAGGGTGCCAGTTTTATCAAAGACAACTATATCAACGGTGCGTGCCGCCTCCAGTACGCGACGCTCACGTACGAGAAAGCCGCTACGCGCTGCCTTTGTGGTCGAGATTGAGGCGATAAGGGGCACGGCCAAGCCAAGTGCGTGCGGACAGGCAATGACTAATACGGCTACCAGCCGTTCAATCGCCATAGTCCAGTCTTTAGCCACTACAACCCACGCAACAAGCGTAACTAGGCCAACGATGACGGCAATGATCGTTAGATAGAATGCTGCCCGATCAGCAAGCAGCTGGACTCTACTCTTTGAAGCCTGGGCCTGTGCTACTAGCCGCATTACTCCGGAAAGAAATGTATCTTTACCGATTTTAGTTACTCGGATAGTCAACGATCCGTCACCGTTAATCGTGCCAGCAACAACTTGGTCACCCGTTTTTTTGGCGACTGGTTTTGATTCGCCGGTCATCATTGACTCATCAATATGCGACTCACCCTTTTCAACCAGACCATCTGCCGGGACGCGCCCGCCAGGGCGAACGAATACCATGTCATTAACCTTGAGCTGATCAAGTGGGATCATCTCCTGCTTACCATCTCTAATAACTTCGGCAGTATCGGGTAGTAACTTTGAAAGCTCACGTAATGCCCCCTGCGCACCCTTAACCGCTCGCATCTCCAGATAATGACCGAGAAGCATGATCGTGATGAGCGTTGAGAGCTCCCAGAAGAGCGTTTCAGCTCCACCAAGCAGTACTGACCCGACACTGTAGCTATAGGCAGCGATAACAGCGATCGCAATGAGCGTCATCATTCCTGGAGCTTTGCCGCGCAGTTCACGCCATGCGCTGGCAAGAAATATCCAGCCGCAATACCAGAAGATGACGGAGGCAAGAGCAAGCGAAATGTACGCATTGCCGTTATTCAGATGTAGCCAGACAATCGGGATTGTGAGCGCCAAGCTAACCCAAAATTTAACTAAGAAGTCATTGGTCTTGTGACCTTCATGCTTATCATGATTTTGGGGCGCAGTTTGTTTAGGGCGCGCATTGAGCGCCTTTTCTACGTTGTCTGCGCAACAGGCATGAGCGTCATTGTGATGCGCTTTTGTTTTTTTGTCTCCAGCCGGTACAAGTGCCATGCCACATTCCGGACACATCCCGGGGGTATCACTGACCACCTCGGGGTGCATCGGGCAGGTATATGTTTTTACATTGTGTTCCATGGGTGGTTAATGACAGCCGCTATGAGGATTCTCGCCCGACTTTTTATCGCTGGCAGGTTCAGCATGATGTTTGTGGCCCCTCAACATCATCCAGATGTGCGTAGCAATGCACAGGCCGACCAGAATGTATAAGGCAGTAGTGCTGTTCATGGTTATTTTTTAATTCCGTTGAACAGCGCAGCAAACAGCCAGACCGCCAGCAAGCCAACGATATTCCAGATGACTAAGCCGGAGATAAACGTACCGATTGTCAGGACATTATCAACCGTCCCAACATTCATATGCAGCGCGTACATCATGAACCCTGGGCGGATACTGCCGAACATAGCTACGCCCACGAAACAGATCACATAGACAATACTGGTCCAAGCCGACGCAACTTTCAGAAGATGCTTTATGTTGATCATAGTTTTGATTAATTAAGATTAATTATACTCCGCACGAGCCTCCACTGCCTCCTCCGGTTTTTGGCTGCAATGCAGCCACGACCTTTGCGTATCCGCTACCGCTGGAATACGCCGCTGACAGAATTTCTTTCGGATCTGCGTTAGCCCACGATTTATTCTGTTTTCCCAAATACTGGCCGATAATTTCGTACTGATCCGGGAACCAGAGACGGTTGACCGCTAAAGCCGTTTTGTACATTTCCTGCTCGCTGACATTTTGCGCTGCCATGAGTTCGAGTAAGCCGAGCATTGCCATACCGTGATTGCAGTCCGGGAAGTAGGTTGAGTTGTTGCAGCAAGGCCGGTAGATATTTTTGCTAACTCCTTCTACGAGTAATTGCTGCTGCGGAGTCAGAGTAATCATCTGGTGCATGCTGTAGTGGCTCATCGGATCGCCGACTGCGAGCGACCAGCCGCCGGTTGAAGCAAATCCGCCTGCGTCGTTGTAGCGCGGATCCATCATCGGGCCCTTTTCTAAGATTTGGTTTTTATTTGCCAGCCCGAATGCCCAGAACACATTAAGCATTTCATTGGCATTTTCTTGAGTCATGACAATCTGGCTGTCCATCGGGGCGTCCAGCATCTGGCGGGCATCTGCTGACATGCCGCCGCGCTCGCTATAGACGGCATCAAATGCTTCGCGATCAATCACGCCGAGCTTTTGCATTTGTATGCCCTTATCACCCCAGTTAATCGGTAGAGATATTGATTCAGGCGCTGAACTGTTTACTATCTGATCAGCCACTGGCCGCTGCGTGCCTGGCGTGTACCGCAACGTACCGAAGACGACGAATGCTAGTACTGCTACAGTTATTACAATCGTTGATATTTTCATATCTTTAGCAGCACTCCTTCATTTTTTTCTCTAGCTCGGCCGCGTCGACTGCGCGCGCCGGTACGCTAGAATTTTTGCGGAAGAAATAGAATGCGAGCGCTACCACAACAACTGCGGCAGTACTGGTGATGAGCCACTGTTCGTAGAGTGCGGTATATACGATCAGGAATCCAATCGGAATTGCGGTCAGTTTCCAAGGCATAACACGCCCTTCATCAAGCCGCTTACTTAGCGTGTAAGTAATGCCGACGACCGAGCCGCCCATAAGCATGGCGATGAGTGAGAGGTCCACTGGATAGCCAAGGCCTCTCGCGATCAGTAATCCTATCCAGGTCGCTGAAACAAGTACGCAGATCAGACAAATGCGTAATCGCATATTAGAGGAAGAAGATTATCGCCCCGAGTACGACCATGATGAGGCCTGCCCAGAATTTAACGCCTTTCGTATTTTCTTTTTTCCATGCCTGCATTTTATCCACGATCAATTTGTTTGCCGCAATCCACAGGACAACTGCCAGCGGAATGATCAGAATGAAGTTATAAAGCGTCAGGTAACCAAACCCGCTGAAGTAGGTCATCTTGTCATGCAGGAGCCCGATAACCATCAGGTAGGGGCCTCCCATGCACGGGAACTGGCAGATGCCGACCAAGATACCTAGTCCGAACGCCGCAGGAATCGAAGCCTTCTCCATGAGGTTTGCCATCTTACCGTGCGCGGCTGACGGCAACTTCAGTTTGATTGGGAAATTCGGGAACAGCTCTCCCAAAATGTTAATCAGGCCGAAGATCAGCAGCATTACCGCGCCGAGCTTGCCCATGAAGTGCGGCACGTTAAAGAAGTTAAGCGTCTTTAAGATGCCTAGGCCGATGAGTAAGTACGCGCTGAAGATGCCAGCGATATACGTGCCACCAATTTGCAGAATTCTTTTCCGCGTCATTTGCATACCGAACAGGAACGCGATCGTGATAAGTAGGATCGAGAAAGAGCAGGGGTGCACGCTGTCCAGCAAGGCGGCTACCAGCACGAGCGGTAGAAGCCACGCACCTTTATTGCTGATATCCCACAGGAACGAGCCAACTCCACCGCTTTGCTTGAGGAGTGTGATCCCGATGATCGCAATGACGACAATGCTAAGAGTAATAAGTAATCGCTTCATACGATTATGGGGTGACTACTGCTTTTATCTCGAGCTGTAAGGTGCCGGCATTTTTTGAAGCTAAGTAGACAAAGCGATCAATTGTGCCAACGCCAGCCGGACCATGTGCATTCGGATCATAGACAACATCAATCTGCCGAGTCTCGCCGGCTTTGATGAGCATATTTGCTTTTGGCACGTAGCCCATGCCAGGCATTCCGAATGGTCCCTGTTTCTCACTACCGTTTACTATGTACGCCGAGGTACACATACAGGAAGTGGTTAGGTCTTCAACGGTAATGTCTTGTGTGGTTGGATTGGTAACGTTAAAGCTGTGGCTCACGTTTCCGTTCGCCATGGAGATGGTGCCGAAATCGTACAACAGCTCAGAAGCTGTTAAGGAACTTTTCGCGTTGGCTTGCGCTGGTGTCGGAGTCTGGGCAGCGTTACGCTGGCCCAGGAACATGACCCCGAGTAGTGCAACAACTATGAGTAATGTAATAGTAATTGTTTTGTTCATGATGTTAGTTAGATTTGTTTCTCCGAAAAATCAAAAACCGTTTGGGACGGTTTAACGCCATGAACAAAGCGAACTATCGCTTAGACGTTCATGGCTTAGGCAAAGACGGCATCACCGCGCTGGCGCAGTGAGAGCCAAGAAAACAAGGAATGCAAATGAAGCGCGTATGCTATCTCAAGAAAATGCCTGCGTATAACAAGTAAACGCGATTTGAAAACTGCGCCAAGGCGTTTAAGGTCAAGTGATTCAACAAAGATCCAGGCGATAGCAAGAGTTAAGAAGAATAGTGAGGCGGCGCTTGTCATCCGCTGGAAAAATTGAGCGTGCATTTCAGTCATGGCGAAGGGCCCTTCGTGCGGGCACAGAGCCGCCTGACCCACGGTCGCGATACAATCATTGTGGCCGCCGCCCATAGCGTGATTGCCCATAGCCGCAAAGCCAAAAACCGCGATTGCAATGAAGGCGGTTAGGGCTAAGATTGTTAGAGCCTGTTTCATGTTTTTAGTATAGTACTGCACTTTGAAAACAGCAACTTAAGTTAATGAACGTAAAAGCTTATACCAGTAATATGCGACTATCGGAAACACTAATGATGTAATCAATCCGGGTACATATCCGCTGGCTAAAAGGGCATGAATGGGATGACTTAATTCAAAAATGAAAATTACAAAGATAATCCAACCAAAGATTTTGCTCGGCGTCCCTGTCGTTTTCCAAAAATGAATAAGCAGGATATAAACTACAGCCTGCACAATTAACCAAAGCGCGAGATTAGAAATACCGAGCAATTTAGCAGACCAGATAACCGAACCGTCAACGTTATGAAAGTTTGTGAAGTATTCCTCGAGCGAATGCGCTAGGAAAGTTAATGCTGCTAATACTATTAATAAATTTTTCCGTGGCATATCACTTTCGCTTTAAGCGATACACCTTAAGGATTTCATTTCTGATTTTAGTGCCTGCTTGCCCCTCTTTCATGTGGTCGGCGACACAGGAATCAAGATGTGCTTCGATCAAGGCATCCTCAATACCAGAAAGAGCCTGCTTAACGGCTGATGTTTGAGTAACTACATCAATACAGTAAGTGCCCTTCGCAATCATTTCCTGTAGACCGCGAACCTGCCCCTCAACGATCTTAAGGCGGCGAACCAACTTTTGTTTTGAAGAAGTCATAACCTAAATATACCCCTAGGGGGTATAAAGATCAAGGCTCAGTGATTGTGACTGATTATTTTCTAAGTGTGATGGTTTTACGGGTCAGTACCAACTTACTCCTCAAGTCCCTATTTAAAGTAATTGATCTAAAAACCGACAATGAGACCATTAAGTATTTTTGTATCTATTACTCGCAGAATGACCAATTGTTTTCGTAGTCATCTGCAATTGGTGTTGGAATAGGATAGTGCTCATTCTTCACGCCAATCCTAAATGTGCGCATAGCATTCGGATTGCCCTTGTCCGTACCGCGCGCCCTCCAATGCTTGTGCTCTGCGGAAACATACTCAGCTACCACCTTGTTTGGAACAATAAAAAATCTATATTTCGTGCCATCCTTTGCTGAGTCAATATGCACAAAACAGTAGAGCAAGTTCTCATCTTCAATTTTTTCGTGCTTTTCACCCATCATCCAATACATAGCAAGACCAAATAGTTTTGAGTTCGAGGGCTTGCTCCGGGCGCTTCCGTGGCTCGTTTTTACTTCAAGACGATACATCTTTTTCGTTCTAGGATTTGAAACCAAAATATCAACATTTTTCGTATTTCCAAGAGTCATATTTGCGTTTACATCGCGCAATGCCAACTCTGATAGAACAGCAAACTCACCAGCCAAGGAAACTGAATTACTTGAGAGCTTTTCCATAGCTAATTAGCTCTCTAAAAGTTTAGCGACCTGCCTCACAATAGATTTGCGATCAAATGATTCATTCAGCCAATCAACATATTTCACACGATAGAACGTCCAGCCGGCCGACTCCAAGACACGCTGGCGCTCCTCGTCATCTTCAACATAGATGCCGTATTCCTGATCTAACTCGTTTTCAAAATGAGTTGGTCCATCACACTCAATCGCAATCTGCTTTCCGGTCCGCGTATTGGCAACAACGAAATCCAGCTTAAAGCCGCAGCTCTCAACTTGGTTTCTGATTTGATAATCCTTTTTCAGCCCTGCCTTCAAGACTGAATAGAACTCTTCCTCAAAATACGAATCAAACGGACGTAGTTCGGTTGCATAGAAATCTATCTCGCCGTGCTTATCAACATACTCAAGATACTTTTTAATCCAAATTCCTTCAGGTATTTCGCTAACTGGCATACTGATAAAACAATGCACCTGTAGCTTGGCGCGTGAAAAAGCAACGTTCACCCTGCCGCGATTGATGTCGCCACGAATATCTCCACCTTCGCCGGTAAGGGGAAGATAACGTTTCTTTTGTGCCGGACTGCGGATAACGAATGAGTAGATGACGATATCCTTCTCGTCGCCCTGGATCCCTTCGATGATGCTGATTTTGAAATTATTCTCATCCTCTTTGTAGCCAGCCGATTCAAAAACTTGACGCAGCAGATCAGCTTGTGCGTTAAAGAAAGTCAAAATACCAACTGACTTTTTTGCCGTGCGGTCATCCTCGCGCAACTCCTTAAAGAGCTTGAGAATCTCTTCCGCTTCGGCGACATTCGCGTTGTCTGAAATCTCGCTTGAACCATCCGATTTAACCTCGTGAATCAACATCACGCGGTTAGTGTCTTTATAGGTCAGATAAGTATTATTGAGGGCTATAAGCTCATTGTCTTTCGGCTCATAGAAATACTTGTTGCTAAAGCCGATCAGCTCGCTTGGGGAGCGATAGTGATAGCGGAGCGGCACAGACAGAAACCCTCGCATTTTGGCGATATCCAATACTGACTGGACGGTCGCTTGGCTTGCCTTAATCTGCATTTCTTCGGGTACGCTATATCGCTTAGCCAGCTCGTCGAATGAGCGGTTAGATTTGAACATTATCGTGCTGTCGCGCATTTGCTCGCTGTCGCCAACAAAGAGCGCCTGCTTAGCACGGAACATCACCGGAAGCGTATAGGCAACATTGCACTGTGAAGCCTCGTCGAGAATAACGTAATCAAACGCCGCAGGGGCAAGAGGTATGATACGGCTTGCGTCATCAAGCTCCATAATCCAGATTGGAATGAGCTCCATCACTGCATTGAAGTTGTCGGGGTCTTTGCGGAGCTTGTCGAATGTCTTAAAGGCACGTTTTGATTTGCCGAAGGATTTTGATAGGCGAGCTACGATCTGACGAATAAGCGGTCCCTGCGCCAGCTTAGTTAAGAGCGCCTTATTGATGATATTTTCCAAGTAGAGGGCAACGCGCTCCCGCCGTTCCATTTCAGCACCCTTTATATTTTCAGCTATATCATTCGGGCTAAGTCCGATCTTACCGATATCGCGCAATTCTTTACGGAGAACCTTCGTCCTCAAAACTTTTTCCCTTACCGCCGCAGCTCCTTCTTCTGTTTTAGCGACAACGCTATCTATGGCGCCGAACTCTTTATCGGTTAAACCAACGAGCGCAAGCGTATTCACCAGCTTTGCTTTCGCCTGCTCTAAGTTGATGCAATTTTCGTGATGTTGAAAATAGCAATGCAGGTCTTCAAAAAACTTGCAGGCGTCATTACGTGAAATATCTTTTTTGAGTTCCTGATCTATATAGTCCCGAACCTCGCGTGGCAATTGTGTACGGACAGATGAAAGTCGGGTGTTGCGAACGAAGTTATTGATGCCGCGTAAAAGCTGCGTGTGTCCGTCAAAACCCGAACGAGCAACATCGGCTTTGATTGCGCCTACGCAGTCAGCAAAGCTTTTCTCACGGAGATTTATTTTGCCGAACAAGCCATCAAACTCTGTCTTTCGTTCGTTCTTGGCATACTGCCGAGCAAGCTCAGTAGCACCGCCAATCATCTGTTTGAGCTTATTAATCTCAGTACGATTTGCTTCGCTAAACTGCGTGTTAAATGCAGTAGGGTCGCTTATCGGTAAATCATATAAGGCCAGTGCTTTTAGTTCCTGATCCAGCTTCCAAGCCTTACGCTGTACATCGATGGCGTCATTAAACTCTTTTTTGAACTTGCCTTTTAAGGTCGCCGAATGAGCTACAGAAAGAGTATCGCCAGAGACGCTCTCGCCGTGCTGGGCGATTCCAGCCTTACGTTGATAGAACTTGTAGCCGAGCGAATCAATGTGAGCTGAAAGCCCTGCGAGTTGCGGCGAAATGCCATCAGCTTCATCTTCTTCGCCAAGCTGCGCGGAGCTAGGATTTGGGATATAGCCGAACAGATATTTAACATCTAGCTTGCGAAGCTTGTCCTTTACCACTTTAAGCGCCTGCGCCTTCTGGCTGACGAATAGGACGCGCTTACCGTGCGCGGCTAGGTGGCAGAGCAGGTTGGCGATAGTCTCGGATTTACCAGTACCCGGCGGTCCCTGCACGATTGCCCCTTTATTATTGATAACCGAAAGAACCTTGAGTTTGTACTTGTCGTATAAAAATGGAAAGAATAAATCTTTTTCTTCGGGCACTGCCCCCTGACTACTGATCCCTTCGTTGCTACTCCAACCGACGAGAGCAGTATCTTTCATTGCAGCTTCTTCTAACTTCGCGAGTTTTTGCAAATCTTCGGCTAAGAAATAGTTAGCGCGTGGGGCTATCGCAATACGCATTTCTTCGAGCTTGAAGGAATCCTCGTCAAATTTCGCATCAGTGTGTTTCAGCACCTCTTTAATTTTATGCCAAACATCAGTGAAGATTTTCGTATCTTTAAGCGGTAAGGCGAACAACCCCTCCGTTTCTTTTTTACCTACATCTTCGAGCAACTGATAGTAAAGGTTTTCGCCAAGAACTGGGGCTAACACGCCGAGGTTGACCTGAATATCCTGATCGACTGAATAAACAACATACTTACCCTTATCTTCCTTCTCTATTCTCACGATCAAACTGAAAAGAGGATAGCGGTCAATCTTGGCCTGCTTTAGCGGCAGTGCAGCTTGCTCACTGCCGTTCTCAGCCGATTCAAGTTCTTCGCCTTCGAGCTCAATAGGGATTTCAATTTCAAAATAACCAAAACTGAAAACGATCTGTTTAGTGAAAGGGTCGTTGCGATATTTATTGTAGATATCCTCAATTTTACTCGCGAACGCCTTTTGCTTTTCGTACTCGTCTTTGATTTCTTTTTTAACTTCTTTCGGGTCAAGGTCATAAAAAAGCGGAAGGGCGATAGTCTCGCCCAACTCCTCATCCTCCTCGCCATTAAGCAAACCCTTCAAGTCAAAATACTTTTTGGGAAACTCAACTGCTGATTTCTGCTGAACCGCAAAAGAGCGCTGTCGGGTTAGCTGGATGTATCCAAGGCAGTATTTGATAAACTTAGTCAGGTCGAGATCGTCCATGCTATTCTTTCTATAATATCAACAAAATCAGTGTTATAACAATTTCCGCTTCCCCTTAGTGCCGGATAGGATAGTTCTACTGCTTCCTGACAGCCTAAGACTAGGGCGTCAATTGTTAAGCAAAGTAACCTGCCGAAGGTCCGGAATATAGATGGTTGTATCGTTTTTACGCTCAAAAACAGTTCTAACATCCTCTACTACCCGACCCAGCTAGTTCAGAAGAAGAAAATCTGCTATAATTCTACTCAAGAAAGTATCGCGTAAAAGCGGTACTTTTTATTTTATGCACCCAACTGGCATTGAATTCTTCATCCACGCAAACCCGATCATCGCCTACGCAATCATCTTCCTTGGGGTCGTTATTGAAGGCGATGGAACTGTGCTCTTTGCGAGCGTATTTGCCTGGCAGGGACTAATCAGCTGGCCACTCCTAGGGGCGGTAGTAATCATCGCGGGCATTGCAGGTGATATTTTCTGGTACAGCGCCGGTAAATATCTTAAAGGAACCAAACTCGGCTGCTGGCTCGACAAGCATTACGAAAAGGCTGGCGGCTCGGCAATCCTTGAAAAGGTAATGGCACGCTATCACTGGTATGCGGTACTGAATAAATTTATGTACTTTACGACCAAACCAACTGTGTTCCTGGTCGGCTGGCACGATTTTGAATTTAAAAAATTCCTCAGAATTACGACGTATGCAACGATCATCTGGGCTATTATCCTGCTCATCATCGGTTTTGGATTTGGTTACACGATTCACCTGATCGGCTTCAAACGCATCGTACACCGCATTGAAATCTTTGCCGCGATTTTATTCATCGGCATTTTCATCTTGGAATGGGGGATTAAGAAAATTGTCAAAAAGGCGGAGAAGCGAATGCGATAAAAAACAAGCGGGGCGGCCTACTGGCCGCCCCGTGTTGATTCTTATTTCTCTTTTTCCAAATCAGCCTCGCTGGTATCCTGCCCTCCATCGCTATCCGGAGAAACAATGGCATTTTTAATCATTTCTCGAGTCTTTTGCTCAATCTCTTTAAGCAATTTCTTATCCTCTTTGAGCTTTTCAACCGTTTTATCAATTCCCACAGCAACTTTTTGGCCATCAAAGGTATAGGTTGCACCTGAGCGAGTGATGACGCCATATTTTACGGCGGTCATAATGACGTCGTTTTCGTAACTAATACCAGTGCCATACATCACATCAAACTCCGCAACTTTAAATGGCGGAGCAACCTTGTTCTTCACTACCTTTGCCTTCACGCGGTTACCGACAATGTCCTCACCCTTCTTGATTTGGGCGAGGCGGCGAATATCAAGGCGTACGGAACAGGCGAATTTAAGCGCGTTGCCGCCCGGGGTTGTCTCCGGGTTACCAAACATCACGCCGATCTTCATACGAATCTGGTTAATGAAGATGATCAGCACGTTGTAACGAGCTGTGATCGCAGTGAGTTTACGAAGCGCCTGGCTCATCATACGAGCCTGAAGACCCATATATTGCTGACCCATTTCCCCTTCAATTTCAGCGCGCGGCGTTAGCGCAGCCACTGAGTCAACGACAACAACATCAATCATGCCGGAACGCACCAGGCTCTCAAGGATGTTAAGTGCGTCCTCACCGTTGTCTGGCTGGCTGATAAGCAATTCTTTTACTTTCACGCCCAGACGAGCGGCATAATCAGGATCAAGCGCATGCTCAGCATCAATAAATGCCGCCTTGCCGCCCATTTTTTGAGCCTGAGCCACAACGTTAAGCGCAAGCGTCGTCTTACCCGAGCTCTCAGGACCATAAATTTCAACGATGCGGCCTTTTGGCAAACCGCCGACACCAAGCGCAGCATCAAGCGAGAATGAGCCGGTTGGGATCACCTCAACATTCACATTGCTGGCTCCGCCCATAGTCATCACCGAGCCCTCGCCAAATTTACCTTGCAAGTCTTCAACCAGCGCGTGTAAATCCTTAAACTCTGCCTTCACCTCTTTCTTTTCTTCTTTTTCCTTTTTAGCCATGTTCTTAAATTAATTAATAGAAAATTACTGAAATCATACTATAAAGCAAAAAGGCGGGGTAGGACATAACCCTGAATCAAACGCAAGACTCAGATGCACGCTACTGAGCGCTCGTATCGTCCTGCGAAACGGTCGATGAGGGCGGGAGTGCCGTACTAGTGGAATGTGTTGTAGTGGCAGGGGTCGTGCTGGCAGCCATTGTATCAAAATATACCTGGCGGGTCGCAGCCACCTGGCGACCGAGAAAACGTTCTGCAGAAAATTCAATGATATTGATCTCAGGCAGCAACTGGTAATCCTTTGAAAATGTTCCGTCGCTGGCAACGGCCACGTGCTGACCATTAATCGTGACATTGTCGCCTGGATCAGTTCTTCCCGATAGTGTAATCGTTGAGGTGGTTACTATAAATGGATTTGGATCGGTCGGAGGTAGAATAATGCTTAGCGTTGGTTGGCCAAAAAACCCGCTACGACTGACTAAATAGATGACAATGAACACGCCGATAATGCCGGCGGCGATGCCATATTGGCGCCGATATGACGGAAGCGCAAAACGATTGCCGGGCAGCTTGTCAGATGCTCCTGAGTGCATGTGCACAAACTCCTCTTTATATTTTACGGTCAATAATTCCGGCGGTAGACCCAATACCTGAGCGATTTTAATAAGATGAGGGCGAATATACGGAAAGGCGGGTAAGCGACGAACCTCTCCGCTCATCAGAGACTCCACATACTGCTCAGGTGTGCCTGATTTTTTTGCCAGATCAACCTGGCTCAGCTCTTTTGCCTCGCACTGGTCGGCAATAATGTCGCGTAATTTGCGGGGATCATCCATATACGTATAACCTATAACTTATAACAAATAACTAGAATACACAAACATCACCCGTTATGCGTTATTAGTTAGTGAAACTATGCGCTAATCGCGGCAATATCATCCTCAAACTTATTCATACGGTTGAGCGTTGCGCTTCCATAACTTGAAATAAATTTACTCCAACTGCCTCCGGCATAATAGCGCGCCGCTGCACATTTTATCTGTGCATCGCCGGAGCTATACGCACCAGTGCACGCACTCATCGCGTCCTTCAAATAGAGCGCCGTGGCAACGAAGGCGTCACTGTTTTTCCATGGCGACGGGGGATTGCTGCCGGTGGCAGCGGCGATACGGTCTTTATAGAGCATCCACGTGGTTGGGATAAATTGAGCCGGACCCATAGCACCACCGTAGGCACCATCACTGACAATGGCGCAGGAGACCAGCTGCTTTTCTGGGTCAATCCCAAGCTCTGAGGTAATTTGTAAGAATGGGGTTATGTCATCGCGCTTACTCTTCGGCGGCCCCGGAGCCATCGCAGTTTTGTAACTGCACTTACCAACATTTTTACCAAGCGCAGACTCACGATCAAGCACAGCAAGCAGTAACGCTGCTGGAACGCCCGTGGCTCTTTGGGCATTTTTTGCCAATTCATAGGCAGTTTCAAAGGTCATTTCACCGCCACCAAGCAACTCGAAGAGACGGCTGCGGATCTTTGCCGCCTCGGCCTGCTTCTGTTTAAGTAGTGTTTGATAGGCAGCCTCCTGACCTTTTGTTTGCGTTAGTAACGTGCTTTTTTCCTGCGTCGTAGCCACTACATTTTTCTTTTGCTTATCCTGAAGCGCCTTGAGTGCGGCTGTTTGCGCCTTTTTCGCAACTAGATCTTCTTGTTGATCTAACAAATTGTCTTTAAGAGCATTAATTTGCTGGATACGATCAGTCAGCGTGTCCTGCACTGCCATTAAATTATTAACGTCTGAAAAAAAATCGCTGAGATTTGGGTTTTGCAACAAAATCGTCATTAAGCTTACGCGCTCGCTTTCATAGGTACTTTGCAGCGCAGCCATCACAGCGCCTTTGTTTAGATCAATTTTTTGCTGCGTCACCGTAACCTGCTGCTGGTTGTCATGGATCTCGCTGTTGAGCCGGCTGAGCGAGAGGGTAACCGCCTTAATCTGTAAATTAAGCTTATCAACCTGCGCATTTAATTTAGCGATTTCGCCCTTGAGACTCGTGCCTTGTTTGCGATACTGCGCGATCGTATCTTCATGGTCTTTAATCTGCTTTTCAAGATCAGAGAGTTGAAACTCGAGCTGCGCCTTTTCCTCGCTAGAAAGAGGCGCGCTGGCTGATGCGCCTTGATCCTGCGCCTGCGCCGGCATATGCGAAGAGGCGCCTAGTAAAAGGACGCTGAGCAAAAATCCAACAAAAAAACGTTGTGAAACACTGATCTGCTTCATGAAAGTATGCTTAGTATACCACTTACCCTTAGAAGGAGACGTAAAACAAAGGCGCCCCGTTACCGGGGCGCCTGTTATTACAAACCTACAGATCAAACTATTTCTTTGCCGGCGCAGCACCTGCAGCGGCCTCGCCTTCGGCCGGAGCGTCAGCGGCGGCCTTTTCTTTCTTCTCTTCACCCTCGGTCTTGATCTCGGTGACATCAGCACCCTTTGCAGCAAGAGCGGCCTCCTGCTCTTCGGTCATACGAGCAGTAATCGTGGCAACCACGAATTCCGGTTTAACCATAACGCGTACCGCCTTTGGCACAGAAAGCTGGCTGACGTGAATCGAAACACCAACATCAGTAAGCATTTTCAGGTCAACTTCAATTGCGTGCGGGATATCGGCAGGCAGAGCTTCAACTTCAAGTTCAGCGAGCGATCGAACAAGTACACCGCCTTTTTCCTTAACACCCGGAGCCTCACCAACAAAGGAAAGGGGAACCTTAAGTTTAATCTTCTCGTCCATGCGAACGCGGTAAAAATCAACGTTCTCGATAGAGTCCGTGATCGGATTGCGCAGCACGTCGTGAATAAACACCGGGTGCTTAACAGTTCCTACCTTTAAATCAATAATTGAGGTCTCACCAGCATGACGAAGAACTTTGCGCAGGTCTTTCATCGACACTGCTACGTGTTCATTCTTAATGCCGTGGCCATAAAGTTCCGCCGGGACCATGCCGTCCTTGCGGAGAGCTTTTACTGCTCTACCAAGCTGCGTGCGAACTACCGCACTTAATTCCATCGCCATACTGTTGATAATTTTTTATTTAATGAATACAGCGGGGTTAGCCCGCCAATAGAGATAGATACTATACGAAATGAGGCCAATTGGCAAGTTCACCCGCCTCGGGCGGGCCAGACTTACTTCTTAAGGCCAGGAATAAAACCCGGCTGCAACCAATTCTTAAATTGAGTCAGCGCGTCGGCATAATCTTCGAATACGATCTGAGCAGTAACATCAACGCGAGCTATACGCCCTACTTTTCCTGCTTCAAGGCGAGCTCGTTCGTACAAAGCAACTATCGGCACACCAGCAGCAAGCGCCCACTCGTGTTCGCGTCCAACACCGTGCGCCGGAAGCCCCGTGTACATAGCCATAAGCGAGGACTCTGAAAAACGCTGCTTATCAAGTTTCACGACCTGCTCTGGAGTTAAATCTGCATGCACAATCGGATCGCTATAGCGGTGGGGAACATAACCAAACGCATCTGCGTGTCCAGCTTCTCGTAGCGTTGTCTCAAAAACAGCGGCTAAGTCCTCGTAAAACTTTTTTAATTCCTCTCGGCGCTCATCAGGGACATTCGTGAGTGGACCAGATACATAGAGCTGGAGTTTCATGTGTGCTAAAAAAGTTTTTCGGTATCAGCACTCAACTTAGTGAATGCATGCTTATAGCTCTGCACATTTTGTAAATCTGAAATTATAGCCGCCGGAATACCGCCAGTCCATGAACCACTCGGCAATAAAGCGACCACTTCAGGATTGCCCGTCTTGGCATCAACGATCTCGAAGCCAACTCGGCGCAATCCTTCTAAAAAGATACTCATGTCAGCACCAAAATCACCAATAACCGCAATCTTTACCGAATGTGAGAGCATGCCAGCACGCGGTGAGTGGCGTTTTTCTTTAAGTTTCTGCTGAGCATCATCAGCAATTCGTAGCTCAGTCACACCAGCCTTCCGTAACGCCTCCCAACAAGGCATGCAGGCCCAGTAGTGCCCGGCGAGATAGGCGACTGCGCCCTTTCCGTCTATTCCTTTCTCGATAAGCTTACGTGACGCACGAGCCTCGCCGTGGTTAGGCGAGTAACAATGATCTGGGCAATATTCATATTCAGTCCCGCTTTTGCTTTGCAGTGCTACGCGCGGACAAAATGAATAATGAATCTGGCCGCCATTTTCTAAAACTAAAACTTTTCCGTCACGAACAATTACAGTTGCAGTTGGTACGCTCACTTCTGGGTGCTCTCGCACCATTTCGGCGCAGCGAGCAGCTGCCATAGCCATAAATGGATCTGTACTGGGCACAAATTCCTGATGGCCCCATTCTGGGACGATTTCATCCAACTTCTTTGCGCCATCTGACATATGAGTTAAAAACTACGCCTTAAACTTCTCTTTAATTTTCGCGATGTCGCCGCTCTTTATAAAGGAGAGCTCATCTTCGCTGTCGGTACGGGCTTCAAGTCCGTGCGCCATTGAGTCGTGATATTTTGCTTTTACGGCACCATGCATTTGAGCCTCGGCCATATCCATACCGCTCGCCATCGTATGAAAGACAAGCTGATAGGCACGTTCGCCCGGGTATAAACGAAGGGGATGAGGCGTGGCGTTTAGTATAGGAATAGTCAGATGGCCCTGATAGCCAATATCTACGAGTCCGCTTTCCATAACGAATCCACGGCGAATCATCGAGCTACGGGGGTAGAGAAGCGCGATCAGGTTGTCGGCTTTCAGCGAAATCTTTTCGAGCGTTGAGGCAATTACAAATTCGTTCGGCAAAAATTCAAAATACTGACCTGGTTTTAATTTCACTAACTTAAAATGATTTTGATTTGCCTTCTTTTCTAAATAATCCGGGCGCATCACCACACGGCCGGCGTCGGTCATCTGCCACTGCTCGGGGATATAAAATGTCCATCCAATACGAAGATCCAAAGAGTTTGGCTGCACCTGAAATTTGTCTGCACCTGGCTCAAGCGCCATCTTACCGGAACCAATGTATTCAAGAATTTCTTTTTTAGAAAGGATAGCCATGGTAGAAAAAGAATATCATGCTTACACCACTACCTACAAGACAATCTTCATTCCCTTGATTGATTCAAGCGGGGCATACTGATTGGTGATCTGGTGCGCAATTTCATCAACGAGCGCCTCGTCACCTTTTTCGGCCCGGTCAAAATAATCTGGCTGCGCATCGAACAATACCTCGCTGTGCTCATTCTCGCGATTAATTAATTCCCAGGCCTGATCGTAATGAATGTCGTAAATGTGCGCGTTGCTGATTGTGTGGGTAAGCGTTCCAGTCTGCAATCCTAATTTCGCCGCTAAAATATTTTGCAAAAGCGCGAATCCGGCCACGTCGTGTGGGCAGCCAAGCATCATGTCGTTAGAGCGCACGACGTTGTGCATGTGCAATTTGTTGCCAAAAACGTTAACGGTGAATACAAACGGACAGGGGACATTCTTTTTTGGGGTACCAATACCAAGCCCGTCGTCGGCCGCATCCCACGTCATCACAACGCCGTGCCGGCTGCCCGGTTCTTTCTCTAACAGCTTCACGAGTGCGCCAAGTTGGTCGCGACCAAAGTGCTTTCGCCAGCGATAACCGTAGGCTGCCGGAATTGTACCGTCTGGTTCCATAAAATCTTTCCAGATCGGCGTAAATTTATTTACAAAATCATCCGGCTTGTTGCTGCCCATGATAAACCAAATCTGTTCCGCTACGAAAAGTTTAATCGGAATTTTGCGCAGCGTTAAAATCGGAAACCCGGCGTCTAAATGAAAGGTAATACCCGGCAAAATCTTTGTTCTGTGCCCGGTGCGCTCATTTAATTCCTCGTATCCGCGATTCATGATATCGAGGATTGCGTTTTGATATTGTTTATCGAACTGGGTCACGGGGGTAGAGGGATTAGAGGACGATAGAGGTACTAGAGGGAATAGCCTGTGAAAAACTCTCTCTCTGAATGATAAACTAAAAACTAGAAACAAGAAACAATTGACTAGTTTGCTGGTTTATCGTTTCTCGTTTATTGTTTATTGTATGATAGCTCTTGTAGCCGCAGTCTCAAAAAATGGTGTAATTGGGGCCAAAAACGACCTTCCGTGGTATTTGCCAGAAGATCTTAAGCGTTTTAAGGAAATTACCAAAGGCAAAACAGTACTGATGGGTCGCAAAACATTTGAATCAATCCTAGCACGCCTCAAAAAGCCGCTGCCTGACCGCACCAACATCGTGATCACGCGCAATCTTAACTACAAAGTTCCGGAGGGCGTTGTGGTTCAAGGTGACGTTGCTTCAGCTCTGCGCAGCCACGGGTCGTCTGACATTTTTATCATCGGCGGCGGGCAGATCTTTTCTGAAACAATGGATTTAGCCGACACGCTTTATATCACGCACGTTGATAAAGAAGTTGAAGGCGATGTCTTCTTTCCAAAAATCGATCCCAAAAAATGGCGGCTTGAAAGCGACGAGAAGCACGATGGGTATTCGTTTGCGATCTATAAACGAACTTAAGCAATCTTATTAAACAGCTTCAGGCGCTGCATAACTACCGCTTTAACTTCATTGTAGGAGTCTTCCAGAAGTTTGTAGGGGGCGACTTCGTTTGGGTGAGCGGGAAGAGCTTTTTCCATTCCGGCGCGCCAGGCGCGGCGGAGTTCGGTTGAGATGTGCACGATGCGGACGCCGGCATCAATTGCTTTTACAAAATCCTCGTCGGGCGTGCCTGAACCACCGTGAAGTACGAGCGGAACTTTTGCAGCGCGGCGAATTTCGCCGACGCGCTTGATAAACAAATGTTTTACGAAACCGGCGCCATCACTCGTCGCCTTAAACATGCCGTGGACGTTGCCGATCGCCGGAGCAAGCATATCTACGCCGGTTTCTTGCACAAATTTAGCCGCCTCTTCGGCTTTTGTAATCGTTTCTTCGGTAATAGCCACGCCATCCGGCAACTTATCCTTTACCTCTGAACCGGCGCCGATGAAGCCAATCTCTCCTTCTATTAATACCTTCTTGTTTTTGCTGGCGCGAGCGTAATCAACAACAGCTTTGGTGAGGGCAACGTTTTCGGCATATGGTTTATCGGCGGCATCGATGATCACGGCATCAAAACCAGCGTCGATGGCGACTTTGCAGCTTTCCAGCGACTTGTGGTGGTCGGCGTTAAGGAAAATAGGGTAGTCAAACTCTTTACGAATTCCTTTTATAAGCACTGCGATTGCCGGCGTGGTTAAAAATGCTTGTTCGCCTTCGGAGACACCGATGATAACGGGAATCTGCTTGCCGGTAGTTTTCGAAAGCTCCTGACAGGCGTCCCAAATTGCTTTAAGGGTAGTGAGCTCAGAGATATTAAAATGAGCAACGGCGACTTTATCTTTTTTTGCCTGACTGATGGCTTTTTTGAGTGAAATCATAGAAATAACTATATCACGCTGGCGCACAGAAAGCCTGCCCCGTGAGTCAAATTCGGCTTTTTTGATTTTTGCGAAGCAAATGCCGAGTTTGTACTGCGGGGTATACCATAGCCAGAACATATTTTAATGCTATTGACAAGAGATAGCCTTGGTGGTATAATGATTACTAGGTTTCCTGGCTTGAAATGGTCTTAAGCCAGCGAAAACTTGGTGGAGGAATTCATGGCCAGCGTAAGAATCTGGGGAGATATCTTCGCCGAAATCGACGAAGGAGCAGGCGCTCACCCCGTGGCGAACATCGAAGATGTGGCGACCGAGAGCCTCTTCGGAGGAGTTCCTGAAGGAGAGATGGCGAATCTGGAACTCGACCGAGAGAATCCGGTCGGCAGACACGCGCGGCATCACAGCCCCGACCCGTTCCCGGGTTGCATCGGAATGTAGCAGCGTGTCGACCACGAAGGCCGACACAGCGAGAACGGCCCACAACCCTTCGGGGAAGTGGCGCCGTCTCATTTATATAAGGTTCGATTTGACGAAAAAGCCTACTTTTGCTACTATATATCCACGTTTTTGCTCCCTGCTTCGGTAGGGGAGGCCAGCAAAATCATTATAATTTATCGGCCTCAATGTCCGCCTGCGACTACACATCGCAGCATCGAATTTACATGAAGAAACAGTCAGACGGAACGATGACAGCCCTGCTCAAAAACGAGCGCGGCGTTATCAAATCCCTCAAGCTCGCTGAGTTTGTAGAGGGTTCTCTTATAAAGAAAGGTCAGAAAGTTGTATATATTGATCTCGGACCGCTCGGTACCGGCGTTATTTACGGCGCAGAGTACATGAACGCGGCTGATATCATCAAAAACTTAAACGTTGGCGATAAAGTCAGCGGAAAAGTTATTGAGCAGGAAAACGACGACGGTTTTGTTGAAATCTCACTCGCTGAGGCCGGCAAACAAAAAGTCTGGGCCGAGATTAAGGAAATGCGCGAGAAGGATGAGCCGATCGTGGTCAAAATTCTTGCTGCAAACACCGGTGGTCTTATGACCGAGGTAAACGGCATGAAAGCCTTCTTGCCGGTTTCGCAGCTTTCAAACGAACACTATCCGCGCGTACCAGACGGTAGTAAGGAAAAAATTCTTGATGAACTCAAGAAGATGGTTGGCACTGACATGCGCGTGAAGATCATCACCAACACGCAGAGCATGAACAAGCTGATCGTCTCTGAGCGCGAAGTTGCCAACGAAAACGTTAAAGAGCTCCTTAACAAATACAAAGTCGGCGACACGGTTGAGGGTATTATCTCGGGCGTGGCAGACTTCGGAGCCTTTGTACGCTTCATTGATCAGCCTTCCATTGAAGGACTCATCCACATCTCGGAGCTTGATCACAAGTTGATCGAACACCCGAAGGAGGTAGTGAAGGTAAACGACAATGTTAAGGCAAAGGTAGTAGAAATCAAAGATGGTCGCGTCAGTCTCTCACTCAAAGCACTTAAAGCAAACCCGTGGGACTCTGTTGCAACGAAGTTTAAGGAGGGCGATGCAGTCAGCGGCGTGATCACTCGATTCAACCCGTTCGGAGCATTCGTAGCGCTCGACCAGGAGATCCAGGGACTCGTGCACGTTACTGAATTCGGCGGCGTAGACGAGATGAAGGCAAAGATTGAGCTCGGCAAGTCGTATAAGTTTACGATTGGGTCACTCAAGCCAGCCGAGAAGCGTATCATCTTAAAAATCGTAAAATAAACTAATGGCGGGCAAGCGGCGAGAGGAGCTGCAAACCACGCGACACACTAAAAAAATATATGTTGACCCTCACACTGAAGAAAAAAATTATCAAAGAGCACGCAACAACCGACAAGGACACCGGATCAGTGCCTGTGCAGGTTTCGATCATCACGCGCCAGATTGAAGAGCTCACCAAGCACCTCAAAAAGCACCCGAAGGACAACCACAGCCGCCGGGGACTACTCATGATGGTCGGTAAGCGCCGCCGATTGCTTGCATACTTTGAAAAGAAGAATGCGAAGGGGCACAAGTCACTCATCAAGAAACTTGGGTTAAAATAAAGATGTTGCCTAGTTGCCTGGTTGGTTAGTTACTTAGGAAGACAAAAAGGCAATACGTATCTCCAAGCAACCAAGAAACTAATTAACCAAGCAACTACCCATGAAACATCCGGAGCAACGCGTTGGAATCTTTATCGATGTACAAAACTTGTACCACTCGGCAAAGAATTTATACGCTGCACGCATCAACTATAAGGAACTGATCAAGCACTTGGTTGCCGGACGCAAACTCGTGCGCGCTTTGGGATATGTGATTAAAGCAGAGTCGGCAGTAACTGCAGAACAGCATCAACGCATCGAGGCGGGGGAGATCGAGGCGCGCGAGAAAACAACCAAGAGCGAGGCGAGCTTTTTTGAGGCCCTTAAACAATCCGGCATTGAACTGCGCATGAAGGACATTCAAATCTTTCATGGCGGCGCGAAAAAAGCAGACTGGGATGTTGGCATGGCTATTGATACCGTGCGAATGGCAGAAAGCCTGGACGTAATCGTCTTAGTGACTGGTGATGGTGACTTTATCCCGCTGATCGAATATCTGCGATCAGGACGCGGTAAAGTAGTAGAGGTTGCTGCGTTTTCACGAAGCAGCAGCAATAAACTCAAGGAATCGGCGGATCATTTTGTGGCACTCGATGATGTGCCGCGCGTGATCATGAAACAGGCCGGTGTGCGTCGGGGTCTTCGCAGCAAACAGTCGTTTGCGCCGCCAGCCGACGAATAGCAGTTCATTAAAAATAAGTCGAATAATTAATTAGTAACGCTACGCGGCACGAACGAACTACGAAAGCTATGCTTTCGTACCGGATTCGTTCCGTGTGGCACACCGGTTAATACCGGGAAACATATGGATTTAAAAAAACAAACGTTCGAGATGGAGTACGCCGGCCGCAAGCTCAGCCTTGAGGTCAGCCGTTTAGCAGAGCAGGCAAATGCAGCAGTGATGGGTACCTACGGGGACTCAACCGTACTGGCGACGGTGGTCATGGGCAAGAAAGACAAAGAAAGCAGCTATTTTCCGCTGACCGTTGATTACGAAGAAAAGTTCTATGCCGTTGGTAAAATTTTAGGCAGTCGCTTTATCCGCCGCGAAGGAAAATCAAGCGAGGAGGCTGTGCTTTCAGGTCGTGTGATTGATCGCACGATTCGTCCGCTCTTTGATCACCGCATGCGCCGCGACGTACAAGTCGTGGTGACCATCTTGTCGTACGACGAGGATGACGATTTAGACTTTTTGGCCTTAACTACGGCGTCGACGGCCATCGCAATCTCAGATATTCCGTGGGGCGGACCAGTTGGTGGCGTAAAAATTGTGCGCAAAGCCGGACAATTCATCGTTAATCCGAAAAATTCTCAAATCGGAACAGACACCGAGTATCAAATCTTTGCAGCCGGACCGGCAGACCGTATCAACATGATCGAAGCCGAGGGCCTTGAGGCGAGTGAGGCGGATGCGCTTGAAGGATTTAAGCTCGCACAGAAAGAAATCAACACGCTCATCGATTTCCAGCAGATGATTGTTGGCAAAATCGGTAAACCGAAACAGACCGTGAAACTCGCTGAGCTTGATGCAGCCCTTAAGGCAAAAGTTGCTGCGTTTTTGGCTACAAATCTTGAAGCCTCGATCTACGCCAAAACAAAAATGGAGCACGAGGCCGGGCTCGCAAAACTAGAAGCTGATTTAATCGAGCATCTGCGCACGGAGGGTGTTGATGAAAAATTAATGAAGGCGGCTCACGATGTGATGGAGGAGATTATCAGCGAGATCGTCCACAAAAATGCGATTTCAGCCGGTAAGCGCCCGGACGGACGCAAGATCGACCAGGTTCGCGAACTCTACGGTCAGGTTGGCTTACTGAAGCGTACGCATGGTTCGGCTTTGTTTATCCGCGGCAACACACAGTCACTTTCAGTGGCTACGATCGGTACGCCGGGACAGGAGCAGACAATTGAAACCATGAGCTTTTCGGGTAAGCGCCGCTTTATGTTGCACTACAACTTCCCGCAGTACTCAGTCGGTGAGACCGGTCCGTTCCGCGGTCCAGGCCGCCGAGAAATCGGTCACGGAGCGCTCGCAGAGAAGGCGATTAAGAATATGATCCCAACAAAAGAGGAGTTCCCATACGCCGTCCGCGTTGTCTCGGAAATCACCTCATCAAACGGCTCATCTTCAATGGCTACTGTTTGTGCAGCCACTTTGGCACTGATGGATGCTGGTGTGCCAATGAAAAAGCCAGTTGCCGGTATCGCGATGGGGCTTATGACTGACGCACAAGACAATTTCAAAGTCCTCACTGACTTGCAGGGCGCCGAGGATCACTACGGTGATATGGACTTTAAGGTCGCTGGCACGAAAGACGGCATTACCGCGATCCAGCTTGATGTGAAGATCAAGGGACTCAACATGGAGATGATTAAAACCACGCTTGAGCAGGCTCGCGCAGCTCGTATGCAAATTCTTGAGGTGCTCACGACTACGCTGCCGGCTCCGCGTAAGGAAATTTCTCCTTTGGCACCGCTGATTATGAGCGTCAAAATCCTGCCGTCACAAATTGGTATGGTTATTGGCTCGGGCGGTAAAACAATCAATGGCATTATCGAAAAAACCGGTGCGCTGGCAATTGATATTGATGACGACGGCCTCGTATATGTTTCTGGTAAGGATAAAGCAACAACTATGGCCGCCTACAATGAGGTTATGGCGATCGTTAAGGAATATAAAGTAGGGGAGATCGTCGAGGGTCCGATCGTTAAAATCTTGGAGTTTGGCGCCATCGTTGAGCTCGACGCCAACCACGACGGTATGATCCATGTCTCAGAACTAAAAGACGGCTTCGTGAAAAAAGTTGAAGAGGTCGTCAAAATCGGCGATCACGTCCGCGTCAAAATCATGAAGGTTGAGCCAAATGGCAAGATCGGGCTTTCACTGAAAGCTGTACCAAAGGCATAACATCTGATTATGCACTCCATAAAGCCCCGCATAGCGGGGCTTTATGTTATTATTAGCGTTAATACGGCGTATATGTCGCATACGCTAAAACCATTTATTAGTACATCATGCCAGATCCAATCGTTCCTCCAACGGGCTCACCGCAACCAGGACAGATCCCGTCATCAACTCAGCCGCTTACGCCCGCTGAACAGCAAATTCGAATTATGCGCGGCGATCTTGGTGCACCGCCGACCCCAATTAAACCCGCAGGCGAACCAAAGCTCAATATTCCACTAACCGGCGCGCCGCCGGCAGCTGCGACACCGGGTAAGCCGTTATTTGATGCCGACGAACCTGTATTTACGCCAAACACGGCAAATATTCCGCCTATTCAAGGAAAGGCGAGCCCGGTTTCCGGTACGCAGACGATTACTGCCCCGTCAGTAGACGCGCTGATTGCCGCGCAACATGGTAGAAAAAAAACAGGCATGCTTGTAGGCGGCCTTGTGGGCTTGGTTGTCTTGGCTGGGATCGGGTATTTCGTATATCCGATGCTCACTAAAACACAGGAACCTGCACAGCAACCAACGCAGCCTGTGATTCCTATCCCGGTTACTACGGCACCGGCCGAACCAATCGTGCCAGCACAGCTGGCGTTTCCGTCGCTCTTTAAAAATGAGCCGGTGAAACGCACCACCCTCGTTGCGCCTGAGCCGCTGACCGTTGCTGCACTTAACGAGACGCTTGCTCCTGCCGCCGCTCCAGCCGGATCAGCCGAAGCATTATATACCGATGCCTCCAGCACGCCGCTGAGCTTTGTAAAACTCATAGGAGTTCTGGCGCCTTCACTGAAAGATCAAACTGCAATCATTTTTAACGGACAAGTGAGCGTATATGTCTACACCGATGAAACTGGTCACTGGCCGGGCTATGTTGCTAAAATCAACCCTAGCTCAACGCCACAACAGATCAAAGACTGGTTCACCGCACTGGAAAATACATCTGCCAAGAAAAACTTCTTTATCGGTAATCCTGGCACCCTTGGAGCATTCAAAAATGGTACGGTCAATAATACGTATCCCGACCGTTACTCAACTGGAACAACCAAAGGAGCTTCATTCGGCTACCTTATCCTACCGGAGGAGGGAATTATACTTATCAGCACCTCATATGCAGGTATGCGCGATGGCTTGCGACTACTTGGCCATTAAACACACGGCCCATGCCAGATGCTACACGCGACATAACACTACGCACACTGGCGGCAGACGCAGGTGCAATTTCTCAGAATACGCACCCGCAAGGATCACGGATAACGTTGCACATTAAAACAACTGCTGCACCTGCTGAGACGCTGGGGCAGCCCGCGGCAGAAAAAAAGCGCAGCCCGCTGATAATAATTCTTGTTGTTATATTTCTCCTGGGTGCACTTGGAGGAGGTGGGTATTTTGTCTACAGAAGCATCACAATCCCTTACGCGGCACCGCAATAAAGCTGCCTAGAATTTTATGCCGACTCACGCAGACGATACGTAAACGCCTCGGCAAGATCTTTCTGAAGCACGCTATCGCGCCCCTCAAGATCAGCAATCGTCTGCGCTGTTTTTAAGACACGATACATGCCGCGCGGGGAAAGCAAATTTTTAGTCGTAATTGAGCGGATAAAAAGCTCGGCCGCCTCATCGAGCGCGATTAAATCATCAACCTCTTTTGATGTCATTTCGTTATTGAGCCGCAACGCGCCGCTGGCACTTTTACCCAGACGCTTGCCTTGCGTAGCCCGTGCTGCGCGCACTTTTGCGCGCATATCTAAGAGCTCCTGAGGATCGGCCTTTTCTTTTTTGCGTAATGCCTCAACGGCAACACGCGGCACTGCAATTTGTAAATCAATACGATCCAGTAGTGGCCCGGAAACCTTCTTTTGATACCTGATAACCTCATACGGATTACAACTGCATGCTTTTTGTTCATCGCCATAATATCCGCACGGACACGGATTCATAGCCGCAACAAGCATAAAGCGCGCCGGAAACGTAAGCGTTCCTTGAACGCGTGTCACGATCGCTTTACCGCTTTCAAGCGGCTGCCGCAGCGCCTCTAATAAATCACGGCGAAATTCCGGCAGTTCATCGAGAAATAATACGCCTCGATGCGCCAAACTAATTTCTCCGGGTTTTGGGTGACTACCGCCGCCGACCACTGAGACAGGGGAGGAGGTCTGGTGCGGAGAACGAAACGGGCGAGCCCCAATATAAGGTGCGCTCCCTAATAAACCAGCGGCGCTATAAATTTGAGTAACCTCAATAATTTCAGCGATATCCGGATCAGGTAACAACGATAGCATTGCCTGAGCAAGCATAGTTTTCCCGGTGCCGGGTGGACCAACCATGAGCAGGTTGTGCCCACCGGCGGCGGCAATCATCAGCGCACGCTTGGCGGAATCTTGGCCTTTAATATCTAAAATTGTTCCGCCCTCAGCCAGCATCGGCTCGGGGAGCGTCGCTGGCTGCGGCGTAATCTGCTTTTTGCCCTCCAAGTGACCAATCACATCAGAAAGCGTTCCAACTGGAAGCACGACTACGTTTGGAATCATTGCCGCCTCACGAGCATTAACTGTCGGTACGACTAGATATGGCATACCCTCATGCACAGCAAGGCGGGCGATGTTCATCACGCCGTTAACAGGACGCAGGCTACCATCAAGCGCAAGTTCGCCGGCAAATAAATATTCAGCTGTTTTAAATTGTTTTATCTGACCGCTCGCAAGCAAAAAACCAACGGCAATTGCTAAATCATATTGACTGCCGGTCTTTTTAACATCTGCTGGGGCTAAATTCACAACCACTTTTCGATTTTCGCGCGAAGGCGGCATGACGCCAACATTTTTGAGCGCGGCATTGATACGTTCCTTTGATTCTGCCAGCGCCTTGTCGGCAAGTCCGACGATGGTAAATGAGTGCAATCCTGTGTGCACATCAGTCTCTACCTCGATAAGGCGTGCATCAATACCGTCTAACTCAGCAGAGAAGACTTTTGAAAGTGAACGTTTTGTAGAGGGCATACTAAGATGAACTTTTAACGCATCGAAGACTTGCAGGCTTTGCAGTAGCGGCTCTCCGGATCTATTTCAAGCAATTTCTGTTCGATCTCTTTACCGCACTTTTCACAAATACCATATTTGCCCTGCTCCATCTTTTGGAGCGCATCGTCAACGCGGTGAGCGCGTCGCTTCAGTGTCTCTACCATTCCGGCTTGAGCAACCATCTCGGTTGCCTCATCGGCCTCCTCTTCAAACGAATCAACGTCATCGCCCATATCAACGGGCTTTCGAAGCTTAGCAATCTGATGCGCAAGCGCATCTTTAACAACAAGCAGCTGTTTTTTGAAGTAGCCAATGAGTTTTATATCCATGCAGTAATGGTAACAAGCGCCCATTATTTAGGCAAACCTAGGCCGTCGGAGGAGTTTGCATCTTATCTGCGCTGCCCATCGCAGCAACACGGCGCATCAATTCTTCGCGTTCAGCCTCGTTTAATTCGATAGGCTTGCTGCCATCTTGTTTCTCAAGTTGATCAATTTTCTGAGAAGGTGTAAGAGTCGAGAAGCTTTCAGTTGGCTCAGTAGCCGGTACATCAGAAATCTCCTTACTCAGATCAACTTTTTTATTAAATGCGGCCTCTAGCAAGCCCTCAATTCGCTCCTCAACAAAGGCGCTGCCTTTGGCTGCAAGCTCAACTCCTGCACCAACTCTTTTGAGCATAGAAAAGGCACCGCTGGCTAATTTACCTAAAAATGAGACTGCACCAATCGCTTTAAGCTTATTCATAAAGCCGCCTTCGGCTTTGCCTTTTTTTGCCGCCTCCATCTGCGCTGTAAATGTAGCGAGCGCAGCATCAATACCAGACTTAGAATCTACTGGTTGCGAGGTTCCGTTTAAAAACATCTCTCTGAGCGTCTTTTGCGCCTCGTTTTGAGCCTCGGTGGTAGCGACTCCACTGAGTAATTCTAAATTTTTTACAACCTGACCAAGCCTCTGTTGTGACTCAGGGTCACTTTTTTCTGCGGCAATACGGGCGAGGTCAACTGAAAACTCAAGAATGGCAACTTTAGAAAGCGTATCTGTTATCGTCTCTTGTGTATTTTTTTGAGCCTCAGGAGCAGGAGAGGGTGCCGCCTCTGTAGGAGCTGCTGAAACTACGCGACTTGTTTCAATCTTCTCAAGCAGCGCTATAAAACTAAAGCCTGTGTTTTTCTCAGGAGCCTTTGGTGCAGACGCAGCAGGCTCTTCGCGCAACACCTCAGCAATAATCTGCTGAGCATCGGTACTGACACCATCAAAATCAAGCATGGCGGCGGCTTCAAGCGAACGACGTAGTGCGAGCTGTTTTATATACCCGCCAAGCACCTCGATAGCCGTTGGCACAGCAAGGTCCTTGTTTTCCTGACTGAGAGCAGCAAGCGCACGCCCAGTTGACTCCTCCATAGCCTTATCAAGCACACCTGCATACTCATTAATCATTGCGCTACGCTCCTGCTTGAGCTTGGTAAATTCTTCCGTACCAGCAGCGTCCAGAGACCCCTTACTCGCGAACATCTCAAGCTTTTTCTGCAGACTGAGCATCTGCAAACTCATTGCCGTACCCATTAAACTGGTACGGTCTAAAAATTCAGAATTCTCAAGTGATTTGCCCGACTCTTTTGCCTTTTGATCAAACGTAGTGAGTCTAAGCGCGGCAACATCTTTCTCTTTAGTTAAACGGTCAACGGCTGCCTCAGGAGTTTCTGGCGTAGCAATCAGCTCTGCGTGTACTTCGGGAGATTTTGCACCCAGCTCAAATGTTGTCGGGCCAGAAAGCGACGAAGAACCTACCTGTGAGGTATCTGCCGCATCTGTCTTAGACACTTTCTGAATCTCCTCGATAGTTCCTGGCATAAATATTTAAAAATTAATGGCTGCGATTACAGTAATGATAGATTGAAGACTGTTTGTTGTAAACCAAGCCTATACAAGCTCTTTCTGTCGATCTTTTTTAGATCTGCGCGATTGATCAGCGCCCTCTTCGCGCTGCCCCGTCTGGCCCTTCGGGGCCTGCGGATATAATCCTTCACGCTCGAGCGGAGCCCCTGGGGCCGCTGGTCCTTCGCCTCGATCTGCGCGCTGCTTAACCTTATCCAATATATCCTCAGAATCAGAACCGGAGACTGCGGATCGGTTTTCTCCTGTAAGATCGCGCTCTTCGGGAGAGGCGCCTCCAGCATACTGCCTACCGATACCAACATCGCCGCCGGCAGTAGCAGTTCGAGCCCCGCCGCCCACGTTTGCAGCACCCTTGACCGCGCCAGTTGCAGCGCCACCTTTAGCTCCACCGACAATTTCCATGGCCTCGCCGGCAACAGCACCTTTAACGTCCTGCTTTTCATTAACAACTTTATTTGCGGCACTCACGCCGGCAGCAACAAGCTGGCCCTCGCCTGGAATTTGCTTCACTACATCGGCAACTGGGGCGAGAGCCTTAAGGGCTTTGCCGGCACGCTTCGCAATCTGCTGACGGATAAAAACCGTGATCACAAAACCACTACATGCCGGCAGCAGGGGGACCATGCCGCCGATTAAAGCCACTGTCACAATACCCCCAGAAACATCTATACCAGTAAGATAAAAAAATAGCCAAAATCCGGCAATGCACACATCGATAACAATGCCTCCGACAACCGGTATCCAAAAAAACATCAGATCAATTAAAACGGCAAGCCCCAGCAGAAGAATAAAATCAACAAAATCGAGCTCTTTTTTCTTTTTTTGAGACTGCTCTTGTTGCTCGTCGTTTTCCTGGAGGGTATCGTTGGCCATTACCGTTCATTATACACTCTCGCTCAATAGAGCGCAGTTCGAATTTTGCAACCACTACCTTGCGATGAGTCCGGTTGTAAAACTCGAACTGCGCGAAGGCCCTACCAGGTCCTCACCTCAAAGTGCGTGTGCGGACCGGTTGAAATACCAGTTGAACCCATAAGCCCAATAACCTCACCTTGTTTCACCTTCTGACCAGGCACCACCAAAATATCGGAAAGGTGACCGTAGAGCGTCTCAACTGCAAAACCGCTGGGCATAACCAGACTTGGGTGCTCAATAAGAACATAATTTCCATATCCGCCACCCCATCCATACGGCGCGCGGAGCACAACACCGTCACCCGAGGCAACAACAGGAGTACCAACTTTATTAGGAATATCGCGCGCGCTATACCGATCATGAGCAGGCCCGATTGGTCCTTTCGCTGGCCAGATAAAGCCCTTTGGTAAATAGCCGTTAAATTGAACGGTAGTAATGGCCTTCGGTGCATCAATGACTACAGGCAAGACGAGCTGATCGCCGACAATAAGCGGACCATCAGTTGTTAAGCGATTCAGACGAATCAATTCCTTTTCATCAACATGACGAGCCTGAGCAATCGTAAATGCGGTATCGCCCGGACCAACTCTATACAGCTCACCTGAAGCCTTAGGAGAGGAAGCGCTAAACAATACCGCCTCTTCAGCGGAAGCGGCGCCGTGCGGATTCACAGATACTGGTGACCCAACTACTGCTCCAGCATCAAGGCCCTCATCGAAAATACCGGTATGAGCATATGCGACTCCTTCAGTAAAAATATCAACATCGTGCTCGCTATGAGACTCAGGACCTCCATAAATAACCTCAGTAGAGGCCTTGGGGGAAACAGAGAAGGCTATCTCAGCAAAAAAAGCTACAGCGACAAGTAAGGCGACAACGCCAACTGTCCTCGGCAGAGTCGAGGTGATCTGTTTACTTGTGCGTAAACAGGCAAGAAACATAGATTTTATGCGGGGAAATAACTGCTCAAACCACTGGAAACTCCCCAAACGTGTATTCATAATCATGTTCCAATTGCACAATCTTTTGCTCACGGACGCAATAGGAACAGGTATTCATAGTATCAGAAAAACCAGACTCTGTAAACCGGGCAGTAGAAATGCGAGAAGGACGAGCCAAATATGCATTTGTCTTAAAACTAGCCTTTTTTACAATGGAAATTGAATATTTTTAAGAATTTCGCTAGTGCAAGCGAGCACTCGCATTTTCACTGCCCGGTAAATCCGCTATACTACTGGTCTATGAATCTTAACCCCGACCAAGACCGCGCAGTTAACCACCCCGGCGGACCACTTTTAATGGCTGCGGGAGCAGGATCCGGTAAAACAAAGGCCTTAACCAGCAGAGTAAAGGCGTTAATTGCCAAAGGAGTCCCGCCGCATGAGATCGTCGCGATAACATTTACAAACAAGGCGGCAAAAGAGATGCGCGAACGCATTTTTGGCAAAGACCGCGCCGAGATGAAATGGTCGCCGCACTTTCCTATATATGGAGAACCGTTTATCGGCACATTTCACTCGTTTGGTGCAAAATTACTAAAAAATGAAGGCGCGATCATCGGACGCACGCCGACTTTTTCAATTTATGATGACGATGACTCCGGCGGGCTGATCAAACAGATTCTGAAGGAGATGGATTTGAGCAAAGATTTATTTAAGCCAAAAGTGTTGGCCGGGCGTATCAGCTCAATCAAAAGTGAACTCAAAAGCACCGCTAGTCTTTTCGAATCGCCGGATCGGCGCGATCAGATCTTTGCTGAAATTTTTAACCGCTACGAACGCGCGCTTAAGGCAAATAATGCCTTTGATTTTGACGATCTTATCGAAAAACCGGTACGCATCTTTGAAGAGCACCCTGAAATTTTGGCAAAATACCAGAAATTATTTAGCCAGATCTTAGTTGACGAGTATCAGGACATCAATACGGCACAGTATCAGCTGGTTAAAAAACTGGCACAGCAACACAGAAATATCAGTGTCGTAGGGGACGACTTTCAATCAATCTATGCATTTCGCGGCGCAGACTTTCGTAACTTTTTAAATTTCACGAAAGACTGGAAGGACGCAACACTGATTAAACTTGAGCAAAATTATCGCTCAACAGCCAATATTATTAATGCCGCGAATGCCGTCATTAAAAATAATACTGTTCAAACTGCAAAAAATTTGTGGACAGAAAATCCAGCCGGGGATCGTATAAAAATTATCGCCGCGAATGATGCTGATACTGAGGCGACCTGGATTGCCAGCGAAATTTGGAATCTGCGCCGTGCAAATCCGCAGATCGAGACGGCAATTTTGTATCGTACAAATGCTCAGTCGCGCGCTATTGAACAAGCGCTACTCTCATCAAACATACCGTACAAAATTTTTGGCGGGTTAAAATTTTACGATCGCAAAGAAATTAAAGATATTCTTGCCGGACTGCGCCTCGCGAACAATCCGCTCGACACCATAAGCATTGAGCGACTGCAGGCCTCGCTTGGCAAACGCGCCAGCGCGCCGGTCATTGGTGCCATGAACTCTGACTGGGCAGGCAAGGGGATCGCGGAAATCATTGATGCGTTTATGCGATCAGCGAACTACACGGCGTTTCTGGAGGAGAAATTTACGAACGGGCAGGAGCGCATGGAAAACATCATGGAGCTTATTAAATTCGCCGGGGAATTTCCAAGCCTGCCGGAATTTTTAGAGCGAGCCTCGCTACTGCAATCCGCCGACCAACCCAGCGGGGAAGAAGGGCGCGCAGAGAATCCGGTTAACTTAATGACTATTCATATCGCCAAAGGTCTTGAATTTGATTATGTATTTGTAATCGGCGTGAATGAAGGAACGCTGCCGCATGAACGATCGCTTGATCGTCTTGAACAGGTTGAAGAGGAGCGACGTCTGATGTATGTTGCTATGACGCGCGCGCGCAAAGGCTTATATGCGTTATTTCACGCATTCCCGAGCAGATTTATTTACGAGATCCCGCGCGATATCTGCGAATTTATCAGCTGTGACGGTATGCGCAATGCACTGCCAGATGAAGACGAAATGTGGATTGAAAATTAGATGAATACTCCGCTTAGTACACTATTCTAGCCTAAAGAATATGGGAGAAAAACTTGGTCAACATTTTTTAATCAATACTGATGCGATTCAACGTATCAGCGAGGGGGTTGATATTAAAAAAGGGGAAACGATCATTGAAATTGGCCCGGGCGCAGGCGCATTAACTAAACCGCTTGCGCAGATCTGCAAAAAAGTCGGCGCCAAATTAATTTGTATTGAGAAAGACCCTGAACTTGCGCATGCTCTCACGCTACATGTCCAGAGCGGGGAATTAGAGCGGGCTGAAATCATTACGGGCGATGCGCTGCATGAACTTCCTAGACTAGCTCAGCAGCAGGCTGCTTATAAACTCGTCGGCAACATTCCGTATTACATCACCGGGCATTTATTACGAATTATCGGAGAACTAAAACACAAACCCGTGCGCATTGTGCTGATGATTCAAAAAGAGGTCGCAGAGCGTGTTTCAGCAAAGCCGGGCGAGATGAATTTGCTAGCAGCGGCAACTCAGATCTGGGCCACTGTGCAATTACTTTTTACGCTTCCACCGAGCGATTTTGACCCGCCGCCACAAGTTCACTCCGCGGTCGTAACCTTAACCCCAAAAGATACCCCGGTATCACCGGAGGAGGCGACTCATTATTACGAATCGCTGCACGTTATGTTTAAACAGCCCCGTAAAATGCTCATTAATAATCTGAGCGAAAAAATCAGTCGTGAAGAGGCAACTGCACTCATAAAAGAGCTCAATCTTTCTGAGAAATCCCGTCCGCAAGACCTCACTGTTCAGCAAATAGTTACCCTGAGCTCTCTTCTTTAGTATTTAGGGCTTTTACACAGGTTATTCCCATGTTTTCCCGTGTTACACTAAATGTGTATCACACTACACATGAAACGCCTTGCGCTCATCATATCTATTTGTGTTGGTCTTAGCGTAATCAGTCTCTTAATTGTTGTCGGCGCATTTGGCGGAGGTCATACAGTTACGGCAACAGCACCTGTGCTGCAAAGCCCGCTTTCAACGCGCACAACGCCAAACTTAACTGAAGCAGCTGCAACAACAATCGCTCAGGCTCTAATCGATAAAAACCCGACCGGCCCCGCAATGAATGGTACAGCTCCACAGGCAACTCTTAATTCTGCGAGTATTGTTACTCAGGTTGTAGAAGAGACAGCGCAGCAGGCTCAAGAAATATCTCTTGTACCAACAATTACAGGCGATATGTTGCAGGTGATTAACGCAACTGACGCTCGTTCAATCCAAGCATATCTACAAAGCGTGCTTAGCATCTATGCCAAGCATCTTCTAGGAAGCAGTATTAATCAAGCTAATCCAGCATCCAGCGATTTCACGATCTTATCGCAGACCCGTATCGATGCCTTCAAAGAGATACTCGCGCTTGCAGTGCCTCTTCCGATGCGTGACATTCAAACGCGACTACTAACCATCCTTGGCACACAAAGCAACATTTTTGCTGCTCTGGCGCAGCGCGCCGGTGATCCACTGCGCGCACTTATCGCGGCAAAAGCAGCCCCTGAGGTCGCCACAGATGCACTCGCACTCCAACAAGATATTAATGCCTATATCGCCGCACATCACATCACGCTCTAACATGCTAACCGCATATCTCAACAAGTTAATACGCGGCGGTATAGCGATAGTCCTAGTACTAGGATGCTTTGCGGCAGGCACCGCGCAGGCACAAATTCCGGTAACCGACGTTGCGCACTTATTTGAAACTACGCTGGGCGTTGGTCAGAATACGATCACGGCGGCTCAAACTACGATTGGCACGGTCCAGCAGTTATATGAATGGACGCAGACATTTGTGCTCGCTGATCTTAAAAAACAACTACTTGATTCAATCAGCAAAAAAACGCTGAGCTTTATCCAGGGAGGAGGACAGCCAAAATTTGTTACAAACTGGAGCACCTATTTTAATCAGGCAAGCTTGTCAGGTGCAGCCTCAGTCGCAGCCGGCGTACAAAATGCGCAGCTCTGCGATACATTTTCTCAAAAATTAAAAAGTGATATTGGCAACCCGGGACCCAATACAACCGACGTTGCCAACATGAGTAGTCTCAACTGCGATTTTAAGCCAGGAGAATTAAACGCGTTTAATAATGATTTTCGTAATGGAGGATGGGACGCATATCTAAAAACCCTTGAGCCCAATAACAACTATACCGGTGCATATCTGGCAACAAAAAATGCTCAAGCACAGTCTGCAGCACAGGCGCAAGAGGCGGCAAAGAGCGAGGCGATCGCAGGTGGTGGATTTTTGTCGGCAAAAACTGTTGATAGCGCCGGCAACACAACTATTACAGCACCTGGCTCTGTCTTTGAGCATGAAATTGCCAACACGCTTAACGGTGATCGTGAACTGATCGTGAATGCAACTCAGCTTTCAGACTTAATCGGTAGCATTGCAAACGGCGTCAGCTCCGAGGTACTTAAATCTAACGGCAGTGGAGATACTGGGCTGACTGGCATTAACCTTGCGGCACGACAACGAGCTAGTAATGCGCGGCGAAATCCTGACGGAACTATCAGATCGATTACTGCGGAAGACTGCGCCGAGGTACTTACGATAGTTGACGTTGATAATAATGGTGCAATTACTCAAATCGACATAGACGTAGCGATTGAAAATGCGCAAAACGATCCGACGAATAACGACTATGCGCTTTATTCTGCCTGCTTAGGTAGCGTTAATGCAGAGGAGGGGGCGCAAAACAGAAAAGAGCGCCTTCTTTCTCAGCTTGATGACATTGCAAACACCTTACGCGCAGCGAAAAGTGCGATGTCGAATTTGTCTAACAAAATCAAAGCACTCGCAGCCTTTACTATCGCTACAGCAAGTGGACCTGGACTCAACCCAGACCGAAGCTGCTTTAACCTCGCCGCTGATGGCATAAATGATGACGTAAACAATCCAAAGCAGGGAAGGAAACTGACTACGGCAGACAAAGCAGCCGGTCTTACCAAAGATACGGTTGAGCGATCAATTGAAACCGGCACTGCATATAGCTCGAGCAAGAAAAAATGGTTGTCCTGCCTTGTACAAGGGGAGAGTCGCACGATCACATACAATGGTGCTTCATACGATGTTGATGGCTATGATACCTACGCCCGCAACGTAAACACCTTGCTCGTACTTCGCAAAGAACTTAACAAATCTATTAGTGATCTAGCTGATTTCCGCGCAAAGGTTCGAACCACTCCTAAAAATGCAAAAGATTTTACAGTAACTCCGGCGGCACTCGTACTTGCGCAACTCGAAAATTTCTTCCAGTCGGCGAGCGACTCATCCAGCCCGAATTTCCTAACCAACAATTCCGATGCAATCGTCGCCGCTGTGCCGACCTATGACCCAAGTCGACCACTTACCGCGGTCCAAAGCATCGTACCTGTTTCAGCCGGCTTAGCACAAACAAGCATACTGGCGCACCCTGAATTTAATGCTGATCGCGCAGCATATATTTTGGCGCTTGCCCGCAACGAAGTAAACACGCCGAGCCTCGCCGACCAGGATGCAAGCCAGGCTCCGACAGACACACAAGAGGAATAATCCATGAAATCTACATTACTAAAAAAACTACTGATCGGCCTGTGCGTGTGTGCGCTTATTGCTCTGCCTATTATTGCGCTACCTCAAAATGCGCAAGCAGCCACAACCGCCGAAGCGCCTCTCTTTTTTGGGTGCAGTCTTGGTTTTTCAGATATCTTCCAATGTACAGTGGGCAACTTATTGCTTCTAGTGAAATACTTTTTGGGAATGGTTCTGACGCTCGTCTCACAACTTATTGGCTGGTTCATTCATTACAGTACGACAATCATGAGTCTACCGGCTGTTACTGCCGGATTTAAGGTAGCGCTTGGGGCGGTCAATGTGCTATTTGTAATGGCGCTCATCGTAATGGCCTTCCAAATTATCTTGGGCCTCGGCGGACACGAAACCAAAAGTAAGCTTGCCAAAGTCATCGTCTCAGCCGTCTTAGTCAATTTCAGCTTACTCATTGCTGGTTTTATTCTTGATGTTTCTAACGTCTTCACCAATTTCTTTATCTCTCCGGTAACCGGCGAAAATTTTGGTGCAGCATTTAATATTCAATTTATAAATAATCTCACGCAACACCTTGGATCTAACCCAAATATTTTTACCTTATTTGCCGTAGATTTATTTACCGTGCTTTTGACCGGCATCGCACTGATAATAATGATTGCTGTTTTGGGAACAGTTATAGTCCGCACAGTGTACGTAGCCGGCCTGCTTATTTTCATGCCTATAATGTGGGGCTTCCGAGTGTTTCCAGGCCTGGAACGATACTCGAGTGAGTGGTGGGACGACTTCTTAAAATGGGGACTGAAGGTGTTGCCAGTTTTAACCTTCTTCTTATGGCTTGGACTCTCAACTGCTTCACAGCTTGCAAACTTCAAAGACATATCACCTCCGGTCTTGTCGGGAGAAGCAGGTGCGCTCGGGAAAACACTTACCGAGGCATTTAATGTGCTGCTTCAGCTGGCCATCGTCGGTGGACTGATGATTTACGGTCTCAAGAAGGCAGTAGGCGAGGGAGGTGCAATTAGTGCATCTGCGACCATTGGAGGAGCAAAAAAACTTCTTGGTCTTGGCGGGAAAATACCCGGCATGGGATTACTTAATAGAAATTTTGTTAAACCAGCGGCTGGTGGCGCTTCGACTCTATTAACTAAAGCAGGCAACTTGGCAGGCATTGGAGGAGCATTTCGCGGTATCGCTGCGAAAACGGCTGAATACTCTCACAATGATCATGACATTGAAGACTTCCAAAAGGCAAACCTTAAGGGGCTTAGCAACGAATCGCTTTATACCTTCAAAGGCAGGAATGATATCGAAAAAGCTGCTCAACTTAAAGAACTGGCTAGTCGCAAAAAGGTTGGAAAGTTTCTTGCTGATACTACTGGTGGTGCGACCAGAGAACAACGCCTTGGGCAGATTGAGGATATGGCTCACTCAGTTGCAACACTGACCCATAAACATGACGCAGAGCTTAAGGACGTTGCGGAAATCAAAGAGGCCCTGGAGGCCTCGCCGTCGCTCGCCGTTAGATTGGGCATACGCAAAACTATTGCTGACCAATTCAAGAACATGCAACCATGGAAAATTGGCGAACTCGATGACTCTAACTTTGAGATCAAAAATATTTCAAAGCCCACGGAAGACGAAGGAGCTCTTTCTCTTGCAGCAGTTGGCAACAACTCTGCAGCGGTCAAACAAATATTCTCTTATGGTACGGCTGAACTGAAAAGAGTTGTAGAGAAAGGATATGCGGATTTGAATGCTCAATTAGATATAACGTATCCAGCAATGAAAAAAGCAAAACAAGATCTCCTTAATCAGGATATAAAAATTGCAGCAATGCGCGTTAGCGGTGCAAGCAAGGCAACACTAGCACCTGAACTTCGAAATCGTGCTACGGCCATTCAAAACATCGAAACAGAAATTAAAAAAATTACTGATGATACCGAAAGGGCACGTGTTACCGGAATTATTAATGGTGAGGCGGTACGTAGACAAACTATCTCGAGAGAGAGCGGCAATGTTATCAATCCTTAGTCTATGCCAGCAAATTCTACTCAAAATAAATTTGATGAATTAGACTCAGCCACTAAAACATGGCTGCAGTCTGATACCGTATTCAACGTCATCCTTGATCTTAACCAGAAGGCCGGTGCGTTTGGTGCAAGCCTTGAATCGCTTCCAAAAATTATTGTCAGCATTGCAACAGGTAGCTTAAAACCAGAAAATCTCGCCTGGGCACTTGATAGGGAATGGTTTTTTGCGGATGCGAAAATCATTGAGAAAACTGCGGAAACCATCAAGCAGCGTATTTTTAAGCCAATCGCACCAGCTCTTAAAAAACTCTACGGCATTGATGTCGAAAAATTAAGCACGGTGCCGCCACCTGAGGCTCCAGCAAAACCAGCAGTGCCTGCTCCGATAGTCGCCCAGGTCACACGATCAGACAGACCGATCATGGCAGATATTAAAAAACCTGCTCCGTCGCAACCGATGCAGACTGCTCCTGCGAGCGAGCCTACCCTCAAGGCACAGACAACGCGCCTAGATCGACCATTTACGGCGCCGCCCGCACCGCAAAGCGCTGCGCCAGCAGCGACTCCGACAAAAGAAAAATCAGCCAGTGGCGTTGACCTTAATAAAGTAGAAGTAACTAAACCGTTCGGATTTGTTGAGGTAGTACCAGCTGCGCCAGCGCCACAAGTTAAACAGGAGAGTGTTCCGAGCAAGACACCTACGCCACACAACATTGTTCCGTATCACGACGAGCACCCGATGATTGGCTAACAAACAACTAAGATGCAGTATCAAGTCCCACAATTTATTGACGTTGAAGACCGCATCTTTGGCCCACTGACGTTGCGGCAATTTCTCTATCTTGCAGGCGCTGGAGCGGGCAGCTTTTTTCTCTTTTTTCTGATGACAACAAAAGTATGGATCGGTGTTACGGCGCTTTTCTTTGTTATCGCCGCCTCGCTTGCGTTTATTAAAATAAATGGCCGGACGCTGCCGGTGATGGCCGGATACGTATTTCGATATTTCTGGCTGCCGAAATTCTACGTCTGGAAATATACCGCACCAAATCAAGCGGGAGCAATGACGATTCGCGATTTACCGCAGGAGGAACGCGCACATCGTAGCCCGCTGCAAAACTTGATGCTTAAATTTCACGGAGGAAGCGCACAGCCGACTCAACCACATTCGACTACTGCAACAGGCCGCCAATCATCGTAATAATGCCGTCGGTTGTCTTGCCGTCACAACTGCCGTGCGAGAGCGTGCCGCATTTACCGCCGCTCTTAGCCGAACCAAGCACAAAGCCGCCGGACATAAAAATCTGGCCGACGCTTAAGTTTGGTCTATTTGTAAAACTGTAGAGATAGCTGCCGCCATACGGTCCGCCGATGGTTATTAATATTCCCAAATCCTTACAGACGCATGAGGTGATATTCACTATTGGGCCGCCAAATCCGATACCTCCATCTGGCATCTTTGGCTTACTTTTTGTCGGCAGCGCATCGCCGAACTCACTAAATTTAAGTGCTGGCTTTGTAGCAGCCTGAGCTGATAGGGTAGCAGCAACTACAACAAGACAGAGTACTGCGGCGCATTGGTAGAGCAGCGAATGTTTACTGCGCATATTAGAATGGTGAAAAGGTAAATTGTAATGCCTCGCTTTGTCCGTTTACGTTTGTCACATAGATGAAGAATGGGAGCGTAGCATCAACACCGCCAACTTGATCGCGTGTAAAATTAATGCCCGGTATCGAAGCGGGAATAGCAAATGTTAATGTCGTACCGTCAATAGATGCGACATGTTTAAGCTCCGCATAGCTTGTAAAAATTGTGTTATCGTTTGTAAAACCTGATCCCTTCAGCGTCACAACCGTATTAAATGAGCCATATTGTGGCGAGATACTATTAAGATAGACAGCGCCTGCGACAGGTGTGGTATGTGCTGAGTTCTGTGAAATTCCCTGCATCTGCGCCCAGAGACGATTAAGTGTAAGGAGCGTTTGCAATCCAACCGTGCCTGTTCCATAACGCAGGCCAACAGGCGTTAAAATATCAGCTGCAAATTGCTCCTGAAGGCGTATAACGGCAACTCGCGTCTTACTACCGAAATAGACAGTCTCCTGGCCAGGCGAACCATCGCCGGTGGCTGCGATCGGCTTACTCAGAACGCGATTAAGCAACTGCTGCAACGCAAATACATCTGGACCACTGTCGCCGATGCGTAGTGGGCGCATAAAAATCTGCGTATCAGCCTGCGCACACCATGGAATAACGGCAAGCAGGGCAGTTGCTACAAAAAAAATTGCTTTTATTGACCTCATAACAAATTCATTGTACCACGAGCCATAGTTTCTCATGATATACTATCACTATGGCAACGGCTGCAAAGAATGCGCTTCCAACGCAAGATTTTGTTACGGTAAGCGCCGTTAAAAACGGCGTCCTGATTCTGAAAAATGGCGGTTTGCGCCAAATTTTGCTTGTTTCAGGAATCAATTTTGATCTTAAAAGCGAGGATGAGCAAAATGCAGTGATTGCCGGCTATCAAAACTTTCTTAATTCGCTCAATTTCACCGTTCAAATTTTTATTCATTCGCGTAAAGTGAATATTCAGGGATATATTGAAAATCTTGCGCGCCTTGAAGCAGCAGAGAGCAATCCGCTCCTTAAAACTCAAATCGGCGAATACAAAGAATTCATTAAGGCCTTTACGAGCGAAAACGCAATTATGCAGAAAAGTTTCTTCGTTGTTGTCCCATATGACCCGATTCAATTAGGAGGAAATGGAGAAAAACCAAGTTTTTTGAGTGGAATCTTTGGGAAAAAAGGTGCGGATGCAGATGAGGCGCGAAAGACCGAGGCCGACAATCGCTTCGCAGAACAAGCCGGACAATTATCACAACGCACCGAACAGATTGCGACCGGGCTGAGCCAGCTTGGTTTACGAGCCACGCCGCTCGAAGACCAAGAGGCGATTGAGCTGCTTTACAACCTCTATAACCCTGAGTCTGTCGAGAAAAAAGGACTTCGCCTTACCGACGAAGTAAAACCGATCGCATAACACCATGGATCCCGTACGAATCACACAACCATCATGGATGATACTGTAAAAAATATTATTGCACCGGCGGCACTCGAGGTTTCGCCTAACTACATAAAACTTGGCAATAAATACGCCAAAACATTCTTTATATTTACATATCCGCGCTATCTTTCGACGGGTTGGTTTTCGCCAATCATCAATTATCCGGACCTGCTCGATGTCAGCATTGTTATCAATCCAGTTGATTCGGTATCGGCACTTAAGCAGTTGCGCAGAAAGGCGACTCAGGTTGAGGCGCAGCTTATTGAGCGCGAATCAAAAGGCATGATTCGTGACCCAATTCTGGAGACTGCACGACAAGATATCGAGTCGCTGCGTGACGGCCTGCAGCAGGGGCAGGAAAACATGTTCGCCGTTGGCGTGTATATAACGCTCTACGCTGAAACAGTTGAGGCGCTTACGAAGCTCGACGGTAAAATTACAAATCTCCTAGAAAGTCGTTTAATTTACGCAAAGCCAACACTCTTCCAGCAAGTCGAGGGGTTGACCTCGGTCATGCCGATCCAAAGCGACAGGTTAAATATTACGAGTCAGATGAATTCCGGCCCGGCCTCATCGCTCTTCCCGTTTGTCTCGTTTAACATGACGACCGACCAAGGAATCATGTACGGCATCAACCGGCACAACAACACACTAATCATCTTTGATCGATTTAGTCTGGAAAATGCCAACATGGTGATCTTTGCAAAATCCGGTTCTGGTAAATCATATGCGGCAAAACTTGAAGCACTACGCCTTCTGATGACGGGCACAGACGTCATTATTATTGACCCGGAAAATGAATACGAAAAATTAGCCACAGCCGTCGGCGGCAGCTATTTCAAAATTAGTCTTGGATCGCAATATCACATCAATCCATTTGAAATTCCGATTATTCCAAAGGACGAGGACCCAGGCGAGGTACTGCGTAGCCACATCGTCACGCTAACTGGCCTTATCAAACTCATGGTGGGGGAGACGACTCCAGAGGAGGACACGATTATTGATCGTGGCTTAAACGAAGCCTATGCATCGCGCGAAATTATTCCGGGCAAGGATTTTTCAAACGCAACTGCGCCGGTACTTAAAGACCTGGAGACGATCTTCCGCAACATGGATGGCGGCTCCTCGCTTGCCGAACGGCTGTACCGCTTTACTGAAGGCAGCTTCTCAGGCTTTACCAACCAGCCGACCAATATCGACCTTCACAACCGGTTAATTGTGTTCTCAATTCGCGATCTCGAAGAGGAGCTGCGCCCGATTGCAATGTACATCGTCCTCAACTTTATCTGGAGCCTGATCCGCGGTGAATTTAAAAAACGCATTGTGATGATCGATGAGGCATGGATCTTAATGAAGAACCGCGACAGCGCCACATTCTTGTTCGGCCTGGTCAAACGCGCACGCAAATACTTCCTTGGCATTACGACGATCACCCAAGACGTAGAAGACTTTTTGTTGTCGCCCTACGGCAGACCAATTCTGACCAACTCAAGCCTGCAGCTCCTGCTCAAGCAGGCGCCTGCAATGCTTGATACGCTTTCTAAAACATTTAACCTGTCTGAAGGGGAGCGCGGACTACTCCTCGAGGCTAATGTCGGTCAAGGATTATTCTTTGCCGGTCAAAATCACGCGGCTATTCAAATTGTTGCCAGCTATCCGGAAAACCAACTGATCACCACGAATCCTGAGGAGCTACTAGCTCAAGGCAAAGAATAATGCGGTATACTGAAGATATGTCTGTCGTGCGGCGCATCACCGCTTTGCTTAGCATACTCACGGTTCTAACCATGAGTCAGTTTGCATTTGCACAATCAACCCCGAAACTGCTTATTACCTGGCAGGCACACACGCTGGTGAGCCCACTCTATAAAGGAAAGGCGCTGCCCTCTGCCGGTAGCTCGATAGATGTCAAACTACTTGCCCTACAAGGCGATACAATACTCAACCTGGCTGCGCAGGATATTACCTGGCTGCTTAACGGCACAAAAATTGCCAGCGGCAAAGGCCTGACCTCGCTCGTAGTGCCGCTCAATTATTTTGGCACCTCGCACTATACGCTGACCGCACTGCTTCCTGACTACGAGGGAGTTAATTTGAGCCAGGCGATCGCAATCGATACGACCACGCCGCAGCTGATTATTACCGGCACGCCCAGCGCAAGGCAGTCAACGCTTGCATCGCTGTCTGCCTTTGGATATTTTTTTAACGCCCTTCGGCAATCTGATCTCGACATAACCTGGAGCGCAGGAGGAGTTAGTCAGTCGGGCAGATCAATCACGCTTGATTATGGCACTCGCTCGTCACTGAGCGTGCAAGCGCAGGCGCGCAACCTACTTCAGCAATATGAACAGGCCCGTGCAAACTACACCATCTACCACCCATAATATGCGCAAAACAAGCATCATCCTTGGAGTCTTTCTGCTGAGTATTGCCGCCTGCGCCTATGTGTATGCAGAGGAAAACGCAACGACACTCATCGTTCCGATTAATAACGTAAGCACCGTTACAAGCCCGGGTCAGTATATTAATTTAATTTATCGCTGGGGTCTTGGTCTTGCAGCACTTGTTGCGCTTGCGCGCCTGGTAATGGGCGGCGTACTTAAAACGCTCTCAGCGGGTAACGTAGTCGAAGAGGGAGCGGCCAATCAGGTTATTAAAGACGGCATCTTCGGCCTTATTTTGCTTATTTCAATTGCCCTTATTCTAACGACAATCAATCCAAATTTAACCTCCATCGACCTGCCGAGTCCGGGAGAGGTCAAAGTACAGAGAGCGGTAATACCAGGCAGTTCCAGTACCGCCTCCATTAGATTTGTTCCAGAAAATGCGACCGAGAATGTTAAAAGGCCATACGTCACCCTCTACGGCCTTATCGATGAATACGTGAACAAGAAAAAAGTTGGCTTAGCAGTCAATATTAATTTCGTGACCGGCTACATAGGAAGCAGCCCGGCTGGATTTTCGGATATCTATGACTACATGACCGCTGCTACCGAAGCGGAACAAAAAAATGATATTGCCAATCGTGACTTCTACCGTGACGTCGTACTCAAAGGGATACGGTACGCAAAAACAGTCATGGAACCGGCTGATTTTGCTCTTGTAACTGACATCATGAATAAACAAGTCCCGGCAGAACTTAATGCAAAAGAATACCTTAAAGACAATCCATCATTCCCCGAATATAAAGCACCGCAAAGAGGGAGCGCAGAACAGGAACGAGCCCTTATTTTACAAGAGGCGGCGAATTTAAACACAGAAGACAAGAAATTATTTGCGAAATTTAAAGAAGACATCGATGACGAAGAAAGCTTTGTCGCAGACAGCATCACCTCGCATGCGAAAAGCCCAGCGGCTCAGCTCGCTATAAATTACGCAAAAGTCACCTTCGACACGGAGTACTACGCTCGTTTTGTAGGCAGACTAAAATATGAACGAATTTACGAATATAATCCTGATATTAAAATTCCACCGCTATGAACGCTAAGAAAATTCTCATCGTCATAGGCATCTTGATTCTTGCAGGCGCAGGTGGTTATTTTGCCTTCCAAAAAATCGCAGCGCCTACGACAACCGGCACCGGTAACCCATCGACATCGTTCCTGCCAGAATCAGACCAACAAACCTCGCAATCCTCAACATCGCAGCTCGCCACACTAAGCGATATTCCTGTTCTAGATTTTTGGATTGATCGAGGAGATAAAACTATATATTTTATCAGCACCGACAACTCGATATATGCACTGCCGGCTGGGCAAACGACAAGCCCAGAGAAAATGCATGATCTCAGCAGTGACCCGCTCTTACTGACGCCATCTGCAGAGGGAAGCGCGGCACTTATCCAAACCAAGGGCTTAACAGACAATCTTTTCTCGGTTATTAATCCAAGTATGGGTTCGCAGATCTTCTTGCCGCTTGGCACCGGCGCAGCAACATGGGGAACAACGAATAAAGAGGTGATCTATTTGAGCGATAAAAAATTCAATAGCCGAACTCCAGCGGGATTGTATAGGTTTACGCTTGCAACAAAGCGATCAACGTTTATAGGGCCACTCGATATCACCGATGTGACGCTGAATCTTATAAGCGCAGACGAACTTGTCGTGCAGCAAAAATCATCAGCGGGCGTATCCAGCGAGATGTTTGTATATAACCTGAAGAAAAAAACACTTATGCAATATGGCGCAAGCGGGACAGGACTCAGTGTGCGCTGGGCTCCATCAGGAGCAAAGGCTATTATAAATTCCTTTGCGCCAAATTCGAACCTTAGCTATCTTAGTCAGGGCAAGACTATCACGCTCAGCGCGCAAACGATGCCAGAAAAATGCACGTTTTTTACGACCTCGCTGCTGTGCGGCGTGCCCAAAACGCCTCTGAATAATTCAAATTGGGCGCTCCCAGACGACTACTATCTTGGTAAACTGCTCACAGACGATACCTTGTTCCAGATAAATCCCGAAACAAATCTAACGACTTCAATATATGCGCCAGTTGAATCGATAGACATGTTTAAACCGCTTTATGATGCCGGGACCCTCTACTTCATCAACCGACACGACAACAAACTGTATTCGCTCGCTCTCGACTAGAACAACAAAGCCGCCCAAGGGCGGCTTTGTTGTTAGATTATTCGTTGACTAGATAGGCTTAATTACTACGCATCGATCCTTGCCCTCGCCGGCGCTCTCAGTTTTAACATCAGGGCGCATTGAAAGCTCGGTGTGCACGAGACGGCGCTCGTAGGCATTCATAGCAGGTAGGCGAACCTCGGTCTTAGTCACAATTACTTTTTGAGCAGCAGCCTTTGCGATTTCTAAAATCAGCTTTTCGCGCTCTTTACGATAATTGTTAATGTCGATTACATACGTCGGCTCATCGGTTTTGCGCGCAAGCACGGCGGCGAGATATTTTAAATCCTTCACCAAATCAGGAATATGCTTACTAAACCACTCGTCTTCATCGGCGGTAATACTAATTCTGCGGCCAGCCTCGTCAACCTCAACCGCCATGTTGCGTAGTGAGAGGTAGCCGATAACCTTCTTTAGTTTTTCAGGAAGCGTGTCAGCCATATAGAAGTTACGAAGTTTTTACGAGCGCCTGCTGCTTACTAATGCTCATCTGTTGGAATATAGAGAAGATCGCCGTCGTAGTCCAGTATAAACCAATAGCGGCAGGAAGTTTAGGCAGAATAATCACCGTAAGCACTGGCGCCAAATAGGCCATATATTTCATGCTCGCTGGCTGCTTAACACCGCGGGCGGCCGACTGCTTCATCATCATATGACTCTGCACAAAGGTTGCACCTACGGCGATTGCCACGATGATTAAGTTTGGTTTAGCAATATCAATCAAGCCCACAAACATCGTATTAATAGTGGTAGGCGCCGGAATAAATGAATACAAATTTGCTAGGCTATCGGCTGTAATACCAACCAAGAAAATCCGGTACACGGCAAATAAAATTGGCAGCTGGATAAAGGTATAAAAAATTGAAGAGAATGGATTGGTGCCATATTTCTTGTACATGGCCATCATCTCCTCAGCCTGCTTAGCCTTATCGTTCTTATACTGTTCCTGGATCTTCTTCATCTCCGGCTGCATCTGCTGCATCACCATCTGGCTCTTAAGACCCTTATAAAAAATAGGGTATAGAATAAACCGAATCGCCAGCGTAAGACCGATAATAGCCAGCCCAAGATCGCCAAAAGTAACGTATTTATAGAAGACAATCAGCAGGTTAAAAAGAGGCTGTATAAGGATGAGATTAAACATAGTAGGAGATAAAGAGGCTATATAAGCGAACGCAATTCTTCAAGAATAGCATGCTCTGGTGCGCTGCGCGCGGAGGCATGTACGGTTATAACGACATCAACCGACGGTTGCGTTAGAATACGCTGCTCCAGCGCATTATACAAGAGCCGGCGCAGCGCATTGCGCGCGGTAGCCCGCTTATCGACAGACGAGCCAATAACAACCCCGAAGCGGCTGTAGGCGAGCGCTCCTGTCATTATTTTTAAACTAAGATACCGGCCCCTTTTCAGAGTGCCTCGTACGCGCAGGACAGACTGAACTGGGAGCCGGTATTTTTTAGCAAGCATGGGAGATAGTAATTCGCTGCAAAACCCAAGCGTTAGACTGACAACTTCTTGCGACCCTTGCGACGACGCGCTTTCAGAACTCGGCGACCGTAGCCCGTGCTGCTGCGCTTAAGAAATCCGTGTGTACGTGCTCGCTTTCGCTTCTTGGGTTGGTAAGTTTTGCTCATATATTTGTGAGCTCTATACTACAAGAAAAAAAATAATTACGCAAGTCGGGATGTTCTCGACTATACCCGCACACCAACTGCTAGAAAAATCTTTGACAGCAAAAAAATTGCGTAATAAAATCGCGGCGTCGGGCTGGCCCTTGCTACTGAGTTGGTGTGCGGGTATAGTTATGCACACCTCATCCACACTTTGTTCTAAATCGCCAGTTTGACGGACTCTCGCATACGACTAAAATGGTAAGCGAGAAGTGATAGAGGTAGTAGCGATTAGAGGTAGTAGTAAAAATTTAAAGTCTTTTCGTATCGCAACCTCTTCTAATCCCTGTAGCACCTCTAAAGTCCTCTAATCCCTCTTTTTCTACCTTATGAACTATAACGACGATGCATTGATCCAAACGAGTGCTTCTTCTAATAATGAAGAACTGCTTGATGAGGCATCGCTCGAGCGACTCTGGCAGGCGGCATTAGGAGAAATTGAGATCCAAGTATCACGACCCAACTTTGTAACCTGGTTTAAAAACAGCCGCTTCCTTCAAAAGAAGGGGAATTCGGCATGCGTCGGGCTGCCAAACAATTTCGCCAAAGAATGGATTGAAAACAAGTACTCCAAGGTTGTCCTTGGCGCTCTGCGCACCCTTGAACAGAGCATTATGAAGGTTGAATTCGTTGTCGTCGGCAGCAAGGGCGCTCCGACCAAGCCGCGACCATCTGCTACGCGCCCCGAAGAGACTCAGATGACCTTCCCGGAGTTTAAAATCGACCCAGAAACCGGGCTGAACCCGCGCTATTCCTTTGGCTCATTTATTGTCGGTAAATCAAACGAGCTGGCGTACGCAGCGGCAACCGCCATCGTCGAAGAAATTGGCAAAAAATACAACCCGCTCTTTATTTATGGCGGCGTTGGCCTTGGTAAAACCCATTTAACCCAGGCGCTTGGCAACGAAATTGCAACGCGCTACCAAAATAAAATTCGCGTAAAGTACGCACCGGCAGAGAAATTCACCAACGAGGTGATTTGGGCAATCAAGAATAAGCGCATGGAGACGATTAAAGAAAAATATCGGCTCATCGATGTGCTTATTCTCGACGACATTCAGTTTATCGCCGGCAAACAGGCTACTGAAGAAGAATTCTTCCACACCTTTAATGCGCTGCACGAATCAAATAAACAAATCATTATTACCTCAGACCGGCCTCCTAAATTTATGCCCGACCTCACCGAGCGGCTGCGCTCGCGTTTTGAGGGCGGCATGATCGTTGATATTAGCTACCCAGACTACGAGCTGCGCTACGCCGTACTTAAAACAAAGGCCCAGGAGCGTAATTTAATGCTGCCTGACCCTGTTTTTGATCTGCTCGCCAACAAGATTCAGCGCACACTACGCGAACTCGAAGGCATTCTTAATAAGATTCAGTTTCATCAGCGCGTGAAGCAGGTAGAAATCACGCCGGCGATCATTGAGGAGATTCTTGCTGAGATCTTGCAGGAACCTGCGCGCAGCATCAATCCAAACGTAGTTATTAAAGCCGTGGCCGATTCATTCGAAATCTCGATCAATGAGATCACGGGTGCCTCGCGTAAGCGGGAGCTGGTTGGCCCGCGCCAGATCGCTATGTTTTTACTGCGCGACATGCTTGATTTGTCATATCCGAACATCGGCGACCGCATGGGTAAACGAGATCACACGACGGCACTGTATGCCTTTGAGAAAATCGCTGCGGAGATAAATAAAAACCAAGCACTTAATCAAAAGATATTAACAATCAAAGAGTTAATAACTAAAGAATAAGTGTTGATAACCTGCATTGCTCTGTGGATGAAAAACGCAAATGTGAATAATTCTAAAACTCATCCACACGACTCTCCCGCCAAATACATTTCTAGTCCACAGAAAAAAATTAGATGCAATCTCGAAAGAATCCAAGTATAATCAGATACAAATCCTCAGCGCTTAAACTTATCCACTCTATCCACACACTCTTCTAATACTACTATTTTATATATATGAAATTAATAATACTTAGGAGCAACTTAAAAGAGGTGTTGTCGGCTGTGGAAAGAGTAGTGACGGATAATCCGACCTTACCGATTTTAAAACATGTTGTCTTAAAAGTTGATACGAGACTTACTGTACAGGCAACTAACTTAGAAATTGGTGTTACCGCAGTTACCAGCGCAAAGATTACCGAACAGGGAAGTATCTCTGTACCGTTTGCGCCGCTCTATAGCATTATCTCTGGAAGTACGAGCGATCGTATTACGCTTGAAACCAAAGAAAATACCCTTGCAGTGGCAACTGATAATTACCAGGCAAAGATTCAAGGAGTTGCCGCTGAAGAATTTCCGATTATTCCTAAACTTCAAGATGAATCAAATGCAATTGAGGTCTCCTCTGACGCCTTTAAGAGTGCATTACTGCAGATTATTAATGCCGCGGCGACTAATGATTTTAAACCAGAGCTTAATAGTGTCTTAATCTATCTTTCCAGCGGTGCGCTGAAGCTGGTTGCTACTGATGGATTTCGGTTAGCGGAAAAAACTTTTTCCAGTAATGCGTTTGGCACAACCATACACGAAGAAATAAAAGCCCTAGTTCCTCTTAAAACCGTCCAGGAGGTCTTAAGGATCTTCCCGACAGGAGAACAGCTCACTATTGCCTTTGACAGCAGCCAGGCCTTTTTTAAAGCCAAAGACGTTTCATTGATTAGTCGACTTATCGACGGGAATTATCCCGAGTACCAGGCAATTATTCCAAAGTCGCTCACGACCGAGCTTTCTGTCGAGCGCGATCAGCTCGCCAGCGCCATCAAACTTGTCAGTAATTTTTCCGGAAAAACCAGCGACATTATTGCTAAGGTCAATGATGAGGCAAAGTCTTTAGAAATTTTTGCCTCAAACCAGCTTGTTGGCGAAAACGCCTATCAGGTGCCGATTAAGAAAAAGAAGCTAGAAGGGATCAGTAAAGTCGCATTCAACTGGCGTTATCTGCTCGATGCTGTTAAGGCCATGCCCGACCCGACGATTACCCTGGGATTCACGGGCGAAACCCGCCCGGTTGTAGTGAAAGGCGGCAGCGATGACTCAATTTTCTATATTGTGATGCCGATTCAGAGCTAGGGCTGGAATTAGGAATAAGGAATTATGAATTAGGCCGGGTGCGCAGTGGCGCGCCCGGAATGTTTTGATTTTATTATAAAAATCGAGAAGGCCGGACTTGTGGTCCGACCTTCGTCGCTCGCGGGTGCGTCTTGCCCTACAGTTTCTCGATCGCTCGGAAGACCTTCGCGAAGGCCTCCTCCAGGGAGATTTCTTGCCTACCCTCCCTGCCTCGACGCCGCTCTGAGAGCGGCACGTCTCCCGTCAGTGTCGTATGGCGTCCTCCAGGGACAGGGGACGAGGAACTGTACCAGTCGAGTCTGATCTTGCACTCGCTGTGGACGATGGCGCCGATGGCAGTGGTCCTGCAGTAGGCCCAGCAGCGCGCCACTTCTTCATCCTTCTCCGCGCGCAGAACAACATCGGCGCCATCGGAGAAGAGTCTTGCGAGCGCCTTGTCTTCTTCTGATTTCGTTCTCGCCACCTTCCCTGAAGTAGACACTGCTCGCGTGCTAGGCGGCGCTCTCGCAGGCTCAAAGGAGCCGAGAGCAGTCGCTAGTCCAGCAGGGCTAGATAGACGGTGCCGATCTGCGCGTGAGCAGTGTCTACCGATAAATCACCACCTCTCTCGTTATCGTGCCGCCGGTACTGTCGGTCCCTACAATTTTGACGGTGTTTTGGGGAAGGGTGTCGCCGGTAATGTTGATCGTGTTTTGATACTGCAGGGAATTGCCGACTGCGCCACTGCGCGTATCAGCCAGCGTTCCGTTAAAGAAGACTTCAATTTTTGCGATGCCGTGCTCTGAGGTGAGCGTTGCCGAAACCGGAATCTGTGAGCCGCGGATAAAGTCGCCGGCTTTGGGGGAGGTGATAATCAAGACGCCGCCTGCGCCACCGCCATTATTTTGATCGCCGTTATTAACCGGTGCTGGATTTGTGTCTACGACGCTCGAGCCCGGAGGAACCTGCTGGTTGTAAGTAAGTCCCTGCGTAAAGCCCGGGATATTTGCCTGAGCCCAGGCAAGCACGCCGCTTTCCCAGTTGCTAAATTGCGGATCGTTTTCCGGATGAGCGGGGATCGGGCCGAGCGGGTTGCGCTTATCAACGTAATACAAAATATCGTGTACTTGAGGAAGGAGTTGCGCGCCTGATTGGAAATAGCCAATATGGTTTCCGCTGAGCATTGGCTTGTTCACGGCCTCTGCCGGCGCCGGTGGCGTAAAGGTCTCTGATGGGCGCAGTGGCAGCGCATCGCGCATAAAGGCGCTTAAGATTGGTACAGCGGCCAAAATACTGCCACCCTTGCGTTCCATGGGGACGTTATTGTTATTGCCGGCCCACACTCCGGCGACCATGTTCGGCGTGTAGCCCATGGCCCAGGCATCGCGGTAGTCGTTTGTTGTACCGGTTTTAAGGGCGACATCGTAGCCGGGGAAGACGGTTAGGTCAAGGCTGGCGTGAAAGAGCGGCGCACGCGCATTTTTGTCTGACAACATGTCATTGATGATGCGCGCCGGTTCTGGCTCTACAACTGGCTCCGCCTGATCTTTATAGCTTTCAAGCACGCGGCCCTTTTGGTCGGTAACCGATAAAATAGTTTGCTGCGCGTGCTTTACGCCTTCTTGCGCGAGAATGCTGTAGGCGCCGACGAGCTCATCAAGGTGCACCTCGCCACCGCCAAGCACAAGCGACAATCCAAAGCGACTGCGATCGGTTAGCGTAGTGATGCCGTACGATTGCAGCTGATCTAGGAAGTTAGGAAGACCGACAAGGTAGAGTGTTTTGACTGCGGAGATGTTGATTGATTGGGCGAGTGAGTTGCGGAAATTAACCGGCCCAACGCCGTTGCCTTCATAGTCGCCCGGCTTATAGCTTTTTGTTGGATCATTTGTTGTATTGAATTCTGTAGGCACATCGAATAAGACGGTAGACTCCGGGTAGCCCATGCCCAGCGCCGCTAAATACACAAACGGTTTGAGTGCTGATCCCGGCTGCCGAGCGCCCTGCGACGCGACGTTAAATTGTCCGTCGATTTCTTTGTCGAAATAATTGCGGCTGCCGACCATGGCTAAAATCTGGCCAGTTTTTGGGTCTTGCACCACCATCGCGGCATTTGTTCCTTTGTACAGCTCGGTGTTGCGTGCTGCGCCGGCGATTACTGCTTTTTCTGCAGCCGCCTGCAAATCAGCATCGAGCGTGGTGACCACCTTGAGCCCGGCGCGGCGGACAAAGTCCTCGCCGTATCGCGCCTCAAGCTCGTCTTTAACCATTAAAATAAAGTGCGCCGCCGACCCGAGATTTTTGAGCTGACTAAATTGCAGCGTTACCTGTTGCGCCTGCGTCATCTGCTCTTCTGTGATATAGCCCTGATCATGCATGCGCTGCAACACCTCGTCTTTGCGCTCGAGTAGTTCTTTGACGTGATTGCCAAAGGGAGAATAGTAGCTTGGTGCGTTTGGTACGGCTGCAAGCACGGCCGCCTCGGCAAGCGTTAAATCTTTTGCTGATTTTTGAAAATACGTGAGCGCAGCAGATTCAATTCCGTAGGCGTTGTTGCCATACGGAATTTGGTTGAGATATAAATTGAGGATTTGATCTTTTGTGAATGCCTGTTCGAGCTTGTAGGCGATGATCAGTTCTTTGAGTTTGCGTGTTGGCGTTTGCTCATCAGAAAGAAAGGCCTTCTTGGCAAGTTGCTGGGTGATCGTGGATCCGCCTTCAACAATTTCGCCGCTACGCAGGTTAACGAAGACGGCACGCATGATGCCGTTTAAATCAATTGCCGAGTGATCATAAAAGCCCTTGTCTTCGATTGCGATTGTGGCCTGTTTAACGGTATCCGGAATTTGATCAAAGGCTAAGACTGTGCGTTTTTCCTCGCCATAGATTTCGTAGAGGACTTTTTCACCGGTTCTGTCGTAAATTTTTGTTGACTGGCTCACCTCGCGGTTTTGAATGAGGTCGAGCGAGGGGAGCTCTGATAGCGCGCTCCATACAAAAATAATCGACCCAACACCGGCGATGATCACTATGGCGAGTACGGCTGAGAAGGCGTGCTTGGGGCGAATACGCTTTATGTGAGATAAGGTTCTACGCATGGACAGATTCTACAATAAAAATCGGTGATTGTACATGGGCCTTGGCGACATTCTGTAAACACAAACGCCCCGTACGGGGCGTTTGTTACCTGCTATTCTTCGTCTTCATCTGTGTCGCTGCCGGCGTCATCGTCTTCATCCATATCTTCTTCGTCGTCTTCAAGGCTAAAGCCGTCAGGCAGCTTGTCATCGTCATCATCGTCGACGATATCATCATCGTCAGCGCGGGCGATAACCGCAGAGGCTAATTTGATAAGTTCGAGGTCTTGTGTTGCGACTGTCATAGGTTATGTGGTTAATTCGTTTTTATAGGCATCATCTCAGAGTGTTTTTGCCCCGCGATCTAGACAAATTTGTATCAGCTCACGAAGGGACGCCGCAAGGAGTGCACTTGTTACACTTCGAGGATGTCCCGACACAGAGATGATGCAAATTTGTCTGATCCCTTCGGGTTGCAGCCCGGCTGCCGCCTGATCTCGTTACTCACAAAAGCCTATGCAAGCATATTGTCTTTTGTTCGCGCCGAGCCAGTCAGGCAGCCGGATCAGCAACGCGGGGCAAAAACACTCTGAGATGATGCCTTGACCACCATTATAGTAATCAAACCCCCACTGTCAAATAGCGGCGCTTGTGGAGAACTTTAGGAGGACTGAAGCGAGGAGAGCTTTGTGTGATTTGCCGCAGTGATTGCAATCGCGAGAGCATCAACTGCGTTGTCGTCTCCATCTATGTTTTCAAGCGCCAAAAGGCGTAACACCATCTTGCGAACCATCTCCTTGTCGGCGCTGCCGTAGTTAGTAACTGCTACCTTAACTTCCGCGGGCGTAAATTCGAGAATGGGGAGCTTGTGCTCGAGCAGCGTGATCAAAATAACGCCGCGCGCCTGGGCAACCTCAAGCGCGGTTTTTTTATTTGCCGCAAAGAATAATTTTTCTATGCCGGCAAGTTCTGGTTTGTGTTTTTTGAGAAGCTCCTGCGTCTGCTGTCTAATATCCGCCAGTTTGCCGAGCAGATCTTTGGCTTTTATTTTTGTTGTTCCATATACGAGCGGCGTGATGCTGGAATTAGTCGCTTCAATGAGCGCGTAGCCCATCGAGGTCGAGCCGGGGTCAATGCCTAAAATACGCATACTTAATTTTCTGTCGCATTAGTGACAACGCGCTGTACGTCTTCGTGCTCTTCGAGGCCGCTGGCCGCGGCCTGTAGTTGCTCCTGGGCTTCTTTTGAAATAGGTTGCGGGAATTTTGCTTTGTAGTGGCGAGTCGGAACACCCTCGAGCACCTCGTCGACTAATTCAAACGCCCACATGGTGCTGCCTGGATCTGCCGGCTTAAGGTTAAGCTCTTCGCAGAGTACGCGCATTTGCTGCATCGTGCGATTGCTGCTGTCGGTAACTCCTTCAATGACCATGAGTACTCCTTCAGGTCCTATGCATTCAAAGGTAAATTCTCGGAGATCTTTTTGTTCTTTGGCGCGTTTAATAGCACGCTCTATGTTTTCGTTTGGAATACTTGCAGCGCGAGCGGTTTCAACGAGTGTGCGCAATCGGGGATTGGTATCCGGACTTGGATCGGCTTTTGCGGCAATCGAAATCGCGCCGAGTACTTTTGTAAATACAGCGCTTTTTTTCGCATCCTTCGCACCCTTCTGGTGTTTTATTTGAGACCATTTATTGTGACCGCTCATGGGGAGTTTATGGTGGATAGTTTATGGTGGATAGTTGGAGGAGGTATACTATCAAAGTGATGGTTTCTTTGTATCTCACTATGCACTATCAACTATAACCTATCAACTATTCGTGGTTCCAAACTCAGACCCGAAATTACAAGAACAGTTAGCCCGCCTGACGCAACAAAGTCAGGAGCGATTGGCGCGCGCCTCTGCGGCGCAGGGGAGGGTGCCGTACCTTGATCTGACCACCGCACCACTTCAATTGGAGGCGTTTAGGATGCTGCCTCAAGAACGTGCTCGAGAAATTGGTGCCGTCGTGTTTGAGCACAAAGGCCAGCGTGCGGCTATTGCTGCCCTGCATCCGCGCGATTCAAAAGTCCAAGACTTTGTTAAAGAGCTTGCAGATAAGGCTATTGCAGCGACGCTTTTTGAAATTTCGCCGGAGAGCTTTGAGTTTGGAATGAAGGTGTATGACAAGCTGCCTAAGCAGCGTAACGAGGTTAATGCTGCGATTGATGTGAGCCCGGAAACAGTTGCTCGTCTTGAAAAAGAACTTATAACACTTGAAAAAGTAGATACGGCGCTGCAAAAGTTATTAATTGGCGAGGTGCAGACCGGCGAAATTTTAAATGTTGTGCTTGCCGGTGCGCTGACTAACCGCGCCTCAGATATTCACTTTGAAACGCATGAAGGAGGCGATGCTCGATTGCGATACCGTATCGATGGGCAATTGCAGACGGTAACCGAGCGGATTGGTAAAGAAATTTATCACCTTGTGTTGCTGCGCATTAAGCTCCTCTGTAATATGCGGCTGAATATTTCTACAATCGCGCAGGACGGTGCGTTTGGAATTAATTTAGGCCAGCTGCAGATTGAGCTGCGTGTCGCGGTTGCGCCTTCCGAATTTGGAGAGGCGATCGTAATGCGTATTCTAGACCCGCGCGCAATTCAGATTACGATGGCGCAGCTTGGATTTCGTGCCGATGACTTGGCAATCATCGAAGAAGAGCTCAAGGCACCTAACGGCATGATTTTAAATACTGGTCCGACCGGTTCCGGTAAAACAACGACGCTGTATGCATTTTTGCGCACACTCGCACAACCGGATGTGAAGATTATTACGATTGAAGACCCGATCGAATATCATTTGCCAAATATCGAGCAGACGCAGACTAACGACAAGCAGGGCTACACCTTTGCCAACGGACTCCGCTCAATGATGCGTCAAGATCCTGACATTATTCTTGTCGGTGAAATTCGCGACAAAGAAACGGCTGACATTGCGTTACAAGCGGCGCTGACTGGTCACCAGGTGTTTTCGACGCTACACACTAACTCAAGCAGCGGTGTAATCCCGCGCTTGCTCGATTTAGGCGCGCAACAAGTTTCAATTGGCCCGGCACTTAACTTGGTGATTGCCCAGCGTCTTGTACGTAAGCTTTGCGAAACATGTAAAGTCGCTAAGCAGGTTGATGAGGAGATGAAGAAGCGCATCGCGGCGTTTTTAGCGCGTATGCCAAAGCGCGTTGATAAGTCGCCGTATCAGACCATCGCCACGTTATATGAAGCGAAAAAGGATGGAGACAAGAAGGGTTGCGAAGCCTGTCATTTTACCGGCTACAAAGGCCGCTGCGGTATTTACGAATTACTCCGCGTTGATGACAGCTTTGAAGAATTAATTTCCAAGCATGCCGGCGAGGGCGAGATCGCCGAGTTTAGCCGCACGCAGGGAATAGTGCTTCTGCAAGAAGACGGAATATTAAAAGTGCTGAGCGGTACGACCAGCTTTGAAGAGGTAGAGAGCGTGACGGGGCCGATAAAGTGGGGAGGTAATCAGTAGGCGATAAACAGTAAACAGCGGGAAGAGAGATTCAGCTATTCGAAAGGCCGCACATCACTGTGCGGCCCTCGCGTCCGGTTGTAAACCGGGAACTACTTTTCTGTCCTCTCCGGCGCAGAATCGCGCGCGAAGTAGAGATAGGCCATGTTGAAGGCGACGCGTTCCGCATACTGAATCCGAGTTGCCGTCACGCGATCCCCCTTCTTGAACTTGCCGCTAGGCGCGAGCATCGCGATGGCAACGCCGGTCTTGACCCCCTTGTCGAGCTGGTTGACGGCGATCGCGGCCAGATTGGTGGCGTCGCCGATCTCCCGTGGCTCATCAATGATCTCGTAGATGTCCGAGGTCGAGCACACAGTGACCGAATCGAGCGGTGATGCAGCTTTCTGGTCTGCATAATAGTTGGTCATCAACGTTGCTCCGACGATGATCACGATCAGTATGCCGCTCACAACTGCCATCGCCACCGGGCCTACTTCATCACGGATGCTCATCATTCCTGCCCCCTTGTGTCCATTTAGACATCTCACGTAGCACCCCATGTGCTATGTTTCACGATACTAAAAGTATTTATCCTGTAAGTCAACAATATATCCAGTAATATTGATATCCACAGGTTATCCAAACACGTCATATGCAGGTTTTTTGGGGTGATATACTAAGAATCCGCGTGTTCCATTATAAGGGGCAGGGGGCTTGACAAATATCTCTATTGGTGCTATACTGACTCCTAATGAATGGAGTAGGAGGGCTGTCAAGGCCTAGCGTACTTAGTTCTTTTAAAACCGCATAGTAGTGGGCAAAATGGAATGACCCGTTGAATTGGACGGTTTGGCTTCGGCTGGAACGCTCCTCAACTTTATTCTTTGGTTTCTTTTTAGATTTTCTAAAGAAGAACTTTTTATCAGCTTCCTCCCCAGGTGCTGATTTTGCCCACTACTATGCGGTTTTTTATTGGAGGCAGAAGTTCTGTCGGGGTTCGTCCAAGACCCGACACGGATACCTTTTAGTCTCGCCTATGGGCGAACCCCGTCAAACATATCTGCTTTATCAAAAACCGCGTCGTGGGGCTTCATTGTTATTGCGCGGTGCGGGAGGTAGCCGTTGCACGGCTTTTTTTGTATACTCAGGGCACATGGCAAAAGAGAAGGAGCTTAAAAAAGAAAATGGCGACCCGATCGACGATCGGGCGATCGACCTTATTCTGCGACCGGGGAGTTGGGATGAATACGTTGGCCAGGAGAAGGTCAAGAAGAACTTGAAGGTGATCCTTCAGGCTGCCATGCAGCGCGGTGAGAGTTGTGATCACTTATTGTTTTTCGGGCAGGCCGGACTTGGTAAAACAACGCTGGCTAATTTAGTAGCGCGTGAACTTGGCGCAAATTTAAAGATTACCTCTGGGCCCGCAATTGAAAAAATGGGTGACTTGGCCGCTGTGCTGACCAATCTTTCAAAAGGGGACGTATTATTCGTTGACGAAATTCATCGCTTAAACCGTTTGATCGAAGAGGTCTTATATCCGGCGATGGAGAGTCGCAAGCTGCACCTGATTGTTGGTAAGGGCCCGGGCGCGCGAACCGTGACACTTGACCTGCCACCGTTTACGTTAATTGCGGCGACGACCCGGCCGAATTTAATTTCTGCGCCACTGCGTAGCCGTTTTGGTGCGACGTTTAAACTTGATTATTACGAACAGCCTGACATCGAGCAGATTGTGAAACGCAGCGCGAAGATGCTTGATTTGAAAATCACTGATGAGGCGCTTCAAATTATTGCCCAGGCCTCGCGCTTTACGCCGCGTACTGCAAACCGATTGTTGCGACGGGTGCGCGACTACGCGCAGGTGCATGATCAAGAGATTGTTGATGAGGCTTCGGCAAAGGGAACGCTTGAGATGCTCGAAATTGATCACCTTGGTCTTGAGCCGCACGATCGCAGAATTTTAGAGGTGCTGATTGATAAGTTTCACGGCGGGCCTGTTGGACTTTCGACGCTGGCTGCTGCATTTAATGAAGACAAGGGGACTATCGAGGACGTGTACGAGCCGTATTTAATGAGTATCGGTTTGATTGTGCGTACTCCCGCTGGCCGTCGCGCGACTGAGAAGGCCTATGAGCATTTGGGAAGAATGGAGGGCAATCAAAAATCGCTTTTGTAGGCTGCAATGATTAAAATTTCCGAAGTTTTAGCGAATCCAGCGGGGACCGATAAAAATGCGGAGTATGTTGTGATCACAAATACAGCTGCGCAGCCTATTTCGGTTTCTGGGTGGAAGATAGAAAACGGTAGCGGTAAAAAAATTTCGGTTACAGGCACAATTGCGCCCGGTGGAGAGTTAAAAGTAATGAGCGGTAGTGTGGCGTTAAAAAATACAGGTGATACGCTCAAGCTTTTGAATCCGACTGGGCAGATGGTTGATTCGTATACGTACACGACAGCGGCAGATGGGCAAGTATTGCAGCCCGCGGCATTTTTAAGTCCAGAATTAAAATCGCAGTTATTTGAAGAGCTGGCTACCTCTTCACCGGCTGACGGGCCGCTTGCGGGTAGTGCGTCCGTTGCGCCAACCAGTAGCACAGTCTTGCTTGCAGTATGTGGCGCTGCTATCCTTGCGGCACTCGCAGTCTATGTGCTAAAACATGTTCGTTATGACGAAATCGTTAAAAGTCCGTTCACCGGGCAGTGAAAACTCGACACAGGCGCATGTTTAATTACGTCTACGTATTACAAAATAAAGAAAAGGAGTTCTACGTTGGCTGTGCAGAAAATATCAACGTGCGCCTGAAGAAGCATAACAACGGTTCAGTGCCGTCAACGCGTAATGGGCGCCCTTGGGCACTGATATTTTTCGAAGGATATCGTAATAAAAATGACGCATTTCGCAGAGAAAAATATCTGAAGACTAGCCAAGGCGCCCGCTTGCTTAAGAGAATGTTAAAAGAATTTTTATATGCCCAGAAAACAAGTTAGTCGAGTTTCTACTGCCCGGCGAGTCAAAATTGAAAATAGTGTAGCGATGAAAAAATTCGCGGCCACAATGGCGTGCGAAATTATTACGCAGCCCGCTGACAAGCATGCCAAGGTAATCGCGCTTGTTGGTGATCTTGGTGCAGGTAAGACAACGTTTACGCAGGGATTTTTAAAAGAACTCGGCGTAAAGCGGCGCGTGATCAGCCCGACATTTTTAATAATTAGGAATTACGACATCCAGAGTGCGCACTATAAAAACGCATTTCACATGGATTGTTATCGCTTACAAAAACCAGAGGAATTACTGGCGCTCGGTTTTAAAGAGGCCTTGGAGAATCCCGAGAACATCGTGCTTGTTGAGTGGCCGGAGCTTATAAAAAAATATCTGCCGAAGGATGCGATGTGGGTTGAAATTTCGCATCCGAAACAGGGGACGCATCGCGAAGTGGTGGTTAGATAGTGAAAGGGACCCGCTGCGACGAGTCCCTTTCGGGCGTCGGGCGAGTCCCGGTGCGAACGATCTAGACGGCGGCGTAATCTTCCACCTCTGCTGCTGCCTGCCGTGTGGCGATGAGCTCCTTCTTCGGCGGTGAGTACTCCAGTGCGATCCAGATGGCGGCGCAGGCGCGAACGAACTGAATTGCGACTGCCACCGACATCGCGATGATCGAGTCGAGGCTCTCGCCGCCCCGCAGCAATCCGCAGAAGGTCAGAGCGGAGATCGCCGCCCCGACGACTTCGGAGATCAGGAATACGAAGACCTTCTTCTGATGCGCCCAGTCGAGCGCTGCTCCGGAGATCTTCCAGAGGTAGCTTCGAAAGGCGAAGAGACTGATTGGCGTGATGGCCGCGTAGGCGATCCAGAGCCAGTCCGGCATGATCATTGGGTATACCTCCTGTAGGCTTTTTATAGCAGTTTTTGGTCACGTATGTCAATAAAAACGAAAGAGGTCCGCGGGCGACCTCCTCGTGGGCGGCCGGCGGACCTCGGGGCTGCGACTCAGTGATACCGCCATTTGTTTCTGCGGTAGCTTTGAAGACGCTTCAGTCGAGAAGACCGTTCGCTGGGCCAGATGTCTGCAGTCACGAGCCAGAAGAATACCGTAAGCGCAAGAACGACGAGAAAGCAGAAAAGGTCAGCAAGTTGCTGAGGGTCTAACGTCCGGAGTTTTTCTGTATCCATCGCTATATATCTCCTTATAGCTTGTTTTATGCTCCTGGCGTAGAATTAGCACAAGAGGCAATAGAGAGGATAGGTAAACTTAGAGGTATGAGCCTCTAGTACCTCTATCGTCTTCTAGTACCTCTAATCTCTCTATGCGCAAATTGCTTCTCATAGATTCTCACGCCTTACTGCACCGACTCTTTCACGCCGTGGCACCTTTGACAACACCGAATGGAGAGCCGATCGGGGCGATTTATGGGTTGTCGCAGCTTTTGATGCGGATTTTAACGGAGACGATTAAACCGGATTATGTTGCCGCGTGTTTTGATCGACCCGAGCCAACGTTTCGCAAAGAAACATATGCGGAGTACAAGGCGCACCGCGGGCCGACTGACAGCGAATTAATTCCGCAGTTGATTCGCAGTCGCGAGGTGTTTGCGAATTTTAAAATCAAATGTTTTGAGCTTGCCGGATTTGAAGCCGATGATTTAATTGCGACGCTGACTGAAAAGTTAAAGCATGAGAAAGATCTGCAGATTTTAATTTTTACTGGCGATCGCGATTTATTGCAGCTTGTTGAGGGCGACAAGGTTGTTGTTGAATTATTTAAGCAGGGGACGCAGGAGACTATGCATATGAACGAGGCGGCGGTGATAGAAAAGTATGGGCTTAAGCCGCTGCAGATTGTTGATTTAAAAGGACTAATCGGCGACGCCTCTGATAATATTCCGGGCGTGATGAACGTTGGCGAGAAGACGGCGACACCGTTGCTTCAAGAATTTGGAACGGTTGAGGAGGTGTTTGAAAATCTAGTCATTGTGCCACAAAAAGTTGCCAAAAAGTTTGAGGGCCAGCGCGAGGTCGCGCTGATGTCTAAAAAGTTAGCAACAGTGGAGCGCAACGCACCTATCTTTTTGGATTCACTCGATGATTTACGCGCGCTGCTGCTCGATATACAAGGGCTTACTGCGTATTTTGAAAAGCTGGGGTTTGTTTCGTTGGTGCGTCGTCTGACTGAGAAGGAGTGATGATATACTAAATAAATGCATATTCGCACTGCGTCGCCGATCGTCGCGCTGTTTAAAAAACCAGAGCTGCAGTTTTTGCTTATCTTTTTAGTGCCGTTTATGGCGTTTTTCTTTTTGAACTACGTAAACGTTCCACCCGAACAGCGCGTGTACGTGTTGCTCGCATCAGGCAGTATTATCGTGATTCTTGTATTTCAAACGATTTATTCGATTCACGCGCATTACCGAATGACGCAGTCTGAGCGTACGTTTTTAGCCGTTACCTCGCACCAAATGCGCACGCCGCTCACTGCACTGCACTGGATGCTCTCTGAGATGCAGCAGGAGACAACGACAAACGAGGCCCGGCGCGAACTGGGCCGCATTGCTGAGGTCTCTGTGACCAAGCTCAACAATATTATTGATGCCTTTGCGACGATCGCAAAAATTGAAGAGGGCCAGGTGCTCGAGGAGATGGCGCACCTTGATATCTGTGAACTCGTTGAGCAGGCGGTTACCGATGCCGAGCCGGTTGGTAAACAATACGGCGTGTCCGTGAATTTTGAAGGACCGTGCGAGGAGCTCTGGGTGATGGCTGATCCGGTCAAATTGGAGATTGTGTTTTCAAATTTGATTAACAACGGCGTGAAATACAACCACCGCGGTGGCGCTGTGACGGTTGGTGCTCGGCGGATTGAGGCGGGTAAGTATATTGAGATCATGGTTCGCGATACTGGTATTGGTATTCCGCCTCATGATCAGGAACGTATTTTCGAGCGTTTCTTCCGCGGCGATGAGGCGCAGAAACTTAACACGACCGGCGCCGGCCTGGGTCTCAATATTACTAAGCAGCTTATCGAGCAGCACAGAGGAACAATTTGGCTTGAGTCAACGGTTGGCAAGGGGACGACGTTTCATTTCACGCTGCCTGCTGATCGGTAGTGCGCAGTAGCCAGTAAACAGTAGTCAGTAGGCGGGGGTGCGCCCTCTCTGTTTACTGTTTGCAGTTTACTGTTTACTATTTCAGCATGCCCGAGCTCCCTGAAGTAGAGACAGTCGTACGTGACTTACAGAAGAAGGTCGTTGGCCGCACAATCAAGGCGGTCTGGTTTGATTGGCCGAAGATGATTAAGGATCATGAGGCGCAGAGTCGGTTGAAGGTTTCGCAGAAGGCTGTTGCTCATTTTAAGAAACATATTGTTGGTAAAAAGATCGAGCGGGTTGCGCGCCGGGCTAAAAATATTTTGATATATCTCAGCGATGATCATTTGCTGCTGGTGCATCAAAAAATGACAGGGCATTTTTTATTGGGACAGTGGGAGATTAAGGTCAAAGAAAATCGAGCCATACCTATTTCGCCCAAAGAAGTCGTTGAGGATTCGTATAACGGATATGTTCGGTTGATTTTTACGCTTGATAAAAAACAGATGCTTGGGTTTTCTGATCTGCGCAGGTTTGGGAAGTTTGTTTTTGGTACACGAGAGCAGATAGAGGCACTACCCGAGCTTGCTCATCTCGGGCCGGATGCGCTTGATCCAGAACTTGATGCGGTTTCGTTTATTGCGATCATTAAAAGAGAAGGCAGGCCGATAAAACAGGTGCTCATGGATCCGTTTGTGATTGCCGGTATTGGCAACATCTATTCTGACGATATTTTGTGGCGCTCGCGCATACACCCTAAGACGAGAGCTGCTGCACTCTCATCCAGGCAAGCCCAAAAAATTTACAAAGCCATGCGCGAGGTGTTAACGATTGCGGTAAAGTTGCGCGGCACCTCGATGACTGATTTTCGGGATACGGCAGGTAAAGAGGGAAGCTATGGCGACCACCTGCTCGTGTATCGCCGTACCGGCGAGCCGTGCAAGCGCTGCAAGACTTTGATTGAGCGGATGGTAATTGGCGGCCGAAGCGCGCATTTTTGCCCCGCCTGCCAACGACTGAAGTCGTAAGGCGATGGCGGGCAGGCCGAAGTGTCAGCGATTTTAGCTTTGACAAAATATATCATATATGATATATTTTATTTAGGAGGTGATTGATGCGTAAGACCGTTCGTTTCGCTGACTTGAAGGTAGGCGACGAGTTTCTTCACGAGAGGGGCGAAGGCAGATTGGTACGCTTTCGTAAGATAGCCTCTCCTGCAGCTGTGCTTGGTCAAGACTTTGCGGCAAGGAACGCAATCGAACTTGGTGGTGACGCAGAGGCAGTTATCACGATTTGTGACGACGTAGTTGTTCTCGTCTTTACTAAATAGCACGTAGAGGGGCCCGCCGGATATTATTTATTATCCACCGCCGGGCTCTTGTTGTTTTTATGTTGCTTATTGCATGAATCGCTGCTCGGTAGTATTCTTTATTCGTTGGTAATTTAATTGTTTTATTACCCCAGAGAGATAGCTTCGCATCTCACGGGGTGAAAATTTATTAAAATTTTCATGTTCGGCGCGAAAAAGAATACTAAATATGTTTTTGTAGCTGGCGGTGTAATGTCTGCAATCGGCAAGGGCATCACCGCCTCTTCTATTGCTAAAATTATGCAGTCGCGTGGCCTGAAAGTCACCGCGCTGAAAATCGATCCCTACGTAAACGTTGACGCCGGTACGATGACGCCGACGGAGCACGGAGAGGTCTTTGTGCTTGCTGACGGTATGGAGTGCGATCAGGACATGGGTAACTATGAGCGTTTTTTGGATACTGATCTGAAGAAAGACAATTACATGACAACGGGTAGCGTGTATTTATCCGTTATCACGAAAGAACGAAATTTGGAGTATGGTGGCAGAAACGTTGAGGTAGTCCCGGACATTCCGAACGAGGTCATTGCAAAAATTGATGCCGCCGTTGAGGCGACCGGTAGTGACGTTGCCGTTATTGAAGTCGGCGGCACAGTGGGTGAGTATCAAAATGTATTGTTCCTTGAGGCCTATCGTATTTTAAAGTTCCATCATCCGGATGATTGTGCCTTTGTGCTCGTCAGTTACTTGCCGGTATTAAATGGTGAGCTGAAGAGTAAGCCAACGCAGTATGCAGTTCGCTCGGTCAATGCAACGGGTATTGTCCCGGATGTTGTTATTGCGCGTTCAACTGCCATTATTGATAATAAACGCAAAGAAAGAATTGCCTTTAACTGCAGCTTGCCGGTAGACGCAATTATTTCTTCTCCGAATGCTGAGACTATTTATCAGGTTCCAATTGATTTTGAAAATCAAGGGTTGGGTGAGCTACTAGCGAAAAAGCTTGGGCTCGGTGGTCGCGACAAGGACATGAAGGAGTGGAGGGGGTTGGTTGAGAAGATTAAGGCGGCAACTGAGCCGGTTAAAATCGCTATTGCAGGGAAGTATTTTTCGACCGGTGAGTACGTACTTGCTGATTCCTATATTTCTGTTATCCAGGCGGTCAACCACGCTGCGTTCCATGCAGACCGAAAGCCTGTTATTGAGTGGGTAAATGTCGAAGATTTTGAAAAGGATCCTAGCCAGCTCTCTAAGCTTGATCAGTACCAAGGCATTATCGTTCCGGGTGGATTCGGTGACCGTGGCGTCGAAGGTAAGATCGCCGTTATTAAATATTGCCGCGAGAAAAAGATTCCGTATCTCGGGCTTTGCTACGGCATGCAGCTGATGGTGGTTGAAACTGCTCGTAATGTTGCCGGTATGACTGATGCAAATACGACCGAGGTAAATCCGGCGACAACGCATCCTGTGATTGATATTTTGCCTGAGCAAAAAGAATTGCTCGCAAAGAAGCAGTACGGTGCCTCAATGCGTCTTGGCAACTATCCGGCGCAACTCAAGAAGGGAACGATTGTGTATGACGCCTACGGTAAAGACGAGGTTATTGAGCGCCACCGCCACCGTTATGAGGTAAACCCAGAATATATTGAACAGATCGAGAAGGCCGGATTGGTGTTCTCTGGTACCTCGCCGAGCCGTAAACTCATGGAATTTGCAGAACTACCTAAAGACAAACACCCATATTTTGTGGGTACCCAGGCTCATCCCGAGCTTATTTCTCGGCCACTCCGCCCGCACCCATTGTTCGTCGGTTTGATCAAAGCCGCCTTAGAGCGTAAGGTTTAATCATTATGTTTTTGTATCTCTACGGACCAGACACATATCGTCGTGGCCGGTATCTGCGCGAACAATTGCTCGCGCCGTATCACAAGAAATATCCGGATGGTAGCGTCGGCATGTTTGATTTGCAGGACGAGGATGCGCTCCAAAAATTGCAGAGCTTTTCGGGCGGAACAGGATTGTTTGCTAAAACTGCGCTTGCGGTCGTATACCATCCTGAAGAGGGCGAGAAAGATTTTATTAAGTTTCTCAAGGCAGTAGGAGAATCGACGGCGACAACCGTTATCGTTGTAGCTGACAAAAAGCTTACTAAGGATTTCGCGTTTTTAGTAAACGGTAAAGAAAAAGAGTTTGAGCCGCTTTCCGGTTTGGATTTTCTGAAATTTATTAAAGCGGAATCAAAAGCGCGTGCGCTAGAGGTCTCTGATGTTCAACTAAAAGCGATCGGCGAGCTCTATGATGGCGATACCTGGGCGGCAATGACGGAGATTGAGCGCGTTGCCGCCGGTGGCGCAGTTGAGCAGCATGCAGTCACCGTTGATTTTATGGGACTACTGCGAACGCTTTCTGCGGGGCGCGATTTACCACGCTTATTACGCTCGCTGACGCTGCTGACTGATTATGATGAGCCGGCAAAGGTATTTAATTTACTCGGTGCGTTTGTCTATGGCGGTGTCAAAGTCAAAATGGCGGATTACGATATCGCCGTTAAAACAGGGAAGTTGGAGTATCCGGAGGTGCTGCTTGATTACGTGCTTTCGTCTGCGCAGTAACAAAAATCCGCCAGCTGGCGGATTTTTGTTTTGACTACTTAGTTGCAGAGCGGGCTGATAGGCGACTCTTGAGGCGGTTCGCGGTATTTTTCTTGATCAGTCCGGTTTTGGCGGCTTTATCAAGCTTTTGGAAGACGAGGGAGAGTTCTTTGATGGCCTCATCTAGCTTTTTACCCTCAACGAGCTTTTTGTAGGTCTTAATGACCTTTTTAAGCTCGACGCGCTGGGCAACATTTTTCTCATAACGGCGGCGGTTCTGACGAAGCGCCTTTTTTGCTGTACGTGTAACTGGCATGGGGATTATTTACAATTTTTAATTCACAATTTTCAAGTAGAGGCTTGAAAGTTAGTTGTTGAGCACATCTTACGGGTACCTTTTCCCCGCGTTGCTGTCTGGTTCTGTCGGACTGCGAGGCGCACTGAGGAGACAATATGGTTTTACCATAGGCTCCGAGGTGTAACGAAGCAGACGACGAATCCAGGCTGTAACCCGAAGGGATCTGGCAAATTTTAGCCGACTCTTTGTCGGGACATCCTCGCAGTAGCTAAAGTACTGCTTGCGGTGCCCCTCCTTAAGTCGACAAAAATTTGTCTAGATCGCGGAACAAAGGTACCCGTAAGATGTGCTCTAAGATACCAGTTCTTGACAGAAAATGCAAGCCCCGCAGTACAAGTGCGAGGAATGCCGGCGGCATTCTTAGTGCCCATAATTTTATCCTTTGTCCTCCCTGTACATGCGGGGATGTAGTTTTTTAGTAACTCAAACTCGCACTTGACTTCATGGGGAGCAGGAGGATACTAAGGGGTATTGCGTCATTTAAGCGCATTCATTTGCGACGCTTGGTCTGGGAAGGCCTGGCGGATGCGTGCGTACAATGACGTATGGTTTGGGGGCTTTGATGAGGACGGTAGATTCTCGTGTGGGAGGGACCGACAAGGAGAAGGCCGCCCGGGTCCGTGCCTACTTCAATGGGCGTCTGCCTGTGCCCGCGGGCGGGCAGCAGCCGCAACCCGGAAGAAGGCCGGTGTACACCAATGCGTCGAGGCCTGTCGGTCAGCCGCCGTCTGCGACGGCCGGATCTCCGGGTTTCCAGTAGTCGAATCGCATCTCATGCCCGCTCCGACATCTCGTCGGAGCGGGCTTCGTGTTTTTGCCCTTGATGCAACCGTTGCCCCGCGTCATACTAAGGCTATGATTTATTCGCTTTCCGGCACAGTTCAGCGCAAGCAAGATGGCTGGGCGGTTATTGAGGTGCAAGGGGTCGGCTACAAGGTGACGCTGCCGCTCTTTGTGATTTCGCGGCTGCCAGCGGTAGGCGAGACTGTTGCATTAGTTACGCATCATCACGTGCGCGAGGATGCCAGCGATTTATACGGATTTTTAAAAGACGAGGAGCTTTCGCTGTTTCAGTCGCTGATTTCGGTCAGCGGTATTGGTCCAAAGTCGGCCATGGGAATTATGGGCGTTGCTCCGGTAAACGAACTGATCGCCGCAATTAATGAAGGCCGCGTTGATTTGCTTTCGAAGGCCTCAGGGGTTGGCAAAAAAACAGCTGAGCGCGCCGTGCTCGAGCTCAAGGGCAAGTTGGCGTTTGGGGATACGAGCGGCACGATTCAAAAAATGGAGGGCGATACCGAACTTGAAGAGACGCTAGTTGGTTTGGGTTACAGTAAGGCGCATGCCCGCACGGCCATTGAAAAGCTTGATCCGCAGATGAAAGATTTTCAGGAGCGGCTTAAGGCGATTCTTAAGAATTACAAGAAATGACGCGCGCTTTGCATCGCGTCATCCTGAGGTCAGTAGATCGAAGGATCTATTAGAAAAGATTCTTCGCGGTGCTCAGAATGACATATATATGCTCACTAAACTCAAAAATTTATATCACTTTTTTCTAGCGTGGCTTGGCGACATTCGCTACAAGCATCCGTCGCGTAAGCTTGTGGTGATTGGGGTTACAGGGACTAAAGGAAAGACAACGAGCGTAGAATTACTGCGCGCTGTGTTACAAAATGCAGGTAAAAAGACGGCAATGCTTTCGTCTGCGCACGTTGCGTTTGGCGAAACAATAGAAGACTCGCCATCGAGCAACACGATGCCTGGCCGGTTTTTTATTCAGCATTTTTTGCGCAAAGCTGCAGATCAGGGTTGCGCATACGCGATGTTCGAGGTGACGAGCCAGGGCGTGGTGCAACATCGTCATCGGTTTATTGATTTTGATATTGCAGCGATAACGTGTTTGCATCCTGAGCATATTGAAAGTCACGGCGGTTTTGAGCAGTATCGCGAGGCAAAAGTTTCTTTTTTTCGTGATGTTGCGCGGCTTAGCACGAAGTCAGAAAAACGTTTTTTCATTAATTCTGAAATGGCCGGCGGCGGTGATGCCGAGTTTTTTGAACAAGCAGTTATGCACTCGACAGGGAAGGGGCATTTCGGCGCAATTTGTCATTACAGCCGAGAAAATTTTGTTTGTAACGAACTAGGAGGAGATCGCAAGCGGGTAAGCCAGTGGCTACAGAGTGATTTTAATTTAGAGAATGCCGCAATGGTGTTTGCGATTGCCAGTTCGCTGGGGGTTTCAAAGGAAAATATCTTGGAAACATTTAAGAATTTCGAGGGTGTCTCCGGTAGGCTTGAATTCGTGCGTAGTAACAACCGTACTGCGGTAATTGACTATGCGCTCACGCCAGGTTCGCTCATCGCCGTATATAAGCATCTGCGGTCGCTACTTAAACCGGGGGGTAAATTGATTGCTGTGTTTGGTAGTGCCGGTGGCGGTCGTGACACGTGGAAGCGTCCGGAACTTGGCAAAATTGCTGATGAGTTTTGCGATCGGATTTATTTAACGACCGATGATTCCTACGATGAAGATACGGAACATATCATAGATGATATAAAGAAGGGTGTTGCAAAAAATGATAAAGTTTCCGTAATTATAGATCGTGCTGATGCAATCAAGGAGGCGATTCTAGCCGCCGGGCCAAACGACATTGTGGCGATCACCGGTATGGGTAGTCAGACGAACACGTACGGGCCTGGTGGCAAGAAGATCTCGTGGAGCGATAGAGGAGCGGTGGAACAAGCGCTCAAAAGTCTGTAGAATAAAGAGATGCGACTTACTTTTTGCGGTGGAGCCGGAGAGGTTACCGGCGCAAACTATCTGCTCGAGATCGAAGATAAAAAACATCCACGTGGGATGGTGCGGATTTTAGTTGATTGCGGACTGGCGCAAGGGAGTCATTTTGCCGAGCGGCATAACTTTGATCGTTTTCCGTATAAAGTCAGCGAGATTGATGCGGTGTTTGTAACTCATGCGCACATCGACCACACAGGTAGACTACCAAAGTTAATGAAAGACGGCTTTGAGGGTACGGTCTACGCCACGCCGCCGACGCGAGACTGTGCAGAATTATTGTTGCTCGATTCGCAGCATATTTTAGAACAAGAAGGCCAGAAAATTGGCATTGGTGCGTTATATGAAACTGAGGACGTTGTCCGTTTGATGCAGCGCTGGCAGCCGGCGCAGTATCACCAGCCTATTTCGGTTGGTGGCGCCGTGAAGGTAACGCTATTTAGTGCTGGCCACATTTTAGGTTCAGCGAGTATTTTAATTGAGGCCGAGGGGAAGCGGATTGTCTTTTCCGGCGACCTGGGTAATCAGCCGGCGCCGCTTATCGGTCCGGCAGAGCCGCCCAGAGATGTTGATTATTGCGTGATGGAGTCTGCGTATGGTGATCGCAATCACGAGGATTTGCAGAATCGATATCAAAAGCTTGAGCGGGTTATTTTGGATACGATTAAGCAGGGCGGCGCTTTAATGATTCCCGCGTTTGCGCTCGAGCGCACTCAGATCTTACTTTTAGAGCTTCACGAGATGCTTCAGAAACATCAGATTCCTTCAGTCCCTATTTTTATCGATAGCCCTTTGGCAATTAAACTCACCTCGGTATATACGCTGTATCACAGTTATCTACGCCAAGAGATCCTTACGCACTTTAAAGGAGGTGATCTGTTTCGCTTTCCAGGCTTGCGCATGACGGCCACCTCTGAGGACAGCAAGTCAATTAACAACGTTGCTAATCCGAAAATTATTGTTGCCGGAAGCGGTATGAGTCATGCGGGGCGTATTTTGTATCACGAATTGCGTCATTTATCAGATCCGAAAAGTACGCTGCTGATTTTTGGATATCAGGTCGCTGGTTCGCTTGGTCGCCGGTTGCTTGACGGCGAGAAGCATGTCTCGATTATGGGCACAGAAATTCGTGTACGCGCTCAAATTCGGGCCATCGGCGGGTATTCGGCGCATGCAGATCAACGGCAGCTGATTGAATGGGTGCGTCCACTGCGGCAGCGTGTTAAAAAGGTGTTTTTAGTGCAAGGGGAGGGTCAGGCGGCTAGCGTGCTGGCGGCCAAGCTGCGCACCGATCTTGCCATGGATGCTGTAGTGCCCGCGGCTGGCCAAACTGTCGTGTTATAATAAAGACAATCATACGTATGCCGCGAGCAGCAAAAGGAATCAATAAAAATCTTGCCTCGCTTAATCCCCGCAGGAATCTGCGGTATAAAATTTGCGTTTCTGGAGCTGCTGAAACTGGCCACTGCAGCTCAGATACTATTGCAAAGGCAGAGGCGGTTGGGCGACATATTGCTGAGGCGGGGATGATTTTAGTAACCGGTGCAACGACCGGAGTTCCGTATTGGGCGGCAAAAGGCGCCAAAGAGGCCGGTGGGTTTGTGATCGGATTTTCGCCTGCCGCATCTGAGGCGGCCCACATTAAGACCTATCATTTGCCGACTGACTATCACGACGTCATTGTATATACCGGGTTTGATTATGCGGGCCGTGACATATTCGTCACGCGTGCCTCTGATGCAGTGGTCACGATTTGCGGCAGAATTGGTACGATTCATGAATTTACGACGACGTTTGAAGATCACAAGCCGTCGGGTGTGCTTGAGGGAAGTGGTGGCGCTGCTGATATGTTGCGAGAAATTCTTGTAAAAGCGAAACGCGGTTTGCGTAGCACAATTTTTGATACTGATCCAAAGAGGCTTGTTGCCAAGCTTATTTCTATGATCAGCGTACAGGAGATTGCGAATCATAATCATCACCGGATGGCGAGTAAGACGGGGGATGAATAGTGTGCGTTGCTTGGTTGCCTAGTTAGTTGGTTAGTTAGGAAAACGAACTATGAAGAAAAAAACGGTAGTAAAAAAGAAAAAAGTAGTGAAGAAATCGGCAAAGAAAGTAGCTATTAAAAAGATTGCTCCGTTAAAGCCGATTGGTCAGGTTACGCATTATTTTGCAAAAATTAAAGTGGCGATCATTAAGTTTAAGCAGCCGATAAAAGTTGGTACTGAAGTTTCACTGCGCGGCACAACGACTGATTTTACTCACAAAATTGTCTCGATGCAGTTTGATCACGAGCCTGTGGCGGTTGCAAAAAAAGGTCAGGAGGTCGGCATCAAAGTTTCTAAGCGTGTGCGCGAAGGAGATGAGATTTTTAATGTGTAATATATGAATCTAACAATTATAATTGGCAATCATCTTGAGATTTTTGGTCAGCTCGCACTGGCGGTATTACTTGGTAGCCTGCTAGGCATTGAGCGCACGCTGGCGCACCGGCTTGCCGGTTTTCGAACGTTTGCGATGGTTGCGCTTGGATCGTGTTTGTTCGTTGTTATTTCGGATATTGCCTTTACAATGTTTGGTAGCAGCGGCGGATTTGATCCGTCGCGTATTGCCAGTCAGGTTGTCGTTGGTATTGGATTTTTGGCTGGAGGTTCAATTATTTTCAACAAAGAGCATTTGCAGGGGCTGACAACGAGTGCCGGGTTGTGGGTTGCTGCTGGTATTGGTATGGCCGTTGGGTTTAAACTGTATGCGATTGCAGCTTTTGTGACGATTTTAACCTTGATTATTTTTGGTGTGTTTTGGAGGATCGAGCGCAGATTTTTAGGAAAGCCGCAGGAGTAGTCGGCAGCTAGTAGGGTATTATAGATATATGGCTGTCTTGCTCTATCTGTTAGTTTTTTTGTTGCCGCTTGGTACGCGGCAGGTGCTTGGTTCTGTTACGCCCGGATTTCATGAATATGAGGCGCTTTTTTTGTATGCGACTGATTTTTTTGTGATTATATGCGTCGCGTATGGGTTATTTTCGAAACGGGGCTGGTTGCAGACGGTTGCGCGCAGCGGCGCCGGCGCTGTGCTGGGAGCATTCTTAGTAGCCGCAGCTGCGTCAATCATCGACGCCTCTTCAGTCTCGCTAAGTATCTATGTAGTGATACGATTAGCGCTGCTGATTGTCATGATGGCGTATCTCGCGCACGAAGCAACACAGAGAAAGATATTTCAGGGTATTGTTACTGCGCTTGCTATAGCCGCCTTTGTTCAGTCTTTTATCGGTATTACGCAGGTTGTTAGGCAGCAAAGTGTCGGGCTCCAGAAATTTGGCGAGCCAGTGCTTGTGAGTTATACGGGTGCGGCGAGTACGATCAAGGTAGAGCAGGGCAGGCTACTGCGCGCGTACGGGACATTTCCGCACCCAAATGTACTTGGTGCATTTTTAGTGATCGGGCTGCTGTGTCTTCTATATTGGTACGCCGAGACTGAGCGTAGACTCACAAATGCAGTTTTCCCTGAGGCGTGGCGAAAGGTTGATTCGATGAAAAAAGCCTGGGCCCAACGCCAGAAGTGGACACGTGCACAATTTATCAGTGCTGGCAGGAAATATTTTAGCCACCCGCTTTTTGCCTATAGGATGCTTATTGCAGCAGCTACATTTGTTGTTATGCTTGGCTTAGCTCTTACATTTTCCAGATCTGCATGGATCGCTGGTGCTATAAGCGTGCTTATACTGCTCGTATGGATTTTGCATCAGTCGTTTGGTGCCGGTATTCGTGTTCTCGGCTTGCTCGTCGTCTCTATCGTGACACTTTATATTATTGTGGCGCCTATTGTCGCTCCGCGCGCTACAGTTACCGGCTCTGAGCCGGCGGTACAAGACAGGTTTATCTACAACGATATTGGCATAGAGACGCTGGCTACTAATCCGTTTGGCGTAGGTGCGGGTAACCAAGTGTGGTATGGCGTCAGTCATCAGTTATATCAAAAATGGGGGATGAAGAGCGTATGGGATTGGGAGCCGGTGCACAATCTCTATATCTTGATTGCAACTGAGCTTGGTTGGCTTGGTTTGTTGAGTTTTATAGTCTTTTTAGGTATCGTACTGTGGCAACTGGTTCGCAGTGGTCCGCACTTAGAAACTGGTATCGCCACTGCGCTACTGATTGCGCTACTGATCGTCGGATTGTTTGATCATTATCTGTGGGATCTGCAGCCTGGTAAGCTGATGCTTTGGCTCGTGATTGGGCTGGGGCTTTCGCAATTGCCCGTTATCCGGCGACACAGTTAATTCACTGCCTTCGTCGTTCAATGGATAGGACGCTCGCTTCCGAAGCGAGCAATATAGGTTCGATTCCTATCGAAGGCACCATTAACCAATCTTTTTACGCAATAACTTTGTTGCTGCACTGCGCCAGCCACACGCAGTAGTATATAAACTACAGCATGTGGCCGTGCTCGCTTGCGCCGCGTTCTTGCGTAAAAATCTTTGGCTACTGTCCGCTAATATCTGGTTTTCGCGTAACGACGCGGCCAAGAGTCGAGGGCGATTCCTATCGAAGGCACAGCGTGGTATTATTGCGAAACTATGGCAAACAACCTTTCTTTGGGCGTTTCGTTTGTTGCAGGGCTTGTTTCGTTCCTTTCGCCATGCGTTTTGCCCATTATTCCCGGATTTTTGGCCTATTTAGCAGGCTCATCTCTTGCGGAGAGCGAGGGGAAGAAGCGATGGGATGTGTTCGTAAACAGTATTTACTTCGTAATCGGTTTTTCTCTTGTTTTCGCTGTTTTAGGTGTTTTACTCAACACGATTTTGAGTAGTTCGGCGGCGGGGACGCAGCTTTGGCTTTCGCGTATCGGTGGAATCATTATCATTTTCTTTGGTTTGTATCTTACTAAGCTCATCAAGATTCCATTCCTTGAGAGAGAGTACAAGTTCTCGATGAAATTAAAGTTGCAGTCTCGGCATCTTACTTCGCTGCTTTTTGGCGCCGCTTTTGCTGCCGGATGGACGCCATGCGTTGGCGCGGTGCTTGGCGGCATTCTCGGGCTTGTCGCAACGCAGCCGGGGAGCGCCTTTTATCTTTTGTTTGCCTATGCGATCGGCCTCGGGATCCCGTTTCTTGTTGTCGGATTTTTTGCCGCACACGCGAGCAGCTTTATTAATCGGTATGCGAATGCACTGCAGTATATCAGTATTGTTTTCGGTTATCTGCTCATCGCACTCGGGGTTCTTGTCTTTACGCAGCAGCTTAACTTGGTAGCCAATTTCGGGTTTTTAAATAGCTTACTATTAAGTAACTAAAGACAATGAATAGAAAAATCCTCCTGGGAGTTGTTTTAGTCGTAATCGTTGGGTCTATCGTTTGGCTGCAGTCTCTTAAGCCAAAGACTTCGGTGGCGAATATCGTCAAGCAGACGATTACGGCAACCTCGACTGACGCCAGCCCCGTGGCGCAGGTTAAGCCGGTTACATCCAGCATGCAGTACCTGACCCTTGCCCAGAAGGCAAAAAAGTATCAACCAGGCATTGAGCTTGCAGGCATCAGCACCTACCACAACCTTCCTTTGGGTGCGAAGACGATTACGCTCCAGCAGCTTGCGGGCAAAAAAGTCATCCTTGTTGATTTTTGGACCTATAGCTGCATTAACTGCCAACGTACGCTGCCGTATCTGACTGATTGGTATAAGAAGTACAAAGATCAGGGGCTTGAAATTATCGGAGTGCATACGCCGGAGTTTGATTTTGAAAAAGATCCGGCGAATGTCGAGATGGCGATAGCGAAATACGGTATTACATACCCGGTTGTTCAGGATAATGAGTACGGCACGTGGAACGCATACAGCAACCGCTATTGGCCACACCACTACCTGATTGATATCGACGGATACATCGTCGATGACCATATCGGGGAGGGGGGATACGCCGAAACAGAAATGAAAATTCAGGAGCTGCTGGCGGAGCGCAGCAACCGGCTTAATATCGTAGCAGATGTTAAGAAGGAGCTCTCTCGACCAACTGTCGAGGCGGCTCCGACCTACGCAGTCAGCCCGGAGACATACTTCGGCAGCTCTCGCAATGAGTATCTGGGCAAGCTTTTACATTTATCTGGCGGATGGGACATCCAGCCGGAGTATGCTCGCAGCACTGGCGAGGCGTCGATACTTTACACCTATCAAGCTAAGCACGTATATTTTGTCGCGAAAAGTGAAAAGGAGATTGTAGTCGAAGTGCTTCGAGACGGGAAGCCATTAGCCAGTGAGCAGACTGGCGAGGATGTCGTTATCGGCGCTGATGGCAAAAGCAGAGTTATGATTAGCGAAGCCAGGCTCTATAAGTTAATTAACGAGGGCTCTGGCGCAACAGGGCACACATTACAGCTAATCGTGCCAAGTAGCGGCCTGCAGGCTTTTACCTTCACGTTTGGCTAGCTGCTCTTTATCTATATCTATCGCCAGTCGATTTCTTTTTGGCCGTGCTTCTTGAGATAGGCGTTAGCTTTGCTGAAATGTTTATTCCCAAAAAAGCCGTTGTACGCCGAGAGGGGGGAGGGGTGGGCGGATTCTAAGACGAGATGTTTGCTGCGATCAATCTGCGCCCCCTTTTTACGCGCGTAGTTTCCCCAGAGCAAAAAAACTATCGGCCGGTCTTCCTGCGAAAGCTTTTGGATGACAACGTCCGTAAACTGCTCCCAGCCCTTGTTTTGATGCGAGCCGGCGGTATGCGCACGGACGGTAAGCGTTGCGTTTAAGAGCAGCACCCCTTGTTTTGCCCAACGGGTAAGGTCGCCGCTTGCTAGCGGTTCAACGCCGAGGTCGCTTTTGATTTCTTTGAAAATATTTTGTAGCGAGGGCGGAATATCCATATTCTCCGGGACCGCAAAGCAGAGGCCGTTAGCCTGGCCCAGGCCGTGGTACGGATCCTGGCCAAGGATAACCACGCGCGTTGCATCAAACGAGCAAGCCTCAAAGGCACGGAAGATATTTTTTGGAGCAGGGAAGACGGTCGCGGTTTTGTATTCACTGCGGACAAAATCAGCAAGCTGCTTAAAGTAGCCCGCCGCAAATTCACCCACTAAAGCGTTTTTCCATGAAGGCTCGATGGCGACGTCTTTGTTTTTACTTTCCATACGAATATAGCGTACACATCTTTGGCGTTAAAGCAAAGAAGATGGTTAGAGAGAGGGCGACGCGGAAACGTTGTTTGATATGTAATATTTGAGGCGTTGTGTGGTAGTATGTAAATAATGCAGCATAATTCGAATATAGGTCATACCCCTATGGAAAACGGGGCTCAAAAAGTTGTTTCTGCCGGCATAATTGTGTTTAGAAAGACACAGGAGGGTGTTAAGTTTTTGGTTTTGTATCACGGCGGCGATTACTGGAATTTTCCAAAGGGGAAGTTGGAGGGCCAGGAGCGCAGCTGGCAGGCTGCATTTCGCGAGGTGCGTGAGGAAACCGGCCTAAAACAAAGCGAACTCAAGCTTGTAGGAGATTTTAAGGCCTATGAAAAGTTTTATTTTAAACGCGGCGCAGAAAAGATTTTCAAAGTTGTCATTTTGTATCTTGCAGAGACTAAGCAATCAAAGGTTACTCTAAGCGAAGAACACGAAGGGTATGGATGGTTTACGTTCGCGCAGTCTAAAAAGATTCTTGCTCGACACAAAGACAATCTGCGCATTTTAAATCAGGCGTATTCGTATTTAACTAAGGGGCGCACCCCTGTTTCAGCTGAAACGCCTGCCAAGGTGTTGGTGGCAGAGACTACGACGAACAAGCCGACTCAGCCGCACAAGCGACCGCATCATCAGCATACGCATCATCGTCGTTCGGCCTAGCCGTGTCTAGCGTTTGTATTGTTTGACTACTGACAGCGGTAGTCGTTGTTGTGCAAGTGCGTCGAGTGCTAGTTGGCGCGCAACCCAGTTGCGAAACGCACCTTTCTCAATCATTTTTTTGAGTTCTTCGGCGCCGACCCAGTTAAGCGAGACGGTGTCTTTGGTTGGTCGCTGAATTTGGGCGCTATCTTTGAGCGAACCCCAGAAGTTAAAGCGCACAGTTATGCGATCTTTTTTCCGGTCATTACTGTTATTTCTGGTACGATAGTAATAAATGCTCGCCAAATGCGTGAGCTCGGCTTCATAGCCGGTTTCTTCGACTACCTCGCGACGAGCGGTTTGTTCGATCATTTCGTCGATATGTGCTTTACCGGAGGGGAAGTTGTAGGTTGTCTTGCCGTCGATGAGCTCTTTGATGATTAAAATTTTGTTTTTATTCTCGATAATGACGCCGGCGCTGATATTGACGACGTTGGCGTGAGAGAGAATCGAGGCTTTGTCGGGCTTCATGGTCTAAGTATAGTATTACTATACTAAAGCCCCCAGAAGGGGGCTTTAGAGTTATTTTACTTTTGCGACAATTTGATTGAAGATCTGGGGCTGATGTTCGGCCAAGTCAGCAAGGATTTTACGATCAAGTTTCACGTTAGCCTTTGAGAGGGCGTGGATCAACTTGCTGTAGCTGATGCCTTGTTCTTTCGAAGCAATACCTATCTTAGTGTTGTAGAGTGCTCGGAAGTCTCGCTTTTTTTCTTTGCGGCCGGTAAAGGCGTTGGTCCAGGCGTGGAGAAGTGCTTCTTTTGCTGCGCGCTCTTTGTTTTTGCGGCCCCATTTAAAACCCTTAGTGTATTTAAGGATTTTTTTGCGCTTCTGGGTTGCGTTTGAGCCTCGTTTGACGCGTGACATAGTAGTTTAATTTGCTTTGTTAGGACGAGCGGCTTTGTTGAGGTTGAGCGTGCGGAACATCTCCTGGGTGATCAAGCGGACGTCAGCCTTATGGATTACTCCATCGTGACCGATACGGCGCTGCTGACGCGCACCTTTACGTGTGCCGTTGTGGCCCGAGCCCATGTGGCGACGAACGATTTTACCATTCTTAGTGATACGAAGGCGCTTTGTGACTGACTTTTTCATACAATTTCTGTAGGGAATATATAAATCCCACGTGGGTGGGAATTGGAAATATATTAGCAGGGCTTAGGCTTTTGGTCAAGTAAGCTACTTTTTAGCGATCACAACCATCAGTCCACCACGGCCACCGGGACCAATAGGCGAATTGACTTTGTAGGGTGTCGTAATCATTTTTAAGAATTCGTTTAATTTGCCGCGAGCAAAGCTCATGTTGCCTTTTTCGCGTCCGCGTAGCTGCATTAGTACCTCAACTGGGTGATTTTCTGTCAAAAATTCATTAATGCGGCCAACTTTCATCAAGAGGTCATTTTTCTGTTCGCGCACTGAAATCTGGATCTGTTTGCTACCGCCCATGGCGCGCTGAGCCGCCCGGCGCTTCTTTTCCTGTTTTTCCTGCTGATAGCGGAATTTGTCGTATGCGATGAGCTTCGCAATTGGGGGAACTATAGCAGCATTGATTTCAACAAGGTCGAGACCTTTTTCTTTTGCGAGTTTCAGCGCATCGCCGAGCTTCATCACGCCCAAGTTTTCTTCCTGTTCGTCAATGACGCGGAGCTCAGGCGCCGTAATCTGGTGATTGATTTTGTGGGTGGGGATCATTTAGCTAAGAGCTTAACAGTAAATTCGTTGTAAATCAATTGTTCGTTGTAGGAAAAATAGAGAGCCGCCACACCGTAGTGAGAGCATGTGGCGCTCTCCGGTGTAGCGGCGGGTGCGAGAAGGGTCACACTGGGATCAGTCGCGCGAACATCCCGATCGCGACCCTGCCGGGCTTGATGACGCGGCAGGTGACGCCCGCTCGCCAGTCCGGCCTCAGTGCTTCCAGTAGGCCAGGTGCCTGTTCTTCCATTCGGCCGCACGGCTTGGTTTCGCCAGTGATTTCGAGTACCACCGTGGACCCGACCTCGAGATGACGGCCGACGTAGGTTGGACCGAAGACGATGTTGCGCATTAGCAGGTTTGCCCGGCGGGTCATCCAGCTTAGGTCGTGGCGGCCGATCTCTCGGCACGCCTGCTGCCAGCTCTCTTCCGAGAGGATGGTCACTTGGCGACTTGTCCTGAAGGTCCGGGCGCGATGATCGCCTTCGAGGCCGTTTTCATCGATGGTGACGCTGTTGAGCCCGGTCATCGGGCCGCGCTTCTCGCGGTGAGTTCCGATACCGACCAACGTCATAGTCGCGATAACCATGTGTAGACCTCGAGTATGTGCCATTGCTTACGAGTCGCTTGTCGAAGCGGTCGCAGCTGTAAAGAGTATTTCACAAAACTCCTTGCAGCTGCGGCCGATTTTATGTGGAGACGGGGATATTGAAATCCCATCCAAAAGTTTCTGCAATATCAATCTACAAGCTTATTTCTAGTAAACTAGAACGAATGAACTCATGGTTTTCGTGGTGTGCGTAGAGTTCAATCAGCACATCCTTATTCCCGGGTATAACACCACGGTCCGGCTACGGGAAGCTATGCCGGTGTGATGGCAAACGCACTTAGGCGTAAGCTAAAGCAAAATTGCTCCGAGGAGTAAAGTTGGCAGTTTATGTTTTTTGAATCAGATTTACGAGTTAATTCTGCTCGGCTTGCATGATATTACAAAGAACTAATGTCGAAGCCTAGCGTCCCCATGATACTTAGAATGTTTATCGTTCACGTCGCATTTCACGAACGTCTGCTTTTTTCTTCAGACTTTCGCGTTTGTCTGAGCTCTTTTTGCGACGGGCGATGCCGATTGCTACCTTAATTCGGCTGCCTTTATTATATACTCTTAATGGCACTATTGTCAACTTGGCGTGTTGAGCCTCAAGGATTTGCACGATTTCTTTTTTATTAAGCAACAGCTGTCGCGGACGGCCTTGGTTATAATCAAGTTGATTGGCGGGCTGATATGGCGGGATATCGGCTCCTATAAGGAAGGCCGAGCCGCCACGAACTAACACCTGTGAGCCGGCGATAGTGATCCGGCCGTTTTGAATAGATTTTACCTCTGGGCCCAGCAGTGCCAAACCAGCCTCGAGTGTTTCGAGGATTTCGTAGTCGTAGGTTGCGCGTCGATTTTCGGCAAACGTACCGGTTTTGAGTTGCTTCTTTTCCATATCCTT
>CAZXKC010000004.1:0-97843 GCA_964641225.1 uncultured Candidatus Saccharibacteria bacterium
CCACACCAGTGCGGGCGCGGCCTGAAGTCGTACCAATCACGCTCGATGAGAGCGCGAGCTTGGTGCGGTAGACCTTCTGGGCGTTGCCGCTTGGTGTACCACTGATAGTAACTGAAGCTGACGGAGAACCGACAGACTTAACAGTTGCGTCAGTTGTGTTTTGCAACTTGAAGACGTGGCTGCTGTTAGATACTGCACCGCCTGAGGTAAACGTAGGAACGTTTGCCTTGACGATGAGCTCCTTGCTGCTGTTCTTCGTAACGATCACGCCTGAACCCGTGAGAGTGAAGGCAATCGTTGAAGTTCCGGCAGCGACCGAGGTCGGACTGACCGGGCCAGCAACCTGGGTTGATCCATCCCACAGCGTGAAGCCGTCGAATGAAGCAATACCCGTTGAACCGCTGGTGATGGTGTCAGTGAGGGTCAAGTCAGTGATGCGAACATCATCAATGTTGTCATTGAGGGCACGCAACGTAAAGACGTTGTTGCCAGTTGAACCCATGACCAAGTTCTGAGTCGGAGCAGTGTTGCTACCGGCTGAGAAGGTCAAGGTTGCACCAGTTGAAATGAGTACGCTCTGACCACAACCTGATTCACCTGAACCGGTACAAAGTGATCCACTTGGGAAGGTGATCGAGCTGCCTGAGATTCCACCATTTGCAGTCCAGCTGTTGAAGTCAATGACCGTGGTCATTGTGCCGGTTGCTGAGCTGGTGAGAATGTCAGCCATAACATCAAACGTTACTGAACCACCAGCCGGGACCATAACTGAATTACCTGAGAAGGTCATACCAGTTTCAGCGTCACCAACTGTTGATTGAGTCTGACCGAACTGCGTGCTACCAACCATAATCTTCAAGTTCTGAAGGTCAATGTTGGCATTCGAGTCCTTATCAAGCGTGATGCTGCGGAGTTCAGCTGACTGAGCTGAAGAAGCAGTCAAAACGAATGAAGCAATACGAGCGTTCTGAGCACCGTTGATGTATGTCGGGCTGCTCAAGCTCGGATTAGCTGCAACTGTCAAAGGAGTTGAGTTCACTGTTCGCGTCGCACCTGAAGCAGCACCAATGGCAGCAGCAGTGAAGGAGATCTGTCCTTCAAGTGAGCCTGAGGCGTTGCCTGGGAGTGAAGCTGAGAGTGAGGTAATACCAGGAGTTGAACCAATGTCAGCGATCACAGACAAGACCGAGGTGGTGTTGGCTGGGATGATGAAGTTGATGTTCGAGCTCGAGGTACCGAAGTGACAAGTGATTGTCGTGCTTGAGCTCAAGGTACAATCGTTGTTTCCACCGTTTCCGGCAATCGTCGAGATGGTGTTACCAACCTGACGACCGTCGTTTGAAACCAAGCGGACCTGTGAGAGAGCATCCGTGACGTTAGCCAAGGTTGCCCAGGTTGATCCACCGGCTTTGGTGAAGAGAACATCAATGTACTTGATCTTAACCGGTTCACCAGCAGCGTAGATACCGAACTTAGCGATCGTCACACCTGAAGCACCAGCCGGGATTGAGTTGGTCGGTGAGTCAGAAGCCGTTGAAACCGTGATCGAACCCGTGCGGATTGTGATCGAGGTAGCATTGGTGGTTGTGATCGAAGCGGTAATGTTCTGGTTGTACTGAGAGTCAGTAGCAACTACGTCATACGGGTGGAGCATGGTCAGCTGAACCGTGCGGTTCGGGCTGCCTGCAATGTCACCATAGACTGAGAAGTTGCTGTTACCTGTCTGGAGCTTAACCGGAGTACCAGTGAAGCTGAAGACAACCATGTCTGCACCAACCGCAGTTGAAGCAACGGTCTGACCGTTGACCTTCGCAACGAGGTTGCGGACATCTGACTTGGTGGCTGAACCAACCAAAGTCATTGAGACACTCTTGAGCCAGACCGGTGAGTTGGTAACGTTCATTGTCCAGTCTGAAAGAAGGACACTGTTGGTACCAGCATCAACCGAGGAACCGACTGAGTTTGCTGTCATGGTGAAACCAGCGATTGACGGGTTGCTGACCGAAGTAACGGTGAGGGCGTTACCTTTAACCGGAAGACCGGCTACGGTTGCACCAGCTGCGGTGGTTACACCAGTCAAATCAAACGCAATTGTGTTGCCTGAAGTTGCTGATGATGAGATGTCAACTCGGAGCTCGGCGCGCCATGTCTGACCGGCAGCAACATTGATGTTGAGGCCTGAGAACGTAGCGACACCCTGCGAGAGTGACTGGAACTGAGCAATAACGTTTCCGTTGACTGCGTCAGCGATGTACATGTTGTTCACGTTTGAGTCAGAGAGAACTCCGCTCTTGGTGAAGGTAAGACCGGTGACGGTCACACCCATGTTTGAAGGAGCAGTGAACGAGATACCCATTACACGAACCTGTCCAGCACCAGCGATGATGCTGCCACCTGAGGCTACTGAGTTATCAGCGGCTACCCAGAGGGAGGAGCCGGTGTTGACGACTGGAGGAACATAGGTTCCACCGTTGTTACCACCTGTTGAACCACCACCCATGGCGTTAAGAGCGCCACGGCTGATCGGACCAACATAACCGGTGTTTGAAATACCGGCTGAAGCCTGCCATTTCATAACGGCAGCCTTTGTAAGAGCACCAAAGTAACCGGTGTTAAGACCGGCTGCGAGGAAACCCTTGGAAATCAAAACATTTTGAAGCGCGGTAACATCTGCACCCTTTGAACCTACTGAAAGGTCGCGGGTGAAGTTTGCTGCTACCATTGAGCCACCGCCGTTCTGGAGGGCTGCTAACTGGGCAGTCAACTGGGCGATCATCGCTTGGAGATCAGCCATTGTCTGTCCGTGGGCGACTGACGCAAACGAGCCAAAGCCCGAGAGCGAAACAACCGTCGTAGCAGTGAGAACTACTGCGGCAACTTTCTTTGAAAACGTACTCATGAATAAGTTGCTAATTTAATTAATTACTTTTTTGTATTACTAACTTTCGGCAAACTACCCTATTGCTGTCTCTTAAACACTTGTGAGTGCAAAAGATCGACCTGTGCAACCTTGAGTAGCTCTGGATCTAAATATGGTTCTTTCGAACCAATCCGAAACCATATGAGGGCAGGATCTAGTGAGATCGCTGCGATGGTCCCGAAACCTTGCTCTAAACTACGAAAGCCCCGCAGAGCGGGGCTAGTAATCAGAAGCAAGAGAATAAAAAGAAAACAATAAACTATTAACTTAAAACCACAAACTAAGAATTCCTGTTTGTAGTTTGCCGTTTACGGTCTAATGTTTCCGTTTACTCTCCTACCCCCAACGCTTACCTGCCTCACGCAAGAAACGAAAGAAGAATTGACAATACTGACTTAAAGTAACTATATCAAAGAACTGACGATTTGGCTAGCTCGAGACCTGGCTATGAGCTCTACCCATTAGAACGACCCTGTTTACACTTTCATTACACCTGTGCATAACTGACCCGTACTCGGGTCATCCCGAAGCCGAGGGATCTCATCCTGACTACGTTAACCTGTAATAATTTCCCGGCCCGCCACTACCCTGCCTCACTATCTTTCCTAAATCAGCCAGCTTCTTGAGGTCATACCGGATCGTCCGCTCGCTTAATTCCGGAAATGCGGCAATAAAGTCTTTTAGTTGCAATTGCCGTTCTGATTCGGCAATCATTGCAATCATTCTTTCTTGCCGCTCTCTTGCCGTATCATTACTTGCCGCATTATGATTGCCGTATTCCTTAACTGCCGGAATTGCCTGTTCGGCTGATTCATCGCCGACCTCTGAATCTTGAATAAAGATCTCTTCGGGAATATGAAACTGCCACTCGCTGTTTTCAGAGCCAATTATTTTTGGCTGCGAATTCTGGGTACTGATTTTAACCGGTGCAACTCGATTAGTTTCTTTGCTTTTATTGATCGGTAAAGAGACGGTAAAAAGTTGCTCAACGTCAACCGAATCTCCCATGCCGGCAAAGTGTTTAATTTCTTTGTACAGCATATCTAGTTCGCGTTCTAAAATAAGCGCGTTTTTCGGCTCGATCTCGTAGACGTTTTTTCCGAGAACGACAAAGTTCCGGAGAGCGGCAATTGTGGCAATTGCGACTTCCGGATTCTGATACGAGATATTTTCTAACAAGTGATAACTAAGTTTCTCAATCCGTTGCCGTAATTCAAATCTGCGGATATATGCGGCAACTTTGAGTAAGGCAAAAGAGAGTTCTTGGGCCTTTCTGACGATCAAATCTGTCATCCCGTTTAGAGATCAATAGATTAATTAGCGACCTGCAAAATGCCTTATCGAAGCGATAAAATCCCGAATGACAGAGAACTCATTCCGGAAGCGGCTTTGCCGCTTCCTATCTCTAACGGGATCATAGTCTTAATATAGCAGATATGCCCTGTTTTGTCAATCGACAGCCCGTCGTCCCGAATCCGAGGGATCTAATTCCATTTCCCTGCCGTTTGACACAAATATATCATATACGATATAAAATTACCTATTCCAAGTAGCTTGTTGCGAACGGAAAGGGCGCCGTCCCTGAATCGGCCTGGAGGCAAAATCATGAAAAGCGACAGGGTCGGACGGGACTGGGCTGTGATCTCGCAGATCAAGAACCCGTTCCTGCGGCTCGCGATGGCGACGATGGAACGCGGTCCGGAACTGGAAAAGCTGATAGTGGCCTTCCAGTTCGTCACCGACACCGGCAAAGACGAGGGCGCAATCCCCTTGTCGGAGATTCTCAGGCGCTCCTATGAGGACTGCCGTAGATCCGAGCTTCCTCATCCTCATGAAAGCGCGCGACGGTACGCATTCACTCACAGCAGTCCTATCGACCTGCCTGTGCAGGAATTCTCAGTGGAGCCAGAGCCACAACCGGAATCGTTCGGGCCGGATTCAATTCCGATGCCGAAGGAACTCGAAGACCGACTGATCGATTCGAAATTCGGCGACAAATTCGAATGGAACGGTCACCCGTTCGTCGTCCTCGAATGGAACGATCCCAACAATCTCCTGTATTTCGTCCCTGCCGACTGCGTCATCGACGACCTGCCGAAGCCGGCGGCCACGGACGGCACAACGAACTGCAGCGGACTCTAGCAGGCACCAAGCAACCGGCGCGAGGGAAATCCCTCGCGGCGTGTTCGTTTCAAGCTATTTTTTAATCCACAACTCCCCTAATTCTGCGCACGCCCGCCGACACCGCCTCTTCTTTTACGATCTTAAACTTCCCTACTTCGGCGGTGTGATGTACGTGCGGACCGCCGCAGAATTCTTTACTAAAACAGTTATCGATTGACTCGCCCATTACGTAGACTTTTACTGGATCGCCATACTTGGCTTTAAAAAAGAAAAGTGCGCCGGTTTTTTCTGCATCTTTTTTCGACATCACGTGAAAGGTAACTTGCAAATCCTTCTCAATTTCACGATTAACGACGGCTTCAACTTTTTTAAGCTCTTCGGGAGTTACCTTGCGGCCAAATGTAAAATCAAAACGAGTTCGTTCGGCTGTAATATCACTGCCGGCCTGGCGGACTTCATTCCCAAGCACCTCGCGCAGCGCCGCCTGAAGCAAATGAGTTGCGGTGTGCAGCCGCGTCACTTTAACAAGTTCAACCTCATCTTTTGCTTTGAGTTCGCCGGTATCAAGCAAGAGTCCGTGGCCGCCAAACTTCTTTTCCTGACCAGCGCGCGAAAGCTCCTGGTGCTTTTTAACCTCGCGTTCAAAGTCATGTTTATTAACGGTCTTCGTTGCCTCCGGCGCCATTTCCTGCATCAGTTCAAAGTTAAGACCAAAGGTTGAACTAATCGAAAATGCGGTTACCGCATCAAGCGTTGCATGCTTCTTAAGCTCGGCAAGGCCATTAGCCACGGCCTTTTCAAACTTACCCTGCTCGTCGGCGAGCACATGTAGAATTTCCGGATTATTAAGTTCCGGATAGGTGAGACTAAACTTCTCCTGCACAACAGGCACGAGAGAGCCAAATAAGTCGCCGTGAATATCGGACTTGATCTTGTGAGCTAAGATGCGACGAATTAAACGGCGTAGGATGTAGCCGGCATCTTTATTGGATGGGCGCACGCCGTCAGCAATCAAAAACACAGAGGCGCGGATGTGATCGGCAATAATACGGCGAACACGCTCGTCAGTATGTGGTGCCAGCTCATGCAGCTTACTAATTAAGCCCGTAAACAAATCTGTTTCGTAGACGCTCGAGACACCCTGCTTGGTCATCACGACGCGCTCTAAGCCCGCGCCTGTATCAATGCCCTGAATAGAAAGCTTTTGGAGTTCCTTGCCCGGCGCTCCTTTGAGGAGCTCATCGCGGCTGCCAGGATACATAAATTGGTTAAAAACGATATTCCAGATCTCAACATCTTTTCCTTCGGCATTCTTACAATAAATCTCGGTGGTTGGACCACAGGGACCTGAAGTTCCAGTAGGACCCCAGAATACGTCCTCCATGCCTTCTTCTCGAATATCTTTTACGCCGAGTGATTTCCAGATCTCACGGCTCTCTTCGTCTTTCGGCACAGTATCTGAACCCTTAAAGATCGTTACATACGAAATCGGCATGTTCAGGTGCTGCGTAAACAACTCATAGGCAAACGTAATCGCCTCTTTCTTCCAGTACCCGCCAAACGAAAAATTGCCGAGCATTTCAAAAAATGTCAGATGCGTGTTGTCGCCCGTCTCTTCAATGTCAGAGGTTCGAAACGATTTTTGAATAGAGGCGGTATTTAAGCTATTAAAATCTTTTTGCGCATCAAGATCGCCCGTAAAATACGGCTTGAACTGCTGCATACCGGCGGTCGTAATTAAAACAGACGGGTCGCTTGGCAACAGCGACGAAGATCTAACAACGGTGTGCCCGCGCGAAGCAAAATAATCAAGAAATTTTTTGCGAATTTCTTCAGACGTCATACATATCATCCTACCTGACTAGAACGCTTTTATCAAAAGTTGATTCTTTAAATCAACAAGCGCGGCATTATTCTGTAACTGAGTCGTGTTCGAAAGGAATAAAATTGTCTGCAGGCGTTCACTGGCGCTGCCGGCGATACTGCCCAAGCCGGCAACAACCTCTGATTGATTCTGTGTAGCAACCGTCTGCAAAATCTGGGTACGAACATCGAGTAACTCTTTTGCAATAGTTGTATTGCCACTGTTAGCGGCGGCTTTTGCAAGCACATTGAGTGTTTCAGCCGTACGAATCTGCTCTATAGCTGATTTGGTAGTAAGCCCCTCGGTTGCTTTAGCAAGGAACAGGTCGGATTTAATCAAAGAATTAAATGCTAGAACGGTTACAGAATTCATTTTTTCGGCCAAATCGCGCAGTACGACAGCCTGAGCATTTGTTCGCAATTGCCAACCACTAATATCGTCGATAAAGCGACTGTGGTGTGCGATAGTCGTTGAAATAGTAGCCTGGGCAGCTGGAGAAAGGTCAGAAACCGTAACGTGAGAAAGTGCGATCGCATATGCATATACCGCCTGCTGATACTCAGAAAGCGCCTTGAGCATCAACTTATTATTTTTTGATCCAACCTGATATGCGGTTACTAGCTCAGCGGCAACCTCGTTAACGCGATTTGTTTCAGTCTCTAAACGGCTGAGCGCGTCATCGCTTGAGAAATAATCTTTTACATTGCCGAACATCTTACCAACGTTATAAAACGGATTGCCCGGGATAATTGCAATCCGATCAAAACCAAAGGTCTGAGTGGTCATAGAACCAACAGCCAGAGCGCCGGAGGTTTTTGCTCCAGCACAAAGCGGCACAGTCACTGTGATAACACTGAACATTGCAACAATAATGCGTTTCGTAGTCATATGTTTAATAACCTTCTAACATATTAGATTTAAGGTGTCCACGGATGCGCTGAAGTGCCTTGGCCTCAATCTGACGGATACGCTCACGCGTCACGCCAAACTCCTTACCAACCTCTTCAAGTGTATGAGTGACTCCATCTTCAAGACCAAAACGCATTTGTAAAATCTTTTGTTCGCGCTCGGAAAGATCAACCAAAATATCCTTAATACGTTCTCGGAGTAAGGTCTGGCTGGCAATTTGAGCTGGCGTTAAGCTCTTGTCATCCTTAATAAACTCGGACAACGTTGAATCATCATCGTCATCACCGACTGGTGACTCAAGGCTAACCACGTCCTGACTGATTTTTTGAATATAATGGATTTTATCAATCGGCATTTCCATTTCTACGGCAATCTCTTCAACGAGCGGCTCGCGGCCAAGCTCCTGCGTTAAACGGCGCTTAACCTGTGTGTACTTTGAAATGGTCTCCACCATGTGGACCGGAATACGAATCGTACGGCTCTGATCGGCGAGGGCACGCGTAATAGCCTGGCGGATCCACCAAGTTGCATACGTTGAGAATTTAAAACCGCGCTTGTAGTCGAATTTATCAACGGCGCGGGACAGACCAATGTTTCCCTCCTGAATCAAGTCTAAAATACCGAGGTTGGCACTGCGGTTAACGTAACGTTTTGCGATCGAAACTACCAAACGAAGGTTGGCGGAGATAAATTTCTTACGAGCCTCCTCGTCGCCAGTGGCAATTTTTTTAGCCAGTTCCTTTTCGTCCGCGGCCTTAAGTAGCGGCGCCTTACCGATTTCTTTCAAATACATCTGCACAGAGTCCGGCATTTCACCCTCGATCGTAGTTGCAGCGGCCAATTCTTTTTCGCTCACCTCATCTTTCTCAGGAACAGTAATCAGCTGGCTTGTTTCGATCACCTTGATATTGGTTTTATCAAGTGTTGAATAGACCTCATCTAAAAATGAGACATCTTCTTCGATATTCGGAAAATAATGAAGAACCTCAGTGTCAGTAACATAGCCACGACTGCGACCACGCTCAATAAGCTCAGCAAGCTGGGACTTATTTAACTCAGCTCGCTTGGCTGCCGCAGGTTTACCCGCCTTGGCGGGCTTAGCCGCTTTACCTGCCTTTTGACCAGTACGGCCAGAAACACGCTTAGCTGGTCGCGAAGCGGTCTTTTTGGCAGCTGAACGGGCTTTTGTGCCCTTCACTACCTTCTTTTTTGGGGATTTCTTAGATACTTTTTTGTTGGCCATTTCCGTATAACTGAGCTGGGCCTAAAATACAAAAAGCTAGAAAACAGGGGGTAAAAGCCTGTGTCCAAGCTCGACTGTAAATATAGCTCACTTAGAGCGTTTTGTCCACTGGGGTGTGTAAAACCTGAAAGTACCTGATTCTACTTTCCGGACATCAATTTTCTATACTCTTCGAGCAAAACTGTCAATTTTTCTGTATCTCCAACCGCTTCAGCCTGCTGAATTTTCAGTTGCAATTCTTTGCGCTGGTCACCCACTCCTCGTTTTGCGAGCTCTGCAAACAATGTCTCTACTTCATTATTACCAGGTTCAAAGCCTGACTCAAGGTAAATCAAATTAACCAACCCAATGAGTTCTTGCGGAATTGCGCTGTCGCCTATCTTCATTCCAGTCTCAGTTTGGGCTAAATATTCAAGCAAGGGTCGGTATACGGGCGGAAACAGTTGCTTTGAGTCGAGGGCGCGCTGCAATACGGCCTTATCCCGCAAACCAAGACTGAGCATCCGCCGGATAATTTTTTCCAAACGAGTCTGTGGCTGCTCAGGAAAATTCTGATTTTCGACTGGCTTTACGGTCGGACCGACACGAGCCTCTGTTTTAAGTGCCGTCATTTCTGTAGTCAGAGCCGCCTCGGGCATCCGCGTGCGCGACGCAAGCAACTGCATCCAGTGCTGCTGTTCAACGGCACTGGCGATACCTTTAATCTTGGAGAGCGCGCTGCGAATCGCTTTTTTCTTGCTACCGATATCGCCCTGCTGATCAATACCGTAATATGCGAAATAATATTCCATCGCTGGAACAGCCTTCTTTACCAATTCGGCAAAATGGCCGGGCTTTGCCTTCGCAATATCCGCCGGATCTTTAAGTGCGGGGTCGTCAAAGGTAATCACCTTAACGTTAAAGTCGTTTGCGGCGGCTAAATCAATCGTTCGCTCTGCGGCGGCCTTGCCCGCCGCGTCGTTATCAAACGAAAGCACGAGTGCGTCAGAAAGTCGGCGAATCAACTTCAAGTGCTCATCGGTGAGCGCCGTCCCACTTGTGGCGACTAAATTCTTAACCCCGTCCTGATAGGCCATCAGAAAATCCATCTGCCCTTCAACGAGCACGGCTTGGCTATAGTCACGCACAGCGCTCTTTGTCTTCCAGAAACCAAATAACAACTTTGATTTATTAAAAATTGGCGAGTCGTGACTGTTTACATACTTACCAATATCCGGATTATCGTTGCCCGGCATCACGCGACCAGTGAATCCAATAACTTTGCCGAAATGGTTGTGCAGCGGAAACATGATTCGGTTGCGGAAAAAATCGTAATAGAGCCCGCGCTCATTTTTCGAGATAAGTCCTGCTTCCTTTATAGTGTCCGGGTGATAGCCCATTTTGGTCAGATGCCGCATAAGCGAATCATTGCCAGGTAGCGCAACGCCTAGCTCAAATTCATTAATTGTTTCAGGTTTCAATCCCCGCTCGAGCAAATAATTAAGCGCAGCCTTACCTGCTGGCTCGCTCAAGCTGGCCTTGAAATAATCTTTGGCGATGCGGTTTATTTCAAACAGTGATTCGTATTTCTTTTGATCACTTGTGCCAACGCGCTTGAGCTCAATGCCGGCACGGTCAGCAAGAATTTTCAGCGCTTCGATAAACTCAATATTTTCATATTGCATTAAAAAACCAAAGATATCACCGCCTTTGCCACAACCAAAGCAGTGCCAAATCTGCCGTTCAGGGTTAACCATAAACGACGGCGATTTTTCTTTATGAAACGGACAAAGACCCTTGAGGTTTCTGCCGGCCGGCTTTAAAGCAACGTAGCTGCCTACAAAGTCTTTGACATCAATTTTTTGCTTGATTGCATCTATCGTCGGGTCGGCCACAGTAGTAGATAGTAGTTAGTAGACGGCAGACAGGATTAAATTACTACAATAATTGCACAACTATAAAATCCGCGCTATGGTCAATCTGACGACAACACGCCGTCACTAAAAGGAGGTGCTTCATAAGCGAATTATTGGCAATTCCGCTCGCCGTGGGCATCCTGATCGTGATGATCGGGTTCGCGATGTACAAGCGGCCGGTGCGGCAGCTCAGCACCGGCGTCTGGGTCGACTCGAGTGAGCACCACATCGACAACAGGCCCTCGCGCAAGACGGTTCTGCTGGGTCTGGTCGTGGCCGCGCTCGGCGCCATCGGCTGGCTCCTGAGTCTGAACCCGGGCTAGCCCCGCCCCATCACGTCCTCAGCTCGGCCCACCGGCCACACGAGGCTTACCGCTTCCGTTCTGGTGGGCCTCGTCGTTTTCAATAACGCTTGCATCATTTTAAATAATCGTATATACTATCCCTATTCGTTTTTTAATCACGTCAACTCATATGCGCCACTGCGAAAATTGTCTTAAAACGTCTCGAATGGTTGGCACCCGCATTCTTTTGCGTGGTCACTACAACCCGACCAATTGGAGCCGTAAATATCCGAACCTGCAAAAGAGCGTCAACCCAAAAGGTGAAAAAGTTCTTGTCTGCACGACCTGCATCCGCACCTTCAGCAAAGATGCACGCCTAAAAGACCGTAAAGCAGCAAAGGTTGCAGCCGCTGCCGCGAAAGCAGCTAAGCCGGCTGAAGTAGCTCCTGTCAAAGTTGAAAAGTCAGAACCAAAGCCGAAAGCAAAGAAGGCTGAAAAGAAGGAATCGAAATAGTATTTACAAAAAACCGCCGAATGGCGGTTTTTTGATTCGTGTCGGCAAAGAATTGTCGGGCCGCCGGGAATTGAACCCGGTCTACATCCACCCCATGGACGCGTACTACCGGTATACTACGGCCCGCCTTCGCTGAAGCTATGGCGGGTAAACCCACTGCTTAGCCGAGTAATTTTAGCAGGTGTTTTTCCCCTGCGCCAGACTTGAGCGCTTCGCGCAACGCTTTCGCGCGCGCCTGACGCCGCGAACCCTCAAACTTTGATTGCTTTGCATAATGCGCACTACGACGGTTTGGGTTGGGATGTTTTTGTTTTAACAACACACCGTAATCAAGTAGTGCGTAATACCACTCTTTTGAGTTCTTTCTATCCATTGTTTTTTCGATAATTGGAATCAATTCTTTGTCATGCACCTTTTCTTTGTCCGGAAAAAAGAAATGCAAATAGACTGAGCGAACATTGGTCTCTAAATACAGTGTTGGGATATTGTATGCAAAATTTAAAATACCGGCGGCGGTTGCTGGACCAACTCCGGGTAACTCCAATAGCTTTGCATAATCGGCCGGCAAAACACCGCTGTGAACATTCATAGCAGTACGGGCCGCCTCGTAAAGCATCAGTGCACGCCGGTTATATCCAAGCCCCTGCCAGACTGAAAGCACCTCAGGTAACGAGGCTGCTGCTAATTTTTGTATAGTTGGAAATTTCTTTAAAAACTCTGCGTATTTTACTAACACACGGCGCACTTGCGTCTGCTGAAGCATCACCTCAGAGACTAAAATTTTGTAGGGATCAGAGGTATTTCGCCACGGCAAATCTCTGCCATAGGCGGTATAGTATTTCCAAATCTTTTTTTGAAACGCTGCGGAATTCATATCCGCTAGTATATAAATTTAAAGAATGCACCGTCAATCTACCCGAAAGATGATCCTAATAATGCGAATGGCCGCGGCGACTCCTTTTTCAAGGGAGTTGTTTGCCGCGGCCACTTCGTGCGTGTAGAGACTTTTACCAGTGCCCCTCTACGATGGGCGCTATACAATTGGGAGATCGACGCTACCGATTGGGCGGCGCCGTCCCCGTGGCGAAGGCGCTCAGGAGCTTCCCGACGTCTGCGCCGCGATAGATGTCCCGCTCTTCGGGACAACCCCTGGTCTTGCAGGACCACTCGAGAGAGCCGCCCGGCGCGAGCCGGAACCAACCCTCCTTGCCGTAGTAACCCCAGCGGACGAGCGGTCCGAGGAGAGGGTCGTTTTCTGCGAAGGCCTGCGCCCCCGCAGTTCGACACTGCAGGACGATGTCGCCCTGCCACTGCCCGATGGTCCTGCCGGCGAGATCGCCGGCCGACTTCGTCGTTGTCGGCGCCGCACTCGCTCCCAGGCTGGGATCGAGCTCGAGCACCTGTCGAAGATCGAGGCCTTCGCCTTCGACCTCCAGCGTGTCCGCCTCGAACGAATGCGTCCGCACCGTGCCGTCCGGATCGGTAGTGTCCCGCCCGTCCTTCGTGTGCTTCAGCGTCCGCTTGTAGACCTTCGGCTTCACCGGAACAGCCGGTGCGGGCGGGTTTGCCGCCGCGACCGGAGCTGGCGGCGAAGCGACGACTGACGGCCCTTGAACGGCCTGCGTCGCCGTCCCAGGCCCCGAGATCTGAACGAGCTTCGCTCCGGGCTGCGCGGGTGGCGCGACCATGGTGGTCGTGCATCCCGTGAGCATCAGCGCCAGGGCCGCCAAAGCGGCCATGAACTTTCTCATCTTGTCCTTCCTTCCTACTTCGTCGTGACGTTGAACTTCTTGAAGAGGTCTTCCACGAACAGCTCGTCGCCGTTACAACGTGGAAGCATCTCCTTGGCCAGAGCCTCGCGGCCCATGGCCTTGTTGGCCTGCAGATACCGCCCGATGTCGAGCTGATACTGCGCGTAGCCCTCCATGTCGCCGTCCTGCCGCGCGAGATATCCGAACTCCACATCCTTGCGGAACTTGGAAAGCGGATCCTGCACGACGGGCGGCTTGGGAGCCGGAGCGACCTGCTTGGGTTCGGGATCGGCGTTCTTCGCCTTCTCCTGCCCCAGCCTGTTCACTCCGTCTTCGATGTTCGCGAGGCGGCTTTCGGTGGTCTTGAAACCTCCGACAACCGCACTCTTCACCTCGCCGATGCCCTTGCGGATCTCGGACGAGCCAGCCGTGTCGGTGGAGCTGGACCTTTCGATCTGTTCCACCTTCGCGGTCTTGTTGTCGGAGGCACGGTCGAGTTCTCGGTGGACGATCCACGCGACTGTGGGCACCGCGATGCCGACGATGATCAGCCACGCCCACCAGGGAAGCTTTCGCCTCCTGGCGTTCTCCGGCGGTGCCGGAGGAGCTGCGATCGTCGTTGCAGCGACCGGCGAGGCCGGAGGCTGCGCGGTCAACACCCTGCGGTTGCCGTTGTTGGAACCGATCGGTCCCATGAACTTGATGATGACGTCGCCCTTGCCCCGACGCCTCCTGATGACTCGCCAGCGCACCGGCGGTTCTTCCCTGTCTCCGCCGCCCGCTTCCGGGTCGGTCGGTTCTGTCTCGATCTCCGTCTCCTCGCCCTCCGCGGCCTCAGCGGTACGCGGCAGCAGATTGACCGGTGCCGTGGTCCTGCGACGGACCGGGGGCGGCAACGGCGGGGGTGCAGCAGCTCCAGTCGAATGAGTTGCGGGTGCCGGCCACCGGGGTGTCAATTCCAGCTGGAACTTCTTGAAGTCGAACTTGTCCACGTCGGCCTTGAGGAAGTAGCGTCCTTCCGGCCGGTCAACGTAGTGCAGATCGTCCTTGCCGAGCCTGCCGAAATCGTCGCCGATTCCGGACCTCTTCTTCGCCTCGTCGTACGTGTAGTAGTCGGCGGGGTTGAACTTCTTTGTCGGATCGTCCACGAATGTGTCTTGGCTCGAAATCTCGGCGGTCTGCATTCCCGCCTCGGCCGACGTCAGCCTGAGATCATCGCCCTCATCGAACTTGATCTCACCCGTCGGCATCTCCTCTGAGGGATCACCATGCTTCGACGTGTCGATGACCCCGGCCGCCTCTTCGGTAGGCGCGGGTGCAGCAGGATCGCCAGGCCTCGTCTTCGAGGCCTCCACCTTCAACTTCTGGTAGGCCTTCTTGATCGTGGGGATCTCGCTCTCCTTGAAATAGCGCTTGCCCGCCTTGTCGGTAATCGACATGCCGGCGATGGTGGCCGCCTTGATCACGTCCGCCTCTGTGGCAGTCGGATCGATACGGCTTCTGACCGCCTCGAAATCGAGACTGTCACCAGAGTCAGAGCCGAGCCCCTTATTGCCAGGGTCAGCCATAGCTTATCCTCCTCTCTATGAAAACGGGATTCAAAGTTCTATATATGGCTCGCTATACCCGATATAAAGCGAACCCTCTCTCTCCCAACCCACGCGGGTCGGTAAAACAAGAGTTGTTATAGTATAGCATAGTTTCATAAAAAAGTCAATATTTAAAAAACGGCAACTATCCCCCTATGACAAGTAGAGGCTTTTTTGGTATAATCAGGCGCATGCTCATACACGTCTCGAAACGATGGCTCGTAAAGGAGCTGAATCGTTTTATTTGGAAACAAAGCTATCTCGCCTCTGACGCTAAACGAATTGACTTCCAAGTATATGGCGTTGGTAGAGGTATTTTTCTTTCTGCGATCAGTAATAAATATTTAAAAATATTCAGTCCGGAGCATTATATCGACCAGCTTTCTTTCTCAGAAACCTTAGAATCAAACCTTATCGCTATCCTACCTAAACGAATCAAGGTTTCCCTAGAAAAATATCCAATTAAGATTAACGATGTTTTCAAAGACTGCCTAAGGCTGGAATATATCTTACCCGAAACCGAAAGCAATAATCGAATCAGGATCGGTCCGAAAGGAAAAGAGTTTATTAATTGGAAATATCCCTATCAGGTATTTTTTGGCAATACATACATCAAAGCTGCTATACTTAGTGTTATATCCCTCATAACTGTTTACTATGCAGGTAAGCTTCTTGGGATACCACCCACCAAATGAGCAAAGCCAAATTTCACGCCCTCTTAGGCAAGGCTATATCCTCCCCATCATCGAATCAAACATCGGCGAAGCGCGGTGGTTATACCGGAAAGCAAACTCGTCTACGTAAGACTGGAGGTACTTCGGGGAAACCACGTGGTGCGTCCCGTCTATAGACCGCTTGAGCTGGCCCCAAAAGCCCTCTATTGAGTTTGTATTAGTTTCTCCTATAGCGTACTTCTTTTTGCCATGCTTGACGAAGGAGTGCTCGTAACCGAGGTGTGGCGTATTCTTGTATACCCGGTATTCGTCAGTCATCAGCTTTGAACCCCGTTTGATATTCTTCTTGATTTTATCAAGCACAATATGGGTCTGCCGATTCTCAATGGTGTAGGCTTTAACCCGTCCTTTGCGCTCTACCATACCGATCACCGCCGTTTTTCTCTTGGGCCAATTCGCTTGTTCGGTCTTACCGCCCATATACGTCTCATCAACCTCAACCGTACCACCGAGCAGATCGCTGCCCTGCCCAAGCAAGACCCGAATCTGCTTAGCCATTCTCCAGGCGCACTTGTAGGTAACGCCAAGCTGCCTTTGCAGCTCCTTTGCAGCCACCCCGTTCTTAGATACCGAAAACAGAAAGATAGCGTAAAACCACAAAGTAAGGGGAGTAGCTGACTTCTCAAAAATTGTACCCTTAACCGGGTGTATCTGCTTACCGGCGGCGTTGGCAAAGCACTTGCGCCCCTTAACCGGATACCAGCCCTTGAGCCCCGGATATTTCTTCTCAAAAATGTACCGGAGGCAGGTAGCCTCATCCGGAAACTCGGCTTTAAATTGTGTTATAGTGTATTTCATATACCCCTAGTCTAGCAGATACGCTACTTGCTGTCAAGGGATAGTCGCCTAAAAAACGCAGGTATTGCGGTCTTTTTCGGTCATCTGTTAATAACTATCTACTAAGACGAACTCTCTACGATCAGATTAATAAGCCTGTCGGCAACAAAAACAACTTTTTTCGGAACCGTCGTCACCCACCTCTTAATCTCCTCCTGCCCTAGCGCAAGTTCCAGCGCACCAGATTGACTGAGTCCGCGGCGAGCAGTAACTTTGCCACGCACTTTGCCGTTAACCTGGATTATGAGGTCAAAGGTATTTTCAACTAAAAGCGTTGCGTCAAACTGCGGCCAGGTCTGAATAGATGCGAGTCCTTTACCGCCTGAAATCTGCCAGAGCTCTTCAGCGATATGCGGAGCAAACGGCGAAAGGATCCGTAAAAATCGCTGCCAGTCTACGATGCTGATTATATTTTTATATTCCTCAATTTCGTTGCATACAATCATCATTGAACTGACGGCGGTATTGAAACTCATCGACTCAATGTCCTCGCCAACTTTTTTAATCGTTTTGTGAAGCAAAATGCTGACATGCGCCTCAGTCTGCTCGTGATTTTCTGCCACAACAGCCTGACCAATGCGCCAGACTTTTTCTAAGAATCGTGCTGTGCCCAAAATACCCCGCTGATCCCAGGCAGCAGTTTGCGTAAAGGGCCCAATAAACATTTCATATAAACGCAACGCGTCAGCACCAAACTCTTTGGTTAGTAGGTCAGGGCTAATCACGTTGCCTTTTGACTTACTCATCTTCACGCCACCTTCGGCCAAAATAAGCGCGTGCGAAGTACGCTTTTTATACGGCTCCATCGTCGGCACCAGCCCCAGCTCAAACAAAAACATATTCCAAAAACGAGAATAGAGCAGATGCAGCACCGTGTGTTCCATGCCGCCGTTATACCAATCAACCGGCATCCAGTGTTTTAATTTTTCAGTACTTGCAAATGCCTTTTTATTCTTTGGGTCTAAATAGCGCAGGAAGTACCACGAAGAACCAGCCCAGTTCGGCATGGTGTCAGTTTCGCGACGCGCCGGGCCTTTGCAGGTCGGACACTTGGTTTTCACCCAGCTTTCTACTGAAGCAAGCGGCGATTGACCATCATCACGCGGTTGATAGTTTTTTACCTTTGGTAATTTCACGGGCAGATCCTTTTCAGGCACGGCAACCCATCCGTCTTTCTCGCAGTGCACAAGTGGAATCGGTTCACCCCAGTAGCGCTGACGAGAAAATACCCAGTCCCGCAGTTTGTACTTAACTGTTTTTTTACCGCCAACCATTGCGATAACCTCATCGCTTGGTTTCAGCGGCTTATCAACGATTGGCAGTTTAAATTTCTCTGCAAAGGCACGATCGCGTTCGTCGTGTTGTGGCACGGCCATGATTGCCCCTGTACCATACGTCGAAAGGACATAATCAGAGGTCCAGACTGGAATTTCCTCTTTAGTAGCAGGATTGATTACGCGCAGACCATTAAGCTCAACGCCGGTTTTTTCTTTGGTGTCGGCGGTGCGTTCCATTTCACTCTTCTTGCAGGTCGCATCAACGTATTTCTGAACCTCATCTTTGTTTTTGAGGAAGGAGTCAGGATTTGTCAGAGCAAAGGCAAGGCTCTTATGTTCGGGCGCAACAACAAGATACGTCGCACCAAAAATAGTATCCGGCCGCGTCGTGAACACTTTTATTTTGTTTTGAGATCCGACAATCGGAAATTCAATTTCAGCTCCCTCTGAGCGTCCGATCCAATTCTGCTGTTGAATCTTTGCCTGCGGAATATAATCTACCTCTTCTAGGCCAGCTAGAAGCTTGTCTGCATAATCGGTAATACGAATTAACCACTGCTCCTTCTCGCGCTTTTCAACCGGTCCGCCACAGCGATCGCACACACCGCCAGCCGCCTCTTCGTTGGCAAGACCAATCTTGTCCTTCGGACACCAGTTAATAAAGGTTTTGGTTTTATAAGCCAAGCCTTTTTCGAAAAACTTTAAAAACATCCACTGTGTCCACTTGTAATAGTTCGGATCAGTTGTATCTAGCTCGCGGCTCCAATCGAGCGAAAGACCGATCGACTGCATCTGTCGCTTAAAATTCTTGGTGTTTTGCTTTGTCGCAACGGCCGGATCAATACCGTGCTTGATCGCATAATTTTCAGTTGGTAACCCAAAAGAATCCCAACCAATAGGATAGAGTACGTTGAAACCATCTAGACGACGCTTGCGACTAATCACGTCCATACCAACATACGGGCGAAGGTGACCAACATGGAGACCATCACCCGACGGATATGGGAATTCAAACAGCGCATAGTACTTTGGCCGCTCATCTGAGTCTTTGGCTTCAAATACTTTTTTCTTGGCCCAGGTCGATTGCCATTTGCGTTCTATTTTATTTGGATTGTATTTCATCCCGTACGAAGCAGGTCGTCGTAGACGACCGTTATTAGTTTTTAGTACGACTGTTAGGTTTCAATAATAACTATTTCTTTTAGGATACCGTACGCGCTGTAATGAGTGCTTCGTACGGGATCATGAAATCTTAAAAATCTTGCGTGCGTTAGCATCGGTAGCCTTTGCAACTTCATCATACGACACTCCCTTAATTTCAGCTAGTTTTTTAACTACCTCAACGATATATGTCGGCTCGTTACGCTTGCCACGATACGGCTCAGGCGAAACATAGGGAGCGTCTGTCTCCGTTAAAATCCGATCAAGCGGGATCATCTTGATTTGCGCATCGTAATCTCGCGCAAATGTAATTACGCCACCGAATTCAAAATTAAATCCGGCGTCGAGAAATTTTTGAGTCATTTGCTGCGAACCCACGTAAAAATGCAATACGGCTCGATCAGTCGGAAACTTTAGATCCTTCAAAATACCCAATAATTCTTCATACGCGTCATCACTGCCTTTACTTGGCCGGCAATGTATCATCAGCGCCTTATCAAATTCCATCGCAAGCTGGACGTGGTGCAAAAACACCATTTTTTGTTTAGCCTTATAGACCTCAGGGTCACCAGTCGGGCGGTAATAATCCAAACCGCATTCGCCCAGTGCAACTACTTTTGGATCACGTACTAATTTTGCATAAAATACATGATCAAATTCCTCGCCGCGACTAGTAAATGCCTTTGCAGCCTCACCGCCTCCTAATTCTTGAGCATCATGGAATGACTTCGTCGTATGTACCGGGTGAAGACCGATAGTTGCATAGACACCTTTCGAATACATATTTGCAATTTCAACCGCGCGCGCCGAGGTGTCCTTTTGCGTACCAACGTTAATGATTGAGACGCCGGCTTGCAGTGCTCGATCGATTGTCTGTTTCCAGTCTTCGGTAAAGGCGGCAAATTGTACGTGGGTGTGACAGTCAAACATACGTACTACACAATAAACGAAAACCACTAAACAATCAAAAACTATTTGCGGGTCTATTTGGTCAGTTTGACAGCATTTACAGACACGGTGATATACTAAATATCTAGCTAGTGTAACTGGAGCCGAGGTCGCTAACCCAGGCGTAAAGATCGCGTGGGCTTGCCCCTAACCTCCCTTCCCATCTCGGCCCATTGCGGCCACCTCGGCATCCAGGGACACTAGATTAAAACACCACGTAGCAGACAAGGGATCTGCCGTATCGTGGGGGGTTAAAGAGAATGGCTGCAGGTGGACAGCAGCGCACGTATAGGCAAAACATGCAAGCCTTGGCGATCGCACGCGGAATATTTATGCGATAACGCCCACGTGTAGGAGTGGCCACTCCGATTTCTCCCCCCCAACCGTGGATAGCGGAGCACCTCTCAATTTCGGGAGGTGCTTTTCGATTTCTAAGTAGGGGGGTACTTGACAGGATTTACGCAGTATGCTACCATGAACCTATGGTAGGTTGAGCCTGACCCGCTCGTAAAGTGGTTCACGCACTTAACTACACACCTTTTCCCCTTTTCTCATGCGTGGCTGCTTCCTACCACACTCATTCTCGAGTGCATGGTCAGCACTCATGCATCGAGAGGATCGCACGCACCTCTCCCGAACACTTCGTGGAGAGGTGTTTTCGTTTTGCGCTACTAAACCAGATATTGCAAAAAACAGCAGACCCAGACTATACTGCAAGCACACGATTGAGCTTCTTTGAAAATGAGACCTGGTGTTGCCCTGTCATGAGACAGTGCTCCTTCTGCTTCCAAGGCTCCAAAACATAGCCTTTGTGGAAGAACATCTTGAAATTCGTCCTATGCCGCACAAACGGCTAAAGATCATCGGGACCATTCGTCCACAGACAACGACGCTGGATTTCATGCGCTCTCTGACCAGAGAGCGCAATTGCAAGATCCTGCAAAGCGGTCCCCGCTCAGTTGAGCGTGAAGCATGGAAGGCGATGTTGTTGCGTCACGCCGACCCCGTGCAATACATAGCGAAACCTCTACGCAATCTCAATCGTGTAACGCGCAAGGCCACCTTCGGGTGGCCTTGTAGTTTTTATGACAACCTCAGGAACAGTGGCTTGGCTGGTTTTTGTACGTTTGTGATCGTACTATCGGTTACCTCGATAGACTGAGAAAGATGTTTGGCAGTTTCAGGAATAAACGGTTCAATCAGTTTCGTGATTTCGTGTAAGAGCAGCAATAACTCGCCGAGCACCTCACGCTTTTTTGGGTCTTCATCTTTTAATTCCCACGGCTTAGTAACGCCAACCATTTTGTCGCCAAAGGAAACAAGTCGCCAGATATGCGCCAGGGCGTCATGCAAACGGCGCTCCTCGATTGCTTTTGCGACCTCAGCGCGCACCTCGCGAATAGCGTGATCTATATCTAGGGAGGTTATAGGTGATAGGTTATTGGTTATAGGTATCACCCATGGATTGAGCTTTTCGGCCAAGGTTAAGACACGCGAGGCAAAATTACCAAGCCCATTTGCTAAATCGGCGTTGTAGCGCAGCTTAAATTTCTCCTCGGTAAAGTCGCCATCGTCGTCAGACGGAATCTCGCGCAACAGATAATAGCGTACGGCATCAACTCCATATTTTTGTACCAATTCAATCGGATCAATCGTGTTACCGAGCGTCTTAGACATTTTCTGACCGCCTACGGTTACATAGCCGTGAACAAATAATTCTTTGGGCAGTGGCAATTTCGCGGAAAGCAGCATACCTGGCCAATACACGGCGTGGAAACGAATAATGCCCTTACCGATAATATGCAACTTTGCCGGCCAGTACCCCTGTGAGCCGCTGCGATAGACGTTTAGCGCATCAAACCACACATACATAATTTGATCGGGATCACCCGGCACCGGTACTCCCCAGCCGCGCGCGCGCTCTTTTGAGCGAGAAATACTAAAATCCTCTAATCCTTGTTTAATAAAACCAAGCGCCTCGTTTTTCTTATGTGCGGGAACAATTTTGTATTCGTCAGAATCAATAAGCTTTAAAAGCTGATCTTGATATTTTGAAAGCTTGAAAAAATAATTTTCTTCTTCAATTTCTTCCACTTTTTTGCCCGGATGCTCAAAACATTCTCCGTGCTCGTTTAGTTCATCGCGCGTATAAAATGCTTCGCAGCCAACGCAATACAAGCCTTTATATTTTTTCTTATAGATATCACCAGCGGCTTCACATAATTTCCAAAGCTCCTGAGAGGAGGCAAAATGCTGTGGGCTACTCGTACGCTGAAACGCGTCGGCGCTGATATCGTAGGTTTTGCCTAACTCAAGAAAAGCCTGTGAATTGCGGTCGCAAAACGCCTGAACGCTTATACCTTCCTTTTCTGCAGCCTGAACATTTTTTAATGAATTTTCGTCTGCACCGAATAAATAAAAAACATCATCGCCTTTTTGACGGTGATAGCGCGCAATGACATCGCCTTGAACAAGCTCCATGGCGTAACCGATGTGCGGCTTGGCGTTCACATATGGAATTGCGGCGGTGAGATAAAACTTCATGGTCTTTGTACTATAATGCCAAACCAAAAAAATACCAAACGGGGTTAGCCCAGTCCCGCATTAAATATTACTTGCCAGTTGGTTGACTGGCTGGCGGGCGTCAGTCCAATGCGTAACAATTTCTTGAAATAACACTGCAAACGGCACGGCGATAATAATACCGGCAACACCCAGAGTCTCGCCGCCCAAGAGCAATGCAACTATAACGATAACTGGATTCAGGTTTGTCGTGTATTTATTCACAATCGGGACGATAATGTGACCTTCAAGTTGCTGAATGAGCACAAAGACGATAAAGGTATAAACACCCAAGCTGTTTGATTGAGAAAAAGCCGTTAATACAGCAAGGCCGCCCGCAAAAATCGGACCCACATAAGGCACTAGCTCAAAGGCGGCTGCAGCTACTCCGAGGACAAAAGCGTATTTAACACCGAGCACCGCAAGACCAACGTAGACCAAGATACCGATTACAAGACTCAAAAAGAGCTGACCGGCAAACCAGTGACTGATCTTTACCTTGATGCGTGCATAAATCATGAGCGTTTTCTTATGCGCATGATGCGGCAAAATAGCAACCAGAAAACGCTCAACTCCGTCGCGGCCGATAGTCAGATAAAATGAGATAAAGAATACGATGAGTGCAAGCAGTAAGCCGCCGAGCAGTTGAGACAAGAATGATATAAGCGTAGTTTCTCCGCCAAGCAGCCCGTTAGTAAAGGTGTTAATAGCGCCAATAATTGTTTGCAATACCGTCGACTGAATTCCCACAGATTCGATCAAACCGCCAAATATATCCTGAGAATTTTCTAAGATCGTATTCACCTCGGTGAGGAAGACCGGAACTATGATGTATAGCAGGAGCGCAATAACAAAGAGCACAAGAATGTATACGGCAAGCGTACCAATCAAACGCGGAATCCGTCGTTTTTCTAACCAGGTCACAGCGGGCTCAAGTGCGGCGGCAATAACGATCGATAAAAATAATGCAACCACAACATCGTGTGCAATATAAATAACCGCAACAAGGGCAAGCATTGCAAGCACCTTCCAGAGAGATCCCCAACTAATCGTTACCTGATTCATTCCCTTAATTGTAGATGATTTATAAAAAAAGAATAGTATCGAGAGATTTCGTAATCCCGATAGTATATAAACGAAGCAGATTGACTATATGTTACAAAATCGACTCGGGGCGGCGGGGTGTTAGGAACACCGCTCGCCGCCCCGTGCTCTCTTGAATCCCTCCCTCCTGTCACCGCTTGAGCTGTGCATACAGCACGATGAGCGCGTGTCGTCGCTGATCCGGCGGAATGTCTTTCCGGCAGAAATCGCCAGAACAACCCATCGCCTTGAGCTCATCTACCAGTTCTTCGTCCGAGAGCTTCTCGGCATCAGATTCGAGAACCTGTCTCCTTTCCGCCGCAGTCTTGCGACTGGGCGTCCACGGATCGACTACGTCACTCGACGCAGGAGCCTCGGACATACCTCGCAACTTGTCCAGGAGTGTCAAACTAAACCCCTTTCTGAAAGAGAACTCCTAGCGCTTGAGAACTGGAACAGCCTTGGGAGTGCTCGCAATCAGGTAATCCATCACAGAATTTTCCAAGTTACCGAAGCTCGGATCGACCCGAGCCTGCGCCAACCCCATCTCCCAGGCGTGCATGTAACCCATGAGCCCCTCGACGGTGTCGAGTCGTTCTCCGGCCGAAGTACCGACCGAAGTCCCGTCGCCCCGTCGGCGAAGATCTTCGATCCGCGCCTCCATGAGCCCCATGAGCGACCCCTTCAGTGAGTCGCGCTTGGACGGGAATGCCGCGTAGTCACGCAGCATGTCGTCGAGTTCGGGCGCCCGGTCACGGATCAGCTTCTGCTTCTCCCACTCGCGAGCGGCCTCGGCGAACAGATGGTTCACCACCTGCGCCGGGGGCTCATGATTCGGGAGAACTCTGATGATCTCCTCCCTCACCTCGTCCTTCTGCTCGAACGACATGGGCAACATCACAGGAAGCGGTCGCATAACACCCTCCTTTCGCCTGTTTCTCACAGGACTCGGACATCTTCACTATACGCCGCAGGTAAAATCTCGCAACTATAGCTTCAAAAGTGCCTCAAACTCAACCTTCTCCTTGTACGGCCCAATCATCGCAAGATTCAACGTCTCTAATTTGAATAGGTCTTTGGCTACGCGCTGGATATCAGTGGCGGTAACGGTATTAACGCGCTTGATCATCTCCTCTGGCGTCATCAGCTGCTTGTGAGCGATTTCTTGTCCGCCATAATAGGTCGCCAAAGCATCAGAGGTCTCTAAGCCAAGTAAAAATGTACCCGCAAGGTGACTCTTAGCGCGTGCTAACTCGGCTTCGCTCACCGGCTCGTCAATAAGCTTTTTAAATTCTTTCAAAATCGTTGAAATCACAAGCTTAAGCTTACTGTGTTCAACTCCGGCGCCGGCAGCAATAAATCCGTGATCGGTTAGTAAGTCAGATCCAGAACGAACATAATAGGCGGCTCCCAACTTTTCACGTACCTCTTGGAACAAACGCGAGCTCATACCGCCTCCCAAAATGTCCGAAAGCACCTCTAACGCAAATCGGCGCTCATCAAACATTGAGAATGCTCGAAAACCAACCATTAAGTGGGTCTGGTCAGACTCTTTAAATTTCAAAAATATTTCCGGCTTTGATTGCTTCTCGACAACAGCCAACTTGCCCTCTTTCTCACCGGCCGTCATTTTTCCAAACAGACGCTCTAGCTGCGCAAGTGCGGCGGCCTCATCAAAGGCTCCGGCTAGCACCACCGTAGTGGCTTGCGGCACATAATGCTTACCGCGATAGGTTACAAAGTCCTCTTTATTAAGCTTACGAATAATATCTTTTTCACCACCAACGTCCCAACCAGCAGGCTGATCGCCGTAAAGTAGGTGCATAAAAATATCGCCAATCTTTCGCTGCGGCATATCCTCATACATATTCAGCTCCTCGATGATCACCCCTTTTTCTTTTTCAATTTCTTCAGCATCAAACACCGGATTTAGGTACAGATCTGAAACGAGATCAATTGCTTTGGCTATATGAAACTTTTCAACCTTCGCAAAATAACCGGTCCACTCATGACTCGTAAAGGCATTATATTCTGCGCCAAGCCCATCTAATTCCCCGGCAATATCCATTGCCGTCGGACGATTGGTCGTCCCCTTAAAACACATATGCTCTAAAAAATGTGAAAGTCCGCTCTGATTTTTGGTTTCGTATTTACTTCCCGCCTCAACCATCACGAGAACCGTTGCAGCCATCGCCTCGGGCTGAGGAATAGTAATTACGCGAAGTCCATTTTTAAAAACAATTTTTTTATACATGCTTTATATAAAGACGATTAACAATTTAAAAAGTGTAACAGGATTGCGCCGTTGGTGCAATTTAAGGAAAACACCGTCAATCTGCTCGAGTACTTGCAATGCGGTGTGCGCCATGATCTTTTCATAAACCCGCCTGCGGCTTGCTCAGTGAAAGATCATGAGCAACGAAAAGAGCGCGCACCTTGGTAGATGCGCGCCCTGTCGTCCGACCGCTTGGCGATCGGACGATTGAATGCGTGAGTAGCTCTGCGTCGGCTACTCGTACGAGCTGATGACCGTCCCCGAGCTGTACTGCTGCCCGGAGAACGTCGTCTGCCCGTCGAACCATGTGATTCCGACCACCTGGATGGCCAGACTCTCGGCAGAGTTGGCTACGTTGGCCAGGTTGGTTGAGTTGATCCGGATCGGCATGCTCTTCGTGCCGCCGCCGTTGATCGTGTAGTCCGGATAGAAGACCGCGAGGAAACCCTGCAGGTCTTCGCGCCAGATGGCTACGGCCTGGACCGATCTCCCGCTCTGTTCGTCCACGACGAGCTCGGTCGTGAAGGCCGAGACGGTGCTGGGAACGAGCGTTCCGTAGAAGAGCACCGGCACTGCGTCGAGCCGGACGTAGGGCCCCTGCACGACGTTGAAGACGGCACGAGCCGGATTGTCAGGCCAGCCACGAGTGCGTCCGGACCAGGAACCGTTGCCGTAACCGACGCTGGCGGACAGCGTCGAGATCGGACCCGGAGCAGTCCCGCCGATCTGCTGCTGCAGCGCGACGACCTGGCGACCCTGGACCTCGATCTGCTGGTCCTTCAGGACGGCCTCGGCCTTGAGCGCGTTGATCTGCCCCTGCAGGGCGGCGTTCTGGTCCCTCGCCTGCTCGAGATCGGCCGGGCAGGTGTTCGTCGGGATCGGGTCTCCCGGAACGATGACCGCCTCACCTCCCGAGACGATTCTCTCGAAGGGCTCGAGAAGCGCCGGGAAAGCGGTGACGACGAGCTTGTACTTCTTGCCCTCGACGATTCCGCGGTCGAACGTCAGAATGCCGTTGGCGGCGATCCGGACGCTCATCTGCTCGATCGCCTTGCCGGCGCGATTGTTCTTGCCGGTGACCGGAGAAAGAGTGACAGTGAACTTGCGTTCCGCGCCACCGTTGTCGACTTCGACGAAGCTCTCCTTGGGCTTGGCATTCAGCTTGACGCTGAGTCCGAGCCCGAAGATCATGGCCGAAGCCGATACCAGAACGGCGAAAATCGTGCGCCTCTGCATGGAAACCTCCCTGGAACCCCTGTGAACTTACTCTAATCACCCCACCGCGGGATAATTAAGTAAGTGTATATTATAGCACCTAATTATTAAAAAGTCAATAGCCTGCAAATATCACATAAAAACAGCTAGGGGGCCCGGAACGAATTCCGAACCCCCCGTGGAGCTGGCACAAATCAGTGTCAAGGTAGACGAGGTTGAGCCCGTCATTTTCACCGTAGGGTTTCCGTAGCTTTCACGTGCAGTCTTCTCGAGCCTCCAGGCTCGAGGTGCTGCAAGACACGTTAGAGCACCCGTAGTTAGCCGTATGCATTCCCCATCTTTCTAGGATCAGGGCCGGCCTTTACCTTGCGGTCGTTTTATACCAAACCCGGTTGCCCGGGCGTCGGCAGGGCTTGGTGCCCGACCTTTCGCTGAAAGCGCCTAGCAAGAGACTACTCCCCGTCCAGCTTCGTTGTCAAATAATTTTTAAGCTCACTTATTTTCACACGCTCCTGCTGCATCGTATCGCGATTGCGCACAGTAACCGTATCTTTTTTGTCGTCGCCTGATTCGCCCAGCGTATCAAAATCAATCGTGATACAAAACGGCGTACCAATTTCGTCTTGTGCGTAGTAACGCTTACCCACATTGCCACGGTCATCCCACGCAACAGTAAACTCTTTTTTCAAGGCATCGTAGACGGTACGAGCTTTTTCAACTAAGTGCGGCTTGTTAGCAAGCAAAGGAAACACGGCAACTTTATATGGGGCAACCCAAGCCGGAAGCTTCAGATATGTTCGCTCGTTTTCTTTGTCTTCAGTGTAGGCCTCAAGAAGCGTGACGAGCACACTGCGATCCAAACCAAACGCTGGCTCGATAACATGCGGCACAAACTTCTCGTTGGTCGTTGGGTCCATGTACTGCAAGTCAGCGCCGCTGGCCTTCATGTGGCTATCCAAATCAAAGCTACCGCGGTACGCGAGTCCGTAGAGCTCTTTCTGACCGAACGGATACTCATACTCGACATCAATCGTGCGCTTACTGTAGTGCGCTCGTTCGCCGTCCGGAATCTCAACGTAGTGCACCTTTGCGTCACTGACGCCCAAATCCTTAACCCACTTTTTCATTTCAGCGAGCCAGTACTCAAAATACTTCTCCCATTCTGCTGGTTTTACAAAGTACTCGAACTCCATCAAATCGAACTCGCGCTGACGGAAAACAAAGTTGCCCGGCGTAATTTCGTTTCGAAACGCGCGACCCTGCGAGGCAATACCAAATGGCAAGCGCTTGCGGCTCGTATCTAAAACATTTTTAAAATTAACAAACATCGCCTGCGCGGTTTCCGGGCGTAAATACGCAACGCTCGAGGTGTCCTCCTTCGGACCGAGCGAGGTCTTAAGCATCATATTGAACTGCTTAGCTTCGGTGAAACTGTCTTTGGCTTTGCAGTTTTGACACGGAGCGTTGACGTCGATTTGATCGGCACGGTAGCGCTCGTGACACTTCTTACACTCCACCAAGGGATCGTTAAACGTCGCCAGGTGGCCGGAGGCCTCCCAAACTTTGGGATTCATAATGAGCGCGGCGTCTATACCAACCATGTCTTCGCGGCGTTCTACAAAGCGCTTCCACCACTCATCCTTGATGTTCTTTTTAAGCTGAGCTCCAAGCGGACCGTAATCCCATGAGTTTGCTAATCCGCCGTAAATTTCTGAGCCAGGGAAAATAAAGCCGCGCCGCTTACAAAGCGCAATTAACTTATCCATCAAATCATTTTTATCTGAAGCCATGCCGCTTACGATAGCAAAATTTTTATAATCTCGCTAGTTTGCCTTAATACTTCTGTCGGTTTTCTGAACACTGGAATCGTCGGGTAGCTGAGTCGTAATCGCAGCGTCTTTGAGCTGTAGCTGCTCACCCGTAAACATATCAGTATATGATCCGCTCGATTCTCCGATTAACTGAGGAAACTCGCCAACCTGGTCGGCCGCTGGCGTTAATTCAACCTGAAACACAAGCTCAACTGGTGCGCTCAATATACCCTGCGTGGCGGTAATCGATGGCACAGACCAGGTAATTTCTTGCGTTCTATCGTTATAAAACGGGGATATCGTATTTGAAGACTTGTAGATACCGGTGTAGCGCACGTTTGGGCCTAAAAAGGCCTTGAGCGCTACTGAGGTAACGTCGGTAGAGGTATTTTTTAAGGTCCAATGAATCGTAAACTGCGTCGGCCGACCTACGCCAGCCGGCAATGCGCCTGCATTTGCAATTCCTGATGTTGCATCGCGATAATAGCCTGTTGCAGCAAAGCCGAGCGTACCGCGCATCTTATTGGTAATCTCTGTTAAGCCGATTGTTTTGCTTGTTGCAACTCCAACCGGTACTGTCGGCGACTCAATTTGCGCCTTGACGCCGACGGTAAAATTTTTAGAGCTCAGGCGTGTAATTGGATACGAGGCCTTTGTCGCGATTTCAAAATTGACAACACCAGTTGCGCCAGCCGCGAGCAAACTTAAATCAGCTATACGCGAGGCATTCCAGATAATCGTGTTGTCGCTCGCCCTCAGAGCTCCTTCTGTTTTAATTGATTTTAAATCAAACATCTCGCCCACTAACTTTGCAGAGACGATAACATCTTTAAGAGCAATCTGCGTATTGTTTGTATAGGTCAAGCGATATTTTATGTTTTGACCGGCGCTCAATATCTGCGTGTTGCCGCCGTCGAGCGCAACTTGCAACGAGAGCGGCGAAGGAGAAAGCGTAATATTAGCGCCTCCCTGAGCAACATCATATCGAACCTCACCGATCAGTGCACTAAGGGCTCCGCTGATAACAAATGCAGCATTGTCCTGTCCCACTACAAATCCTTTAACTGTGACTTTTCCGCTCTGACCTGCGCGAACAACTCCAAGATCCCAGAGTGAACTCGCCGCATCAAGCGTCGAACTACTAACTGATTTAACGACAAATCCGGTCGGATATTTTAACTTTAATTGCACGGCATCATATTCAATTGTCGTATTGTTTGTATAGGTAATCTCGGTCAAAAACTCCTCGCTACTAAGGGCCTTTGTCGGCGCAGCGATAGAAACAGTGAAACCGCCAGGCGCAAGAACGAGATCCTTAGAGATACTTTTTTCAAAACGTGAACTCAGCGTACCCGGCACATATGAGACTGAGGCCTTAATCTGCCTGACAATATTTTCATCCCCGGTGGCCATCACCATAAATGACTCTTTACGAACAACGCCACTCTCAATATCGCCCACGGTACGATTTTCGACTGTTTTTTGACTCGGCGAACCAATAAAAATAAGTTCGCTCGGAATTTCTAGGGCAACTTGCGCCTGCTCAAGCGTGTCTCCGGAATTATTCGTCACGCCGACATCGAGCGTGGTTGGAACACCATATTGCAGTTGATCAGGAAAATTAATCACTACGTCAACGCCCTGGCCGTTTGTAGGACGCATCACCATATATACAGCTGCGCCAAGACCAAGAATAATAAAACCAATTAAGCTCAGGAGCAGCTTTTTCTTAAACGAAGACCTGGGCGGTTCGATAGAAACTCCTCCAGCCGGGCGTTGATCTATCCACGAATTAACTCCACCTTGGCCTGCAGATTGCGGAGCTTGCGCGGACTGAGGTTGTTCTGACGGCTGCTGAGACAAACCTGGATTTTCTTGTTGCATTGTAAATAAAAAAATCGCATTTAGTCTACGATCCACTGCGTATCGGCTACTATTTTTATGATACCACGACTGCAGACCCAACCGCCCTATTACGCGCAGCCATGGATCGCTGTTTGCAGTTCGCGCACAGATAACTCGTGGTTCTGATAATAAAATGTTCAGGTCGTTCTTTTTCGCATTCGCCGCAGCGTGCATGCGCCGGATCAAATCCTAATACGCGCAAGGTTGCCGCACTTGCAAGTCGACGCGTCTCTATTAAATTCCACACCTCATCATCAGGATGATAGAGATCAGTCATCGCACTAATAAGCCCGGCCACCTCAACCAGAGCTTGAGTGGCTCGCATATCTGTACCAACATATTTTTCAATCGCAAGGGCATCAACTACCTGCATACCACGACGCTCGACGAGGCGAACCGTTACGATCGAAAGTGGTTGTAAATGTGCCGCAAGCTTTGAATGCGCCTTTCGTGCTGCGCGCGCAAACACAATAACTCGTCCGAGTCTCTGGGTGAATAATTGTATACGCAAATCATACTCGCCTGCCGGCTGTGCATCTAAGACAAACGCTTGCGTAACGTATTCTTGCATTGTTTTATTTTATGTACCGCACAATTACATGGATCCACTTCTTATTCGGAGTAATTAATACGCTGATTATTTCAAAAGGATGCCTGGCTAATACTATTCTAAGTTCTGTCTCAGAATAGTATTTAAAATATCGAGGCGCATCAACTTTTTCAAGCGATACTTCATGGCCTCAGTATGCCGTGAAAACTAAAATGACTCAATGAGCTGAGTCTTTAAGCTAATTGTGCACGGGGTGGGACTTGAACCCACATGCCTTGCGGCGCTACCACCTCAAGGTAGTGCGTCTGCCAGTTTCGCCACCCGTGCTTGAGATTGAGACAGTATATACAATCTTTACAAAATACTCAAACACAAAACCGCCTTTTAGCGGTTTTGTTAAAAACTATTTTACTTCAGCTACTTCGTTGCTCTTTGCAACCTTCGCAACTTTTTCAGCGGCAACTGCGGTCTTGCGGCGCAATTCGCGACGGCTGATATCACGTACGTAGTAAATCTTGCTGCGGCCAACTTTCTTTGGTGAGCTGAGAACTTCTACTTTGCTGATTGATGGCGTGTGGATCGGAAACACCTTTTCAATTCCTTCGCCGGACATCGTCGCGCGAACAGTAAATGATGCACCGGCCTCTGAGCCATGTTTACGAGCAAGCACAAGACCCTCAAAACGAGTTTCTCGTGTTTTGTTGCCGTCTTTAACGGTTTCGATAACGCGTACAGTTGCGCCTGCTTTTATCTTCGGAAGTACTGATTCGTGAATAGCCATAGATTTGAATTCAAAGAGTATACAGTAATTTAAGAAATTACGCAAGAGGTCTATTACATATACATAAGAAGATTACAGCCTGTATAATGAACAGATGAAAATCGCGATCGATATTCGCCTGCTTGCACAAGGAGGTACAACGGGTATTCCGGGCTACACGAAAGAGCTTATTGATTCACTGCTCCGTTTTCACCCTGAACACGAGTACATTCTTTTTTATAATGCATTTACTAAGCAGCCACTTCCGCCGCAGTGGCGGCGTGCATACAACGTTACTATTGTAGAAAAAACTATCCCAAATAGACTCCTTAACGCCTCTTTCAGGCTTTTTAATCGCCCGCACTTTGCAATATTTTCCGAGGCTGACGTTATCTTCAGTCCCCACTTTAATCTGCTCCCACGAACAAAAACTCCGCGCGTTATCACCTTTCACGATCTCTCGTTTCTACACTATCCTCAGTTTTTCTCAATGCAGCAAAAAATATGGCACTGGATGCAGGAGTCAAAACAACAGGCGCAGAATGCCGCACGCCTTATTGCAGTTTCACAGACAACAAAAGACGATCTAATGCATTTTTATACTATTCCTGAAAAAAATATCAGTATTATATACTCCGGCATCGGAAGCGAATTTAAAAAACTAGCAACAGACAATCAAGATCTTAAACTCTTCAAGCGCAGACGATCACTCGAGAAGCCGTACATTCTCTATTTAGGCACACTTGAGTCTCGCAAAAATTTGCCGCTTATAATTCGCGGCTTTTCGCAGCTGATTACTCGCCCAGGATACAGCCAGTATCAATTACTGCTTGCTGGGCGACCTGGCTTTGGATATGACCAGATCAAAAAAGAAATTGCCTGTTCGGCTATTCCGGCAGCGATCAGAGAATTGGGACCGGTAGCAGACGAAGAGCGGGTATACTTATATAATGCGGCACGCGCATGCGTCTTCCCCTCATTTTTTGAAGGATTTGGATTTCCTCCCCTCGAGGCGCAGGCATGCCAGACGCCCGTAATCTCATCGAACCGAACCTCGCTTCATGAAATACTGAGCGATTCAGTAGTTACGGTTAATCCCTGGAAACCCGCAGAGCTGACAGAGGCAATTATCCGTCTGGAATCTGACGCGAGCTTTCGAAACAAGATCATTACGAGCGGAATTAAAAATGCACAGCGATTCACGTGGAAGCAAGCCGCACAGCAGCTGATGGATGCATTCAAATGTGTTTCTTAAAAAATAATGGAAGAGGTAGAAGAGATATTACAGATTAGACGCAGAACGGCTCCGCGCCAGAAGATAGCGAAGCCTAGTAACGCAGCGCGCTGGATCACGCTCGGCATCATTGGCGCACTTATATGTGGCTCGCTCGGTTTTTATGGATGGCGACTTCTTACACTAAAAGATTTTGCTGCGCAATCTAAAGAACAAATTATTGCTCAGCTTGCCGAGGCACGCGCCTCCTTGCAATCTCTTAACCCTGCGGGTGCTGCTCAGCCGCTTGCCGACATTCAAACTGAACTTGCGACACTACAAACCGAGGCCGGGAAATACGGCGTACTTACCCTTGCAGGCTGGTGGGGCAATGTACAAGAAAAATTTCAAGCACTACCAGGTATTTTGCAAGACCTTACCGGTATTTCCGGGACAGCAATTCATATTAATGAAGACCTTGCATATCTTAAAGAACATACGCTCAGCCTGATGCTGGGTGGAAAAGGAGAGGAATTACTTGAGCGGCTTGCCAGCCTGCAAGACAAGCTCGCCCGGCTGACTATATACGTTGAACATATTCGCTCTCAAGCACCACTTGATGCGGCAACACAAAAAACTCTCTCTGGGTTTAATGTTGAGCTCACCGAAGCCACTCAGTCACTAGGCGCCCTTCGGACACTGCTAAGCCCGCAGAAAGAACGCCACGTATTAGTCATGTTTCAGAATGAAAGCGAATTGCGTCCTGGCGGCGGCTTTTTAGGAAGCTATGCCGATGTCACTATTGCGCACGGCGCTGTTACCAACATTGAAGTGCGCGACATTTACGATCCGGACGGACAGTTATTTACAAACGTTATCCCGCCGCGACCGCTGCAGCGCCTGACTAAAGATTGGGAGGCGCGCGACGCAAACTGGTTTGCAGACTTCCCTGCCTCTGCTCAAAAAGTGCTGAGCTTCATGAATCAATCGCGTATCTATACCGACAGACAAGTCACCTTTGAAGGCGCAGCCGCTATCAACACACACGTTATTGGCGACATTATTGATTTAGTTGGACCTATTGAGCTGCCTGAATTTAAACTGACTATTACCGGTGACACATTTATGCGCGAGCTGCAAAAAGAAGTAGAGGCCGGTGAAAATAAAAAAATTAATCAGCCAAAGAAAATACTACAGACACTTGCACCTATTCTTTTAGAACGCCTTAAAACCCGGACTAGATCACAAGATGCGGCATTTTTAGAAAAAATCCGTTACAACTTTACGCGCAAAAATATCATGCTGTATGTAGACGATCCAATTCTCGAGCATCAATTTACAACCCGCGATGTTGGCGGAAACCTTACGCATCTTGAAAAAACAAATTCCGCAACAATCAGCGACTATCTGGCAGTAATTACCGCAAACATGGCTGGCGGCAAAAGCGACTTTGTAACCCGGCAGTCTATCAAGCTCGTAAGTACATTTACCGCAACTGGTACGCTCGTTAATCAACTCACGATAACTCGTCAGAATAAAGGCAACACAGAAACAGAGTGGTGGTATAAATCACCACATAAAACATATACCCAGATATATATGCCACTTGGTTCAAAAATATACTCAGCGCAGGGCAACAAAGCCTGGCCAGATCCTATTGTAAGAGATTATAGCAAGTACCAGGAAGATCCTGATGTTGCCGCGATTGAAGCTACACACCTGTTTCTTGACACTGAACAACTGGATCGTTTTATCGCTTTCAATAAAACTGTTTTTGCCGGCTGGATAACAACTCCGACAGGAGCCACATCAACATTTACGATGAACTACAGAAATCCGAAAAAATTTACCCCTGCTGTAAAAAACTACGAATTCTATTTTGACAAACAATCCGGCGCCAACACATCATTAGAAGTTTCTATTATTGCACCACCTGGTTTTATCTGGCAGGAAACTTCAAGTACGACGCTCAGCTTTGCAGATGAAGACCCGCCGGGAAAGATAAAGATTGCAGGAACGCTTGTACGGCAACCGTAGCCTATGCAACCTCAAGTTGTCTGAGCACCTGCTGCAGGTCTGCAGGTAGTTCAGCGGTAAGCGAAAGCTTCTTGCCGTCTTCAAGCGGAAGCTCTAAATGCTCCGCGTGCAAAAATTGTCGATTTAGTTCTTCGATTGGCTCACCAAGCTCAAACACCATAATTCCCTTTTTGCCATACAGCTTGTCGCCCACCAGCGCGTGGCCGATTGAACTAAAGTGAACACGAATCTGATGCGTGCGGCCTGTCTTTGGCATCACCTTCACAAGCGTGAGCTCATCGCGATGTTTACCGTGCCGATATAAATAATGTCCGAGCGTTTCGTATTCAGTAACAGACTCGCGCGGCATACGCCCCTTAAACACGGTACGCTTCACGGTACCGTTGATAATACTGATTGGCTTATCAATAACGCCCTTCTTTTCGTGGATACGACCCCAGACGAGCGCAATATAGGTCTTTTTTATTTTCTTCGTTTGAAAAAGTTTTTTTAAATACTCAAATGTCTTTTGATTGCGCGCAACAATCATCGCACCGCTCGTCTCACGATCAAGGCGGTGCACAATCCCCGGTCGCTCTTCTGGCTTATCGCCTACTTTCGCAATCTCCGGATATTTTTTAACGAGCACGTCAGTCAGCGTCTCTTCATTGTGCTTCGAGCCGTGCTTGTCAAAAATTCCGTGCACCATTAAACCCGCGGGTTTATTTATCCCGAGAACGTTTTTGTCTTCGTAAAGAACTGGGATATCCATATTATTGAGTAAATACTTTAAATTCTCCTTCGCGCAGCGTTACTGTTTCAAGCTCGGGGTGAAATGCTTTTACAAAATCATGCGCCTTCTTCCAATCTTTGATTTCGGGGTTGTAATTAGATTCAAAGTGAACAATTATTTTAACCGGTAATAATCCCAATCCTTCGTGCATATCAAAGTCACGCAAACCGTAATAATATGTTGAAAGTAAATTAGCACCAGCAGAGTTTCCGGCAATGACTGATCCTTTGAATGCCTGCCTCCAATTCGGATATTCAGCGAAGCCTTCATTAATAAGGTCCATCTTGCCGCCACCAATATACAGAACATCTGCCTGCGCTAACTGGGTGAGGAAATTCTCGTGCGAAGCAAGTTCTATTTTTTCAATGCTATCACCCAAGTGTTCTTGAAAAAAATCGACATCTTTTTGAAAATTTTCAGCTTTGTTTTGCTCAGGAACAGCAAAAAGACATACCAAAATTTTTATTGGCTTGCTTTTATTTTCAACAAAATGCTGGCAAAAAGCTTTGCCTTTATCTGCCGCCTTACTGCGATAACCACCAAAAAGAAGATACTTTGTCATGTGCGCCTTGCTGGGATCGAACCAGCGGCCTTTTCAATGTCAATGAAACGCTCTACCACTGAGCTAAAGGCGCGTGAATAAATTTTCAATAAACCAGAAACGCTATACAAAACCCACTGAGCTATCGCGAGCCGCCCTTGGCGGCGGTTACGAATGCGGCGGTGGCCGCAACCTTGAGCGACAAGGCCCTGGTACCTCGGCGCTCCTGGTCTTAAAATAAGAGCCGAGGGGCCGCCATAGGCGCGAGAGTACAGATATAGTACAAAAAAATGCCCATTTGGGCAAGAGAAGTCTCCTTCCGAGCGGCACAACAAGGGTCGCGCCGCTCGGGGAAATGGTTGCTGTTGTTGAGGTTCAGACGTGCAGTTCGGCGGTGCCGGAAAGCACGTCACAGTACTTCATCAGTGCGGGATCCACATAGGTGGCGAGGAACTGATCCACCTGCCGGGGAGCGCACCCGATGAAGACAGCGGGATCAGTGAGCAAGCGCATGCCACCACTGACTGCCATCTCGGCGAAGTAGGGATCCTCGCAGAGCCGATCCAGCAGGTCGTTGGCGCCGTCACCTTCCTTCACGCGCTTGCCGGCTTCCTGCGAATGAACCCGGATCTTCTCGTGGCAGACCTGGCGATCCGCCCCGTACCGCTCCACCATCTCCATGATCACCTGTTCGGTGGCCAGGAACGGCAGTTCGGCTCGCAGGTTCCGCTCGATGACTTTGGGGTAGACCACTGTCCCCTCGAAGACGTTCTGCATGATGATCAGAATGGCGTCGATCGACAGGAAAGCCTCCGGCAAGTAGATCCGGCGACCCGCGCTGTCGTCGAGCGTGCGCTCGAAGAACTGAGTCGCCTGCGTCATGAACGCATCGAGAGGCAGGATCATGGCGTGGCGCGAGAGCGAATCGGCTCGCTCGGACCGCATCGGGTTTCGCTTGTAAGCCATTGCGCTGGAGCCGATCTGGCCCTTCTCGAACGGCTCCTCGATCTCCTTGAGCATCTGGAGAACGCGCAGGTCGAGACAGATCTTATGGACGCTGGCGGCCAGCCCGCCGAGCGCCGAGAGGACCATGGCGTCGATCTTGCGCGGGTAGGTCTGCCCGGGCACCATGAACCGCTCCGAGAAACTGAAGGCGGTCGCGACCAGGTAGTCGAGCCGCTCCACCTTTGCCTCGTCCCCCTTGAACAGCTTGAGGAACGAGTCCTGGGTGCCAGTGGCACCCTTGGCGCCGAGGAAGAAGATCTTGGGGATCAACTCCTCGATCGCCTGCAGATCCAGCAGCAGGTCCTGAATCCACATTGCAGCCCGCTTGCCGACAGTAGTCGGCTGGGCCGGCTGCAGATGCGTCCTGCCCAACGTCGGCAGTTCACGGTACTGCAGAGCGAACTTCCGCATCCGGTCGATCACTCGAGCGAGCGAAACGCAGGTCATGCGCAGCGCGTCACGCAGGATCACCAGGTCGGCGTTGTCGGTCACATAGCAACTGGTGGCACCGAGGTGGATGATCGGCTTGGCCAGCGGACAGATCGCGCCGAAGGTCTCTACGTGCGCCATCACGTCGTGCCGCTTCTGTCGCTCGAAGGCAGCGGCGGCCGTGTAGTCGATGTCACGCAGATGGGACTCCATCTCGGCGAGCTGCGCGCTGGTGATCGAGAGCCCGAGCTTTTGCTCGGCGCGTGCGAGCTCCAGCCAGAGCTTGCGCCAGAGATAGAACTTGTTGTCGTCGCCAAACAGCTTCTGCATGGCATCCGACGAGTAGCGGCTGACGAGCGGATTTCGCCACCGTTCGGTGGGACTTTCGGTTGCAGTCACGTAGCACTCCTTGAGGGGTTGTTACGCTCCTGCACACGCAGTCGCTCTTCCCCGCACCCACCCTACCAAAATATTCTGCTCTTAAGCAACTAATGTATAAAAATTTGAGAACAGCATTGCCACCACAATTGGCCCTGTTCCACCGGGCGTGGGAGTGATGTGGCCTGCAACGCGCGAGGCGGATTTAAAATCAACGTCGCCCGACAGCGTATCACTCTCGTCGCGGCCATATCCGTAATCAATTACAACAGCACCTTTTTTGAGATGATCGCCGTTAATGAGGCGCGGTACACCAGTACCGGTAATCACGAGGTCGGCGTTACGAACAATTTCCGGCTTATACCCGCCCTTGTTCATAATGGTGACGTGTTTAACTTTGCCCATGAGCCAATCTGCAATTGGTCGGCCGATGAGAAGTCCTGAGCCAACCACCACCACCTCCTTATCGGCCACATCAAAGGCGACTTCTTTTAAAATTCGCTTGAGCGCACCAGCGGCCGGGGCCAAAATTTTGCTGGTCTCGCCGTTTAACACATCAACATCTTTGTCGATACCAATCTCATTGAGCACCGCAATGCGGTCGTACTTGACCGGAAGCGGCAACTGAATAATGACTGCACCGACGTCAGGATTGGTATAAATTTCATGAACTTTTTTCTGTAACTCAACCTGCGCGAGCGTGTCTGCAAAACGATATAAATGAAATTTGACCCCAAGCGAGCGAGCCGCCATCTCTTTTTGTTTAAGAAAACTTAATGAGGCCGCATCATCGCCCACTAAAATTGCCGCGAACTCCTTTTCGGGAACAAGTTGCTTTGCAAGTTCCTTTAAAATCTTCTCCGCTATTTTTGCACCGTCAATAATCATAGTTATTTACCTATTCGCGCGAATTAGAGAATAGGATTAGTACGGAAGTGGAAACTTTTTACAGAGCGCAAGCACCTCTTTGCGAACCTTAACCGGCGACTCTTTTAAATCAATCAACCTATGAATCCAACCGGCAAGCATTTTCATTTCTTTTTCTTTCATACCGCGGCTGGTAATCAGCGGCGTACCCATGCGCACCCCAGAGGGCCGAAACGGCTTGTCGTCGCCCGGGACGGAATTGCGATTGGCAATAATTCCAGCTTTTTCAAGCAGCTGCTCCCCTTCTGAGCCGGTAATCCCCTTATTTTTCATATTCAGAAGCAGCAAATGATTTTGCGTCCCACCGGAGACAATCTCAAAACCAAAGCGCATAAGTTCATCTGCAAGCACCTTCGCATTTTTCACGATCTGCTGCCCGTACTTCTTAAATGCCGGTTTTTGCATAAACTCAAACATGAGCGCAATTGCCGCCGTCTGGTTGTTGTGTGGCCCCCCTTGAATACCCGGGATAATTGCTTTGTTAATCGCCATCGCAATCTGCTGGCCTTTAGAAAAAATGACAGCGCCGCGCGGTCCGCGCATGGTCTTATGCGTTGTTGCCATCACGACATCAGCATACGGAAACGGACTTGGGTGTGTTCCGGCGGCAATCAAACCGGCAATGTGGCTAACGTCAGCGACGTGATATGCGCCAACTTTTTTAGCAATTTCACCGATACGTTTGAAGTCGATCAGATGAGAATAGGCCGTTGCGCCGGAATAGATCATTTTCGGTTTGTGCTCGTTTGCCAGTTTTTCAATCTGTGCGTAATCAAGCAAGCCTGTTTTTTCATTGAGCTCATACTGTACCGAATTATAAAATGTTCCGGAAAAATTCAATTTAAAGCCGTGGGTTAAATGACCGCCTGCGGCCAGCGCCATACCGAGCACGGTGTCGCCCGGCTTCATTAGCGCAAAATAAATTGCCATATTTGCAGCTGAACCTGAAGCAGCTTGGACATTAAGATACCAGGTGTTTGCGTCAGCTGGATTAATATCTTCAACTTTCGTCGGTAATTCTATGGATGGCTTTCCTTTTAATTTAAAAGCCTTAAAACCCTCAACTTGAGCCATGGTTTCAATCTCATCGCAAAATTCGTTGCCGGGGTAATAGCGACGCCCCGGATAGCCCTCTGAGTATTTATTAACAAGCGGCGTGCCAAGGACACGCAAAATTTCCGGATCAACAATATTTTCGGATGGTATTAAACCAATCGTTTCATTTTGGCGCTTTGTTTCCGCGTGTATAAATTTCCAAAGTTTTTGTGACATACCCGGTGCTACAACTGCGATTAGGATTTATATTACTTCACGAGTCGACATTGCTTGATTTCTAGAACGACTATGGTGCGCCCGATACTGTGTGAGCCCGCAAGATACAATCGCGAAGAAGATCGCAGTTGTCGCACCGGGCATAATTATGTACTTTACACGAATTTATTAATTATAACAAAAAACCGCCTTCAGGGCAGCTTATATCAAAACATAAAGCCGCCGCGCGTTATGAAGCGGTGTTAGAGGTAAACGATGACCAGGTTGTACGATATTTTGAAGTAATCATAGCATTACGGTTGTGCCGTATTGTAAGCGACTAACAACTTTTCTTTAAGATTGCGCACAACAATAGAGAGCGTCATCTCTTTGTTTCGGATAAGCTCAAGCGTTACGGCCAAAAGCTGCTCCTCCGCTGTTTCGATAAACAAACGCAAAAGCTCTTTGTCATCTGCAGACACGTCTGACTCGGCAATAAGTTTTGATAAGGCCTCTTTAGTATTCATATTCTTTAGTGATGTCCTCCGCCATGCCCACCGCCGCCGCCATGACTCTTACCACCGCCGGAAGCTACCTTGCCCGACATAAGAGCCTTATCGGCCTTTTCTAACCCACCCTCTTCGTTAACAGTGCCAAAAAGATGATATGGGATAAGCGCGTAATTTAAAATAGACCACGCGGCAATGCCGCCTAAAAATTTACCCGTATTTTCCATTGCCGTTTCAAATTTCATATAGTGGCACTATATCAAAAAATGGTGTTCGTGGGAAGGATACTCTATCGTTTATTTTTTACCTACGTAAGCTTGGTGCGCGCGGGAAGGACACCCCTTCGCTGGGCGGCTTCGGGGTGCAAGTCTCCTGAAATACATAGCAAGATACCACTAAGATAGTCAGATGACTGATGCGGTTTTGTGCGCGTGGGAAGGATCGAACTTCCGGCCTTTTCATTATCAGTGAAATGCTCTACCACTGAGCTACACGCGCATACGGGTATTCTATACTACTGAGCTATCGCGAGCCGCCTTTGGCGGCGGTTACAAAAGCGGCGGTGGCCGCAACCCTGAGCGACAAGGCCCGGGTACCTCGGTCCTCTTTTATTCTATAACAAGAGCCGAGGGGCCGCCACACGCGCATGTAGTCGAATAGGAAATATTTTAGACTAAGTCGGCAACTTTGGCAACAAGTGTATTTTTTAGGGCTTACTCGTGGTTGCCGGCGTCGTGGTGGTCGACGTAGCCGCTGGCGCCAAGCTCGGCGTCACCTTTACCGCAGAGGCAGGTGCATAGGTACTAAGCACTGTTGAATTGCCCGGATAAATCTCCTTCATAAGCGCATCGTATTTTTCAAAATTAAATGTCTGCTCAGCGTGTTTTGTAAGCACATCAGTTCCAAAGACCAGCTGCGCCTTGAGCGTTATCGAATGAACAAGAAAAATCAAATATGCAATTAAACACGTTGCGAGCACGCCGGCGATCGAGACATATATAACCTCTTGCTTGTGATTGCTTGTATTTTTAATACGCATACAAATTCTTTTTACTTTGTGTAGATGGCACCGGTAGTGGTCAAATTATACTGATTGTTGAGCTGATAACTTGTTGTTACCCCATCGAAGCGGATAAAATACGGAAGCTGCTCGAGAAATTGTAAAAATGAAATAATGTCATCAAAGTGACCGGTTGCACTTAACGTAAAATTAACTGAGCCTGAATCAGTCGCCGTTGCCGCTGTTTCTGTGCCAAAACTAAACCCAACATCAACATTAAATTTCTTTCCATAATTACTGATATCGCGAGAAAAACCGATCAATTGATCTTTTGGCGGTATAATACTCTGAAGACGCGCAAGTAGCGGATCCGCTTTCTTAAGATCAGTATTGCTACCTGCAATTAATTCAATCGTTCGATTGCGCAGCGTAATCTCTGCTTTTTCTTGATCGATTTGCCTAACCAGCTTGTTTAAGTGACTATTAAAAATAACTAAACCTGCACTTAAGACAGAGATCAAGCCGGCGGCAATTGATAACTTTATTAATAACCGTTTATAAAAATGCGTAAGAACCATTTCAGTACAAGTATATCATGACGTCAGAACAGATATATTATAACGCGCTGGCTCTTACCTATCGCTGCTCATATAAGACTATGCAGCGACTTTGGGATGAACACGGCAACTGGCAGACGGCATATACACAGACAACCGACAGAAAACGCATTGATGCGCAAAAGGCTGCCGATGAACTTAAAAAGCATGACATACGCGTTGTACTGCGTAACGACGATGACTTTCCGGAATTACTCCGCGAGATCCCCTGGCCGCCGTTTGCCATCTATGTACGCGGAAAACTCCCGGCATTTAAAAGACCGGCCGTTGCAGTTGTTGGTACACGCAAAGCAACTCCAGTCGGGCTACAAACGGCGCAGCGTTTCGCTGCTGATCTTGCCCGTAAAGGGGTTCCAATCGTTAGCGGACTAGCGCTTGGCATGGATGCAGCCGCGCATGAGGGTGCACTTGAAGCCCACGGAACTGCCGTTGCTGTACTTGCCTCAAGCGTTGATAACATTACACCGCGAACAAACGCGCAACTCGGCGAACGCATTCTTAAAAACGGCGGCGCCATAATTTCAGAATATCCGCTGGGTACAGAATCAATTCCCCGATTATTTTTAGAACGCAACAGGATCGTCAGTGGTCTTTCAAAAGCTGTGCTTGTAATTGAGGCGCCGAAACGCTCTGGTACATTAGCAACGGCTCGATTTGCAATTGAACAAAACCGAGAACTATTAGTCGTCCCTGGTGGGATCTCAAATCCCAATTACGAAGGCTCAAATGACTTGATAAAACAAGGCGCGCAACTGGTTACCAGCAGCGAAGACGTACTACATGTGTTAGGGATTGAGGAGGATAAAAATGCGGCAACAGAACAACAACTTCCCTTCCTCGATGAGACGCAACAAAAAATTGTTGCGTATTTGACAGAGATCGGAGAGCCGATGCATACTGACGCCTTGTGTGAAAAAGTCGCACTCTCTGCAGCCGTTCTTTCCGAAGCTTTAGCGATGTTAACTATTGCGAACATTGTGAAAGAGTCCGGTGGCAGGTACTATATATGAAGAGAGAACAGTAAACTGTAAACCATAAACTATAAATCTGAAGACTCTTGCCATTGTTTATAGTTTGGAGTTTATCATTTAAGTTTGAAATCCATTACATGAAACTTGTTATTGTCGAGTCGCCGACAAAGGCGAACACCATAAGTAAATTTATCGGAAAAGAATATCGAGTTGAGTCATCCTTTGGGCACGTCCGCGACTTGCCCAAAAGTCGTTTTGGTATCGACCTCGAAAAAAACTTTGAACCGACCTATATCATCCCCGTAAAAGCCAAGACCCGGGTTACTGAACTGCGCAAACTTGCTAGCAAGGCAAAGGAGATTATTCTCGCAAGCGATGAAGACCGCGAAGGAGAGGCCATTGCCTGGCACCTGCGTCAGGTATTAGAAGGAAAGGGTTCGAAGACTAAACGCGACTCAGTCTCTGTAATCGAAGGCAAGCCGATTAACCGCATCGTCTTTCATGAAATTACTGAAACTGCGATTAAGAATGCGCTGACTCACCCGCGCGAACTCGACCAAAAGATGGTTGACGCTCAACAGGCTCGACGTATTTTAGACCGACTTGTGGGTTATAAGCTTTCACCGTTCCTCTGGAAAAAAATTGCAAAGGGACTTTCTGCCGGTCGCGTACAATCCGTTGCGCTGCGGTTAATTGTTGATCGCGAAAACGAAATTCGCGCCTTCAAACCCGAAGAGTACTGGAGCATCTCGGCAAAACTCAAAACTCAAAACTCAAAACTCAAAACTGAAGATGGGTTCGAAGCGGATTTAATTAAAGTTGCCGGTAAGGTACTCGATAAGTTTGATATTAAAACCAAGGCGGATGCGGAAAAGATTGCCGCAGACCTAAAGAACGCGAGCTATTCAGTCACGAGCGTAAAAAAGACAGAGACCAAAAAGAATCCCTCCGGGCCTTTTACGACCAGTACCCTGCAGCAAACTGCCAGCACCCGCCTTGGTTATTCTGCCAAGAAGACCATGACGCTGGCGCAGATTTTGTATGAAAACGGACACATCACGTACATGCGTACCGACTCTTTGAATCTTTCAAAAGAGTCACAAGCTGCCGCGGCAGAATATTTGCAAACAACCTTTGGCGAAAAATACGTTTCAGTAAAGTCATATCACACTAAATCAAAAGGTGCGCAGGAGGCGCACGAGGCTGTCCGCCCGACGAAACTGACTCATCCGGATGAGCTGCCGGTCTCCGACGAGGCTGTGCGCAAACTCTATCGTTTGATCTGGCAGCGCTTTTTGGCGTCACAAATGCCGCACGCTGTTTTTGATGCAACTCAAGTAGACGTTGAGACTGCCGATAAAAAATACACGCTGCGCGCAAATGGCAATACGATGAAGTTTGATGGATTCCTTAAAGTCTATCCTCAATCATTTGAAGAAAAACAGTTGCCGGTACTCGCAGAGGCCGACAAACTAAAATTAGAGAAAGTTACGCCGGATCAACACTTTACGGAGCCCCCGGGTCGCTACTCTGAAGCCAAGCTGATTAAAACCCTTGAAGAGTTTGGTATTGGCCGTCCTTCAACCTACGTTTCGATCATTTCCGTGATTCAGGCGCGTAATTATGTGCGCAAAGAGGGCGGACGCTTTCATCCAACCGAAATCGGGGAAATGGTCAGTAAGCTTTTGACGACCCACTTCCCGCAGGTAGTCGATATTGGTTTTACGGCAAAAATTGAAAGCGAATTAGACGAGGTCGCCGAGGGCACGATTGTGTGGCAGGCCCCACTGCGCGAATTTTACGATCCGTTTGCGAAATTACTTGAAGAAAAATACGCCAGCGTTGAAAAAGAAAACCCTGACGAGGCTACCGACGAGGTCTGCGCCTGCACCGGCAAGAGTAGTTCGCCTAACTCAAAATGCGAACACGAGGGGTCCTGTGGCAAGCCGATGATTATCAAATTCGGACGCTTTGGAAAGTTCCTCGCCTGCTCCGGTTTCCCGGAGTGTAAAAATGCAAAGAACGTCAATCGCGCCGAGGCGTTGACGATTAATATGAAGTGCCCGAAGTGTCTTGAAACCCCGGAACGAAAAGATAACCCTGGTGACGTTGTCGTTAAACAAACCCGCAAGGGCCGTAAACGAATGTTCTGGGGCTGCAGCAGATATCCAGACTGTACGTTCGCCACTTGGAACGATCCTACCAAGACACCGGAACAAATAGCGGAAGAGAAAGCAAAAGCCAAGGCGAAAAAGTTTGAAGAGAAGGATGAAAAGGTAGTTGAGGAGGAGTCGTAAAAAGCAAAGAGGCTCCGGGTCGCTTGCGCAAACCGGAGCCTGAGACTCCAAGGGGCAGAGGGTCGGGATAACCGAGCAACCTAAGCCCCAAGTTTCGTTACTTGACCTCGACGAGCCACCGCAAGAGGTAGCTCCAGCCGCGGCCAGCCTGGCGGAAGAACTCGACGCCGTCGCTTCCCACGTACGGGAAGAAGACGCGGTCGGCCGGACCGACCCACGAGGCATCGGCGACTCCGACCCAGCTTCCGTCGGTCTTCGGGTAGGCCTTTCTTAAAGGCCTTGCGCCACTGGCCCTGCGGGATCTTCCCGTGCCTGGCCAGCTCCTCCTTCACCGCCTCGAAACTCGGCTGGTAGCCGATCGAGACCAGCTTGAACTTCCTGGTCTGCGGCTCGGCGATCTCCTGGCCAGTGAAGCGCCAGGTGCCCGTGAAGCCTTCGTCCGTGATCATCTGGAGTCCGGTGAAAGGCTCCGTGATGGAAAGTTCGAAGACCTCGCCGTCCTGCGGATAGGTCCGCAGTTCGGGGATCTTCCGCACCGCCTCCTCGATGGCGTCGGCGCAGCGGTTGATGGCGAAGGCGTCGATGCAGACGCCGGTCGCGGCCAGTCGCTCACGCTTGATGCCGCGCTTGACCAGCTCCTTCGCGATCGCCGTACCGAGCGCCAAATCCACTTCGTTGCCTCTCATCGGAATCCTCCAAGCTATTCTTGAAAACACCTACGCGGCGCATTCTTGAACAGCGGTAAGGCGGCTTTTGTAGCCGCACAAATTGGGTCGTTTTTGGCCTAAAAATAGACCAATTTGTGCGGCTAATTCAGCACAAGTAGCTTTAAAAGAACTTTATGCAGTATACATCCTTTTACTAAATTTGTCAAAGGTCTAAAAATGTCGATTTTAAGGCTTTTTTGTAATTATCTAAAACCAGAAAGCCGCCGAAGGCGCGACTCCTGGTCAACCTTACGGCGGCTAGTATTCCTGCTTCTTTGAGATTTGCTGCCTCTCGGCAGCAAAATGCCACAGATGCTGTATGGCACAGTCCCAGCAATAGATTGCGCCAATCTGCGCATCAGGGAATTTCCAGAATTCCAAGACTGCGCCGCACCCGCCCGCACACGAAGCTACTGCCAATACGACTGGCACCTGCGAGTATCGCGGCCTCCTAGACTTCTCATTTTTCGGAAAAGTCCACGAAGCATTTGCAAGACCTGTTTGCATGGCCCCCCCCTTCTACTTATAAAACTAGAAAGCTGACTCTCTAAAGAGTTTGCCAAAAAACAAATCAACTGTAAACACGTAGAACCTAAAGCGTGAACTCCTGCTCGCCCGTCGGAACTTCAGTAAAAGAAAGCTTACCTGCTACAGGGGCGGATGGAGTTGCGGCGGGATGTGGAGCCGGCACAGACTTCACGCGCTCTAAAATTGTGTACAATTCTTCAGGGGTTGAAAATGCAATCGTGATTTTGCCCACGCTACCGTCCTTGGTAACTTGCACAATAGTGCCGAGCGCCTCTTCGAGCTGCTGCTTGATTGAAATAGCCTCGGCATCCACCTCACCGACTGTTCCCGCAGCAGAAACGGGTGGCGCCTTCATGTAGGCAACCTTGTTACGAATCTCACGAACCGAAAGACCACGAGCAATAATATCGTCAAAAAGAGCTTGTTGTTGCTTAGGATCATCGAGCGAGAGAATTAAACGCGCCTGGCTTTCACCTATCTTCCCCATCGCGATCGCGTCTTGAACAATCGTCGGTAAATTCAAAAGACGCATCGTATTGGCAACCACCTCGCGACTCTTACCGATACGCTGAGCGATCTCACGCTGAGTTAAACGAAACTCGTCTTGCAGTCGAGCATAGGCACGCGCAGCTTCAATTGGGTTGAGATTTGCTCGCTGCACGTTTTCAACGATAGCCAGCTCCAGCTTTTCTTTATCAAGTCCAACATTCTTAATTACGGCTGGCACGCGCTCTAAGCCCACTAACTGTGCGGCGCGAAAACGGCGCTCACCGGCGATAAGTTGATAATGGACCGTTGCTCCGTCTGGCGTTATCTCTTCAACTTTAGAAACTACGAGCGGCTGTAAAATGCCGTATTCTCGAATTGAGTTTGCTAGCTCTTTGAGTTGCTCTTCATCAAAAAATCGCCGTGGTTGAAACGGGTTCGGTTCTATTTTGTGAACTTCAATTAAAAAAACGTGTTCTTGAATTTGCGGGTCGGGCATATGCGTGCGTTAATTATAAAACGAATCTTGAAATAAGCCAACAGAAACGGTAGAATGCTTTTATGCTCGGGTGGCGGAATGGCAGACGCTGACGACTCAAAATCGTCCGATCGCAAGGTCATGTGGGTTCGACTCCCACCCCGAGCACCAAACAAAAATGGCGGGCTTTACGCCGCCATTAACACTACGGGGGCCGACGATCTTCGTCTGGCCCCCTCCCCGCTGCGTTACGCTTATTTGCGTCACAACTGGTGACTTAAGCGCTTCGCTTCCCACCTACTACCCTGCTAGAACCTAGAGCGAATTGATCATCTCCGATTCGACCTGAGCGCCCTTGATCAGGCCGTTTTCGATTGCTGCTTCAATACATTCCTGAGACTCCGATCCGGCGTAGTAGAGCATTCCAAGCTCGACGCCCTCCTGAGCCTTCTTGTTGTGGTCGGGTTCGCTGAGATTGTGCGCCCCGACGTAAGCATCGCCGGTAACAGATGCATATCCTGCAAACGGCATCTTCACCTCATGAACCTGTGACCGCAGGTCGTTGTCTTCATTGATGAGCACCTTCCACCACTTCGGAAAGGCACCGGCTGCAGCATGTTCGCCGCCCTGATGTGCGGCGATCGCCGAGAGCATCTCCAGACCGGTGAGTTGCTTGCCGACACCGTAGGCCTCACGGATTCCCGCGTGTGCCTTGAGGTCTGCACTGGTCAACGCAATCCTGTTGAGTGTTGTCGGATCCACCTTGAGCACCTTGCACCATGAGCGCAGCAGGACCTGTGCCAGAGTGCGATGCGACGGACTCTTACCGCCACTGCCACCGAAATCGTCATTGGTTGCAGCATTGAGTCGCACCACGATCTCAGAGCTACGATCACGCGTCCAGATGCAGGCGTCGTTCTTGTCCATGAACAAATTCGACGCTGCGATCTGACCCATCAGATGCAGCGGGCAGTGCATCGCCACGCGACTGTACTCGATGTAGCGAAGCATGAACTCGAGTACCGGCTCCCACGAAGCCTCGCTCCGGCCCAGGCGCACAGCACGCTTCCACGCACGTACGAACGCGTCACTTGCGTCGTAGCGAGCCAGAAGACTATCAAGATGAGCACGAAAACGATCGGTCATCATCAGCTGTCTCCTTCCGTTTTCACGGTTCCCAAGACTATTAGCATAGCCCCCTTCCACAAGGAGCTGGACTATAAGACGTTCAGCTCTCAAAAACCATTACAACTCATCCACACCTTGCACCGCCACAAGCTTTTTGGTAAAATACGCTTAGCGACGTAATCGCTGAGCACCTCCTTTGGGAGGCGCTTATATTTTTTATTTCATCTCTATGGACTCAACAGGAAAAAGTGTCAAAATTGTTGCATTATATGTCTTCCCGGCCATCATTCTTATCTTGATGACGGTTATTTTTATCGTCCCCGTTCCAAAGCGCACGGGAACACTTGAAGGGCGCCTGGTCCTAAGCAGCGGCGAAACCCCTATCACCCGAACAATTGTTGTATACGAAAAAGGCTCAAGCGTAATCATTGCTAATATACATCCGGATGCTACTGGCTCATATTCCGTTACGCTACCGGTCAACACCTACGTTGTTGATTTGGCAAAAAACAAAACTGACCGATCAACAGATGTACCAAAAGTGATCCACATCGATCACGATGTGGTTACCCGTGTTGATATTGCCGTTACGCCCTAAAAACGGTAGGATACTGTAATTGGACTGCATCAGCTCCTGCGCTGATCGTCCGAAGGAGGGGTGGCAGAGTGGTCTAATGCACCGCACTTGAAATGCGGCGTGCCGCAAGGCACCGTGAGTTCGAATCTCACCTCCTCCGCAAGTTGAGATTCTTGTCATACCGAGCCTCCAAAGACCCCGTTCCGACGCGGGTTCTTGGAGGTTCGAATGAAGACTTGGTCTCTGGAACAGCAGCCGTGTATTTTCTGATAAGAAACGCCGTGTTGCCGTTATCCCACTTCACTTTTTTGTCTAAGAGGCGGAGGTTCGAATCCTGCCCGAGGGCAGCGACAAATTCCCGTCGTTTTTCTGGCGTAGCCTTATCCCAGCGTTTAGCGACCTCAGTAGCGAAGACAAATCCTTCTTCGGCTTTATTAACCCAGTTCACCACCTCTGCGTTAACCTCGTTAGCAACTTGATTAAGCCTAGCCTGGTCTTTAAGAAGCTCCTTTTTACGCTCCGCAAACTGCTTAGCATCAATCTCCTCATCAGCACGCATATCAATGAGACGTTTGAGCCTCTGAGCACAGGCATCGTCGGCCCTACGCTGGGCGGTCAAGATTGCTTCCCGCTCACGGAATTGGTTCTCGTTTTCCTTTCTTAGTTTTGCCAAAGCCCAATCCCGGAAACGCGGAGAGATATCCATACCCTCAACAACCTCCTCGATCTGTTTTTCTAGAGCCTTCTCTTCCACGAGAGGCTGCGCACAGCGAGGTTTCAGCTGTTTAGTACAGTGATAATAGATATAGGTATGGACATTGCCGTTTTTCTGTCGTTTTATACGTTCCTCGGCAGTTATAGCTGCGCCACACGCCCCGCACCGAAGTATGCCGACATATTTAAACCAGCGTCGTTCCTGGGGCCGAGGCATACCTTTGCGGCCCAACAATTTTTGGACGCGATCAAACTCTTCGAGGGTAACCATTGGCTTGTGATTTCCTTTATATAGCTTCCTGTTTTCTTCATTTCCATATTCAAACCACCCGTAGTAGAAGGGATTGTTAAAGAGATGGTAAATAGCTGCCCGAGAGATTGGATTACCACCACCGTTTCTTCGTAGAGGTGTTCGTAGGCCCCAATCCTTCGTAGCGATGTCGAGTACCTGCGGAGCGGTATAAGCACCAGTCAGCATGAGGTCCCATGCCTTGCGAACTAACGGGAAGATTTCCTCATCAACGAGAATCGTATTTGAACCCTTATCGCGCAGCCTGCTATTTTTATAGCCGATCGGAGCTGGCCCAGGACGCCAACCCATTCCGACCTTAGTATTCTGTCCGCGTTTTACGTTGGTGCTGAGGTCATCTACATATTTCTTGGCAATACCGAAGTCCAAGCTCATCATGAACTTGTCATCACCGTTGTTTCGGAAAACTTTCTCAGGTGTACGGATTTCCGTAATGAGGCCGCGATCCATAAACCAAGAAATTTTTCCACCATCCAACGCATTGCGTGCCAAACGGTCGAGCTTCCAAACTAGAAGTGCGCAACTTTTTTCTTTTTCGAGATAAGTGAGCATCTCTTCAAAGTGCGGGCGGCCCGGAGACTTGGCCGACTTGCTCTCCTTGAAGGTTGCACAAATCGTGAGCTTCTCGCGCCGCGCATAACTCTTAAGTACCTCCTCTTGGGAATCTATCGAGAGAGCCTGCTTATCGTCTGATTCGGAACTTTTGCGGCAGTAGACAACGTACTTCATAGGGAATATTTTAATTTAACCATGCGAATTATATTTGAGACAATATCCGGTTTTCATATAGCTTCTGAGGGTCAGCGACCTACATCTTCTACATCACCCCAGACTCTCCGCGCAAACAAAGAAGCGCTGGGGTGTAGCCGCTCATAAACTAATCTACAACGTGCAGGCCTCTATATACACGCTCAGATTCCCAAGCTCCCGTCTACATTGCCAGGAGTGGCCGTCCTTTCTGGGTCAGGAGCTTCAGGTGTAGATGGTGTAGAGAAATAAGTGTCCCGGACAAGTTCTACCTTTGCCTTTTCGAAAAGATACCAATTTCCCTCCCCCTTTCGTTTCTTCTCGCTGTGCATGTTGTAATTTTTAATGCTCCACCCAACCCTGGCTGCTATCTGGTTTGAGCTCATTTTCCGATCGAATAAATTTACGTCTAGAGCCTCAGCTATAAGTCTCGGTGAGAGCAATATCTGGGTTATGCCATCTTTGAACTGCTCAAGGATGTACGCCAAGACAGCATGGTCTAGCTCAGATGGCTCAGACTCAGCAAAGTCATACCGTGACAAGAAGCGCTTCCTTGCCTCTGGTATTTCTTCGGCTACGTTCATGGCACGGAACATAACTTCAAAGGGCAACCATAATTCGAGTGTTCGTCCTGATATCTCTTTTTTTGCCCTATGCTCGACTTTGAGGATTGAGTAATCTATGGCTACCGAAGAGCCATGACCAATAAGGAACTTATAAAGTTTTCCCCTTAGGCCGCCCCAGATATCACTCTCCTCATCTGGGTCAAAAAAATTTTTGTGGCTCCGTAGTAGAGGAATAATCAGGCACCTATCGCGTAAGTCCTCTGGAAGGTCCTGTATCGAAGCGAATACCTTAGGCCCATAAGTGCTGTGTTCGACAATGCTCCTTTGCTTCTCTTTATCGAGCTGAATAATTCTTCGCTTACCGCCGCTACCCTTATAAGAATCAGCAAATATATCAAGCAGTTCTTCGCCACCCTTGCGCTTCAACCCATCTGCTTGATCGACCAAGAACGTTCCTCTTAATGCATCCACCGTATCTCCAAGGGCCGCAACACTAGGCCGGCTCTTAACTGCGTTGAAGCAGAGTTGCTTCAGAAGATTCAGAAACTGGCTTTTGCCAGAGTGCTTCGGAGCCTTAACGTTTAAGAACGGATACGCCGAAAAGATAGGGTGGAAATATGTTCCCACTATCCAAGCTGCTGCTAGTGAATAATCAACCTCCTTTTCTAGGCCGACATAGTCTTTAATCGTCTTTTTGATTTCCTCGAAAAGCTCCTTTGGCTCAGGGATGACATTTAAGCGGACGTCTGCGTATTCAGCTATGAACTGATTGAGGTCTTTGATGCTCCAGCGCTCCTGAAGCCAGATAAGCCGTCGACCCTTCTTCTCGATGAAGTATTCCTTGTCTTCGATAACCAAAGAATCTTCTGTAGCGAAGCGAATCGTTCCTTTCCATACTAGTAGAATTAAATCCTCAACCTTTCGTAACTTTGAGTGGTAACGGAAACCTAGAACCAAAACACCGTCTTTTATATCAAGCGAAGGGTGGAGCGTTATTCCAGCGAATCCCTCAATGATATTTTTGTTTTCATCCATAATGATGGTTAATTAATTATTTTCATCAGCGCCAAGCCCGTCGACCTCGGGCATTGGATCGATAGCAAATTTTATGAGAGCAAGAAGCCTGCACGCTTCTTTGGCGGCGTGTTCATCAGTAAGCTCTACGCCTGTCTCGGCGAGATATAGCTGCTTAAAATTTTGGATTTCCTCTGTCGATAACTGCATTCACTGACCTTATCGTTCAGACCTATATGCCTGACATCCGTTTCTTGTATGCCTGCAAACTAAAAAAGCCGCTTATTCGCGGCACATTTATTGAGGTTATTAACAGGACAAGAGGCAGACTAAAAGAATCCTAGCTACTGAGTAGTATTTTGAATCCCGGATTAATCCCGTAGCCGCTGCCTCGTTTGCTCACAATTAATTTATCCTTAACGCCTAGGTACTTTTTAAAATTCCTATTAATTTTTTGGATTTCTGCGCGTATCGTCTTTAGATTATCCTTGTTTAGAGCGGAAGCAATATCACCCGTTAATTTAAATTCGGAGCCAACCTTAAGAAATTTAACAATTTTAAGGCGGTCAGATTTTTGACCCATTGGATAAGAATATTTATCCTTTGATTCACGCCACAAATTGCCAAGCTTATCGATGGAAATAATTTCTCTCTTTTTCTTCAGGTTATTATTTTCTGCCTGCAGCAACTCAGATTGGTCGGAATACTTTTGATAAAGCTTATCGAACTTTCCGTGGTTCACTACTATCAGGCAAACCCTACCACTTGCTGGCCGAGAAAAATCATTTGGTAGTCCTATGGTGACATAGTGTTCAGCAAGGTTCATCGAAAGATGTATTACACCCATTTCACTAAGCCAGAGAAGAATCCTCCGGCGCATTATGGGATGGGGCGCAGAAGGAAGATTGGTGCCGATGTCATCGAAAGGGGCGTTGTAGTCCGTCATTATGATGCCCTTATTTGGCTTAAAAGAGGCAGCAATTTTAATTGCCGTCATAACCCACGCGGTGGCCCCTTCCCGATAATGCTCGGCGTTAGTAGTGTCCATATACACTCTTTATGGACGAGTTGACAGGGTTATGTCAATAGACTCCATATCTTACTTCCAAGCTAACTCAAGAGGTGATAAAATGTGCTTACAATTTAATACGCCGCAAGGCAGAGCCTAAACCGCCAAGAAATTGACGGCATGGCTCCGAAGTCCAATAACGACCATTAAGCTCCTAGTCAGAGCGTCGTTATTGGCTATCCAGGGAAACTTGGGTAGGTCCCGTAAGGGATCGCTGGCTGGGAGCTTTGTGTTTCTCAGCCCAAATAAAATTAATAAACTATGCCCAAGACTGAACCAGAAAATCAGGGCGATGGGGAAATTCAATGGGTTGAGGCTGGTCTGATAAAGCCAGAGGGAGAAATTAAGCATCCTGTATTACCAGTTGATCTGGTTACAAGGATAGAACGATTCGTAAAAGTATTTGGCGAAACATATCCGCTCTCGCTTGAAAGGACAATTTATAATTTCAAACGGGAAGCTCATCCCGGCAGCGAAGTGGAAAGATGGGAAGCGATGGCGGAGGTTTATAGAGATTACCTTGTGAAAACTGAAGGTCTCTCTGCTGACCAGAAAAAGGAACTACTTTCGATATTGCTTTTTAGTGCAAGCGCGGCCAACAGACCGGGTGGATTTAGGTATTTCGATAAGCCAGCAATTCTGAGAATCACGAAAGAGCTGGAGAGGGCCTATGCAGTAATCCAATCAAGTAGAACTTAAAAACTAATCACTATATGAACATCTTACTGATAGCGATAGTAGTACTCCTGATAGTTATAGCCACGGCAGCAGTTATTAGTGCACTTAGCCAATCGAGCTTCGAACTAAAAGAAGTCTGGGTTATATTTTTGTGGGTAGTCGTTGGGGCGGCCGCAGTGACTGGAATAACTTACTGGGCGCTGAACTTTTTTAATATAATTCATTAATATCATGAAAAGAATTATCTACGCGATTGTATGCGCCACCATTATCATTTCCTCGTACTGGCTATGGCACGCGGATAGATTGCAGGTTGAAAATGCAGAATGGTGCCTTACGCAAGAGGTATATCAATACGAAGTTTGTGGAGCTAAGGCTGAGCGTGACATTCAGCGAACGGTTTATCTGAAGGTGCTGATGTTTTCGTTCCTGGTCTTCGGCTCAACCAGTTTAGTTCTTAAGGCCAGGAAAATTTCTTAGAGGCCCGTCTTGGTATTTCCCTTGCCTCCGGAGCCGCTTTCGCTATTGGAAGGCCATAGCAGTAGCCTCAGTTATATCGAGATACAAGAGAAGGGCAGGAAAAGCCCGGAACCCTTTATTTACGGGGCTAAACATAGTAGTCTCAAGCTAAGATATATGGTGATACCGGGCACAAAGGGCGTAGATACCACAGGAGTCACGGCGGGCAACACCGGGAACGAATTGTTTTATTTTTGCATATCCGACACAGAGGATTCAGGCTACCTAGAGCGATTTATCGAACAATTAGACGCCCACATACCGTCATTTGTTTTTTCAAAGGACACCCTTGCGAATTATGAGAGGCTTTTAGCAGAGGGAAAAACTTCAAAATCCCCACTGGAGCATGCGCGACACCTTCTGCAAAAGACCAGGGCGGGCGGAACGGCCGGATCAGGAGAGCTAGGAGAACTACTGATGTTTCTTTTCGCTAAAAACGTAAAAGGTGCGAACAAGCTGGTTTCCAAAATTCAGAGCCGGACTAGCACTACGACAACCCAACAGGGGCGCGACGGCAGCTTTATATTGCAGGATGAGCGAGGGGAAATTTATATGCTTCTAGGAGAGGCTAAGATGCACCAAGACTCCAATGACGGCTTGAGAGAGGCGCAAACAGATATGAATGCATTTTGGGGCGATCAGGAACGTTTGAGCCACGAGATTCGCCTGGCTTCCAGCCACCTCCGCGATGAATTAACTCCCCAGAACACCGCGGCTTATGAAGCCTATTTCATCGACGATAATCCTAGGCATCAAGAATTGAAATATAAGAGTGTTGTTTTTGTGGGATTCAACTTTCCAGCGTTTTCTGCGCTGATTCAGAAAACAGCAGATTTCAACGCATTCAGTCAGGAAGTATTAGCCGACCTAAACCGATGTTTCAATAATCAGGCCGCACACATTACTGCTTCTCCGCACCCCAACATTTATTGCTTCGTACCCTTCGAATCAGTGGAAAGCGCACGGACAGCATTCGCTAGTCGCCACTCATTAACCCACTAATATGCCAGACCCGGTCATAAACTTATCCAATAAGATTCGGGAAAGCGGGAAATTCAATGAACGTTTTCTTGCGCTGCAAAAATATGCCGCTAAAAAGCGACTCACCTTTAGCGCTGAGGATGCAACCCCTGAACAACTGCAAAAATTGATACTCCAAGCTTCGGTGCTTGCATTGAGCGATGACATTGAGCACAAACGTACAGCTCAAAAAATCATGGCCTTGTTCCACGAGATAAAGCCGGACAATCATTTACTAAGCTACGCGATACAAATTTTAGCATCACGACTTGGAAATTTTCCTGTCGTAAGTAATGCATCCACAGTCTTTGGTGAATCCAAAATATTTAAAGATGCTTCTGATGAGGCTTCGTTGGATACAGAGTATCTTTTTGACCCTGAAATAATCGCCAACTTATACTCTGAAGAGGCTCAGTCACGATTACAGATACAAGATAAGGTTTACCATTTTAATATTTTCCAGAAAGAAATACTTGATGCCCTGTCAGAGAAGGCGTTGGTGAGCTTTTCTGCTCCCACATCATTTGGAAAATCATTCATCGTTCGGCAGCACATAGCGCATCTATATGCTGGTCAGAAAGTTAAACGGGTCCTAGTACTTGTTCCTACCAAGTCCCTGATCGATGATTTCTTTGCGGATTTTGTAAAAATAAAACGAGAGCTGAATCTTGATTTTGGCATTTTTACTCACGCCCGTTCCGTAGATGCGGTTCCGGAGAAGGCGGTATTTATTCTGACGCAAGAACGGATATCATTCCTCATCACCAAGAATCCTGAATTTGTTAAGTCTTTTGACTTGATTTACTGCGACGAAGCCCACTACATCTCCAGAGGATATCGCGGATTTGTTTTGCGAAGTGCTCTGAAAAAACTTATCGAGCTGTGCGGAGTGGGCATCGAGGAGGGCAAGGCTCGATATATTTTCAGCTCCCCATTGATTAAAAATCCTGAGTACTACAAGGGGAAGCTATTTCCCTTACTTTCCTCAGAGCAATCGTTTCATAAAGAAATTCTCTATTCACCGGTCGAAAAGAATATCCATTTTATTGCCAAAGAAGAGCGGCAATTTAAGTATTATCTTTTGAAGGATTCTTTTGGTGAAGATTCATTCGATGATCGGCTGGAAGAGCTCGGTTCCAGAAATTTTCCCCAAGGATTAATGACCGAGGATACGAGAGCACAAAAAATCGACCGAGAGATTCGAATGGTTCTGGACTGCAGTGGGACAAGCCCTTCAATCTTGTATACCACCAGCCCAATTTTCGCCCACAGATACGCCTTAGCATTGGCCGAGGCTCGACCGGAACGCAACCGAATATCTAGTCAAGAAATCGAGGATTTGAGCAGATACATTAAAGACCATTACGATGACAACTTTGGCCTAGTGAATATCTTAAAGAAGGGCATCGGCTTGCACTATGGGCCGATGCCGACTGGGCTTCGGAGAGCAATGGTTGACCTCTTCGAGCGAGGCCTGATTGATTACATGGTTTGCACCCCAACTCTTCTTGAGGGGGTCAATCTCCCAGCAAAAAATATCTTTTTATTCTCTGATAGGTATGGAGGGCACGGTGGCAAAGAAAAACACTCGGCGCTATCTTTCTGGAACTTAGTTGGTCGAGCCGGCAGAATCACTTATGGTCTTTCTGGAAATGTATTCTGCATTGAAGATGAGCCTCAAAAATACGAAGACCTCTTCGAAAATACTGAAACCGAGATAACTGACCCGGAGGCGAACGTCATGGAGAATGACACTCGGAGGAGTTACATTGTAAAAACTTTTCTTTCTGAAACTGATAGGTTTGACTATTTTCGGTCACATAGTCGAGGTGATATAGAATACCTAATATTTGAACTTTTGACCCGTGAAAATCCCGAACGAATCTTGGACAATTTCAATCTTAACCCCGAAGAAAAAGCTAGGATGCTTGCTGCTATTCAGCAGCAGAGAGCGGAACTGAGCATATCGTTAGAGCTGGTCAACAAGAACCCTGGCATCGACCCGCGCTTGCAGGATAGATTGTTAGCCAATCTGCGATCGCTCCCAGAAGAAGAGCTTCGTGGTTACTTGGAAATTCCAGGTAATACTTTGGCAGTTACCGGTTCGCAGCTAGCAGATATCCTTGGGTACGTAAAACGGGATTTGGCCTGGCCAAAAAGGGATGAAAGCAGAACTGCGAACCGAATTATCCAGTGGCTACACGAACATCCTATTTCTTTTTTTATTAACCAAGTTTTGCAATATATCGAACCGGGCAGCGAATTCGACACCCACTTGGGGAAGATTGAAAAAGCTATCGAAATTCTTCGGGAGGTTGACCGAGAGTTATCCTACAACGCTCCCAAATATCTTAAATGCTTCTACGATTTACTCATTCAAATCGCCGCTGAACAAGGGATTGCCGATATAAATATCTATGAGGAAAAAATTGAATCATTCCTATTTTCGCTCGAGTCAGGCGTCTCTTCTGTAATAGCAAAATTTCTCCTCGAGAAGGGTGTTTCAAGGCCAGTTGCCATACGAGTAAGCAGTTTAGTTGATGATATAGCTTCAATCCCAATCTCAAATGATTTTTTCGAGAAACCCGAAGTCCTCGAGAGATTGAGTCGCCTCTCAAAACTCGCCCTAGATGAGCTTAAGGAGCGACTCGGTGTTTAGAATTACCTTCCTCGTCGTTACGATGAACATTAAATTGCATGAGGATTGGGCGAGGTTCAACTTGCCCGTCACCGCTCAAAGCCTCTTTGGTACTGAAATGTTTTCGGTCTAGTCGCTCAAGTACGAACTTAGAAAGATCGGCCTTGATTGCCATAATCTTGGTGTTCCGGCGCATGATGGGCTGGCCGGTGGCCTTATTCTTCATCGGTCCGAAGGCTGTCATTACCGGCTCGCTTTCATCGAGGGTAAGCATATCTTCTAGATTACGCTCGGCTTTTTCAATCATCGCCTGATGCATGGTGACGGCTTCCGAAAGTACTTTTGGCGATTGATGAGTTATCTGCTTAGCGTAGGCGACGCTGTACCCGGCCTTCACAGCCGACTGATAGGCGTTTGCAAAGGTGGAGCTTTTTGGATCCACGTAGTAGGCCTGAAAAGCCAACTGTCTCATATCTCTTTGTTTGATGCCCGGCATGAAAAAATTTTATCATCCGCTATTCCAGGGGGACAAGTGTATCGATGTGGTTGACAAGATAGAGGGGCTATGTTATCTTGTTTTTGATATGAAATCCGTGACCGCACAATTTAGTTACTATTACGCCGCATATATAACCACCCGGGTGCGGTAACTTTGTCTTAAATAATATTGTCTCTACCAACCGCCCCCGAGCGGTTTTTTTGTTTTCGCGATCTCGGGGGTATAGAGCAGCGTGTTTCTGAACGATCGTTCGTTCAGGCGCTGTAGAGGCCCCGGAGCCTCAAGAGTTCTTTGAAAGGAGAATAGCGTCATGGCCACGATTCGCATTACTCAGGTTCTGGCTGGCGGGAAGATACTCGACCACGACTTCGCTGTGCCGGAGTCAGATCCGGTCGGTTTCGGCTGCTCCTGCGGGTTCATGCATCCCACATGCTGCGCCCGCGGCTGTGGGTGCATGCCGCAGATCCACCGCTACGTCAAGAAACTGCCTCACTCGTTGGAGTGGGGCGACCTGGTGGAGCGTCGTGGGAAGGTCGTGGCTGTGCCCGACAAGAAATCTGACGGTGGAGAGACGTACTAGCTGTGCGCGACATCCTCGGCATCATCGCCGCAATCCTGACGCTCGCTGGGTTCATCCCGGCGGGCGTCGGAGCAGTACGCGGACCAGTTCGCCCAAGCAGGGCGACATGGCTCATCTGGGCGGCGGAGGCGGTACTCATCTACCAGACCTTCGCCGCCGCAACTCCGGACTCAAGCGCACTCTGGATTCCGCTGGGATTCACCGTAGGAGCGGCAGGGATGTTTCTCCTTTCGGTTTCATTCGGGGAGGCCGGGTGGAGTGCCCTCGACAAGTGGTGCCTGGCAGGAGCGGGTGGCACGATCATCGTCTGGCAACTCGTTGGACCTATCGCGGGGCTACTAGCTGGTATCGCTACCGACATGATCGGAGCGGTGCCGACGGTGGTCAAGACATGGAGAGATCCAAGTAGCGAAAGTCGTGCACAGTGGTTGCTTTGGTGGCTCGGTGCCATCTTCAACCTCTGCGCGATCAAAGACTGGCAATCCGTGGAGGCGGCGTACCCGCTCTATGGAATTGTTCTGACAACTACAGTAGCCGGCATTATGGCCGGTAGAAAGAGGAAGTATGCCCAAGGCTAAGGAAAAGGGATGGGTTCGTGCCCGCGACGAGAAGTACTACGTTGGCCAAGAGATCGACTTCACGGCCAACTACGACGACCACGCTCCCGAGGCGGTATTGAAGGCCATGTTCCACAACTACATGCCCGACAGGGCAGACGCCAAGTACGTGGACCTCAACCAGAAGGGCAAAAAGCCTCTCAGGGGCTACTGGTACTTCAAGGTCAAACTGCTCAACCCGTCTCGCGGTTTCTCGTACGAGGAGTCCGTAGAGTGGGCTCAGAGCTCGTACGTCGGGGGCAAGGGCGTAGTTCCCGGACATCTGGCGGTCGCCTTCGCCGAACAGTTCCCGCTCCTCGTCATGCTCGGCGACGTGAAGCTCACGGGAGGAATCTGGCGGCACGAGAACAGACTCACCTGCATCGAGCTCACCCAAGGCATCAACGGCAGCCAAGACATCCTCGCGTTCCGCTATCAGGACGGAGGAATGGTCTCGGATCACGACATCTGTCCGGTGATCATCGAGCAGGAGCAGATCGTGGTCCCGACTCGGAGAGGCCACGGCTACTAGCCCACAGCACGCGCGGCGGCATCGACCCACAAGGTTGATGACCGCCGCGCTTCATTTTATACTTTGACGGTCTCGCGGTTCTGGAGTAAGGTTCGAACATCGTCTAACAGCTGCCGCACAGTAAGACTATCGGTATGTGTCAGCAGTAGATTGAAGGGAGAACGTAGCGTAAAATCTAGCTTCTTGCCATTCAGGACGCAGTTCTGAAGTAAGAAGCCCAAAAACTGGCGCTTTTCTTCAACTTCGGCACTATCAAATATCTCTTTTGCCCTCTTAGCGATGTTAAGGGTCATATTTGCTGTGAGATAGAACTGCTCGTCGGCTTCCGAATGATCTTTCATTTGATCCAACACTTCGGCTTGCTTCTCTTTGTACTCTCTCAAGAAAGTGTCATACATTTCATCCGTAATCCGCCTTGATCTGCGGTAAATCCTAGCGTTTTTTATTTTGACCGACTCCAATAAAAGCTATACTATAAGCATATCGTTTTTATAACAATTTAATGCAGTGAAGCCTAACCCGCGCGGGCAACCACGTGGTATGGCATCAAATCCGGTAAAGGTCATTAAGCTCCTAGTCAGAGCTACCTTTACCGGTCATATCTGGAAACGGATATGGGTGGGCGCAAGCCCATCGCTGGCTAGGAGCTTTGTGATTTCTAGCCTGTCTGAAATTAAAATTATGGACAAGCAAAAAGAGAATGCCGCAATTAAGTTCTTTCGTAAGCATCCGATCCTTTCCTCAAATATAATCGGCATCATCCTCGGCATAGCGATAGCGTGGTGGCTCTGGCTTATTGCCTGCGTTCTCGGCTTTGTATTTTATTTCCACTACCAGAAAACACTGAAGCATGAAGTTGCCACAAATAAAGCGGCTAGCAATGATGCCGTGAAAACCAAAAAGTGCCGTGCCTGCAAAATGGATATCGCGGCAGGGGCAACAAAATGTCCGCATTGCAGAACCGCTCAACCAAATAGCGTGGCGGCTGTATTTGGGCTATTTGGAATAATAGTTGCCGTTGTTGCCATCGTCGTTATTAGTAGTAATTCCGATACTTCCACGCCAACAAAGCAGAGCAAATTAAATGATCCCACTATTGATTGGCAAAGTATCTGTTCAGCTTTTGACAATTTGAAAACGGCAAATATCGTCAAAAAAGTTGAGGGACGAAGTGTTTACGTTGCTCCTTTTTGGTGGAATGTGGCAAACATTGAAGATAAAAAAAATATTGGCTTTGGCTCTGCCTATTGCATCGCCCGCGACTTAAACTCAACGACTGTCTGGTCAGATATTTATGACTGGCAATCTGGCAAGAAATTAGCCCATTACAGTGAAGCGTGGGGCTTTTCAGTTGAGTAGTTTTCGCCGGCGAACACAATCGCTAAAATGGCGATTTCTTGATATGCTCAAAGGAAGACTTTGATAGAAAAGTTATGGATGGATTAGACCTCAATAAGTTTATTAAGTATTGTCTCGGCTATATTCAACTTACACGGCAGAGGGCTTTTGCGGTACAGCAAAAATCAGCAGTTGAGTTCCCAAAAAAGTACTTTGAACTTTCCGGCTTACTAAACGGCGAGGAGGACGATGCGCTAGGCGAGACAATTGCATTGCCGCTTTTTTATGATCTTGATCCTAAAGAAGTGAAGAAGGAGCAGAGGGATGAGTATGAAAAGCAAAAAATGTTTGCCGCAAAGATTGAAGATATCTATAACAAATATCGCAACGATCCTTTCACAAAACAAATAGCATTCAGTTTCGGTTATTTTGAAATTGAAATCCCAATTGAGCTTGAAGGCGAAGAGCTTGAATCAATTGAGAATGGAGAATCAGAGCCGCCGCCAAAGCAGGTAAAAATTGATCGCTACCCGCTCTTTAGTCTGATCGTGAAGATTGAAAAAGAAGAGAAGGGCAAGTATGTAGTCTACGCCGTGGATCAAGACATTCAGGTTAATCTTGGCGTACTTGAGCCAGTACTAGGCGAGAATCTTTATTACCAGTTATTAGATGACGTCGGCAAGAAAGAAATGGATGGGCTTTTTTCTTTGCCGCTCAAAAACATAGAAATCTTTACAGAGGTTTGGCACAAAATAAAGACAGTATTAAAACACACAAAGGCAAACTTTGATGAGGATTCTTTTAAGTTAGAAGAGATGCGCATTGCTATCGCACCTCGCGCTAATTATTTTTTGGCAGAAGATTTACAGAAGCTCGCTAAGGTAGATCAGGATGCAATGAAGGATACATCGCTTTGCAGTTGGACGAGCAATGAAGGCATTAGCGGTACAAGTGAGATTCCTGAAGAGAAGGACCTATATTTTCCCTTCCTTTACGATAAATATAAGTTAAAAGTTCTATCGGTAATAAACAATAAAGGTGCGATTGTTCAAGGACCGCCGGGCACTGGAAAATCGGAAACAATTGCTAACCTACTCTGTCATTTAGCCGCTCACGGCAAGCGCGTTTTATTTGTTAGCCAAAAAGCTCAAGCACTCAAAGTTGTAAAAGATAAGTTACGCAAACTAGATGTTAAATACCTCTTTGGTTATATCCCAAATCCAAGCTCGGCACAGCTTGGCGAAGATGACGAGGCTGATAGTATATCGCCGCAACTCGCCGGCCTTGGAGCGCATATTGATTCAATGGGTTATAAGTTTTATCCCCGAAAAGCAGGGATTGCCCAGCACGGCGACGGTGTCAGCGGGAACGTATCGCTAGCGCATCCTACGGCTTTAAAAGCAAAGCTAAAAAATGACTTCAACCAAACTATTGAGGTGCAACGCAAGGCGTGGAAATTGGATCAAGAGTTTAAGGCTCTAGCCCTTTTTGATTTGCCGGTCGGAAATCCTAGCGCATTCACTAGTAATTTTAGCGAAAGTAACCGCAAAGAAGTTAATCATCTGAAAGACGTAATCTCAAGCGCAATCAAGACGACGCAGAAATATGACGAAAGCGAATCTAAAAATGGTTTTGATGGTCTGTTCGGAAAAATAAATCTTCGGGAAAAGAGTTTCGCTACTGCTACTTATAAAATCAAAGAAGACATCGCCCGTTCGGGATTTGACGGACACGCACAGATGCTACGAGGCATAAATAATTTTATGCGTAATATGCGGCTGGGAGGCGTTCGTTCGGAATTGCCCCGCGAGGTTAGAGATTACATTGACCAAGAGTTAAAAAAGGACATCTCGCGCAATGATGCTTGTAAGCTCTTTGAAGACCTACACGTTTATTTTTGCCACCACGAAAATCTTATCAATCTTGAACAGGCAAAAAAGAAGCTATCGGCTACTTTAGAAGCTATAGGTTTGTCCGATAAAGAGTTTGGAGCAATAGAAGAGGTCATTGGAAAAACTGGTGAAAATGTTACGGACGTTAAGGAAAAAGTTTTGAGAACGAGGGTACTTCGGAAAGAACTACACGAGCTTGGCAAGCTGGGCGTTAATCCAAACGACGTAACTGAAAACATCAAAGATGCCGAAACGGAACGCAGGGATCGCGTGGCTTTATATCTCCAGAACATCGTCAATAGAAACATCCTAGAAAAGCTCGCGCAAGGACCAACGATTCGGCAGATTGTAGCTCGCTTGGCAAAAGCATTCGGCAAATCAAAGCGTGCGTTTAGGACATTTGATAAACTTCGCAAAGATCCTGATAACTTCAATGCCATTATGGACTTGATTCCAGTCTGGATTATGGAGCTAGATGATGCCAGCCGCATCATTCCGCTTGAAGCCGGCGTGTTTGATTACGTCATTCTGGACGAGGCTTCACAGTGCAATGTAGCATATACCCTCCCTGTTATGTTCCGTGCCAAGCAAGCCCTATTCGTGGGCGATAGCGAGCAGATGCGCGACAGTACGGTAATGTTTAAGTCCAACCGATCCTTTGACGAATTGGCGCGTCGTTATGGTGTTCCCGAAGAAATGCAGATCAAGGCTAGCCAAGCAACTGTTCAGTCGGTTCTAGACATAGCTACTCTCCGAGGATTCCTGCCAGTACCGCTACGTTACCATTACCGCTCGCCGAACGAGCTAATTGGCTTCAGTAACCAGTATTTCTATAAACCCAAGTCAAAGGACCTTATAGCCCTCAATAACACTTATTTGACCTACAAGGACACTAATCGTGTGATGCTTGTCCACGAAGTGAAGTCAGATTGGTCAGATGAGATTTCTGACAACGCTAACGTTGCTGAAGCAAGTGAGATTCTAAAGCTTTTTAAGGAGCTACGTGATGATGCCAAATATGCTAGAAAATCAGTGGGCATTTTAACATTCTTCAACGCGCAAGCCGCTTTATTGCGTAAAACTTTTGAAGATGCCGGTTTTAAAGAAGATGAAGATAATTTCAAAATCAGCATCATTGAGGGCATTCAAGGCGACGAAAAGGATATCGTTATTTACTCCTTTGTTATCCGTAGTCCAGAACAAAAGAAACGCTACTTGCCGCTGACCGGTGAAGGAGGCGATATACGCGGCGATATCAATCGCGGCAGAGTAAACGTTACCTTCTCGCGCGCCAAATTGCAGGTCCATTGTTTTATCAGTATGCCAATAACGGCATTACCCGAAGGCATTTGGATCAAAAAATATCTTGAGTACGTGCAAAAGCACGGCGAGGTAGATTTCTACGCAACAGAGCTTCGCCCCTTTGATTCATATTTTGAAGAAGAGTTTTACGCACTTTTGAAAGCAGGTTTGAAGAAAGATTATCAAATCCGGAATCAAGTTGAGAGCTGTGGTTTTAAGCTGGATTTTGCCGTCACCAACACACGGACGGGCAAACAGATCGCTATTGAGTGTGATGGTCCAACTCATTTTGAAGACGAACTTGATGAAGAGTACGGTATTTATGTTGAGGATGACGAAGAGCGTCAGCGCGTTTTAGAGTCAGCCGGCTGGACCTTCTATCGCGTCAAATACCTTGACTGGCTCAATGAATCGTTTGATCGTAAAGCGGTAATAAAAAACCTTATTAAGTTAATGGATGATTAAACTTCGTGGAAGAAATCTTGTATAGAACATACGCAAAGGTTGGAGCTTTCTTTACTGGTTCTCAAAGAAGGTATTTGTTTTACTCTATAGCTTTAATGGGACTAGCTATCGCCTTATTGTCTGGATTTTATTTTCAATTCAACATTGGAACTGAAACCCTATCTCTCATTTTTAACTCAATTGTTCAATCGCTTATAGCATTGGTTGGTCTTATGGCTGTAGTAGTCGTTTTTAAGTACCAGAGTATGGCAACACGGGAAGATCGGCTTTTAGAAGAACTGAATAAGACGACTTCAGATCTTGCAATGCTCGGCGGAAATCTAAACGCAACCTCTGGAGAAGATTTAATTAACAATATCAATCCGCACGTACCCAAAACGCCAACTGCTAATGACGGATTTAGAACTATTAAACTCAGGCGAGTTAAGCAGGAGTTGGAAGCTCATAATTTTTTGAAAACATTTTTAGGAGATTATATGATTAAAATGAGTATTTATGGTTTTACTATAGTTTTATTAAGCTTCCTAGCTCTAATTTTCGTCCCCTACTTTTCACAGCACTATTATCTAGCAATCAGTAGTCTGTATGTCTCATTATTCTTCGTTGCTGATATACTACGGCTAGTAATCAAGATTATCGCCGAAGCCGTATCTTAAAACTTTATGGACGCTGAATACGTTAAGAATCTAATCAAGGGGAAAATTGCCGAAATTATCTTTGAGCAGATGTTTAGGGAGTCTGGGAAATACACCATACTTCATTCCGGCTATGAGTATACGCTTCCAGAGCTAGCGCAATATGGTCATCTGGCGGAAGTGAAAGCAGTTATGGAAAATATCCGCAATGCGCCGGATTTTATTCTTATCTCGCAGGATCACAAAGAAGTTCATTTGGTTGAGGTCAAATACCGCCGTCATCGCGATTCAAAAAACTTAAAAGAAGTTGTCGGCAAGACTCTAGAAATCTGGAATCCTTCTTGGTTATTCGTTGCTTCGCCGGATGGATTTTTCTTTGAACCCTGTAATACAGTATTGAAAAATGATGGTAAGATTGGCGCACTCTACGAGAAATGGGTTGATCCCTCTATTCAAGCTCAATACCTAAAACTCCTGAATAAGTTTGAGCCGACATCCTAAGAGTATGGAGAAAACTGACCGATTTCAAAAACTGGTACAGCTCATTCAAGCAAAAGTATCTACTAATAAACTATTTGTAATTGGTATCTGCGGCTTCGGTGGTGCTGGGAAAACGACGACAGCCCATATGCTTGCCGAATTATTAGGCAACGCTAGCGTAATTAACGTGGATGACTTTATCGTAAATCGGCTCAAAGAGCGTTCAGCTGATTGGGATGGATTTGACTGGGAACGATTAGAAAAGGAGGTCCTTGAACCAATCAGGCAAGGTAAGACTACGATCACTTATGGCATTTACGACTGGAAGTCCGACAGCACCCCAGAAACAAAGACTTTAAGCTTAGAGAAGTACGTCATTCTTGAAGGTGTCGGTCTTTTTAAGCAAGAGTTCAAAAAGTACTTTGATTTCTTGGTATACGTTGATGTCCCGCATCATATTGCCCTAGAACGTGGGAAGAAGCGCGACATACAAGACCATTGGGCTCTCTGGGATGATCTTTGGTCAAAGAATGACCACGACTACCACGAGAAGCATAAGCCTAAGGAGCAGGCTGATTTTATTCTTGAGAATAGCTAATTTGTCTTAGTTGCAAAATACCGCTAAACTCAATTTCTTGTTTAATATGACCCCAATCAACAGTTCTGAACGCATCTAACCACTCCCGCCAGAAACAACACCCGCTGCATAGCGGGTGTTTTAATTCTTAACTAGATACTCGCCGGGCGTCGCAGCTTCTTTTCAAACATGCCTGCCGCAGCGGCGATGACAACAGAAATAAAGGTAGTTACAATGCACATCGCAAGAAAACCCGCCGGATCATCGTCGACAGCATGAAATATACGGATATATACTCCGGCGCTCACGATCAAGAGAGCGAGGATGAGCGCAGAGTATTTAATAGTTTTTACAGCCTTCACAGATTCCGGCGAAAAGAGCTTATTCTGTCCGATATAGCCGAGTAATTTAAACGCTTGGTAGAGGGCAATAAAAAATGCGATCGATGCGAGATAGCCGTAGAGAATAAATGGATCAGAGTAAATACTAAGGAGATCTAAATTTGTGGCTCTGCCCTCTGTCAAAGGAAACCAGATCATGGCAACGAGCGCCAGGACGCCAATAATTACAATACCTGTACGAAGAAATACTGTTACACTTTTTTTCATAACATAATAAATAGTTTGTATGTATCTAGCCTACTCTAGCACTTATCGTTTGTCAATATATTTTTATTGTTAATAAACCTAGTTCAACACCCGTCCACACCATATGTAATGCTAAACTATTAAGAGGTGTATGATCTTCTTTAAAGGAATTCTTGTCGGACTTTTGATGGCCGTACCAGTTGGCCCGGTTGGAGTGCTCTGCATTGAACGAGCACTTCTTAAAGGCAGAGTATCAGGATTTTTATCAGGCCTCGGTGCAGCAACTGCAGATGCACTCTATGCCGCCGTAGGCGCCTTTGGACTGACTATTATCTCTTCATTTATCACCGAACATGACTTGTTTATTCGACTGATCGGAGGAGGTTTGATTTTATACCTGGGACTCAGTTCCCTGTTTGGACATAAAAAAACAAAATTGCCGAGACAAAACCAAATTTTTGAAAAAGGCAGCGACTATGTCTCAACATTTTTACTAACACTGACAAATCCTTCCACGATCGTTACCTTTGGCGTTGTATTTACACTCACCGGCTTTGATCCTAATCTTGTTTCAAATCTACTAACGCCTTCCGTGCTGGTAATTGGTGTCGGCGTTGGCTCAGCGCTCTGGTGGTGGATTTTAAGTTACGGCGTTGTGTTTCTCGCATCAAAAATGCCCTCATTCTCGCTGGAGATGGTTAAAAAAATCGCCGGGATACTGATCATCATCTTTGCCTTAGTAATCTTGAGCGGTATGAAATTTCACGGCTAATTTGATATCCTAAACATTATGGCCACACAACAATTACCAGAGGGCACACCATTTCAGCAACAAGTCTGGGCGGCCTTACTGACTATCCCGCGCGGGCAGACCAGGACGTATGCGCAGATAGCGGCGCAAATTGGCAGGCCAACATCAGCACGCGCAGTGGCAAATGCCTGCGGTGCAAATCCACATCCAATTGATATTCCCTGCCACAGAGTGATTGCCTCAGATGGATCGCTCGGCGGCTACTCAGGAACCGGCGGCGTCAAAACAAAAATCAAGCTGCTTAAGAAAGAAGGCGCCCTCTAAATTCGATCTAAGAGCGCGCGAAGCTCATCAATAGTCCACTCTACCTCAGAGCGTATTTTTGCACGATTACTGCGCACCGATTCTTCGCTCGTCGGACCGCTTTGCCCATAGGGCCCAATCACCTTTTCAGTTAAATTCCGCGCGGCAGTGCGCGCTTTATCAACTAATGCCGTCTGATCGGCTGCGGCTTTCTGAGCATCAAACTCCTGCGCCATAGCGTTATTTCGTAGCCGGACGCGGCGGGTATAGATCCATATCGATCATGCGCGTAAAGCAGGTTTGCCCGGCGCCATGCACCCAGGTTTCATTTCCAGCACCGGTGATTGGTTTAACCATACCGGTTGAATCGGTCGCCTGCAGGCTAAATGTGGCGCAGACTTCAAACGAGGTGTTACCTGTTTTTTTATAGCCATACGCAGCACCCTCTGGATCCACCGGAACCATATAGCCGCTAATTGGATCATTTAACTGATCAAGAGAGGCCGGAAGCATTTGCTTACTTTGCCAATAATTTACGAGCTGCCACTGAATAGTTTGCAGATCACTAACCCGCTGCATGTCATACTGTCGCTGACGCGCCGTTGTTGGTGAGCCGACAATAAAGAATCCGCCAATGATCGTGATGGCAACAAGGGCAATTGATATATAGCGGAAAATCATTCTGCTGGGCGCATGCTTACCTGCGTCACGGCGCAGCTCGTAGTAGTAATATCCCCAGACAAGACCGCTAACAACAGCAACTGCGAGTACCTTTAAGAAAAAGGTCAATGCAAATTCGCCCGAGAGGAATTGATAGAGTAACGCAATGACATCAATAATCAAAGCAAGGCTTGCCAGAGCAAGCGTTAGATACATCATCCACTTGCGAATCCGCAGATCTTTTTTCTCAGGGTGCTTTGCCAGATCGCGATTAATAAATCGAGTCACTAAAACATATACCGGAAATACAATTACCAGGCTGGCGATTGCCCAGCGCATTGAACCGCTAAACCAGGCAGAGCCGCCATAATAATAGCCGCCGGTAGAACCAAAGGCGAAATTAATATAGTCGTACAACAGGCTGACTAACCAACCTGCACAGTAATACAGAAATAAATTTGAGAGCACCTGCAGGAAAAAGTCCCGCGGAGAGGTTTTAATGTGTTCCATATGGTTTTAGTATAAGACGCTTTTGTGTATTTGACCATTACGTCTAACGAGGGTATAACGAAGCTACGGTTTAGCGCGTATTAGGTAATACGCCAGCCGACGAAAGGATGGTTACCGTGGAGGTAGCAAAGCTCGACAGAATGGTGGCTCGTCATCTGGGTCGCGGCAGAAGCGCTCAGGTGATCGCATCACAGATCGGTGTGCCGATCGAAGACGTCGAGGCATCGATCGCCCGACTCAAGGCGGCGGAGACGTCGCCGCAGGAACCCGCAACGCCTGACGCGGAGAAGACCTAGATGGGCAACGCTACAATGCCCGTCGTGACCGACTGCCGCCACCCGGACCTGTACGGAGACGTCAGCGGATGCGTATTTTGTGAGCCCTGTCCGGACTGCACCATGCGGATTCCGGTCGAGCATCGGAACGCGCACGAGCGATCACATCGCCCCGCGCCGGCTAGACCTCCTCTGTCCGAGAATTTCATCGAGCAGGCCAGCGCAGATGCGGCAGCACTGAATCCGGAAAACGACCCACTCATCAATCAGGCTCAGGAGGCGGCCCGGCCTCGGACCGGTGCCGAAGGCGGCGCCACAATGAGCCCTGAGTAAGATGAGGGCCACGCACCACATAGGACCACGGAAGCCCGTGGTCCTTCACATTTTTAGGCCTTTTTTGAATGATGCGACTGGATAGTGTCGGAGACAATAATCCCATCTTTAAGCATGATAACGCGGTGTGCTTTTCGCGCATACTCTTCTTCGTGCGTCACCATCACAATTGTCTGACCGCTCTTATGCAGATCCAAGAAGGCATCGATAACCGGACCGGCACTCGCCGAGTCTAAATTGGCGGTTGGCTCGTCGGCAAACAAAATATGCGGGTCGTGTGCAATCGCGCGCGCAATGGCCACACGCTGCTGCTGACCGCCCGAGAGCTGGCTCGGCTTGTTACTCAATTTATCTAATAAGCCTACGCGATCAAGCGCCTTCTTGGCCTTTGCTTCAGCTACTGGTTTTGCTATCTGCTGCACAAGCATAGGCAGCATCACATTTTCCAGTGAGGACAGTTCGGGTAGTAGTGCATAATCTTGAAACACATATCCAAGCTTACTCAGTCGAAGTGCCGTCTTTTGAGTTTCGTTCATACCGGCAGTACGTACGCTGTCTAAATAAATTTCACCGGCTGTTGGCGCGTCAAGTAAAGAAAGCTGGTAGAGCAACGTTGACTTACCTGCTCCAGATGGCCCGATAATGGCGACAAATTCACCGTCTTTAATCGTTAAATCAAGGTGCTTAAGCACCTTGACCTCCAGCTCACCTTTTCCATAACTTTTTACTAATCCTTTTGCTTCGATCATATTATCGTCCTAAAATTGCGTCGAGCGTGTTGCGACGCACAATTAATTTTGCAGGAATGTATCCGGCAATCAGGGTAACCACGAGCAAGATAATCACACGAATCGCCGCGCCATCAGGCGTGGCCACCAAAATACCATCAGAAAACGGAAAATCAATCGGGTGACCGGCAAAATACGGCTTAAGCAGTCCAAAGGTCAGGGCAAGTCCGATTGCTGAACCGATGATACCGTAAAACATCGCCTGGAAAATATACGAAAATTCAATAATCATAGGCGTGATTCCAATACCCTTCATGATGCCGATAAATTTACGCCGGGTAATTGCGTTAATAAAGACGACGATGAAAATCGTGATCGAAGCTACAATCAGCGCGATCGATGAGAGCGCATTACCCAAAATACCGAATGTAGTCTCAACATCACGCAAAAACGAGGGCACGGCATCGCTAGCCGTCTGAATACGCGCTGCATAACCGTCCATAAAGGCAGTGAGCTCGCTCACCAGTGTCGGACCATACGAGGCGGGCGTTGTCAGTATTGCGATCTCCTGAAGCTGCTCCTGATTGACCGGCAGCATGCGCTTAAGCTCTTTGTCGGTAATAAACATACGCGTTGAGATCTGGTCCACCTTACTCTTAACAATCCCTTTGATAATAAAATCTTTAGCAATTTTATTGCCATCAGCGCTTGTTATTGAAACGCGCACACGACTACCTACATCGACATTAGTCAGCAAATCAAGTCCGGGAATATTTGCGTCGGCAAATGAAGAATATTTTTTAATCATATTTGCGCCAATGAGCGCATATCCCTCCTGAGAATCAGTGATCATATCGCCAAATTTTACAAACCGCGAAAACCCGGTCGCCACCTCTTCTTTAGCCAAATCAATTCCAACGAGCTGGACGCCGATTTGATTACGGCGCTCGCCTTTTGCCGGCAAATCATCAAGCGTCCCAAGCACCTGTGCCGAAGCCGTGTGACGCGGCGAAATTGCCGCGACGTGCGGGTGATGTTCTAAAAACGAAATAAGGGCCGGTGAATTTTCAATATAATTTTTTTGCGCCGCCGAGGTAACAATCACGTCGCCTGCATAACTTGAACTAAATTGCGCAAAAGAACCCGCAATCAGTCCGACAAGCAGCCCGGAGACAACCACAAGGTTAAGGAAGGTCAGCACCATGATAAAGATAATTAACCCGGTCGTCCCCTTACTGGAATGTCGAATGCTGCGCACAGCTAAAAACCAGCCGACACGAACTGCGTTACGATAGCGAGAAAGTGTATGTGAAAACCACTTCAGCAGAGCCATATGCTCTATTGGGTGCCAACAATAATACTCTGACCAACCTCTAATCCGCTGATCACCTCGACATCGCCGACATTACCGCGCAGCCCGATAGTAACCGGAATTTTGTTCGGCTCCGCGCCCTCTGCACCCTGCGTACGCACGAATACGCCATCGGTGGTCATAGTCAGCGCGCGCTGAGGAATAACCACTACGTCCTGATGGCGATTTGTCGTAATTACAATATTGGCCGTCATACCAGAGCGAATGTGCTCATCAAGCTTAGCAAAGGTAAAGGTTGTTTTATACGTTGCAACGCCATCGACAATCGTCTCAGCCGGGTCAATCTCGCTCACTGTTGCCTCAAAGGCGGCACCATTCTTGTATGCATCAAGACCAATACTGGCCGCATCACCGACTTTAATCTTAGCAATATCCACCTCTGGAATATTTGCAGTAACCTCTAATCCGCCCTCGCCGATAAGGTAATAGGCCTGATCAGTCGTAGTGACTAATTCGCCCACCTGCTTGCTTTTTACAGCAATAGTACCGGAAAACGGAGCGCGCAAATATGCCTCGGAAAGATTTTGCTGAGCAATCTCAAAATCCGCCTGCGCTTTTTCAAGATTTGCCTGCGCGGTGCGGTATGAGGCACCTGAAGAATTTACGTTAAGACTATTTTTCACCTTAGTATCTGCAAGCGTCGAAGAAGTTGTCGACTGCTTAGAAATTGCCGAATTTAAGTTTGTCTGCGCGGTTGAGAGCGAGTCTTTATATGACTGGAGAGTCGAGGCGCTCATCGAGCCGGCGGGTATGGCAGCGACCGCATTGATGAGCATCGTCAAACTCGATTTTATTTTTCGAAGCGGATCGGCAATTTTAAGAAGTGTCGCGTCAACTTGTTCACGCGTTGCATTTGACGGGAAATTTTCCGCAGCGGCACGCAGCACAATCACGGCGTCATCAGCGGTTTGCTTGCCATTATTTGCATCTAGAATCAATTGGCTCGTTAAAATCTGATTTGCAATGGTGCCATTTAACCGATTTCCTGTGTCATAAAATGACACAATGGTCGCATATGACTGCTGCGTAAGGTTAACAATATCAGCAATTGTCTGCGGTGCATCAGCATACAGCAGGGTCAGAGACTGATTGTTCTTAATGCTCGTATCGCCAACATCTTGGTTGCTATTTTCAAGGGCGACTTGTGCGGTGACCAGATTTGCGCGCGCCTTAGTCACCTCTTTATTTAGCGATGAGGTATCCAGCGAGGCTAATGCCTGACCGGCAACGACCGTATCACCAACGTCAACGTTTGTACGCGCAATCACGCCGCTAATCTTAAAACGCAGCGAGGCATAGCTCTTTGGTTTAATCTGTCCGGTTGCAGCAACCGTCTCAGTAACAGTGCCGCGGGTAACCGTGGCTGTTTCATAGACCACCGGCTTGCTCTTACCAAAGAGTACATATATCAATGCAATTACGACAACGAGATATACTACGCGACGAACCCACTTTTTTGCCCAGATAGTTTTCAAACGATTTTTCATCCCGTACGAGATCAAGCAATTAATTAACGACTATGAAGATTTATTATAAATGAGAAGGCCCGTACTAGATTGAATAAATAAATTCCAGAAGCGGCGGAGCCGCTTCTTATCTCGTACGGGATCTATTGCAGGAGTATACAGGAATTAAGCACGTCATTCAAGGTAAGTGGCCCCCGCCCCATAGTGCTATACTAAATGGCATGGAACCAAAGATCAACTCAGAGACATTTCATCAAGAAATTGCTCATTTAGAGGCACAGCTCGCGGCAAAGAAACAAGAGTTCATGAAATCCGGCGAACACCTACCGGAAAAACAGGTGTTTAAAGAGGTTGTTCGCGAACACGCATTCGCAGGCGAAGGAGTTGCGTCAGCCACTCCGAGCGCTGGAACAACAACCGCTGCGCCCGCTCGAACGACGACACAAGAAGACGAGGAGCAGATCAATACGTTGATCGCTCAGGCGTTTACAAAAGGCATCGCAAGCGCCGTAGCCGAGGCGCGCAAAATTGGCGATCCATACCTGATTGATATGCTGCACGACCGACTCGCCGACGAATACTATCAAAAGCTTCTGGCTGCTCGAAAAATTAAATCCTAGTCGCAATGTACATCGGAATCGCCATCACACTTCTGCTGGCTGTGGCCGCTATCGGTTATATTTCAACACGTTTCAAGCGTACCGGCGAATTCTCGCACTCACTCGGACTTGGCCTTCTTAAGATAGAGCTTCCTCCGGCAGATCAGGCGCAACAGCAGGAGCAAAAATTTACAATCAATGACCTGCGCGAAAAAATCGCCGTGATGGAGCAGGTATATAGCCAACTTGCCGCAATTCACGAGGGCGCCTGGCATACATTTTTATATGGAAAACCATTTTTCAGTCTTGAATTAGCCGTTCCCCACACCGGGCAGCAAATTATTTATTATCTGGCAATTCCGCGGCGGTATCTTAGTAGTGCCGAAAAATTAATCCAAGGTATCTACCCGGAGGCAACAATTGAACCGGTTTCAGATTACACGATTTTTAACCCGCACAGTGCAGCCGCAACCGGCATTGTCCGTGCGCGTAACCGCTATCTGCCGATAAAAAGCTATCAGGTGATGGAGGCAGACCCGCTGGCCACTGTTTTAAACTCATTCAGTAAAATTGCCCACACGGGCGAGGGTATGGCCCTCCAGCTTGTCTGCACAAAAGCGCAGACTGAGTGGAATCAAAAATTAGGACGCCTTACGCGTCATTTGCGCGCCGGAAAAACACTCAGCCGCGCCCTCACTGATGTGAATAAAAATCAGTTTTTAAAAACCTTCAAAGACTCGATGAAGACAACTAATAAAAATCAGCAAGAGATCAAGCCAAATGTTGAAGAAGAGGAAAAAGGAGTGGTTAATGAGTCGCTCGTAAAAATTGTTGAATCAAAGGCCTCGAAAATTTTGTTTGACGTAAACCTGCGCCTCGTCACCTCAGCGCCGACACAAGAACGCGCACAACAACTGCTTCAGGAGCTTACAATTCCGTTTGCGCAGTATACCAATGAAGAGACAAATGGCCTGACGGTTTCTGCAGAGAGCGGCCGTTCGGCCCAGCGCGCTATTTATCAGTACTCGTTTCGAGTACCGGATGCAAACGGCCGGATGACGCTTTCTGCCGAAGAACTCACGAGCATTATCCACTTCCCCAACACCCCTATCGGCGCCCGCAACGTCTCGTCAGTAAAAGCAAAAGCTGCGGCCGCACCGGTTACTATGCCGCGCGAAGGCATGCTGCTAGGCGCCAACGTCTACCGCGGCGCAGAGACACCGGTTCATATGACCCCGGAGGACCGACTGCGTCACTTCTATATTATTGGGCAGACCGGAACCGGTAAAACGTATTTGATGCGCAACATGATCATTCAAGACATTGCCGCAGGCAACGGCGTCTGCTTTATCGACCCACACGGTGATATGGTTGAGGAGATTCTTGGCTGCATTCCTGAGTCGCGCATCAAAGACGTTATTTACTTTAACCCCGGAGACGTCGCCCGCCCGATGGGACTGAACATGCTTGAATACGACACTAATTATCCGGAGCAAAAAACCTTTGTCATCAACGAGCTCTTGGAGATTTTTAACAAATTATATGACATGAAGACGGCCGGCGGCCCGATGTTTGAACAGTACTTTAGAAACGCCACCGGTCTTGTCATGGAAGACCCTGAAAGCGGTAATACCCTCCTTGAAATCAACCGCGTCTTTGTCGACAAAAAATTCCGCGACTACAAACTTTCGCGCTGCACTAATCCGCTCATTAAAACTTTCTGGCGCGACGTTGCCGAAAAAGCCGGTGGTGATGCCTCGCTGCAAAACATTGTCCCCTACATCAGCTCAAAGTTTGACTCGTTCTTGAGCAACGAAATCATGCGTCCGATTGTCAGCCAAGAACACTCGGCCTTTAAATTGCGCGACGTAATGGATAACCAAAAAATCCTGCTCATTAATTTGAGCAAGGGACGCCTCGGCGAATTAAACTCCTCACTAATCGGACTGATCATGGTCGGCAAAATTTTAATGGCCGCGTTCTCGCGTGGCGATATGCCGGCCAGCCAGCGCAAAGACTTTTTCTTGTACGCCGATGAGTTTCAAAACGTGGCAACGGCAACTATTGAAACAATCCTTTCCGAGGCTCGTAAATATCGCTTAGGCCTGATTATCGCCCACCAGTTCATTGCCCAACTGGAAGATGATATAAAAGACGCTGTATTTGGCAACGTAGGATCGCTGGCAGCATTTCGCGTCGGTGCAGAGGATGGCGAATTTTTAGAAAAACAGTTTGGCCCCGTCTTTTCTGCGCGCGACTTAATAAATATCGATAACCGCAACTGCTACGTTAAGATGCTCATAAACGGTCAGACGGCTCTGCCGTTTAGCATGAAAACGCTCGCTGGCCCCAAGAGTGACCCGGCAATTGCCGCAAAAGCGAAGGAGTACAGCCGTTTAGTTTACGGCCGCGACCGTGCGATCGTTGAAGCTGAAATGATGGTGAAATTCAACGCCGTGGATGCTGCGAAACAAGTCGCAAAAGCTCCTGCGAGTCCGTTTTAAAAAGAAAGAGGCCCCGCACGGTGAGGTGCGTGACCTCTCCACTGCAGGGCCGAACTACTCTACTGAACGACTGCCGGAGCCGTGACGTCCTGCTTCTTGCCATCCCAGCTATCGAGATGACCGTGAGAGCTGAACACGAACACGCCTCGTTGCTCGGACTCTACGTCCCAACGCTTGCACTGCCACACCTTCACTTTGACGTAGTCCCAGTTGCCCTTCACGCCAGTGATACTGGCGATTGCACGGATTGTTATCCAGCGACAGGCCCCTCCGCTGGGCTGCTTCTCGTTCAACTTCACATGCACGACGAAGAAGACGATCCGGGACTGAAAGTTGTCCTCGGGTGATGCGGGCCGACCGTAGACGCCACGCTTGTAGGCGTATTTCTCCACGGCCTCATGTCGAAACCCTCTGGCATGCGCGATGTCGACTACTGCTTCGGCGAGCCTATCGGGCTGAGGAAGAACTCGAATCTCTCGCTCTTCCGTCTTGGGCGGGACTCGAAATTCCCATTCCTCCCAAGCCGCGACCGGCAGCTTCAGACCCTTCTCGACGGCGGCTCGCACCGCTTCTTGAGCAAAGGTCATCCACTTGGAAATCTGAAGGACCGTCAGACCATCCCGCTCACGAGCAAACCTATTACGGTGACGACGCATGGGAACCTCCTTTTAGGTGTAACCTGCATATGCAGGCGCCGCCACTATGGCAGCTTTCCCATAGAATATATTATAGCACACATTATTGTATTTTGTCAATAGATACGTTAAAACGCCTCATTTTAGGAGGTTTTTAGAATTTAGCCGTTAAAAATAACGGCAACTATTTGTTAAACTCATCTCGCGGCTTTGACGCTCGTACAATCTCCATCGCCTCTTTCGCAGAATCAACGATAGTGAAAATCTGCATGTCTACCTGATCAATTGCTTTGAATTTTGCAAACACGTCGTTTTCAATCCAACGAATAAGCGGATCCCAATATTCTTTACCTACCAAAATCACAGGTATGTGAGTTGCAATTTTTTTGGTTTGAATAAGGGTTATAAGCTCAAAAAATTCATCAAGAGTACCAAATCCGCCGGGGAAATATACGTACGCTTGCGCGGAATAACTTAACATCAACTTACGTGTAAAAAAGTAGTGAAACCCGTGACCACGATTTACGTAGGGGTTAATACGTTGCTCTACAGGCAGCTGGATATTCAGTCCAATTGAATTGCCCCTTGCCTCATGCGCCCCTTGGTTAGCCGCCTGCATAATACCTGGACCGCCGCCAGTGACCACCGCAAACCCTGCTGTGGCAAGTAAATTACCGAGCTCCTGCGCCTCTGCATACCACCGATCAGTGGCCGGAAAACGCGCAGAACCAAAGACAGTAACTGATTTACGATATGAGGCAATAAACTCAAATCCTTCGACAAATTCCGCCATGATACGAAAAATGCGCCAGTGCATAGACGCGCGAAAGTCAGATGGCTCTTCGAAAACAGGAAGATGCGACGCAGGAAGATTTAAAGATCCGATCTTGTGAGGCTCGTGCCCCTTGTGTTCCATTTTTTTACGAAAAAGCATATGAGTTAGTATATCAGAGAAAGAATTCAAAGACTACAATTTTATTCGATAAAAATTCGTTTCTTTCTTTTCAAATCCCATTTTCTCGTACAAAGCAACTGCCGCAGTACGCTCAGGGCGACTTGTGCAATGGATTTCAGTAACTCCTTTTTCTTTAGCTTTTTCTAGCATCGCAGCCATCAATAATTTACTTAATCCCTGCCCGCGGTGACTTTCGCTGACGAATACATCATCAAAATGAGCATCTGTTCGAGAAGCTGTCGGCAAATAGCCGACCGTCGTCATCCCGACAATATGGTCATTGTCGCGGATCACAAATAAATCGCTTGAACTCTTCAGAAATTTTTTGAAATCAGCGACATCTAATACCGCACGGTCGGGCGAAAACTGCCGGTACAGCTCCTTAATATCCTCAAAATCCGCCTTAGAAAACTTTTTTAAAACCTGCGCTTTCATGCCGTACTAAATCTACGCTTCTTTTGACACATCAACCCGCGTCTTAAGTTTAACGACTGTTTTGCCGTCGGCTCCTTTGGCTAAAAGCCATCCACGGCCGTCAGCGGTCTTAAAGGTATATGACGATCCCTCCTGTGTATAGGTCAGATACTTTCTCTGCTCAAGAATTTTTAAAAGTATCGGCTTTAGCAGTACATCCGTGTTGCTATCTTGAAGGGTATCAAATAAAATCCTGTTTTTTGTCTGCTCAAAACGTGCAATATCTATTTTAGGATATTTTTGTTCGGCTAAAAGAGCCAGCTCCTCAAACGAAGGTAGTTCTTCCCCATGAATAAATTCATCAAGCGTGGTATTAAATTCAGCGGCGGCCAGGTAGTCTGGTGAACCCTCGAGCGGCTTAGTCGTTTCTTCTACGGGCGCAGAAGGCGCGACGGGCGCTATAACGATCTCCTCGTCTACAACAGCCGACCCGCTGGCGTCCTCAAAGACACGCGGAGCTGGAGCCTCAGCGGCAACTTGAGCTGGTTCAGGGGTCGCAGAAAACTCTTTCGGCGTTTCCGTAGCAGGAGCAACAATGGCAGGTTGCGCAACTTCCTGTACTGCAGGAACATCCGCAAGGATATTGGCGCTCGTATGAGCAGGAGCGGCCTGTCTATCAAACGAAGACTGTACCGGAATCGACTCTTTTCGAATAATGGGCGTCTCAACTCCATTTCGCGCAGCGGGCGAAGTAGCGGGTTTTTGAACTGGTTGAACCTCTGGCTTCTTCGCGCCATTTTTACCAATACCAAACAAACGTTTCCAAAAAGAAGGCTTTGCCGAGGCAGCAGGTTTTTCTTGCCCATTACGAGTATTTGGTGCGGGTGCAACAATTTTTTCTGCCTGAATTTGCTCCCATGTTTTGCCGGCAACATCCGGCCGTAATCGATAGAGCGGCCCTTCTTTTTTCCCAACAGGCGCCTCAACCAACACCGCCAGTCCATCGGCGAGCAGCTTCGCAAGAACTCGGTCTGCCTGCTGCGCAGTCATACCTTGATTACTCATCTGAATCGTACGAGGCGATATTTCAGGGCCGAGTCCGGAAATATACGTATTCCAAAAATCACTCCAAAAAACAGGCTTTTCAAGATTGCCGGCAAAATCAGTGAGTTTCTCTGCCCGACTCTGCCCATTCAATTTCGCTTCGGACTCACTGAGAAATTTTCCTAATTGTGCCGGGCTTTCAATGGCTTTTTCGTCGACAGAAGACCTCTTCCTGAGCAGGCCATACAGCCCCAACTGCTCTTTTCGTAACTTAGCAAGCTTTTTGTCTAACGTAAGGTATTGTGCATTATGACTTACACCGCCGCCCTGCTTTGTGCGAGTCTGGAGTATAAGCATCTGCTCTTCAAGTCCGGAGGCTTCGTTTTCAATCTCTTCAATACGCTTTTTTACCTGATCAAGACTTTTCTCAGGAGCAAAAACTTTTTCAAATCCAAGCATAGTATAAAAATTTGAAATTAATAAATCACGTGTGGACCTGAGGAGAATCGAACTCCTACCTCCTCCATGCCATGGAGATGTAATACCATTTTACTACAGGCCCTGATGAGCGAAGTGATACTGGGCGAACTACACGTATCGGCGGAGCCGATACTAATAGTAGCAAGATTGCCCAGGTTCGCCAGTACTCTGGCGACAATCTTACGTACAGGCCCAGCGACGAGCGTATCGCTATTGTACGATAAAACACTGTTCATTTCAAGACGCCGCCTTCGCACGCTTGGCTTCTTCATAGGCTTTCATAATTGTATCGCGCGCATACTCAGGATAGCGTATCCCGTAAATAACCATTTCGCGCATCTCGCCGGCGGTTTGAATATGAATATTTCCGAATTTGAAAAAAGTTGCAAAGATTCCAAGCACCTCGATTTTTACGTCTTCTATTTTCTCAAGCGGTGAAGAGGCAATATCGCGGGCAAACAAACTCACCTGATCAACGTCAATGAGTCGTTCATTGGTAATAACCAAAATATCCAGATAATGCCCGGTCAACATTACAAAAAACGCAATCAGCATCAGGAGCATCCATGCGGCTACGAGAAAAATTGTCAAAGACTGAAATTGATCGCCACCGATAGCAGCAGCCGTAGAGCCAAAGATGCTCTTATAAAATGGCAGCAATATAAGTGGTACCACGGCGGCAATAATCAAACCTGAGGTCTGCATCAAAAATATAAACCAGTGTTTACGCATGCCCACAATCACCTTTTCGCCAGGTAAAAAATGTATCATAGAGATATAAGGGCAAGATACATTACGCCTAAGAGTACAATCACGCCTACTACAAAAGACACTCGAAACTCCAAAAGCTTTATCAGGCCGATACCATACGTCCGCCAGTGATAATCAAGAATGCCTCCGGCAACAACGCAAAGCACGACCGTTAACCAAAACAGGTATGGGGCGGCTTTAACCAAAATACCCGTAAAAGAAATTGACGAAATATCTGGAAATGGCATGTAGTTATTAACGCAGCGCTAATTTTTTACGTTTACGGGCGGCAATCAATCCGTCGAGGCTCCAATTGCCTCCGTCGTTTATGACCAGATAGAGCGCGAGCGCGAGCAAAATATAATGCGGCCAGACGGCTTCTTTGAAAAAGATCACCGAGAGTAAATACAAGAAAAAGGTCATAAAGGAGGCAAGTCGTGTCTCAAAGCCCAAAATAATACATAACCCAACAAGCACCTGCGCGGCTCCTGTGCCGAGCGAAATTAAGAGCGGATCCGAGGGGAATAGCCAGTTGATGTGGTTGAGACCATATTTCTCAACGATTTCGAGTATGATTATTGGGTGCAAAAACTTAATCGTAATTGCCGGAAATAATACTGAAACACCATAGGTAATTCTGATAATCGGCAACTCCCACTCCTTCCATTTTTTTATAAACGTGTTCGCTTTAGTCCGCACTCCATCGAGTGAGAAAATCATTGAACCAAACAGTAGCAATGCGAGAAATTCACCAACATAGTTAACGTAGGTGAGCATATAGTCCTTATACACCACCGTCATCAATAGCATATATATAAGACCAACTGCTCCGGCAATTCGTGTGTAGATACCGAAAAGAATCATAATGCCTAACGCATACAACGCAGGCCGAAGCATGATTCCGCCCGGCAGCGATGAAAGTGGAATCTCGGGGCCCAAAAACACATTAAAATGTGCAGAGGCAAGGCAAGAAACAGCAAGCGCAATGCGGAGCGCAACATGGCCAACCGGCTCAAGACGCTTTAACTTTACATCGAAGATAAGACCGATTTTTGAGGATAGAAAAAAGTAATAGACAATAAAAAGCGCAGCGATACTTAGACCTACACACAGAGCGATAAACACGTTATGCGGGTCTTTGAGCGCATCAAAGACATTAATACTCCAATCCTGCATTCCCCGCTCGATAGACTCAGCCGGAAGCACATAATTTTCGTGGGCGCGCGCAAGTACAGGCACCATGCTTAACAGCAACGTTGTGGATACAAAAAAAATCTTCTGAATCGCTCGCATATGATTACTATTTAGGATACCACACCGTGCTACTGAGCATGCTCAGTAGCAAAAATTCCGTACATCAAAATTCTCGCGGTGAGCGGGATATTTTGACCTGCGGAAGCGGGTTTTTGTTAGCAAACAAAAACGGGCGGCTCCAGAAAAATACTCGCTTCAAAGCCGCCCAGGAATGATTCGAAAGAATCCTGCTCTTTGCGAATATTAAAATACCTCGGGTCAGTAGGTATTTTAATGTGCGGTGTGTCCCGGTCTAGAACCAGGAGCTTTCAATAAACGCAAAAAGCCCAGATGGAATTTAGGGTGTCTCGGTCCTCGATAAAAAATGTTGACTGCGGTGGGGGTGGGATTCGAACCCACGGGCCTCTTTCGAGGCAGACGGTTTTCGAGACCGACCCGTTATGACCACTTCGGTACCCCACCGGGAATAAAACTTTTATATCGTGCAAGATGCTTCTGATTACTGCTCTTAATTTCAGCAAAATATCTCTCAATCTCTTTCTGTTTACGCAAGTAAACAGAATTTTGCTTAACAGTGTTGGTTGGCGAAAATCCGAGGTGGACGAGCAGTTGTACGATATCTTTTCTTAGACTATCTGCATTGCTCGTAATTGTCCAGCCGAGATGATAATACTCTTTACTCTTAATTCGGTGACGATCTACATAAATACAGCCATCAGTATCGAATAAGCCCCTTATAAATGCGCGCTGATACTTTATTTCTGAATTAATCCATCCAGGAATGATCAATCGCCCTTTCATTTTATTACCGGCAACTCCTCCATGCTCCATTAGAAATGATGCCAATGCGCGCGATGAAAACACAACTTCAACTGCTAACTGCTCTTTTTTCTTACGAATCCTTGACGATAAACCAAATAATTCTTTAGCAATTCTTTGAACGTACAGAGCATGTTCATAGTCCGTTTCGGAATTAGTTGTCACGCTTACCTGATACCTATCAATGTGGCCATCGCCGAATACAATACCAAAAAATTCTGCCAATTTCTCAGAATACTGTGGTTGGCGAATCTTTTTCAATTGTTTAAAGCCATTACGCGATCCTTTTTGTTCACGTGCCGATATTAATCCGCCTCGTCGACGACCTTCTGGCGTACCAAAATTACCATATAAATTAATACGCGCTCGACCACCTTTTGATGCGGCTTTCTTAATATGCCAAAAATCTTTTAGATATTGAGGGCTCAGTATTGTTTCAATAATCCCCGCAAGATTAACCATCTTTTTAAAAACACTTGATGGTATCGAATTTTTTCCACCCCTCCAATCAGTAATCGTTCTCACGGAAACGTTAAAATATTGAGCAAGAAATTTTGAACTATGCCCCTGAGATGATAAAGCGGCAAATAGCAAAGCTGTATTCGCGCGCGTGATCTTAACTCTCATAATTTAATAGTATCATAATTTCGAGTTATTAATATAGTAACTAGTCTAGCAAGCTTCTCAAATCGCAAATCAAAAAACACCCCGTTTGAGGTGTTTTTTGAAAGATACGAATCTTATTTACCCATGTTGGCCATTCCGAAATCCTTCGAAACAACCTTCCAGCACTCGTGCGGACCGGCGTTTGACTTGGTTACTGCGAAGTAACGGCCGTTCTTCTCCTCAATTCTCCACTCCGCTGACTTAAACTTTGCCTTCGACTTTACATCATAAAACTCCATCTCTTCTTTTGCCATACTAAAATTAGTTAGGTTAGTGGCCACGGTCGACATCGCAGCCGTTGTTAAGGAAAAGTATACCCTACGGCAAGCTTTTTGCCAAATTGACAATGAGCTCCCTTAAATGATGTAATTACTGCACAGCAAAAGCCGCCCCTGTAGTTCAATGGATGGCGGCCCCTCGGCTCTTATTATAAAATAGGAGCGCCGAGGTACCAGGGCCTTGTCGCTCAAGGTTGCGGCCACCGCCGCATTCGTAACCGCCTCCACTTTGTTTCGGCTCGCGATAGAGCAGCTCCGTCCTCAAACACCCTCGTAGTTCAATGGATTAGAACAATCCCGTCCTAAGGGATTGATGTAGGTTCGATTCCTACCGAGGGTACACCTGTCAATATTGCATTTCTTGCTAGCGGTGCTACCGTTTATTTGTGTTGGCCATGGTGGCCAGCGCAGGACCCAAGGAGGATGTCTCACATGGAAACGCATCTGCGAATCCACGAGGCCTTCTGCCTCGTGTCCTCGCTACTCTCGCTGGTTCTCGAACCAGCCGTGAAAGAAGGCTGCGGCATCACGATCTGGCACGGTCGCCCGATCTACGACCCACACCTACAGAAACCCCTCAACGAAACGACCGAACTGCTGATGGACCTGCTGGCGGAAGAGGCGCTCAAGGAAGGGCTGCCCTCTACCCCGGAAGACGCTATCGCAGCAGTGGTGACCTACGACCGCGGTGGCATCCGCCGCACTCTGGCGGAGACGCTGGCCCGGAAAATCGGGGGTCTCCAGAGGTTCCCCTGCGAACCGTTCATCGTCGCTCACAATAAGGGGGCCGGTGGTGTCCGTGGACGGCTCGTCCTGGACCGGGAAGGACTGCGGGATCTTCGGAGGCGAAAAGCGAAGGTCTACTTCCTCACCGATCTTCTGGAAACCGAGAGTTACCTGATCCGCATGGCCAAGACCGCCCGGCAGCCGCGCCATGGTCTCCGCATCGTTCGGTTCAGTGCCGTAGTCAAACGTGATCGAGGCATCCGCAGAGTCATCCTAGATCGCGTCGGAGAAGAACTCCCTCTCGTGTACTTCCTGGACTGCCAACTGGACCCTCGACAGTCCGCCGAGGACGGCGACGCAGTGCAACACGAGATCGACAGGGCATTCGAACCTGCAACCCTGTAGCCCCAACAACGCTAAGAGAGCCGGCTTCGTGAAGAACGACCGGCTCTCTCCCTTTTAAGATTACTTTTTCTTTTCTAGCTCCAAGCAAACCGAATTGATACAATAGCGCTTCCCTGTCGTTGCCTTTGGGCCATCGTCAAACACGTGGCCTAAATGAGAATTACAATTGGCGCAGAGCACCTCGGTTCGCTCCATCCCATATTTTGAGTCGTGTTCGTATTTAACGGCTCCGGGAAGCGCCTGATCAAAACTTGGCCAACCAGTACCAGAATCAAACTTTGCATCTGAGGCAAAGAGCTTGTTGCCGCAGACAACGCAGGCAAACATTCCCTCTTCATGGGACGTGGCATATTTGCCACTGAAAGGCACCTCCGTTCCCTTTTCGCGCAATACCTTGTATTGCTCAGGGGTCAACTTCTTTTTCAGCTCCTCCTCGTTAATCTGCATATATATTAGACCGTCTTATGCATATCGTGCGGATGATGCGTATGCGAACCAGTCGTGATTACTAAATAACCGGGCACGAGCCAACCAATAAATGGGAGAGCAACAAGTGCACCGAGCCACCAGGGCTTACCAAACTTTTTACCGATTTCCGACCAGATGTATCCGGCCACAAAAAAGTTGACGTATGGGATAAACAAGCCAAGCAGCCACCACCACGGTAAGGCGGCCATTTGCGTAGCCAGATACAAATTAGCAAACGGGATCCATGCAAACCAGGGATTCTTTGCGCCCAATCGGCGCGCGAGCACCATTGTGGTATAGGCCAGATAGATATATACGACGATGCCACCTATTGCCTGCTCAACTCCGAAACCGCTTGAAGGAAAAAATGTGTTCATACGTTAGTTATAGACTTAAGTATATAATTTTTTACGCAGAAGCAAAACCTCCAGCCTGAATGTTCCACAACTTTTGATACGTTCCTTGCTGAGCCTTAAGTAACTCCTCGTGTTTGCCCTCTTCAATTATTTTACCATCAGCAATCACTACGATTCGATCCATTTGCATGATTGTTGAAAGACGATGAGCTACAACAATCGTTGTCCGGCCCTTCATCAAATTCTTAAGCGCGTCCTGAATAAACATCTCACTCTCGCTATCAAGCGACGAGGTCGCCTCGTCAAGAATTAAAATCGGTGCATCTTTTAAAATTGCCCGAGCAATTGCAACGCGCTGACGCTCACCCCCGGAAAGCTTAATGCCTCGCTCACCCACAAGGGTCTGATATCCGTGTTGAGACTTACTAATAAATTCGTGTGCATGTGCCAATCGCGCTGCTTCAACAACCTCTTGATCGGTGGCATCGGGTTTAGCGTAGCGAATATTTTCAGCAAGCGTACGATGGAATAAAATCGGGTCTTGCGGCACGAGTGAAAGCGCCGAGCGCACAGAATCCTGGGTTGCCTTTGAAATGTCCTGCCCGTCGATCGCGATCGTACCGCTGTTAACATCATAGAATCGGAGCAGCAACTTTAGAATTGTTGACTTACCGCCACCCGACGGACCAATGAGGGCAACGCGCTCGCCGGGGTTAATGCTCAGGTTAAATTTTTCAAGCACCGCTGAGCCGTCATGGTATCCGAATGAAATATCTTTGAACTCAACTTTGCCTTTCACGCTCCCCAAAGTTACGGCGCCCGGAACGTCTTTAATGTCATGAGGCTTCAGAAGAAGCTCGGTCATCTCGTTGGCGTCGGCCAACGATTCATAGAGCGCGCGGATGTTTTTGCCTGTATCCCACAATTTTTCGATAATTCTAAATAAATAGACCTGCAAAAGAGTCACGCCTCCGATGCTAATCAGTCCTTGCTGCCACTGCTTCACAGAAAGGTATACGACAAAAAACTCCAAAGCGACTACCAAAAGACCCTGGACAAATTCGCCGATGACACCAATATCCCAACTTTTTTTCCGAACTCGAAATTGTTTTTCAGTAACCCCTGCAAAACGTCCATTTTCAGTAGCATAGCTTGTGAACACCTTAAGATTTACGTTATTAGTAATACCATCAGCAAGTTCTCCAGTTGTATGCGTATCCGCATGCGCACGTCGAATATCATAAGGCATTTTAAAACGCGCAAAATAATAAACGAAAACTAAATATACAGCACACCATCCAAGGATAATAAAACCAAACAGCGGATATTGTGCCAGCAAAACAACTAAAATCATTGCCGTGATAACGAATGTGCGTCCTAAACTGAAAAATAGCTGGTTCACAAAAACTTCAAAAGCACGCTCAACTCGTTTTACTTTTGTAACTAAACTTCCAATAAATTTTGATGTAAAAAACCCGTAAGAATGCTGTTGTAGATACTGATAGCAGGTGTTTGTCAGCTCGCTCATTACCTTTGGCAAAAAATAATTATTTGTTAAATCGGCAACGCGCCAAAAAACAACCTCTATAAGATTAATTCCTAAGATAAGTAAAATGAGATGGACGGCAGGCGCAATATCAGCCTGCGCTGTTCCGCTTGCCAGCACATCAACTAAATTACGATAGAGAGTAGCGACTCCTGTTTGTACAGCAGTTACTATGAGAACACTTCCGAAAATCAAAAAGACCTGCCAGCGGTATTTCCGCGCATGCTGCCAAAAAATTTTGAGCGTCTGTCGTGTAAGCGATTGCATGGAACTAAAATATAAACATATCAATAATCATTATGCGGGAGCTGTAGGAATCGAACCCACGTCGGCCGTTTTGGAGACGGCGGTCCTACCATTGAACGAAGCTCCCTAAAACAATCGCAAACGATTGTTCGGGCTGCCGCTAGCGGCTTAGCCCCTCCGCTCTTTGTATACTACGTAATTTCGCGAAAAAAATCAAAGCCCGGCGGCGGTCTTCCAGAGCGTTAAATCGGTACCGGTTTCATACCGTGTCGCGTCATACCCTCCATCGCTCTGCGCCTTTTCTAAAAACTTTTGAGATTCAAGTTGAGCAGCAAATTCATACGTAGCACTTACGCCGCCTGTTATGTATAAATAAAATAATCCATTGGTCAGATTACTACTTGGATCGAGCGGCAGCGCGCTTAGCGGCGAACCTGCGGTACTAAATGTACCGCCACCCGCAGCAAGGAATGCGTCAGCGCGAGCGTTGTTTCGTCCTAGCGGATTACTAAAATCAATCGGTATCCAACCCTGCCCATCAACACGAGACGACACATCGCTTGCACAGGTATATATCCAAGGAAAAACGAGCGTAGGTAATGGCGGAGCTACACACGCTGGATCTGTATTTCTTGCAGATATATATACCCTATTTACACTACCGATACTTTTACCGCCAAACTGAATAAAATTAATAACTTTAGTGAGCGTATCTAAATCGCTAATACGCTGCGCATCACGCGCCTGTCGAAATAACTCTGCCGGATTTAATATTAATACAGTAACCGTTGAAAGCACAGCAAGAATACCGATAACAATCAAAAGCTCGATCAACGTGAAACCCTTCCGTTTGAAGACGGAGACGTCGTGCATACTCTATTAAGTATAAGGCCTAACTAACAACAATGGCTGGGTATAACCCCAGCCATCATCTGTACGCTCTTATTTCTTTGTCTCTTTGTGCATCGTGTGTGCACGACACTTGCTACAAAACTTCGACAGCTCAATTTTACGCTCAACAAGCTTCTTATTCTTGCGCGTCCAATAGTTGCTGCTCTTGCACGTCGGGCAGCGCAACTTGATCATGTTCTTACTGAATTTTGAATCGGCCATACATCAATTAAATAGGTTAAAACGATTGGGATAGTATACATAATCCCCGCTTTTTTTGCAAGCGTCCCCTTATCTACTATCTACTTACTACTATACTTTTGAGCCGATGGCCAGAATTGCTATCGATTTCTTCGCGAGAGCTTGAGCGACTCAGAAATCGGAATCCCTTTAGGGAAACTGGCCTACCAGTTCAACTGACCATTGCTTGAGCCGATGGCCAGAATTGAACTGGCGACCTATTCCTTACCATGGAATTGCTCTACCATCTGAGCTACATCGGCACTATTCCACCATAGGCGAAAATGGTAAACAAATAATACCTGAATAGCTAAAAAATGCAAAGATTCGACTATCCCTTCTTGTCGCGAGCGTGCAAGACCGCCATGGCCCCGTTTGCAAGACAAGAAACAGTCGGATAAAAACTATTCGCAAACGTCCAAGAGCCACCACCAATCACACTGAGCAAACCACCAAGAGAATACATCAACCACGGCAAAAACTGTTTCCTTTCTGGTTTGCTATAGGCGTCGCGCAGGCTCGGGGCGATAGCGATAAAATATTTTATAACCACAATCGTTAGCGTTGCCGCAAAAGCACTCACGTAGTACCAAACGCCCAGAGAAATAATTGCTCCTACCAAAACAGTTGTTTCGAATGAACGCCAACGCCACTCGCCTCCTTTGAGAATAAATAAAACCACGACAATGTTCCCAATTTCAAAAGCACCCGCGAGGAATGCGCTCGCGTTGTTCGCCAAAAGTGCAAAAAATAAAACGGCATCTACAAAGGACCATATTAACCAGGTCGCGATGTTAAGCCTTATGTTGCCACGCCAGATATCGAGAAGCAAAGGAATATAGGCAAGAAAAGCAATCGCGGCACCTGCCCAAACGATGTATTGCATATATCGCTATAATACCATGAGCCACCTCCCAGACTTGAACTGGGGACCTTCTCTTTACAAAAGAGTTGCTCTACCAGCTGAGCTAAGGTGGCGTGCATCTATTTAAGCTTAAAATCAGTAAATTGACAACATTGCCTTCGAGGGTGGTATTCTAAAGACGGGTACGGATGGGTGGTCAAACGACATGGAAGGAGGTGATCAAAATGTCGACGACCAACCCCAGTGACCCGAAGCATCGGGTAGCCAAGCTCGTTACGGAAGGACTCGTAACGCGCGTAGCGGCGATCTGCTATCTGCACAGTAAGGGCCTTGCCCTGCTGCCAGACGGCTTTAGGCATATCAGCGACAGCGAGTATGCCGATCACATCGCCGACGTCGAGGAGGTGCTCAAGAAGGAGCCCGAACCGACGCCCGTAGCAAGCGAGAACGGGAGCAAGAACTGATGGGAGGATGGGATGACCCGTGCGCCTGCAGCACCGTCCGGCCGTCGCCGGCGGCTAGTGCCTCACTCATCCGCGATGCGGGTCCGAGCGAGGCACTTCAATTTTCATAACAAAAAATACGCGCATGATAGGCGCTTTTTATTTTGTGGGCAGAGAGGGATTCGAACCCCCGTAGCCATAAAGGCGTCTCGTCTACAGCGAGATGCAATTGACCGCTCTGCCATCTGCCCATTTCCACTAGACGAGGATACCGTGTTTCTTCAAAAAAATAAAGACCCGCACCGGCTCTCTACTTTTTATCCTCGTCACTCATCACGCTGGCCATGTGCTCCATTTTTTCTTTGAGTGCAGCACCCTGCTTTTCCCTAAGAACTGGCGAGTGTTTCCGCAGATGATCGAGGTTGCGATTAATCCCCGCGTCGATTTTACCAATTAAGATGCGTGCTTTGCGCAGCATATTTTCAAGCATATGCACCAGCACGTTATCAACCTGCTCAAGCGGCAACCGGTCAACCAGCTTATCAAAAGCGCTTGACGGAGCGGCGGTCGGATCATCTGCAATGCGTGGGAGCGCCCGCGCAAACAAATAGACCATTACGATCAGCGATGCAACGAAGATTATGTGAGTTATGAAGTCGAACATGCCATTATTATATCCTTAAGCGCCGAATAGGCGCAATTTACTTAAATAATATGGCGCATACCGCCATTGCTTGTACTCACGCAATGCAGACGGTAAATTCCATACATAATTACTGACCAAGCTGATACCGGGTAAATCGATTGATTTTGATGTTCTCGCCAACTTTAACGATGACGCTTTTAAGGTATTCCTGGATGGTCATCTTGTCATCGCGCAGATACGGCTGAGCTAACAGCTCTTCAACGGTCGCCGGAGCGGTTGCTGAAATCTGCATTGCAATATTTTTAGCCGCCTCACGAAACACCTCTCCGCGAGTCACAAAGTCGGTCTCCGCGTAGATCTCTAGAAGCACGGCAATGCGGCCTGAGTGAATGTAGGCCTCAAAATGACCGGCACCCGTCACACGATCGCCCTTCTTGTCTGCCTTAGCAGCTCCAGCAGCCATTAAAGCTGCCTTTGCCTTTTCCAAGTCCCCGCCTGCGGCGTCGAGCGCGCGCTTAGCGTCCATTAATCCTGCGCCAGTTTCCTCTCTCAATTTTGCAACGTCTTGTGCTGCCATAGATTTAGTTACTTAGTTAGTTGGTTACTTGGTTAGTTAGGAAAAACACAAAGATTATACCACCGCATTTTCTGCCTAAGCAACTAGGCAACTACGTAACCAAGCAACGAGTCGCTAGGCCTTCGGCTTTGCCGAGACGGCAACGGGTGCTGCAACTGCCTTCTCCTTGATTCCCTGCGCGATCGCTTTATCGAGCTCGGCAAGAATGTATTCGATAGAACCGACTGAGCTGTCGTTTGCCGGAATCAGATAATCAATCAAATCCGGGTTTGAGTCGGTGTTGGCAATGGCAATCACAGGAATCTTCACACGTTTGGCTTCAAGAATAGCCGTCTTGTGAGCTGGTGCACCGATAACAAGCAATGCTCCTGGGATCATGTTCATCTTTTCAAGACCACCAAAAAGCTTGGTGAGGCGCTCGATTTCTTTATCGATTACGACGCGCTCCTTTTTGGTGTACTTATCGAGTCTGCCGGCAACTTTGTCGGCCTTACGAGTGATCAAGTGCTGAATTCGCTTGCTGAGGGTTTCAAAGTTTGAGAGCGTACCACCGAGCCAACGACCGGTAACGTTTGGGAGCGCATATTTCTCGGCAAACTTTGTTGCTGGTCCCTGACCGGCTGGAGTCGTACCCGCAATAAGAAGCGTCTGACCTTTCTTCACGAGCTCTTTCAAAAACGCCTGAGCCTTTTCAATACCGGCTTTGGTCTGTGCCAAGTCGATTACATCAAAACCACCACGCGTTGTGTGGATAAACGATTTCATCTTCGGGTTGCTCTTACTGCGACGGCGACCAAACAGTACGCCAACCTTAGCCATCTCTTCGTACAATGCTAATTCAACCGGGTTAACCGGTGCTGCAATCTCTTCTGCCTCTACCTTCGGATTCTTTGTGTCGTCGGACATGATGATTAGTTTATAGGTTATAGTTGATAGTTTATAGTAAACGAAAACGCGCCTCGAGGGCGCGCACAAAATACAAAAGAGTTCATGTGCGCCCGATAGTATGTACTGTCGCTCCAAAACCCTCGTGGCGTTCGGGTTGGTGGAATAGACAGAATATACAGCATTGCGAGCTTTTTTGCAAGAGCAGCTAAAAAAGTCGAATGAGGAATAAGGAATTACGAATTACGGCCGGGTTTTTGGCGGCCGCCAAAAACCCGGGCCAGCCTGCCGACTGCCGGGAAGCCTCATTTTTACTACATCCGTAAACTATTGACAATATATGCATATCCGTGCTATAATATACCCGTCCCGTAAGGCGTGTCGCCAAGCGGAGGGGCCGACCTGAATCGGCTGGGAGGAGGAATTAGTGAGGACCGCGAAAGGAATCAAAAATCCGACACTTCTGGCGCAGCAGGAAGCAAGCCGGATCGCATGCGAGACGAACGACGACTTCATCGTAACTCTCTTCGAGGAAGAGGTTCCTGAGGGATGGTGCCTGGTTGTCATGGCGGGCTCCGACACGAACCCTCCGGTCGAGATCGTCATCTTTCGCGACGGCGAAGCGATTGCCGAAGAAGAGTGTCTCGAAGAGGGCGAGAAATTCACCCAGCTCCAGCGCAGGGTCGACCTGAAGATGTGGTCGATGCCTGAGGAGACGGTGAAGAACATCTTCGACCTCTGAACTCCGCAGCAGTAAAGACCCCGACGATGAGCAGCCCGACGGCTCTCGCGTCGGGGTCTGCTCTTTTAAACGAGCTCCTCTATCGCCCGCCGAATTCCTTGTTCGAAACTTTTTACGCTAAAACGCTGCGCCTGCTCGCTAATCTCTTTTCTATCGAAATTTATTTTCTCAATTTTTTTTACGGCTTCGATAAGCGACTCCGGCGTCTGGTCTTTAAATAAGATGCCGGTGGAGACCGAATGAGATCCCTCGGCTAGCCCGGGCGTACCCGGTCGCCCTAGGGCTTCAGGATGACGCCCTGCGCCTAATTCCTTATTCCTACTTCCTAATTCGGCTTCCTGAACAATCTCCAGCGCTCCGCCTGCACCATAGGCAATGACCGGTACGCCACAAGCCTGCGCCTCGGCCATCACTAAGCCGAAGTCCTCCTCGTTGGCCATAATAAATCCACGGGCACCGTTGTAGAGGGCGCGCAGCTCGGCGTCATCTTTTACAAATCCTGGAAATGAAATGTTGTGCGTGTCCCGCTTTTTGGCGCGATCTTGCAGATCGCCAAAAAGCGGCCCTGCGCCAACAATTTTGAGCGGTAATTTTAGCTGCGTGAACGCATCAATAACTACATCAAAGCGTTTGTAGTGAAGCAGTCTGCCAAGCGCGAGGTAATAATGCGAACTGATTGGGGAGGTTATAGGTGATAGGTTATAGGTGATAGTAGAAGCAGATGGGTCAAAGTAAAATTTCGAGGTATCGACAGGCGGGTAAATTACCTGAGCATCCCGCCCATAATACTTTTTGATTTTGTCGGCGATGTACTCAGAATTGGCGATCAGTACGTCCGGCTTCTGCCCGGCTTTGTAGTCGAATCGCCGGACATACCAAAACGCCGGTGCACCAAAAAACCGGAGCGCTTTACTGCTGAAATACGTCTTTGTCTCCCACGCATAGCGCAGCGGAGTATGCACGTAACAAATATGTTTTGTGGTCTTTTTGTTGTAGCGAATCCCCTTACCAAAACCAGCGCTCGTGGAAATTATCAGATCGTACCGACTTCCTAAATTAATACTGCGTGCGGCAAGCGGCATCAGCGGGATAAAAAGCCGATGGTGATCGCGAGCAAACTGAAAGTCCAAAAAACTCGTTCCTTTGACTCGCCCTTCGTATTTACCGAGCGTTTTGCCAGAATCGTGCATCAACGTGTAAATAGGGGCATCAGGATACATCTGCATAAGCACGTCTAATACACGCTCTGCGCCACCAATCTGGTTCAAATAATCATGCACAAGGGCAACTTTCATGCCGTTACTATATCCTTATGCGCCGCATGGCGCAATATAATTAAGTAGTATCGCGCATGCCGCGAGGCCATGTATGCATGTTGCCTCGACGGCATGAACTTTGTGGTATAATAAATTGGAAATGTCTCGACAAACAGCACCTGGGGAGGTTGCAGTGCCGCTACAAAGAGCTGAGTTAGCTTTATATAAGGATATTTCGCCGCTTGCATCATACGGCGGACTTAAACGCGGGCTTGATTTACTCGGGAGCATCGTCGGCGTAGGTCTTTTTGCCGCTACATACCCTATCGTAGCCCTTGCAATCAAGCTGGATAGCAAGGGGCCTGTACTCGTCTCTCTTGACCGAGTCAGCCGCGGTAAAACGATTAAGCTCTACAAGTTTCGCTCAATGATGGATGGCGCGGCCGAGAAAAAAGAATTTTTGCAGCCATTCAATGAACGCGCAGACGGACCGTTTTTTAAGATGAAACACGACCCGCGTCTCACCCGTGTCGGCAAAGTGATCCGCAAATTCCGATTAGATGAGGTGCCACAATTTATTAATGTTCTACGCGGCGATCTTTCTCTTGTCGGACCGCGACCGCACGAACCAGTTGAGGTAGCACAGTACCCTACCGAATACTCATTTTTAACCTGGCACAAAGCCGGCATCACCGGATTATCACAGGTTAATGGCGCGAGCAGCTTGTCGTTCAAGAAAGAATTAGAGCTCGACGCGTACTATACTAAGAACGTTTCACTGGCACTTGATATTAAAGTTATCGCAAAAACACTCGCTATCTTTTTGTTCGACCCGACGGCGGTGTAGTGCAGCAAGCTATGGGTTATTGTTGATAGTGTATAGTGAAAACGAAATGCTATACTAAATCAATGCCTTCCCGACTATCACCTCCCCGTGCTTCGCGCGGATTCACCATGATCGAGCTGATGATCTACGCTGCGCTCACTGCAGTGATCGTTGGTATGTTTGCCGCAATTCTCATTACCGTCACCAACGTACAAAATCGCCAATCTTCCTCTTCGAAGGCAACGAGTGAAATGGGATTTTTGATGACCACGATGCAGCGACTGGTTCACGAAGCCTCGGGCTTCACACTGCTAGATGCGCACACGCTTGTACTAGCAAGCTCAACGCCCGGCGCCACTAAAACACTCGCCTTTGACGAAGGCGCTCACAGCATCACGCAAACCGATGACGACGGAGTTAATCCGTCAGCTCTTTCTACTCTTTCAACGACTAATATTCAGATCAATGATCTCACATTTACAGAATTTAGTAGCGGTGCAAGCAAAACAGTTCACATCTCTTTAACCGCAACCGTGTTCCCTGATAACGCGACGCAAAAACTCACCCGCACACTAGAAACAACTGCAGCATTGTACATACAAGAGCCGTAGAGCGGGCTATAAATATGAAAATGGCTCGGGCGCACCTTGCGGTGCGCCCGAAACGCGAAACGACCTACCGTCCGGCAGTTGCCCAGACGGGCACGAAGCCGACGGTGCACTTGATGCGGTACCCCCTCCCAAGCACCGCCTCCATCCGCCCCTTGACGGTGCAGGCGAGGCCATTGACGAAGCCCTGATCCCGCCGCTCCGGCTTGTCGAGCATGGAAACCTGCACCATCACCACCGGCGGGCTAGCCAGACTCGTCGCCTCGATGAAGAGGACGTCGACCTGGTCGGCGGTGACCTTGAGCGTGTCCACCGAAGAGATGATCTTCTTGATCAACGCCTCCGCGTTTCCGCGCTGGTCCTTGATGCCCATCACGAATACAGTCGGCATGCTCTAGCTCTCCTTGGGTTTAACGGCGTGGTCAAGATATACTTTTATTATAAAAATGTCAATGAAAAAGTTTCGGGCGCCCCTGCTGCGGCGCCCGACAATATTACAAA
>CAZXKC010000005.1:0-97327 GCA_964641225.1 uncultured Candidatus Saccharibacteria bacterium
GCTATTCAGACATCGGTTGAGCCGGTGGTATGCAGCAACTACACTGATGGTGGTGTGGGCGGAGTGAACACCTTCCGCCTGGACACCAACTGGTCGCCCTACAAGCCGATGGTGCGCATCGAGACGACCCAGTTCTCGGCCGCCGCAGTGCCTCTGCCTCCGGCCGCATGGTCCGGCTTGGGCGCGTTCGCGATTCTCGGTCTCGTCGTCTACTTCAAGCGGCGAGGCCTCGCTCTTCCCCCGAGCTGCTAGTGGCAGGCTCGGAATTCCGCCCCCGGTGCGCAACGCGCGTCGGGGGCCTTTCTTTAACCTTAGTTTCTTGACTTTTCAGTCGTTTTCGTCTATTTTATACGTACGACCTCGTGTCGTCAGGCCAGTGGGCCTGACGACACGAGAATCTATCTGGGTTGCGCTACATACTTCGACCCCCTGGTCGAACCCGTTTTGAAATCAAAGTAATGTAGCGCTAGGAGATGATCTGTCCTAGAAACCCCAGCCCAGCCCGCGCTAGCTACCCCTCCTCTTGAACGCGCGGGAAGAGGACCTGACAATTGGCAATTGCCATAGTCTCTGACGTGCTGATGCATTCCACAGCCGCCAATCGCCGGACTCGCTGCTATACGCGCGAGTCCTTTTTAGTTGTATACCCCCACACCAAAATTAATTATTTTTCCCTGAAAGAAGGCTATACGCCACTTTGGTGTGGGGGTATACTGAATTACTATGAAGCTCAGCGGATCGCGTGGTTCTATAGCAATTATTGTCGAGGTCGGATTTGTTGTTGCGATTATTATTGCGTTTTTGTTTGCCGCAAAGTTTTTTAACCAGCGGCAGGATGTGAACGAGACGTATTATCCGAATCAACCGATATCGAATAAGGTCACTATAACCGGGTCTCCGTCGGCTCCGCCCAAAGGTGTCTCGGTGGGTGCTGCGGGTGCATCTGCATTTTCCTCTAGTTCACCTCGGCTTAACTCGGCGCCATCCGTGAGTATTGTAACGTATACAAAAACAGGTTTTAGTCCTGCTACAGTACGTCTTTCTGCGGCTGAGCGGACTATATTGTTTGTTAATAAAAGTTCAGGTTTACTTTGGCCGATTGGAGCCCCACTCGATCAGCCAACGTTTAGTTCCGGCTACGGTCTTGCACCCGGTGAAAGTTTTACGGTTACCCTGCCGGCCGGGAGTCGTAGAAATTATTTTTATAATCATTTTAACGAAGCGCATCGCGGACTTCTGATCGCTGAATAAAATGCCAAGAGCGCTCATGATATACTAAGGCAATGGCGACAATTTTGATCAAAGGGAGCATAGTGATTGATGGCACAGGCAAGCCCGGTGAGCCCGTTGATATTTTAATTAAAAATGATCGTATTGCTGCGCTGGGAACTTTGACTTCAACTCAGGCTGATATTGTGCTTGATGGGTCGGGCATGATCACGACGCCTGGGTTTATCGATGTAAATACTGATTCCGACCACTACTTAAGTTTATTTACTGATCCGGCTCAGCAGGATTTTTTACTACAAGGTGTTACGACGATTGTGGGTGGTCACTGCGGTAGTTCTCTCGCGCCTCTTATTAAGGGAACGCTTGAATCTATTCGTAAATGGGCTGACATCAATCTGGTAAATGTTAACTGGCATACGATGGAAGAGCTCCTCTGGACGCTCCAGACGATCGCGCCCGCAGTAAATTTTGCAACGTTGGTTGGTCATTCAACGGCGCGGCGCGGATTGATCGGTGAGCAGATTCGTGATTTAACCGAAGATGAATTGCAAGTCTTAAGTTCTATAATCCGGCAGGCGCTTGAGCAGGGAGCGATTGGAGTTTCGACCGGGCTTGCATATAATCACGCACGCGGTACGCCGTATAATGAACTGAAGATTATTGCCAGTATCGCTGCGCGTTTTAATGGTATATACACAACGCATCTTCGCAGTGAAACAGAAGGTATTTTTGCTGCTGTGCAAGAGACGATTGCGCTTGCTCAAGAGACGGGGATTAAGACGCTGATTAGTCACTTCCGGCCAATTAAGGGCAGCGAGGCAGAGTTTACTAAGGCGCTTGAGATGATTCGAAGCACGACTGCACCCGTAGTGTTTGACGCGTATCCATTTGATTACAGCATTGTTCCTATCTATACGCTGTTACCAGAATGGGCACAACAGGGCAGTCTTGAGCAGATGCAGGCTGTAGTGAAGGATCCGCAGCGTGCTGATGAGCTTAAAAAGGTGTTTGCGCAGGTGAAAGGCGATGAGGTTGTCGTGGCTCGTGCGCCTGGGTTTGATTACAGCATTGGCAAAACGCTCAGTGAATATGCTCTGGCGCAAGAGGTTGATACGGCTCAAGGTTTGTTAAACCTCATGCAATTTACGAAATTAAAAGCCGTTGTTTTTAAGAAAAATATTAATTATGCGATGGCAATTGATGCGCTTATGACCGACAAGGCATTTGTTGCTTCAAATAGTCCGAGCCTGCTTGAGAGTCGCAATGTTATTGAAAACGAACGAGCTCTTAAGACGTTTTCAAAGTTTATAGAAATTGCGCTTGAGCGCGGACTCGCTCTTGAGTGGGCGATTAACAAGATTACGTCAAAGCCGGCTCAGTTTATGGGGTTTACGGATCGCGGCGTCATTCAGGAGGGGGCGATTGCGGATATCACAATGCTGCAAGAAATTCCGGCGGAACACGGGCGACACCGAAGTTTGCGTGCGGTTAATGTGATTGTAGGTGGCGAACTGTCGGTTAAAGATGGCGTGTTTCAAGCCGCGCGTAACGGTAAGATTTTAAAACGTGCATAATGCTCCTGACCCCTCTTCGTAAAGCCCACGCTCCGGATTATATTATCCTGCTCTGTGTTGGTTTGCTGACACTATTTGGGCTGCTTATTCTGGCCAGCGCCTCATCAAATCTTGGCGCCACTCAATTTGGAGATACGTATTATTATCTGAAGCATCAGGTGTATTTTGGTCTGCTGCTGGGCGTTGCCGGATTTTTCGTGGCGGCAAAATTATTTTACGGCGTGTATAGTCGGCGTGCGGTGAGTATCGCATTACTGCTCTCATCAATTGTCTGCTTGCTGCTTGTGTTTACGCCGCTGGGTCTTACGATAAATGGCGCAACCCGCTGGGTTAACTTGGGCCCTTTTTCGTTTCAACCCGCAGAGCTTCTTAAGCTTACCTTGATTATCTACTTGGCCAGCTGGCTTGCATTTAAAGATCATCGGCAGCAATCGTGGAAGCAGGGACTGCTGCCATTTGCCGCCGTGCTTACATTTGTTTCGGGGATTTTAATTTTGCAGCATAGTACGAGCCCGGTTGTAATGCTGATTGCCGTTGCGCTTGTGATGTATTTTATGAGCGGCGCAAAGTTGCAGTATCTAGGGGCGATTATCGGCGCAGGCATTATTTCTATCGGCCTGATTGTAGCGATTACGCCGTATCGTACTGCCCGTGTGCTTAGCTATTTAAATCCCGAGGCTGATGCATCGGGTAGGGGGTATCATTTGCTGCAGGCAAAGACGGCGATCGGTTCTGGTGGATTCTTTGGCGTGGGGTATGGCCAGTCGACGATAAAAGCTCGGTTGCCGGAGGCAATCGGGGACTCTATTTTTGCAGTTGCCGGAGAAGAGTTTGGATTTGCCGGCTCGCTCATAATACTTGGATTATTTGCCATTCTTGTTATACGCATGCTCATTGTTGCGCGTTTTTTAGCTGATCCATTTGGTAGATTGCTTCTTATTGGTTTCGCAACCATTATTAGCTTGCAGGTCATTATTAACGTAGGCGCAATGACCGGGCTATTGCCGCTGACTGGTACGACATTACCATTTATTAGTTATGGAGGAACGAATTTGGCGGTGTTTCTTGCTATGATGGGAATCGTTATCAATATTTCAAAATACACTACGAGATAAAAGCAAATCAGGGTTTTGCCCAAGATCGGCACGGGTACCTTTTAGTGCCGCCTATGAGCAAAACCCTGATTTTTTCGCGTAGCTTTTAAAATATCTCTTCCGCCGGTGTGCGCAATGCGGAAGGTTCACGATGTATGCCATGGCATACATCGTGTTTTTTATTAAATAACAAAGCCCCCGACGTTTCCGCCGGGAGCTTTGTCCCGGCCTGTCAGGGGCCTAGTTGCTTCACACGTTCTCGATGTTCCGTCCGAGACCCGGGATCCGACGACCGAGTTGCGACTTGGGCTTGGGCCAGATCTCGAGGTTGTCCGGATCGAGTCCGGCAGCGACCAGCTCTGCGCGGCGCACGAAGATCGGGAACATGAGCCCGTCCTTCAGCGGCTGACCGTTCGAATCGAAGGCCTGCATACCTCGGCGCTTGCTCTTCCATCCGGTTGCTTCCCATGCGCTTCTGCCATCGCCCGCTGGATCCACGAGATCTGACGCATTGGTCAGAAAGACCTCGTCGTCTGTCTGCTCCGGGTGCTTGGCTCGCTGCTGCGTTGTCGTATCCATAATTCTCCCTCCAGGTTTCTGTTGAGGCTACAGCACTAATATATCATATATGATATATTATGTCAATACCTAGAATAGCAAATATGCGGTAAAATATATCTAGCTTTTATGGCAAAGACCCATATTCTTTTAGTTGGCGGGGGAACGGGCGGACACATGTATCCGCTGGTTTCGGTTGCGCAAACATTGCAGAAACAGGCTGCTGAGAAAAAAATTGATTTAGATCTGCGATATTTTGGTGATCCGGGCGGATACGCTGACTATCTGCGTCAGAATAATATTCGAATTTCAACGGTGCCTAGCAGCAAATTACGTCGCTATGCGTCAGTTCTTAATTTTTTAGATTTTTTCAAGTTTTTCTGGGGATTTTTTGTTGCCCTTGTTAAGTTGTATTTTTTCATGCCCGAGGTGTTGTTCTCAAAGTCTGGGCCGGGCACACTGCCGATTATTTTTGCCGCCCGCTGGTACCGGATTCCGGTAATTATTCATGAGTCTGATGCTGTGCCAGGGCTTACAAATAAAGTATCCGCACGGCATTCCCAGATTGTTGAGCTTGCCTTTGAAAGTGCTAAACAATATTTTGAAACACATACGCAGGTGAATGTTGTTGGGCTTCCGGTACGCGAGGCGGTGATTAATACTCAAAGCTCGGCAGAGTGTCGCAAGGTGTTTGGGTTAGCTGATGAAAAGCCCGTTGTATTTGTTGTGGGTGGATCGCAAGGTGCGCAGATATTAAACGAATTCGTGCTTAGTAATGCCGAGGTATTACTTTCGCAGTTTGAAATTATCCATCAGATTGGTAAGGAAAATTTTGAGCAGTATACAAAAGAATTTGCCTTTGTAACTAAATATTTCCGACCGGAGGTGCTCGCGCGATATCGTCCAGTGGCATTCTTGGCTGACCGGCAGATGGCGGCTGCCTTTGGCGCTGCTGATCTTGTTGTGTCGCGTTCTGGTAGTTCAATTTTTGAGATTGCGGCAAACGGTAAACCGGCCTTGCTCGTGCCGCTTCCAAGTTCGGCCAATAATCATCAATTCGAAAATGCCTATGCGTATGCCCGTGCTGGCGCCGGCGTTGTTATTGAGGAGCCGAATTTGCTGATTGGCTTGGTCATCACTCAGATTCAAAAGATGTTTGACGCTCCTGAGCTCGCCCAAAAGATGAGCGAGTCTGCAAAGGCGTTTTATAAGCCAATGGCCGCTGCCGATGTTGCGCGTGATATTTTTGCCGTAGCCGGAGTGTAATACATATTATTCATGACCTCAGCCGACAAAAAACCTATTCGTGTTCGCATGGCCCCGTCTCCGACGGGTAATTTGCATATCGGCACTGCGCGGACGGCGCTCTTTAATGTATTATTCGCGCGCGCTGCTAGCGGTACGATTGTGTTGCGTATGGAGGACACCGATGTCGCCCGATCAACTAAAGAATCAGAGCAGGATATTCTCAGTGGTTTTAAGTGGCTCGGCATACAATTTGACGAGGGCGTTATGCCCGACGGATCAGAGAAAGGGGAGTTTGGTCCGTACCGACAAATGCAACGGTTGGAGTCGTATGCGCAGTATTTGCAGCAATTATTAACGGAACATAAGGCGTATTACTGTTTTTGTTCTAAAGAAGAGCTTGAGGCGCAGCGCCAGAGCTTGGGCGCAGATGGACAGGCACCGAAATATAACGGCAAGTGTCGTTCGCTGACGGAGCTGGATATGATGAAAAATCTGGCCGAGGGAAAGGCGGCGGTTATTCGTTTTAAAGTTCCGCCGGAGAAAATTAAAATACACGATATAATTCGCGGCAGTGTTGAGTTTGATAACGCGCTTGGCGGCGATATTGTGATTGCAAAATCCCTTAAAGAGCCGCTTTATAATTTTGCCGTTGTGGTTGACGATTATCAGATGCAGATTACGCATGTAATTCGCGGAGATGATCATTTAGCCAATACGCCTAAGCAGGTGGCGATTGGGCAGGCGCTTGGTTTTCCGCTGCCGGAATATGCGCACCTGCCCGTAATTTTAAGTGCCACAGGAAAGGGCAAAATGAGTAAGCGCGACGGGGGAACTTCTATTAAGGAATATCGCGATGCAGGGTATCTGCCGCAGGCGATGATTAACTTTTTGGCGCTGCTTGGGTGGCATCCGACCGGCGATCGTGAGGTATTAGAATTTATTGAAATCGTAAAGGAATTTTCTCTTGAACGAGTGCAAAAAGGCGGTGCAAAATTTGATAAAGAAAAATTAGATTATTTTAACCAGCACTATCTAAAGCAACTTCCGCCCGGTGAGCTGGCTCGATTGCTCGTGGAAGGTGGATTTAGCGATCCGCAGTGGGGTGCGCAAATGCTTGAGCGCGTTATCCCGCTTGTTAGCGAACGTATGATTAAGCTCGGAGATTTTAAAGAGTCTGCCGGATTTTTCTTTACACTCCCGGAGTACGCCGCATCAATACTTGCGTGGAAAAAGTCTACGCCCGCCGGAGCCGCTGAAAACTTACAGCGCTGCGTAGAGTTACTAAAAGAATTGCCCGATCAGTTGTTTACCTTCGAGGCGCTCGAGCCAAAGATTATGGCGCTGGCTAATCCGGCGAGTAAGGGCGACTTGTTGTGGCCACTGCGTGTTGCCGTATCCGGTAAAGAGGCCTCGCCACCGCCCATTCCTATTATCGCTGCACTGGGCAAGTCTGAGTCGCTACGCCGTATCGAAATTGCTCTGACTAAGCTGCAAGCTGGCTGAATGTAACCACCAATGCCTAAGAACCACGTAACAACTCTGCGGAAATTTTTCTTTGCTTTGTTTATATTGTGTTTTGTCTGTTATCAGCTCTCTAGTGCGGCGGCTGCTACGCAAGAGGATTTACAGTTTGCAATTGATCAAAAAGCAAAGCAACTTGATGAGATCACGAAACAACTTATAACGGCGCAGTCGCAGCTGACTGATGTATCTGCACAAGGAAAGACGCTTAAACAGGAGGTGACTCGGATTGACGATAGCGTCCAAAAGACAAAACTTGGTATTCAGGCCAGCGAAATAACGGTTGATAAATTAACCCTAGAAATTCAATCTATCTCTGGTCAAATAACACAGAGTGAGCAGTCGATTACGTTAAAGCAGGCCGCGGTTGCCAATTTACTGCAAGAATACCAGGCGCGCAGCACTGATGGGTTGTTATATATGTTTATGAACGACAAGAGTCTGGCTGAGACACTGGCCGAGACGCAGTCTCTGTCTGATTTTAACGACGGACTGCTTGAACAGGTTGCACAAATTCGAGAGCTTAAGCAAAGTTTATCTGATCAATTAGGACAGCAGTCTCAGAAAAAAACCTCTGTTGAGCGGGAGCGTGAGGCGCTTCGCGTAAAAAAAGCAATTGCCGAAGAGCAACTTGCTGATAAGCAAAAATTACTGACGGACACTAAAAATAAAGAGGCTAATTATCAAAAGCTCGTAAGCGAGCTTGAAAAGCAACAGCAGGGCATTAGTGATGAGATTGCCGACATTGAAGCTGAGCTGCGTGAAACGTATGGAGCCTCGGCGCTTCCATCAAAGCGGCCTGGAATGCTTGCTGATCCGATTTCAAAAGCGGTGATGACTCAGGGCTATGGTAAAACTCCGGACGCCTGCCGTCTCTATAAAAAAACCTGTTTTCATAACGGAATCGACTTTGGTGTACCGGTTGGAACACCGATATTAGCCGCTACTGATGGGACGATTTTTGCAGCAGGGAACAACGGTAAGCTGCAATACGGCCGATATATTGTCATCAAGCACGAAAATGGTCTGGCGACGCTCTATGGTCATCTTTCGAAGCAAAACGTGAAGGCGGGTGATGTAGTAAAGCGCGGCGATATTATTGGGTATTCCGGTAAAACCGGCTATGCGTTTGGTGCGCACTTACACTTTGGCGTATATCTAGGCTCAACCGTCCAACTCAAGGCAATTGCCGGAGCCGGACTCGTGCCGGTTGGATTGACGCTCAATCCGCTGGATTATATGTAATGTAACTTATAACCTATAACTGACAGCTCATAACAACGGAGATATACTAAACACATATGAAACTTAATCGATATTTTTTGTTATCAGTTATAAGTTGTTCGTTATTCCTTGGTAACGCCCACGCCGCCATTCAATATAACGGTACGACAAGTCAGTCACCGTATGCCGCAACAACCACAAACACAGTCGGCGATTTGCTAAACCAGGCCGTCACAGGGGGGCTTGGAGCCTCGTCAACTAGTGATGTTGATGGAATCGTAAATGGAGCGAAAAACGGAGCCACCAAGGTTAACAGTTGGCTTGGTACCAATGCCGGAATCGATTTTTTTGGTATTTTAAAGGCGATTGGCCACGCACTGATATCCGTTATCGGATTTGTATTTGATCTGATTAAAAAGGCGCTGTAGTTGGAGGGTAGTTGTTCTGCTAGAGAATTATTTCCGGATTCTTTAAGGATTCTCTTCCTATATATCCATCGTAAAAGATATATTGTGCGAAGGATATACTATTGCGAAAGCCCACTTCCCTTGAGGCTGACAAGCTGTTCAATCCTAGACAGGTGTATACGCTATTGATATTATTTTGTGGAGGTGTGGCATGCTGCATCTAGATGAGATACTTTCCGTGATCGCTTTTCGGAAAGCTGTCGGAGCATCGCGGAACGGTTCTGCGTGCGACGAAGATCGCGGTTCGCTCGTTCCCCCGCCGAGGTGTTCGGCAACGGCAGCGCGAGAGGCCGGTGAACTTTCTCAGCAGAAAACGGAGGTGGTCGAGAATGCTCACCAGTAAGCAGTTGCATAAGGTCGCTCGGATGGAGGCGGTCTATGCTGGTTCGCCGCGGTATCGGCCGATGCGGATTCCCAAGCCGACCTGTGGGACCATCATGGTCGTGCGTTTCAGGCGGCGTGGTAGCCTGGAACGTCTTCCGCCGTTTTCTCGATTTATTCCGCATCGGAATGAACTCGGTCAGTTCGTGACGAAGACGGCGTGTCGGTGGCGTTCTAACCACCCAGCAGAGGCCGTCGAGGGCGAAGAGTCAGAGTGCTAAGTCTCTCGCTTCTCAAAGCGTTCGGGTCGTCCGCGAAAGCGTGCGGCCCGTTCGATTTCTTGATACACTTGTACGCATGGCGTACGCCGAATTTTCTAGTGAACAGGATTTTAAAGATCAGTGTGGGTACAGTATTGATGGCTTGTGGTATCCTCGTGTGACTCGGATCGTCGATATGAAGGCCAAGCCGGCCTTGTTAAAGTTTTATGCAGACGTGGGCTTTGCCCGGGCCAAAGAAATAAGTGCTAAGTCAGCAGAGATGGGTACGGCAGTCCATGAGGCTATCGAAAAGATTCTTGTCGGACAACGGCCTGGCAATATTCCGGTGAACATACTCCCCTCCGTGCGTGCATTTTTAGAATTTTTAAAGACCAGCGGAATTAAATTAAAAGTAAATCCAGAACACGTTGAGCGGCGAATCATGAATGCAGAGCATAAATATGCCGGCACGATTGATGCGATGGCGGAAATTGACGGTAAATTTGGCGTCTTAGATATTAAAACCTCTGAAAACATTTATCGTGATTATGGCATCCAGACGTCGGCCTACATGGATGCCTTGACCCGAGAATTTAGCAACCTTGATACGCGTTGGATTTTGCGCATTGATCAGTTTCAGACCTGTGGGCGGTGTGGTGCAACGATGCGTGATAAAGGTGGTCGGGAAAAAATAAAATCAGGATGGCAGGCTAATGGCGGGCGCAGCAATGGATTGCCTGCGTGTACAGTTGCGATGCATGAGTGGAGCGCGCCTCAGGGAGTTGTAGAGCTCAAAGAATTACACAACTGGCAGGACGATTTTAAGGCGTTTCTGGGGGCAAAAGCACTTTGGGAATGGGAACACAGTGACTGGCTCCGCCGGATTGGTTACTAATACCGATTGCGGTATTAATTTAACAAGATCTTTCCCTTATTGAGGGTTCTTCAATTTTTTCCTTCTGGCGTAAAAAATAAAACCTACTGCCATAAAGAATTCGATAACAAGAGCCAGTATGTAGGCAGGCAGAAAATTTTCTCTATCACCCAAGCCGCTGACTAATCCAGCCCATAGAGATGGCACTAAGAATAGCCCAACAAATCCTATTATTATCCACTTCATTATTTCCTGCCATTTCATTTTCATAATTTGAATTACCGGGCATTTTTAATAAATTCTGCGAGGGTTTTGCGCGGATCCTGCTGTTCTAAAATAATTTTCGCAACGCACTGTAAGAGCGGTAGTTTTTTGGTATTGCTATTGATCATGGTGATCAGCGATGGCAGCGTGACGATCCCCTCGCTGCGCGTTGTTGCCGCGCCAGTCCGCGCTATTTCCTGCCCTGCTTTAAAGTTCATCGAAAGCGGACTAGTAGCGGTGGCGATAAAGTCTCCGAGTCCTGCGGTAGTAAGGAGTGTTTTCTTTTTTCCGCCGAGCATCGGCATGAGGGTTTGCATTTCATTTAGTCCGCGGGCCGCAAGCCAGCCGATTGTGTTGTTGCCTAGATCAAGGCCGGAGGCCATTCCCATTGGCAGCGTATAGATATTTTTGAGTACGCCGGCCAGAGCTACTCCGCGAATATCTGCAGAGTATTCGATTCGAAGTGCGCTGCGTATAAATGCTTTTTTGACGAGCGTTGCCGCTGATCGTGTGTGCGTGCCGCAGACGGCCATTGCGCTTTTTCCTTCATTGATTTCTTTGGCGAGCATGGGGCCGCCTAAAAATGCGTGCGGTTGACCAGCTGGCAGCGTTTCGCTCAGTACCTGATCAACGCTTTTCTTTGTGTTTGGTTCTAGTCCTTTGGAAACACTAACAACAACTGTCTGTGGTGTAAGGTATTGAATAATCTCCTCTACAGCGGCGCGGACGGCAACGGTTGGGACGCAGAGAAAAATAATCTGTGCGTTCGGAATTATTTCGGCTAACGACTTCTGTTCAAGGACTTTGCCCGGAATTGTGTCCCAAGAAGAGACTGTGTTGTAGGGCGCAAGCAGGGCGTGTAGTGCTGTGCCGATGTGTCCGGCGCCGATTAAGACAATCTGAGTCATAGTTAATTAGAAAATACTGCTGTGCGTACCTGTTCAACATCAAGCGCAATCTGAGCGTGTAGAGCCTGCGCAGTTGTAAATGGTGTGATCGGTCGCAGATAGGGACCAAGTTCAAAGGTTAGTTCGGTGACCGGCGCAGCATCTTGGTAATCGAGTATAAAAATTTCCAGCGATATTTCTGTATCTTGAAATGTTGGTACCGGGCCATAGTGTAGGGCACCCCGATATTCAGTCTGCCCTATCCACACGCGACACGCATAGATTCCGTGCTCTACCTGAAGCTCTCGCGGGATCGCTATATTAAATGTCGGAAAGCCGACAATGTCCTTACCCCTTCCCTTTCCCTTTATAACCGGCGCCGTAAATTTCATCCCGGTGCTACAACTGCGATTTAAGGGTTAATAGTATCTCAGAAAGCGACATAGATTTTTTGGTTGAAGTGTTGATGCGTCTCGGGCTGTATGTGCGGTAGCGCTAAACCGGATCGCGGAGAGATCGCAGTTGTCGCACCGGGTCATCTATACAGTAGTATGCCAATAACAATACAGAGCTGCAAGATAAACCACAGGCTTTGGCTGATGATAATCGGCCGCGCCTTGTGCAGTATGCCGTAGTAGATCCAGAAAATTGAGGCGACGGTAAACGCTGACCAGGAGAATAGCGAGACGCCTGTCGCATCTTTACTGTTCCAGATTTCGTACAGTTGTGGAATTGAAAAGAGCGGCGTGATAATGCCAAAGAAATATGCCCAGGCGTCTGCTATGCGTAGATTTTTTGAGGCGTGGCTGGCTGCGTGCTTATGCACATGATGCTGACCGTGGGCGTTCATATCGGTACAAATTTATCGTTTGATTTTTGGTGCGGCTGTGGTCGGTCCGGGCATGTGGAAGTATGTTGCAAGTTCGTCGGCATTAAGAATGATCTCGTGGTTTGGGTCAAATGCGTATTCTAAAAATTGCTGAGTAATCGTAAATTGATCTTTAGGAATTTTTGCAACAAGTGAGTTGTACTGGTGTGCCTGATTATGCGAATCCTCTTGGATATGATTCGCCACGTTTTTAAACAGCTGCTCTGCGCCTGGATGCGTCGTGCTTGCGATAAGTCGAAAATTAACTGCAAACAGCGGAGCACTGGCTTTTGCACGGATTCGTTTAATGGTCTCTGGAGTAATAATAAATTCCTCATGTAGATGTTTTGAGGGCGTATAGGCTCCGCTTTCAAGGCGATCTATATACTGGCCAATTGCGGCCACTTTATGGCTATCTGCCGGCCGTATAATGGCCTGTAGGGCTGCCCCCTCCCCAACTGCGGCTAGACTGCCCAAACCCCGTAATACGGCTAAAAACGGCTCAAAATGGCCTCTCAGGGCTGTTTTAAGGGGTACGCTGTGAGGCCGCTCTAGGCCAAAATAGCCCACTACGACGTTTCCCTTTTCCGCCTTACCATCAAGCCATAAATCATATTCCTCTGCCTTATTCAGATAGGCGGTCGGCCAGAGGGTTTCGGTGACCTGGTGAACTTTTCGTGTGTCGCGGCGGCGGGCAATAATGTAAAAATAAATCTCCTCGCCAAGTGTATGTACGACGGCCTCAAGCGTAAACGGAATGCCGAGTTCGTGAAGGCGTTTGTAGAGCTCTGCAGAGTTTGCGATCTCGTGTGGCCTGTGGCTTGCAAAGGGATTGATCAAGCTTTCGGGGATAATAAAAAGCAAGCGAGTCCAGTGATCGCTGTCATTCTTAAGATACGTATCTGAAAGTTTTTGGATTATCAGCGCGACAATAAAAATAATCGCTGCTGAAAGAATAATATAGCCGAGTGATAAACTCATACTTCAAGCGTACTAAAAGTATACCAGATGTTGACTCTCCTCAGTTTATCGATCGGACTCTGCGGAATTACGAATGCCGAATTTCCGTAATATCTCCGTCAACAAACACGTACTCTTTTCCTTCAACGCGTAGCTTTCCTTTTGATTTTGCTCCGGACCAGCCGCCTAACGCAACAAAGTCGTTGTAGCTAACTACCTCGGCGCGGATAAACTTCTTTTCAAAATCTGTGTGAATTACGCCGGCGGCTTGCGGAGCTTTATCGCCTTTAACGATGGTCCAGGCGCGAGTTTCGTCTTCCCCGGTTGTGAAGAAGCTAATGAGGCCCAAAATTGCATAGGCTTTGCCAATTACCTCTTGGACACCGTGCCCAGTTGCCAAATCTGCAATCACAAAATCGTTTCCTTCTGCCTTGATCGCATCTTTAAGAGTTTGCGGCACATCTGACTCCTTACCGTTGAGGAGATAGAATTTTGGTTTCGCAGTTAGCAAAAAAAGTCCTTTTACAGTTGGATCAGAAGCAAATTCTAAAATAGATTTTCCGGCCGATAGAGCATTTTTAACTTTAGTTAGAATCTCAACCTCTTTGATTGCCTCTTTTTTGCCACTCCGAGCTTCTGCGTTTGCTTTAACAATTCGTTTTTCAACGGTTTCAAGATCTTTAAGCGCAAGTTCGGCGTTAATGATACCCATATCGCGAACCGGGTCTACTGAATTTTCAACATGGACGATTTCGTCTCCCGGGAAGCAACGAAGGACCTGAACAACGGCACTGGTGTCACGAATATGAGTCAAAAATTGGTTACCAAGCCCCTCCCCTGTTGCCGCACCCTTAACGAGTCCGGCGATGTCATAAAACTCAACGATAGCCGGAATTTTCTTTTTTGACTTACTCATCTCTGTCAGTTTATCAACGCGCGGGTCCGGAACCGCAACCACTCCTACGTTTGGATCAATCGTGGCAAACGGATAATTTGCAATCAAAATATCGTTGCTCGTGAGCAGTTTAAAAAGTGTAGATTTACCGACGTTTGGGAGACCGACTATGCCTATACTCAATTTCATAACCGACTTTATGCGTTTTAGTTGTTGATATTAATCCTCGCACTTTCAAGCCCGTTGGGGTTCCAATTGCCTGCTCTACAGTGTGCCTGATTATCGCCTGTTTTGAGGCGAAATTCAAGCTGCTGAGGGCTTCTCTTGCTTCATCTGCGAACTCTTCGACTTCCTCAGTGTTGGGTAGTGGTATCGTGCCGACGGAAATTCTTTGCGACTCTATCTTTGCGAGCCGATCTTTAAGTGATGCGATTTTTTTCTGAACGGGCTCAGAGTACTCTTTGAGCTGCTCTATGGTAAATACACCACGGCCATAAGCGGTATTGTAGCGATCCGCCTCGTCCTTCAGCTTAGCTAGCTCGCGCTCTAGCTCTTTGGTGTCTTCAGCCGAACCCTGCCATTTTACATGTTGAGCGCCCTGCCATTTTTTTATCTGTTCAGACATTAATTTTGGCGAGAGCATTAACGTTGAGATCTTATCCCACACCATCTGATCAGCAATTTTTGCGTTTATGCCTCGCTCCAAGCATTTCGCGGGGAGCGGAAAGCTGCGAACGCGATCAGTGCAACGATAGTATAGGTGTTTCCCGCGCTGCGGACCCTCCCCCGCTCTTCGCATTCCACAAGTGCACCATATTTTACCGGCAAGTAAATATTCGTTTTTTCTGTTTCTCCTATTATAGAAATTGAGTGTTGCCGCCGCAGTATCTACTTATTAGACGGCAAACTTCGTCAGCAGCTTGCTTTACGTGTTCTGCCGGAGTATTGGCATTACCTTCAATGATTAGAAAAATATCTTTAGCGTCGAGCGTGATCTTAGTTGGTTCAACCTGCAAAACTTCTAATCGGCAGATCACATTGTTGCCATCGTCAACATAACCGTATTCTCCAGGAAAGATTGCTGCGGCTTCAGTTTTACCGAGAGGTACGAACTTTTCATCACCTTTCGTAAGTCGTAGCGTTATATTGCCCTGTACTTTATCAATATCATGTGCGCCAAGAGCTAGGCCGGTTTTTAGAGAAACTAAATTGTAGATGTCTACTATCAAATTTATATGCGAAAAGCGGTCGCGCTCTAAGAATGATCGTCGCAATGCTTCTGGCGATGCCACGTAGTCGCGGTTACTTCTACCCACCTTGGTATGCAAATCTCTAAAGCCAGCTAGTACGGAATCATCCTTGTAATCTTTACCCGCCCAAGTACCTTTAATTTTTTCGAGCTCTACATTTTTAAAAAATTCAAATTCAGCATTAGAGTCTGCATTCTGAACACCGGTAATTCTGGCGGTGATGATTTTAACACCTAAATCTAAAACTTCTTTCGTAGCTGTAAATGACAGGATTCTCATAAGTTTATTATTGTATATTTACTCCTAAACATAAAGTGTTGGGCTGGCCGGGGTCTAGTGATGAGTAGACCCCGGCTGGCAGCTGCGCCGTATCGTGGCGCGAACGTTCAGGCGCGGACGACCTGATGGAACTTGAAGGAAGGAACGATGCCGTCCACTTCCTTGGGCTGAAGAGTCAGCGGATCGACGAGAGCCCATTCGTACTCGATCAGCGCGTCGGTGCCCCAGTCCGACTTGCCCAGCTCCGAGAGTACGAAAGTCGGCGGTGCCGACTCTCCCTGTTCACTGGACAGCGAGCACACCCTCTCGAGAGCCTTGGCGTAGAGTCCCGGAGAGGCGTACGTCGGCACCCACTTGTCGTGGTTGCCTCCGCGCGACGTGTCGATGATCGCGACTGAACGGTGCCAGGCTTGCTGGAGAAGGCTTGACCTGCTCGCTCCGTAGGCCGCGAACTGCTCCTCGGAAACGTCGAGCACCCTGAGGAAAGTGAGGAGCATCTGGCGATCGAGCAGGACGCGATCGTACCAGATGTCGTTGAGACGCTTGCGGTCGATCCCAACTGCTTGTGCGCACTCGTCCATCTTGTAGCCGAAACGTCGATGGACCAGGTCATGAAGAAGAGAGAGTTCGTTGGGGCTTCTGACCAAGCCTTGATCAATCCCAATGTGCATCTCCATGTCCTGCAGCACCTTGTAGAGGACCTGCTTGATCGCGAAGGAGCCTGTCGGATACAGACCCACCTGCATTGCCCTATGGGCGTTGCCGAACGTCGGCCAGTTGGTGCTACGACGGTACAGATCGTACGCCTTCGCGAGCACCGCATGCTCGGCCTCGGTCAAACCTGCCAGAGAGATCGTCAGGCCGGAGTTCGTCGGATATTCGCCCCGGAGATTCACGTTCGGCTGTCCTGGCCGAATCGTGATGACCCTCTTGGGCCATGGGTTGCGTCCACCCAACGATCTGCAAAGAACCTCGTGTAGAGCTTGATTCGCAGGGCAGATGTTCACGTACGTCTCGTACTGGACAACCATGGCAAATCCTCCTTGTTTCTTTTCGGAAAAGAAACCGAAACCGACCCTCTTCGAAGTGAAGAGGGCTTGGTTAACAATGAAATGAGTTCACGATTAAGCAGGCCACCTCCACGGGGAGTGAGCCATGCGCATGTTCAGTTGATAGATTTTTTGAGTATTGGTCATAGATTAGTTAAGAATCAAAAAGCCCCTTTGCAGGGGCTTTTTTGTAGTGAACTTTGTGATTTACAAATTAGGCCCTGCGGATAAGGTTTTCGGAGGCCATCATCATTGTTGAAAAATTTTTCTTGTTCATAGGCTTTATATACTGTACTTCTAAGTGTTGAAACTGTCAATTTTTTCTAGATCAGACTGCCGAATGGATTATTCTTCCTTTCGGATCGCGGCCTACGATAACTCTCTCGTAGCGAGGCGGAGGAAGCTTGATTGTGAACGAGAAAGGTATTGAAAGTGGAACAGTGTTCGAGCCGTGCCGATGGAAAGACGCATCCTAGTAGGATATAGAATTTAGTAAAAAAGCAATGAGAGTGAACTTGCTTAACTTCGTGAACGATACGGCGTAACTGGCAGTTTTATTGTAAAAGAAAATGGGATTACCTTCGCTTCGGCGTTTCGGGTGCTGTTCATACTGTGCCGATTGAAAGACGCATCCGGGCCTGAATGATTGACCAGAATGAGGGCGTCAAATTCCCTTTCAAATCAAAAACTTGTTTGCAAATCTCAAATATATTCATCCCCCGCAATATACGCTTGCAATGGCAAGAAGGTCAAATTATAAAAATGAAAGAGGCCGTACCATGTGGTCGGCCTCCTCGCGAGTCCAGCTCGCGACTTGTGCGGCTTGGACTTAGGGCGGTGCTCTGATTTGCATCCGCGCCTCCTTTCAATTGGTTGTGGCGATCACTTGCGGTAGGGCTTGCAGATCTTCGCCTTGAACGCCGAGAAGCGAAGACTGAACGTCCGATGCTCTTGAGGCAGTGCGTCGACTGCGACCCGGATCTGCCCGCCCGTGCAGGTCACGGCAGCCAGGTCACGACGAAGTCGAGAGGCAAGCCAGGTGTCGATCTGCTTTGGCTTCTCCACGACCGGAGCGCTTTCGAGTTCCTTCTTGCGCTGCTCGGCCTCCGCGAGCTTCTTGTCGATCCACTTCCCGAGCGGAGCGAAGATGAACCCCAGGACGGGGCCGACCGCCCCGAGAACCCCGCCGATCAGGAGGATCGCCAGAGCCACAGCCCCAGCGACGGCAGCGAGCGAAGCCGGAATGAGGAACATGCCGGGGACGATCAACTGCCAGTTCTCGTAGTGGCTGTAGCCGTAGAGACCGCCGATGAGGCCTCCGATGACGAGGACGATCGGCGTGAAGGCGGCCCAGATGAACCAGAAGGAACGGAGCTCCCAGTCGTAGCAGCCGCGCCGGTGGCCGCTGATCTTGTGGGCGTCCCTCTGGCACGTCAGCGTCTTCTTCAGGATCAGCGCCGAGTCGTAGCGCGTGCCCCAGTTCGTCACGTCCTTCCAGGCGTCGGAGATCTTGTACTGGAAGGGGTGCAGAAGCGGAGCGAAGGCCAGGCCGCGAGTCGCGAACAAGAGACACAGCAGCGTGCCGAAGAGGCAGATGGCCGTGCGGAGCACGATCCACGCCATGACCGCGAACGGCTGGAGCGTGTAGGCCAGGATCCTCCTGCGACGGAACGCGCACTGGTCGAGCGGCGCGTCCGAGAACCAGAGGTTGACCCACCACGTCTCCCAGCTCGGCGGCTCGGGAGCGAAGAAGTGCTCGTCGATCGCGAGACCGACAGACTTGCCGTGGACGGACATCGTCTGAGAGAGCACGATCTTGCCGCTCTCACGGTCGAAGACGTAGTGCTCGAAGTTGTGGTGGCTATTCCGCTGCAGGTAGGCCGGGCGCTTGCCGTGTTCGGTCCAGACGATGACCGGGAACAAGGCGTGGTTGCCGGGCCGGTGGAACTGGACGAACGCGAGCATCTGGCTGACCGGGAACATCACCCGATCCACCTCCAGATACCTGGGCTCCGCCTGTTCTCCGGCGTCCGTGCAGATCACGATCAGCACGTACGGCTTGGCCACGCCGTTCAGCGCCAGACGTTCGACAACGTCCGTGCTGATGCACCAGCGGACCGGCACCGTCGGAGACGCTCCGTCGGGGCTTTCGCCGAGCGAGAGGACCACCCCCTCGTCAGCAGTGCACGTCGGGCTCATTTCCCCTCCTCGAGGACTGAGTTTTGACCGCTTACCCCGGGAAACCCCGGGATCAGTAAGCCCTATAATAAATACTACTAAAACGTCTTTTTGTCAAAATTTTTGCGCTATTTCGTGCAAATCTAAAAATACCCTATTGGGCTCTGGATTTTACTATTCTCCCCTGTTTATTCCTGCTAACTATCAGCCGCTCATATCTAGGGCGCGGCAACTTTATCGTAAATGAAAAAGGTATTGATTTTACCCTGCTATCCCTGCTATCTAATACAAAAAGTGGAACAGTGTTCGAGCCGTGCCGATTGAGAGTTTCATCCCGTACGAAATCTAAAATGTTAATTATATCTCTTAATTTTCTTTTGACGCTCCCGCTACCAACGGTCAGGTGCTGAATTAGCACATCTCCATTTTGTACGGGATCATAGAATTTAAGAAGAATAGCACAAGCCCGCCGCCCGCTCACGCCCCGTGGGGGCGCCGCGCCCCCGACAGTAGTGCGGCTTGTGATTCAGTTCGTTGCAACGATGATCACGGCGGCGATTCCACTCAGGCCAGCACCGAGTGCCGCGAGTAGGACGAGACAGCCAGTTGGACGGCCTCCGGGTTCCTGGTCGTTGTTGCGAACAGGCTCGGTCTCTTCCGGGTCTTCGAAGTTCAGGCCTTCGTCGCTGAAGTTACCGTTTTTCTCGTCCTCGGTCAGGTCGACGACAGCGGTTTTCTCTTCGGTCGCCGAATTAGTGACTTCCAGGTTTTCGATGTCTACGCGCCTGAACTTCATTTTATCGCCTTCGAGAAAGCCGCGGATCTCACCCTCAGAAACAAGCCGTTTGAGCTTGCTCTCGTTGATCGCCAGACGCTTCATGGTCTCATCTAGTGTAAGAAATTCACTGCCTCTTCTGCCCACGATTCACCTCCACTTGCTTGGGGTTGGGGAACGTTCGGTATTTTATGCTATTTAGGCTATCTTTTCAAGCTCTTGCAAGATATCCTCTGGAATCTCCGGTCGCTCTCCCGGTTTGGTAACACCTGGGTAGCGCCAGGCGGAAATCATTGTAAATTTAGATTTAGTGATTTTATTTTTTTGACCAGAATTGATTTTATACATCATCCAGATCTCAGTTTTTTGAGGTTTTTTACTGTCAGTTTTTAGTTTTACGTTGTGGGTCACTGTTTTCATGGCCGCACTAGTGCCGGGGGCAATTCCCTCTTCGCGACGGTCAGGTTTGCGAAAAATGCGCATAATCTGTGCCCCAGACAAGTGATAAAACATCATCTTGTTTTTTATGTGCCGCGTCCAGCTGATCTGTGCGGTATCTTTTGGAAACGTTAACATGCCTGCTTATTTATATTTGAGGAATGCTCTGTTCTCTACAGTCAAATTTAAATATTCAAGTGTATTGAGTCCTGGTTTGTCGATAATTTTTCGAAGGGCCGGCAGTACTGTGGCAGTTGGATCAAAGCGCGTACTGAAGCGGACCAGCGTTCCGTAGTCTGTGTAGAACTGCAACTCTTGCGTTTCATCGTTATACGTAGTTTTAACGATGTCGATTGGCAGTGTCGCAATGCCATCGATTATTTTTTTGATTATAGAAAACGTATCTGCATGCACTATAGGCCTGCCCTCTAGTGGTTGGCCGGCAGGAGTTTGATTATAAATTGTACGCACGAGTTGTCCTTCTGTTGCAGGGGCCTGAGCAAACGCAACGCCGAGTCCGTCGATCCAGGAGCATGATTCGGTTGTACTGCTTTGATCGGTACACCAGACCGCGTAACGCTCTCGCGGAGTGGCGGTGAGGGTTACTTTTTTATCCCATACACTTTTTTCCATAGTGATGCTGGTTGCTACCGAGGCGTTGTATGTAAAATCAGTTGGCCAGGAAAAATAATTATCTGTTCCTAGGAGCGCTGTTTTTTGCATGTGCAGCAGAGACCGTTTAATTTCTTGCACAAGTCCGCTTTGAGCATCCTGCGGAATACCTATGACTTCAATCGTAGTTACTTTAAACAGCGGCGAGCGCGTTATAAGCGCCGTAATGCCCATGATTACAAGTAGGGTACTACTGGTAACTATGTACCAGCGAAGGCGTTTAAAAAAAGCCTTGCGTGCGTGCGATGCTGTTGTTGTAAAAGAGGCCATATACAACTAGAGGCCGCGTTTAAAGCGGCGCAGCCTTTCTATTATATAGGTTACCCAGTAGCGGCTTGAGAGCGACAGGTCTTTGGCATGCACATATTCTTTTTTATAACCGCCAAAGCCGCGCTTAAACGTCGAGAGACCATTCCATGGGTGCTTCTTCTTGTGCTCTGGTACCACACCCCAAAAGTTGTATTTTTTCAGACCACGGCGTTTGCATTCTTTGATCACCTCCCATTGAAGCAGTTGCGCATCAGTCAGACCGGAATATTTTTGAGTCGTTGCCCCGTGATGGTAATACCCGGAATGATGATCAAAAACAATAAACGCCGTGGCTGTAATTTCATTTTTAAAATGCGCGAAGAAAAACATAGCGGCATTTTTTTTTGAAAATACTTCAAATTCAGCCTGTAGAAAGTTTTTTGTAAATGCTGTGAAATGCTGGCGCTTTGCGGTTTGCTCGTACACCTTCCAAAATAATTCAAAGTCCTCCGGGCGGGTGCTAGTTGTGATCGTAACCCCCTCTTTTTCAGCTTTTTTGATTGAATAGCGCGTGCTTTTACGCATGCTGTGCAAAAGAGCTGCTTCATCTGCGGTTGTATCGAGTATCCAGGCTAGTTCTGGGTGCACCATGTGTACCGGCGCATTGCGGTATCCCATTTTCTTAAAGATGCTGTTGTGTTCTGGCGTGTCTGACAACAGAGGTGCGATACGAATAAAACTAGCACCCTGTTTTTCGGCTATTTTTTTCAGTTCGTCTGTGAGGGCGGTCATGACAAGCGCAGTATCGGCTGCGTGCGCGATAACGGGGCCATGCGGACAGAGCAAGAATGTACCGCGACGCGCACGGACGGTTAACAGTAGCGCGACTGCAACGAGCCTGTCGTCGTTATAGATACCAAGTCGTGTTGGTGTAGCGGCTACTTTTTCGTTGAATTCTGCCCACTGCCAGGATTGCAGAAATGTATCTGGTGCAACGCTTTCTATAAACGAATCCCAGCTATGTTGATCCTCAACTTTTTTAACGACTAGCATAGACATCTTTAATAATGTGTACGATTTTTTCTGCGTCAGCAAGGCTGGTGTTGATATCAGTTGGCAGATTTACGGTTTGGCTGGCAATTCTTTCTGCAGTTGGACAACTACCGAGTTTGTACCCAATTTTTTCGTAATTAACTCCGTGCGGAGCGATTGGCGTGTCGTACCAATCGCCGAGTAAAATTCCCTGCCGGCTCGTTTGTTTTTTTATTTCTGGCGCAAGATCGCTCCAGATAGTATAGCGTAGCCAGATTGATTCACCTCCGTGCGGAGCTTGTTGTGTAGGAATTTTTACGCGTTCCAGATTTTTTTCATATAACGTTGCAAGCGCACGGCGATGACCATTAAATCGATCTAACTTTTCAAACTGATGAAGCGCAAGTAATGCTAAGGCATTTGCCAGGCGTTTACCGGTAAATGACGGTTTGCCTCCTGTGCGCTCGATTGGATAGACGGCGCGCGAGGTAAGGTGCAGTGCTTTTGAGAGAGCGATCAGTAGTATGCCGCCAAAGCGGTATGTTTTTTTAGCAAACCACATGAGGGCCGGATGAAACAGTTGTTGTTTTATCCAAATTACTCCCGGCACCGGATAGGTTGTTTGAAGTGCACGAATTTTGTGTGCGAGCTGCTCGTTATTCGTAGTTGCCATGCCTCCAAATACCGATGAAATTGTTTTATCGCGTCCAAAACTAAAAAATGCGGCATCACCAAAACTGCCAGTTTGTTTTCCGTTATAGCTTGCTCCCAGTGAATGAGCGCAGTCTTCGATAATTATGAGATTGTGTTTCTTGGCAATCGCGATGAGTTCGTTAAGGTGTGCTGGTATGCCAAAGGTGTGTTGAATGATCAATGCTTTTGCGCGTGGCGTAATTTTTTTCTCTAAATCCGCGACCGACATCGTTAACGTCTCATCGCAGTCAACGTAGATTGGTGTTGCTCCCGTCCAGAGTACCGGGTCAGGCACAGCAACGCAGGTATAGGCTTGTAGAAGCACCTCGTCCCCTGCTTTAATACCGTACGCAGTTAAAATGGCGTGCATCGAAGTACGTCCGCTTTCAAAACTGATTGCGTACTCAATACCAATTTTTTTGGCAATTTTTTGCTCTAACTCTTGTGCCGCATTTCCTTTTCGCCATTTCCAAGGCTGCCACAAGAGGCGCCAGGCTAACGCGGCGTCATCTTTCTGTGTGTTTGGGGCAAGATTTGTAAAAATCATTGTTTATGGTCTTGATAGTTTAGAATAGCAAAATAAGCTCGAAAAAGGTATAGTTTGAGTAGGAATTATGTTTAGATTTATTAAGAAAAAGCTCTATTTTATAGTTGCGGAGTATTTCCGGTTTTTTGCCAAAATCCAACTTTCGCGGTGGAATCCGCGCGTAATTGTGGTTACCGGCTCAAGCGGTAAGACAACACTGCTTCATCTGGTGGAGTCACAACTCAAACACATGGCGCGCTATTCGCATCACGCAAACAGTACCTTTGGAATCCCGTTTGATATTCTTGGATTGCAGCGTACTACGTTTGCTTATGCTGAATGGGTCTATTTATTCGCTGCTGCCCCCTTCAAGGCATTTAAAAAATCGTATCCAGAAAAGATATATGTTGCCGAGGTTGATGCTGAACGTCCGGGCGAAGGTGCATTTCTTGGTAGCTTACTGAAGCCTGAGGTTACGCTCTGGCTTAATTCAGGAACAACGCATAGCACGCAGTTTGATACACTTGTCGCTCAGAAGAAATTTTTTAACGTTGAGGCCGCTATCGCCTATGAGTTTGGATATCTGGCGCAACATGCTACCGGGATAGTGATGGTCAATGGTGATCAGCCGATGGTTATCAAGCAACTTGATAGAACTACAGCCCGCGTCACTAAGATATCTAAGCAGGAGTTGCGTAGGTATGCGCTATCAGAGCGTGGCACGGAATTTGAAATCGGAGATGCTACGTATCGCCTTCCCTATCTGCTTCCTCAGGAGGCATTTTACGGAGTTGCAATGACTATGCAGCTTCTTGAGTATCTCGCGCAGCCTTTTGATCAGGCGTTTAGCACGTTTTCATTGCCGCCGGGCCGCAGCTCAATTTTTAAGGGCGTTAAGAATACGACACTGATCGATAGCTCGTATAACGCGACTCCGGATGGTATGGCGGCGATGTTGCATATGTTTACGCAGTATTTTGCAAACCCAAAATGGGTGGTGCTTGGTGATATGATCGAGCTTGGCAACGAAGAGCAGCGTGAGCATGAAAAATTGGCAGAACAGATTGCCGCGGTGAATGCGCAGCGTATTGTGTTAATCGGCCCGCGCATCAGTCGGTTTACGCAGCCGCTGCTAAAAAAGATGATTCCAGCTGACAGGATTGTAGCTTTTGATATGCCTGCTGATGGGTTGCGATACATTAAGGATTCATTAGTCGGTGGTGAGACGCTATTATTTAAGGGTGCGCGTTTTTTGGAGGGCGTTATCGAACATCTGCTGCATAATGCGGTAGATGCGCAGAAGTTGTGTCGCCGTGAATATGTTGCGCAGATTAAACGTAAGCAATGGGGTTTGTAATATGAAAAAGATTTTTATCGTACACGGCTGGACATATTCAACTGAGAAATGGAATGAGTGTGTTGCACTTCTTAAAGAACGCGGCGTTGAGGCTGTGCTGTTGCATGTTCCTGGGCTGACGGCGCCTAGCGATAAGGCGTGGACGATTGATGAATACGTAGAGTGGCTGCATGAGGCGCTCAAAGATGAGCAGGCGCCTATTGTTGTTGGTCATTCAAACGGCGGACGGATTGCGCTTGCCTGCGCAATTAAGTATCCAACGTTTTTTTCACGCCTTATTTTAGTCGGTAGTGCAGGTATACAGCACAAAGAACTTGGTTTGCAGATTAAGCGTGCGGTTTCTATGGTCGCAGCAAAAATTGCAAAACCGATTGTCCGTAGTGAAAAATTACGTACCAGCCTGTACCGTTTGATAGGTGCCGGTGACTATGGCGTTGCAAATCCGTTGATGCGTCAGACTATGGCGGAATTAGTCAAAATTGATCTCGCGCCCTCGCTGCCTGAAATAATTGTGCCAACCGTGCTTATCTGGGGTGCTAAAGATACGCTGACTCCCCTAGCTGACGGACAGCGTATGCACAAGTTGATTAAAAATTCAGAGCTGTATGTGATTAACGATGCCGGACATTCACCGCATTTTACCCACGCAAAAGAGGTGTCGGAAAAGATCGTCGGTGTTCTTGCGGGAAAATAAGGAATACACCGTCAATCTGACTCTTGTATCAAGGGCAAAAGCAAAGGTCCGGCGCGCCTGGTAGCGCGCCGGACCGTATTGAAGCTGTTCTCAGACGCGCACACCTCGGGTGCGCAGCGTTGTGTCGAAACGGCCCTCGAGCCGTATGCGCTTGAGGCGTTCGACGGCGATCGGCAGTTGGTCTTCCGGCAACTCCCCGAGGGCCCCCTTGAAGGAGGCGTCTCCGTGCGGAGTGAGCACCGCGTTCCTTAGGGTGGCCAGATCGACGGACTCCCTGGTCAGGAGATCCGTCGCCTCTTCGAGGGTTGGATAGCCAGGAAACCTCCTCTTTCGGAGTGCGGCGGTCACGCGGCCACCTCTGCCTTCATCAGGGGCTTGCCGGCCGCCGTCAGGATCTCGACCGCCACCACCGAACCACGCTTGGCCATCTTCTGCAGATTCTGCTCCGTGACACCTCCCCGCCTGGCGTAGTCGATCAGGCCATCTCTGACATTCGTCCGTTTCGCCAGCCCTTCGAACCTGTTGATGTCTTCGAGCGCCAGCGCCTTGAGCACCTCGTTCATACACCTCTCCCTGTTCTTCTTCCCTGCCGGACCTTACACGAGAACACCTCGTGAATTCCAACAAATATCTATTATACTACTTTTAAAAAAATTGTCTACCCCCTAGAACGAGTTCACGGCGCCCCCGAAGGGACGCCGTGATGCGTGCAAGCATAGGTCTACCTGCTGTCGGCCTTGATGCCCGACCGACTCTCCGTCCTGATGCCGCTGCTTCGGCCCCCGTTGCGGATGCCGCCCGCGCGCTTGCCGGTGGTCTTGACGCTTATCGTCCGTAGTCGATTCCGCGCTTGCGGCGGCCGTGATCGATGAGCCTGCCGGCGGTGGTCTAGGCTTTCCGCCCCGAGTGGATCCCGCCGCGGTTGTACGCGGTGACCCGCTTGGCCCGACCGCTTTGCGTGCCCAGACCGCTGTTGGTCTGGCCCTTGCGGTCCGAGTTGATACCCGAAGCGCTTGTCGCTCGCGTAGATTCCGATCTGCTGCATGCTGTTCCTCCGTTTCCCCCTTGGATACTCCGGCACACCCGGTATCTCCGTGGGTCATTAAAATAATACAACGAAATATAAAAAGACCCAAGTTACATGTAACACAAGTCTCAATCTGATACTCGTGCCACTCTGTTTACTCGTGACTACTTAATCTCCTTCGTTCCCGCCCACTTTTGCAGCACCTTTGGTACTTTGATCGTTCCCTCTTTGGTCTGATTGTTTTCGATGATAGCAATAAGCGTGCGGCCGATTGCAAACGCCGTTGCGTCGTTCATGTGCACGAAAACGCTTTTACCGTCGGCTAAGCGGACTTTTGTGCCAAGTCGGCGCGATTGAAAATCAGTCATCAGGTCGGCGCTGTGAGTTTCGCGATACTTGTTTTGACCCGGCATCCACATTTCAATATCAAACTGACGCGCATCCGGCGTGCCGGTATCTCCTGCACAGTTATGGACGAGTCGGTACGGAATACCAAGCTCCTGAGTTAAATATTCCTGGATTGCAATAAAAAATTCCTGTTCTTTTACAGAGTCCTCCGGTTTACTAAATGATTCCATTTCTAGTTTATCAAATTGGTGTACGCGTAAAATACCGTGCGTGTCTTTGCCGGCTGCTCCGGCTTCGCGGCGAAAGCTGGTTGAATAGCCGATGTAGCGGATTGGTAATTGCTCCTCAGGCAAAATTTCGTCGGCGTACATTGAGCCAAGCGTGTGCTCTGCGCTGCCGATAAGGTAGAGGTTGTCGCCGGGCATATAGTATCGCTCGTCTTTTGTCTCTAGCGACAGCCGGGCCATGCGCGTGTACATTTCGGGGTTAATCATCACCGGCGGGAAGATTGGCGTAAACGGCTTGTCGGAGACACCGGCTTTTTTAGCGAGCTTTTTGATGATTTTTGAATTAGTCAGCGTCGTAAATACAAACTGCATGAGTGCGAGCTGTAATTGCGCCGCACCACCTTTAAGGTATGTAAAACGGGCGGCGGTTACTTTAGCTGCGCGTTCGTTGTCAATTAAGCCTAGTTTTGCGCCAAGAGCCATGTGATCAAGTGGCGTAAATCCAAATTTGGGTAACTCTCCCCAGGTTCGGACAACTTTATTTTCAGCGTCATCTTTGCCTTCAGGGACGTCGTCAGAAAGTAAGTTTGGAATCGCTAAAACCGCCTCGTGGCGTTTTTTGTCTAGCTCCTCAAGATTAGCCTGGAGCGCGACTAATTCCTCTTTGAGTTTTTTAGCCTCCTCAATTTTTCGCTCAGCTCCAAGCTTTTTCTGCTCTGCTCGCATGGCCTCTGATTTTGCAGTCGCCTGCCGCCACTGATTATCTAATTCTAAAAACCGATCCACGAGTTTTGGATCTTGGTGTCGCTTTTTAATTGAAGCGCGAAAGCGATCAGGCTCTGTGCGAAGTAGTTCAATATCGATCATGATTGTTTAAAAATGCTGTTATGGTGAGTATCCGGCTTATGTGGAGACAACCTTACTATTCTAGGCCTTTTCTCTATATTTTCAAAGTGGTCGCTGAGCGCCTGATAGAGCTGCTCTTGATCATATCCGAGCGCAATTACGGCAGGTTTATATTTTTTCAATACGGCCCAGTTGCTCGTTAGCTTGTCGCCAATGGCTACATCGTCGGCGATTCGTTCTTTTTTAAGCATCGTAATACGCTGCGCGCTTGTATGCGCAGGCAACGTACCTTTTAATTCGACGACGATGTTGTCTGGCGCAACTATGGCGATCAGATAATCACCCAGCGCCTTTGCCTGCCGCAGCATCGCCCGGTGCCCGTCATGCACTCCATCAAATGTTCCGAAGGTAAGCACTTTAATCATAGATGCATAATACGGTTTTTGACGGGTTTTTAAAAGCGGCATACTATTATTGCGTGGTGCTTCTGTACTGTGGTCAATTTACAACGTGAGGGGGCAAGCGATGACGGATCATATACTTGTGCAGTGTGCCGTCCCCGTGATTCCGGGCATTGTTTACGCGTTCACGGGTCAGCAGGCATGCAATGGCAGCACGGGGCTTTTGACGTGGATTCGCGATGAACAGGCCGAGAAGAATCGCGAGCCATTCAAGCCTGTGTGCATTCCCGGTGTCGGCATGATGATGAACGATCAGCAGGTTCGGATTTCCGGTCACTTCAAGGCGCACTTTACGCCGATCGGCGGATTCGAACTCGAGTTCGTTCCGGAGGGATTCAGGGCGCAGAGTTGTATTGAGTAGGAGCGTGAGTCGATCTGTGCCTAGATCGCAGCAACAAGAGCCGCTGACTCGAAAGGGTCGGCGGCGCGTTGTTTTAATAAGCTTATTTCTTTGGCCGCAGTGTCGGGAAAAACACGGTCTCGCGCAACGGCTTGTCGAGCAGTACGGCAAATAAGCGTTCAGAGACTCCGAATCCAGCCGTTGGCGGCATACCGTATTCAAGGGCCTCAACAAAGTCCTCGTCCATCATCTGCGCTTCATTGTCTCCGGCATTACGCAGCTTCATCTGGTCTTCAAAACGTTGGCGCTGATCAACTGGATCGTTGAGCTCCGAGAATCCTTTGCCGAGCTCCGTCCCTCCGGCAACAACCTGAAAACGAGCAACCTTATTGCTTCCCGGTTTTAATCTCTTTGCCAGAGGCTCAACGTCAACCGGTGGATTAATTAAGAAGCAGGGATCAACAAGCGTCTTGCGAATGCTCTTAAAGATTGCGTCGATAAGGCGGCCGCGACCGGCGTGTTGTGTAACGTCTACGCTGTGCGCACGGGCATATTCAAGGAGCTCTGTTTCATTTACTTTGTTAAGATCAAGGCCAGTTTTTTCTTTAAAGATCGCGAAGTAATCAACGGTGCCCCACTTTTTACTCCAATCGATTGCTTGGCCATTGCGCGTGGTCTGTAACGAACCAACGGTGGCCATAATTACCTTTTTGTAGGTCTTTTCGATAAAGCGCATCAGATCTTTGTAGTCTGCATAGCCCCAATAAAATTCGAGCTGCGTGTAGTCCTGCAAATGTTCGGGACTAATGCCCTCGTTACGAAAAATGCGACCTATTTCAAAGACCTTATCAAATCCTCCTACCATGAGCCGTTTAAGCGGCAATTCAAGCGAAATACGCAGCGTCATGTCGATGTCCAGGGCATTGTGATGCGTCTTGAATGGCTCTGCATCGGCTCCTCCCGGAGTCAGTTCAAGGACTGGTGTCTCAACCTCTAAAAATCCGGCTTTAATAAGTTCTTTACGGAAGGTCGCCCAAAACATAGTTTTTTTGCGGAACATCTCGCGCAGGTTCGGATCGATGAGTAAGTCGAGGTAGCGTTTGCGCAAACGAACCTCCTCGTTTTCAATACCAAAATGTTGCGATGGAATCGGTAGCAGTGTTTTTGTGATGACACGAACCGTAGTTGCATCAATGCTTTTTTCGCCGCGCTTGGTTACCATTACCTGTCCTGTTGCCTCGACAAAGTCTCCGATATCGAGCGTGTCGCGGATAAGTTCAAATATTTTTTTGTCGGCGGCATTGTCTTCGCGAAAAACTACCTGGATGCCGGAGAGTTCATCTTTAACGTCGAGAAACATTAAAGCGCCTTGTCCGCGCATGGCATAGACGCGGCCTGTAATGGTAGCTTGTTTGCCTTCGTGCTTTGCCCAATCACTGAGAATTTTTGCAACCGGAGCTGTGCGTTTAACTTTAGCCGGGTATGGATCAAGACCGGCAGCTTCAAGCCTCCCTCGCTTCTTCAGTCGTTCGGCGCGAATGTCATCTAGCATATATTCAGTATAACAGAGACCTCAGTACGACCGCCGAAATTTATTTGATCTCTGATATCTTAAACTTGTTCTCGCCCGCTGGAGTTTTTACGGTCACGGTGTCACCTAATTTTTTACCAAGGAAGGTTTTACCCATCGGTGATTCGTTTGAGATCATGCCGGCCTCCGGCTTTGCCTCGTCAGCGCCAACGACGGTGTAGGTGTATTGTTTGCCGCCTTTTTCTGCGACAAAAGTTGTACCAATCTCTACGGTTTTTGTGCCGTGAGTCATGGTGATAATCTGAGCGTTCTTGATAATGTCTTCAAGTTCGCCAATGTGGCTTTCAACGAACTGCTGTTCGTCGCGAGCCTCCATGTATTCTGAGTTTTCTGATAAATCACCTAATTCTTTTGCTCGTTTTAAACGATCGGCAACTTCAAGTCGGCGAGCTGAGCGAAAGTGCTCCAGTTCTTTTTTGAGTTCTTCTAGTTTTTTGGCTGTTACGTAGTGATCCATAAGGTGTGATTTCAATACATTCCCGTTAATTTGTAGAAAGGCCAGCTGCGGGTGCAGCTGGACAGGTCGAAAGGCACTACGAGGACACGATTATATTTCGTGAAATACTATCACTTTCTAACGTTTGCGGCAATATTGACTTACGGCTGAGTTTATTACGCTTTCTTGTATGCGCCGGTTGTTGAGTACCAGAGTAACGCAATATGGTCCTTCAAATTGGTAAAGATCGATCTGCTAGAGCGGTGTGTGCCCGGGTCATAGGCCCAGAAGACAGGAACCTCTTTAATTCCAAAACCTAGCTTTTTTGCAACAATCAGTACCTCTGTGTCAATCGCCCATCCGTCAGTACGCGTTCGCTTAAAGATCTGTTCGCTGGAGCGAGCCGAGAACAACTTAAAGCCGCAACCCGTGTCCCCAATCTTTGGTACAAGGAATAGACGAATAAGAAATTGAGCAATTTTTTCAAAGAACTGTCGCGAGTTAGGTGACGGCGGATCAATCTGTGCTCCTTCAATTCTTCGTGAGCCGATTGCAATTTCACAATTCGTAGATTTGTCGGTCACATACGGGAGCATCTTTGCAATTTCGACGAGCGACGTTGAGTTGTCTGCATCCATCATCAGATGCCATTGCCCCTTTGCCGCAAGCATCCCCGTTTTTACTGCGAACCCCTTACCGCGATTTTCTGAAAGAATGATCACGCGTAGATTTTTTATAATTCCCTGAAAGCGTTTTAAGATATCTGGTGTGTTGTCGCTTCCCGAGCTGACTACGACAATTATTTCAGAGGCAAAGTCTTGTTCGGCCAGATGGCGGTCAACGTCAACAAGCGTCAGTGGCAATCTGGCGGCTTCGTTGTATGCAGGAATAATTACAGATAAAAATGGCCGAGTCATGGAAAAGGTTATAGTTGATAGGTTATAGAAAGATTGCGATATATACAGTATAGCAAAGAAGCCACCCCCTATAACCTATTAACTATTCACTATCACCTAAATTTCAAGAATTTCTCCTGGTTTAAGTGCATGGACTGTGATGCCGGCCGGCGTTAAAAGATCAACGCACATTTGGTGCATGCGCGGACGAAAAATGTCTGCAATCAGTGCATCGTGCACAGGAATAATGTGTTTTGGTTTAAGGCGTAGCGCAAGCTCAATTGCTTCTGTAAACGTTCCCCATGGAGCCAGAATCGGCAGCGCCAAGACCTCCGGCACATCAATCAGGTTTTTCTCAAACGTAAACGAATCCCCCGGTGTAAAAACTTTATGATTAATATAGAAGCCATTATTTAAATCTGGCGGAAATGGAAGACGCCCATGTGGTGCTTCAACTGAGGTAACCACATTGTTGCCAACTGAAATAGTCTCCGGAATTTTTATTGTTGTTACGGGAATATTTTGAGCAGTAAGAAGCGCAGCAATTTCAGTATTCGCATATACTTTGCATGCGTCACGTGTTACAAAAGCCCCAATATTTTTTGCGTTAAAGTGGTCTTGGTGCGAGTGTGTGATAAAGACCGCATCAATTTTTCCAACAGTATCAATGTTTAAAAATCCCTCGCCGAAGCTCCACGATCCCGGATCAATCAAGATTCGCTTTCCGTTATCCTCAATGAGCAGGCAGGAGTGCAATAGTTTTTGAATTTTCATACTACGTCAAAATTCGTGGGCCGTCAGCAGTAATCGCAATGGTTTTTTCGAAATGCGCGCCCATGCTGCCATCTTTTGTCCCATAGCTTTCGTCATCGAGCTGGATCATTTCTCCTGTGCCGATTCCGACCATGGGCTCGATAGCAATAACCATGCCGGCGACAAGCTTTGGGCCCGTCCCCGCCTTGCCTTCGTTCATAACAGACGGCTCTTCGTGTAAATTCTTGCCAACGCCGTGACCGGTTAAGCCTTTGACGACATAGAAACCATTTTTCTTAATAAAGGTGCCAATTGCGTTGCCGATATCGCCTACTGTGTTGCCTACTTTGGCTGCAGCTATACCGAGCTCAAGCGCCTCTTCGGTCACGCTGATCAGTTTATGGATTTCCGGCGTTCCTTTGCCAACTACGACGGTAAAAGCCGAATCAGAGTACCAGCCGTTGATTTTCACGCCGCCGTCGATTGAGACAACATCTCCGTTTTTAATTTTGTACTTGCTCGGTACGCCGTGGACAACAACATCGTTAACCGATGTGCAGAGTGTGGCCGGATACGGCTTTGTTGCGCCTTTTGGTTGATACCCTAAAAATGCCGGCTCACCGCCTGCATCAATAATTAATTTTTTTGCCCGTGCATCAAGCTCGAGGAGTGTCATGCCCGGCTTTATTTCTTTTTTCAGTGTGTCTAACACCGAACGCAAAATAGCGCCGGCTCGGGCGATTGTTTCGATTTCTGCTTGAGATTTAATTAACGCCATTTTTTTTATTTGTCATCCCGAAGCCGAGGGATCTTTTTTCTTAAGGATGAGATGCTTCGGCTTCAGCATGACAGCGGGATCGTTATTTCAAATGCTTCAAGATTTCAGCAAAAATGACCGGCGGCTTTTGATCGGCATTTATAGTGACAATATTCATTCCTTGTTTTCGCAACTCATCAAGAATTGGGAGCGTACGTGTTGTGTATTGTTCGTAACGGGTTTTATACGTTTCAGGATTGTCGTCTTTGCGGACCTTGAGTTCACCCATGCAGATTGGACAATCGGTGACGGGTGCGTCGCTTAGAATCATCGTTGCGCAGGTATTGCAGGTGCGACGAATTGTGTTGCGACCTGCGGCAATCTCTGGCTTGATATCGAGATAGAACGCGTGGACGTTTTCCGGCCCGTATAATTTTTTCAGTGTCGCAACGAGTCCGACGGTAGTTTTATTGCCAAAGGCTTCGTACATCGTGCGCGGTGAGCCTGAATAAACGATGCTCATGCCCGCCTTGGCAATTTTCTTCACCTCTTTTTTAAACATCGAAAGAACCCAAGTTGGGCTGTTGAGGATTCCTTTTTCGTTCATCTCGCGCTCCTTTTTGATACGCGCATTTTCTTGATTTGCCGGATCATACAGAACTTGGCGGATTTGTTTGCCGCTGTCCCAGTGATAAAAGCCTTTGGTCCAGGCAAGTAAATTTGCCTGCGTGCCCTTGCCGCTACCCGGTGTGCCAAAAATAAAAACTGCTTGTTTCATTGTGAATACGCTTAACTAATAATACAAATGGGCTCAGCAGATGCGCATACGAATAAGAAAAGGATAACAGGTTTCGAGAGGGTTGTAAAAAAGATATTGGGCCGCTCTAGCTATTGCCAGGCGGCCCTTTTTGCTTTTAAAAATCTTATTTTATCGATTTATAAGTACATTATACACCCGTTCGTGATTCTTGTCAATCCCCTGAAAACAACGTATTTAAGGGCTTTTTGAGGCGCAAAAGTAGCCCCGCCAGAGGCGGGCAAGCGGGCCTGGCGCAGTAGCGGCGCCCGGAAAGGTTCCTTCTAATACGTCTATCGTCCTCTAATACCTCTATTCCCTCTATCCCAATCTGTCGTTTCTCAAGAAAATCCAAAGTCCATGCAGCCAGTATCTCAAGGCGCGTACCGGTTTAAAGATCGAAAGCAGATAATTAAGCTCAACGATACCTTTCGTTATCCAGGCAAGAATTCCGGAGAAAATAATTGGTCCAAAACGTGCGATCGCGTATTTGCCACCGACGGGCAAGATATAGGGATACTCTCTCGGGTGGTAGCGCTTCATCTTAACGGTATGAATCAAATCTTGTTCTGCGAGGAGTTCTTGCAAGATGTTGTACGCAACAACTTTGCCTTGCTGGATGGCCGCGCGGGCAACGCCCGGCGTTGGCCGGCCGGTTTTTTTGTCCATAAATGCGACGGCGTCCCCTATTCCAAAAATTTTTGCGCCTAATTTTAAATCCTCTGCCTCTGGCAGACTGACCATCTCTTCGGTTACCATCACGCGATTACCGGTCGGGTCTTTTTTCATGCCAAGCGTGCTCATCAAGTGATTTGGTGCAACGCCGCCTGTCCAGACTAAGATATCGTACTGAGCGCGTTTTCCGCTTTTTAAAATCACTTCTTTTTCCTCTGCTGATTGAATCAGCTCTCCTGTCATTACTCCGACGCCAATGCGCGTGAGGCGGTTTTGCGCGCGCGAAATAATTCCCTTGCTAAACGCAGGAAGGATTGTCTGGCCGCCATCAATTATCGTAACTGAATCGGTACACTGGCCACGCGCAATGCGCGGGAGTTCTTTGAGTAAATTTTTAATTTCGCAGGCAAGCTCAACTCCGGTCGGGCCGCCTCCACCGATAATCACTTTTACTGACGGGCGCTCCTCTTTTTCTACGCGCTGGATAATTTCTTCACGAATGTGCAGTGCATCGACAAATGTTTTAAGCGGCAGCGAGTGCTGTGCCAGCCCGGGAATATTAAAATAATTAACCTGACTACCAAGTGCGAGTACGAGCCAATCAAACGAAAGTGCTGTGCCGCTTTCAAAACGCAGCTCAGCCTTCATCGGATCGATCTGCGTAACCGTTGATTGAATAAATTCTATAGGCAGTCCGTCTATGATTTCAGTAATTGGCAGCGCGACAATTCGTTTAAGCTGCGAATTTGAGGCAATCATGTCTGTCGTCGTGGCAATTTCGTACAGCGTTGGCGTAAATGTGTGATAACTATTTTTATCAATTAAAATAACCTTGTATTGCTCCGTGAGGTTATTTTTTTTAATCCCCCGGGCGATGCTGCGTGCGGTTTGCAGGCCGCCAAAACCGGCGCCGAGGATGATGATTGATTTCATGCCCTTTAATGTACTATGAGCGCGAATAGCGCACTATATTAAAAAATTGACGGTGTAGTCTGTATTACGATAACGATAGCTCAAGTGTAGCAGACTTTAGAAAAAAGCGCCGTCTGAATTTCGGCCAGAAATTAGAAAGGGGTCCAGGCAGTGACGCGAGGACCCCTCGGGGGTGCCGCACGCGACTCATCAAGGTTGTGCGATGAGCGGCGGCGGGGAGAGAAGATTCTGGGTGTGAGGCGCTGTGTTGCGGGCGCAGCGCCTCACGGAGCTAAGTTGCGCGGACCGTCCGCGAACGGAGCTTGTGTGCAAGGAGGAGCCGCTTGCCTACCCTATGAGAGGAGATCTCGGGAGGTCGGGTGTGCTGCGCACTCCTCCTGCAGGAAACAGAAAGATTCAGGATGTGGGGGTCTCAGACCGGTCGGACCGCTTTGGGGCACGGCATTGTTGAATTTAGCCCTCGGAGGCCTAGACCAGCCGAGGGTCGGAATTCCAGTGCACTCAGTTTCCCGCGTGCTGTGCCATCTGCCGTTATACGGAACGATTAGGTCCTTTGTGCGAGACCCCCACGATTTCTAAAGATCAGAATATAATTATACGCCTTTTTTATAAGGCGTCAAGAAGCGCGATTTTTATCGAATTTCCGCGGCAAACTGTTTTTTTGTCTCTTCGATCACTTTATTTTGTAACGGCTCAATTTCTTCAACTTTGAGGGTTCGATCAGTGCTCCGATAGACGATTCGGTAGGCATAGCTGATTTTGTCCGCTCCGAACTTTTTCTCGTTTTCGTATTTATCAAGCAGTGTCACCTCTTCGGCCAAATCGCCGACAATGTCGCGGATTAGGTCAAAGTAGTTGTTTGGTACGAATGTCTTTGGTACGACAAACGAGATATCGCGCGTGATCGGCGGATACTTACTGACTGTTTTAAATTTGTTACCAAGTTTCAGTTGTTTTTTTACGCGTTCGTCAGCCGACCAGAAGAGACGGATGTCGGGCAAATCCATGCTGATGATTCCAAGTCGCTCGAGACCAAATCCAAAAGCCCAACCATTGTATCCTTCAATACCAAAATTTTTAAGTACTGATTTTTTCGGCATTCCTCCACCCAAAATTTCTATCCAACGATCCCCGACTTTAACCTCAACTTGCAGTGATGGATCTGTGTATGGAAATGTATCGTCCAAAAAGCGATATTCAACATCTTTGCCAAATAAATTTTCTACGATTTGCGAAAGGACTTTTTTTAGCTCATCAAGCGGCATAATGCCTTTGCTGTCCGGCTGTAAATACCAGGCACCAAATTGATGGAAGACATTCATGTGTCGACTGTCGATTTCATCCTTTCGGTATACCTTGCCATAGCAGACAGTGCCAACTGACTCGCCACGCGCAATCCGCTCTTGTATCTCCGGCTGATTCAAATAGTAATACCACATGACCGTATCATGTGTGCGCAAAATATTTTTTTCATCCACGTAGTAAGTATCAGACTTACTTCGTGCAGGATGGTTTGGTGCGAAATCGAACAAGTCAAATGTGATAGAGGTCGGTACAATTTCTGGAATGACAATGTTGTCAAGATTTTTTAAAACATCTGTGGCTCGCGCCCGAGCAACGATTTCGTAGAGGGGGCTCTCCGGCGTCCGCGACAAATCCGGCATCGCCAAAAAGCGCTTCATGCGCAGGGCTTCGGGGTCGCTGCGACCTTCCAATACTTTTAACGCCTGTTTCTCTTCCGGTGCGTTTATGATGATTTCTTTGGGCATAAACTATATCTTAGTACCAATCAACTAGTTCAGTAAAGCGGACATAAAAACCAAACGGATCAACTACTCTAAAATCTTTTTTATTCCAACGTTTAAGCGTAAGCGGTTGAGCGATTTGCTCGGGCAATAATTTTTCTTTTATTGAATTCCAAAATTCTTCAACATCAGAAACGGGGATAGTTATTTCTACCTCATATCCTCTACGAGTACCGACTGGGAAATCTTTAAAGAATGAGTGTTGCGAAACTTTTTCTTTATCTCCGTAAAAGTTCAGATGCGTTTCGCCCAGGGCGTCAGCTCTTTTTAGAATCATATAACCAAGGTCGCTATTCCCGCCACTCTGTGGGTCATAGCGTAATTGCGTAAAACCAAATAATCCATAGAAATCACGGGCTTTTTGAAAGTCCGGAACATGAAGTTCCAGAACTAAATTATTGATAACTTTATCCATGGTACCAGTAGTAAGAATCGAACTTACGTCTCGGCCTTATGAAAGCCTCGCTCTACCATTGAGCTATACTGGCATCGCTCGGTTCTTTGTTTTCTGACAGGACTCACCCTTCGGGATTGCCATAAAACAAAGATCCTCTCTCCTACAATTACAAAAGATATACTACCGATTTTTGAGACTTATTGCAATGTTTGCTTGTGCGGGTGTAGACTGACTATGAACCGGCTGAAGTGGTGGCCGGAAGGAGGTGATCATGGCCTGGTTCGGAGGAGAGGGTTCTGGGGGTGGCTCCGCCACCTACAGACCTCGGAGGATGTTCGATGCCGGGTTCTCTGGTGCTCGCGGGATCAAGCCAGATCCTCTTCCTGCTGGGACCGGCAAGTCGCTGGTCGGAAGGGCGCACGTGTCCTACGCCTGCTCTGAAAGGCCCTGGGAGGGGCCGGCCGAGTGGGCTCGTCCCACGACGGTCGGCGACCCGCCCGACTGGCACAGTCCGTAGGCAGGTCACTGCAGCGAGGGATGCCGGGCGCGCAACGCGCGCCCGGCACTTCGATTTATCCCCTTTGACGATTCTAGTATTTTGCTTTATAATTACAACTTACCGGTCAACTGACAGCGGAGTAGGGAAACGGTATCCCGCCACGCTCATAACGTGGAGATAGGACGTTCGACTCGTCTCTCCGCAACCCTGTAGTACAAACTCGACCGCACGCGCTTCGCGCCGGCGTTGTTGTTAGTCAAGCGTTTTCCGAATTACTATCTTTTTACTTAGCTAGCAATTTTCTAGCATTGAAAGTCGAGTTTGACTCCGTGGGCGTAGCACTACTTAGCCCCCTTTTTTCCCGAGTAATTTAGCGTATTTTTGGAACTGGTCGCCTTTTTCATTAAAGTCTTTCCAGAGGCTGTAGCTCGGCGAAGCCGTTGAAAGGAGGCAGATGCTCCCCTGCGGCGTATGTTTATACGCGAACGCAATTGCATCTTTCATTTTTTCTGTCCGGAAAATGTTTAAGTCGGTTGCTTCTACAAATAATCGATTGCCGGTATCCGGGAACAGTACAATATTTTTGATGCCAGCGACTCTAATTTTTGCCTCTAGTGTTTTAAAGTCATAGCCGCGATCTTCGCCGCCAAGGAAAATAGTTCCTACGTTTTTCAAAGAACGTAGCGCCATAATTGTTGATTCTGGAGTGGTCGAAATTGCGTCGTCGTAAAACGTGATGCCTTTAAATGTTCCGACTTTTTCAAGTCTGTGCGGGAGCGGTTTAAAGTTTAGTATTGCTTCTCGAATGATTTCATCGGGCACAGAAAGCATTTTGGCGACGGTGACTGCAGCGCGAACATTATTGTAATTATGGACGCCGATTAGTGGCAGCTCGTCTTGGCTGACGGGAAGCTCGGTCGTAAATGGCACTGTTTTTGACCGCGCCTCTTTCGCCCACTCTACGAGGCGGTGATCTTCAGGGTTAAATACAAATGAGTCGTCGCGACGCTGGAATTTAATAATGTTCTTTTTAGCCAGATAATACGGCTCCTCTCCTTGATGATACGGCAGATGTTCCGGGAATAAATTTGAAATTACGGCGATGTTTGGTGAATAGCGGCTGTCGTCAAGCTGGTGGCTCGAAAGTTCTAATACAAAAATTTCCCGTGGATCAACCGAGCGCTTGAGTGCGCCAAGCATTGGTACGCCGATATTGCCAAGCAGGCTTACTTTTTTGCCGGCTTTTTTGAGAATTGCGTAAATGAGTGAGGAGGTTGTGCTTTTGCCTTTTGTGCCCGTGACACCAATGGTCAAATTGGAGATTTGTGAGAAAAAAAGATTGGTCGCCGTTGTGTACGGAATACTAACAAAGCGTTTTGGAATACCCGGCGTTTTGATGGCGATATCAAAGTCGGCCTGCATCTGCAGATAGTTTTTACTACGATTCTGGTCGGCAATTCCAAGTTTGAGTTTTGGGAATTTTTTCCGCATAAATTCCTGCGTCACTTTTCCTTCTTTGCCGTAGCCAAGAATAAGTGCGGTTTTCATACCCGAAAATCTAAACGGAGCAGGTATCAGAGGTGAATCTTGTGTTTTCATCACTCGAGCAATCGTCTCTGGAGTTACGGCTAGCTGGTGTTCAAGCGTTTTAAAGACAATAGTTTTTCCATAAATTTTTCTACTCAAATGCAGTGCAGTCTGTACCTCTTCAAAGGTTCCCACGCAGTCGAATGGTTTGAGGTTACCCTGCCCTATTAAATCTTTAAAGAGCGGCACGAGTGTTTCATCTTCAAACAAATTTTTTCCAAAAATTGAGATGAGTTTTTTCTTTGGCAGCCATGGCGCTAGAATCGCAAAGACAAACGCACATTTTGCGCAGACGCCGCACCATTTAGTAGTAGACGGTAGTGAGTAGTCAGTAGACAGCGGGTTGATTTTTGCGACTGCATTGCAACTACTAAAGGCTGAGAAGTATTTTGGATAGGTGCTGAATAATTTTGCGATCCGCAACTCGTAAAATGGTCTCAGAATCGAGAAGTAGGTTATGTTTGGCGTCACAAAATTGCGGATGTATTCCTGAAACAGCGTTTCAAATTCTTGCGACTTACTCCACTGATGATTAATAATTTCCCCTTTGTATTCTAAATTACCAAAGTTGCTGCTAAATTCGTTGGCAACAATTGTGTAGCGATAATCGTAGAGCGCCGCAGCAAATACGCCGATCCATGCTAACACTGCAGAAATTGGTATGTGTCCGTTAAAGCTATCGGGGTGTTTTTCGAAAATTTGTGGATCGAGCTCCCGGGAAATGATCAGGCTTGGCAATTTGGTCGCCTTCATTACGCTCTGGGCTTGCAGGTTTGGTTTTTGTGTCTCGATTAAGATCGCCGTCGCATCTATTTTTTGCTCTTTAAGGAGCTCGACGGCAACCAGCGAGTCTTTGCCGCCACCGATGCCGATCAGCGAGCGATTACTGCGTTTAAAATCAACGGATTCCGGGCGATGTTCTGCCGAGCCTGGGAATAATGCTAGTACGCCCGGCTCAAGGTTGTTGCGATATAAAAATTCGCCCAGACCTTTTCTGTACACGGTGTTCCAAAATATGGCCTGCTCGGGCGAAATTGGTTGATTAAGTTTGATCTCCGGCGGACAGTAGAGTTTGTAATAGCTGATGCCGATAATCAGGTGTAGTCCCTGTAAAATATTTTCAAGCAATTGCGGCGGAATATCGGCAGAGATTTTTTGGTTGTATGGAAGCGTCAGTTTTTCGGTGAATATCAGCGGCTGGCGATTTGCAAAATGGATCGTGTAGTTAAATGAGGCCAGGCGCTTTTCCGGTTCAAATGAATAAAACGTGAATTCAAAAATTGTTGGTTTAAGCGTCATAGACTATAGACATGATAGCTGAAAAAGAGTCTATTTTACAATTCCAACCAAAATCGCTATACTAACCAGACCAAATTTAATGGTATTGCGGGCGTAGCTCAGTTGGTTAGAGCGTCCCCCTGTCACGGGGAAGGTCACCGGTTCGAGTCCGGCCGTCCGCGCAGAGAAATCAAATTTATGAAAATTTATGCCTGCCGATTGTTACCAGGTAAAGATTTCAGAGATGAATTATTCCGTATTATTTCTGAACAAAAAATTCAAGCCGGTTTTATAATCACCTGCGTTGGTAGTTTTTCGACGGCGACTTTACGAATGGCTGGTGCAACTCCAGGCAAGCAAGATATCAGAACAAAAGAAGGTGAATTCGAAGTTGTTTCTGCCGTTGGCACCTTTTCGCAAGATGGTATGCATGTTCATATGGGCCTTGCTTCTAGGGATGGTGAATTTTTCGGTGGACATTTAAAAAATGGATGCATTATTAATACCACTATGGAGTTGGTTATTGGCGATAGTCCCGATTGGCATTTTTCGCTAGAAAAAGATCCTGAAACTGGCTTCGAGGAATTCGCACCTAAAAAACGCTAAGATTTCCAATATAATTCTTTCTTAATTCACACGTCTATGGATGCAGTGGCAAAGTCAGAGATTTTTTTCTTTATCACCTCGATTGCAGTTATTTTATTTACTATCGTCGGTGTTATAGTCGCCTTCTATGTAATTAAAATAGCGCGCAACGTCAGCGAAATTACTGATCGTGCCAATGAGCAGACGAAGAAGATTTCGCAGGATGTTGATGCGCTCCGGGAAAATGTTAAAGAGGAAGGTTGGAAGGTTATAAAGCAATTTAAGTTGTTTAAGAATTTGTTTGGTGGCAAGAAAACTAAACGCTAAATTATTATGGCAATGAAAAAAGGAAAAGCAGTGATGATCGGTGTTGGCGTTGCGGCTGCAGTCGCTGCAGCTGCATATTTTTTGACCGGTGAGCGCGGTGAAGAAAATCGGGCGAAAATTAAGGGCTGGATGAATGCTGCTAAAAAAGAGGTATTAGGCAAGATTAAAGACGTTAAAGAGCTGACTCAGGAGGGGTATGATGCAATCGTTGACGAGGTGCTTGCCCGCTATGAGGGTGCTAAAGATGCTATGCCTGAGGAATTGGAGAGTCTTAAGGAGGAGTTAAAAAGTCATTGGAGCAATATTTCCAAGCACCTTTCCGAAGGCGTACCAAGCGCTAAGAATGCGTCAAAAAAGCGTTCGTCACGAACTTAGTTTGTATGTATAAAATTCAAATCCCCGCCTTTGCGGGGATTTGCTTCTGTTGAAAACTCTTGTTGCAGATATCTTACTTAGTGCGTAAAATTACAGTATGAATATGAATCAAAAAAATGAGTGGGATGGTCCAGAGCGTCGTATTGATCAAGAAAAACGAGACGATTTTGACTCGCTTATAAGTATGGCCTCTAAGAAGGTTTATTCAATTGAAGAAACCGGTGAGGAGTGGCAATCTGGCGCTACTATGACAACGAAGTTTGATTTTGAGAATCCGGATTCTCGAGACGAACAAAGAATCGTCGCTGGTAATACTCTTAAGGAATTTGCGCGGAAACACGGACCTGAAAATGTTCGCTTTGTTAAGGAGGAGGACGGAAAAGTGAGCGTGTATTTTCGAAAAGTTTTTGCTGAAAAACTTTAATTTATAACGTTTAGAGCTTTCCCTACCTTTGCAAATGCAGCGACCGTGGTGTCGATGTGGGTTTTTGTGTGCGCAGCTGAGAGTTGGACGCGGATACGGGCCTTGCCGAGTGGAACGACCGGGTAGCTAAAGCTACGGACGTATACTCCTTCATCAAAAAGCTTGCGAGCAAATTCAGCTGAAAGTTTTTCGTCCATGAGCATGACCGGATTAATCGGATGTTTTCCGTCTCCACCCATTTTAAAGCCGAGGGCAGTCATTTTTTCCCGAAAACATGTCGTGTTCTCGGCGAGCGTTGCACGGGCTGGTGCGAGTGTCGAGTCGAAGTTTCGGAGCGTCCACAAAGCCGTGCCGGCAATGACCGGCGCGAGTGCATTTGAGAAGAGTGAGGTGCGGGAGCGTTGACGAAGCCAGTCAATAATTTCTTTGCGGCCACTCGTAAAGCCTCCAGAAGCACCGCCCAAGGCTTTGCCAAAAGTTGAGGTGATGATGTCTACTCTGCCCATTACATTTTGCGATTCCACACTTCCCCTGCCCGCTGCGCCAAGAACGCCCGAAGCGTGAGATTCATCTACCATCACGAGTGCCCCATACTTTTGCGCCAGGTCGCAGATCTCTTTTAATTTTGCGGTGTCGCCGTCCATACTAAACACTCCGTCGGTGGCGATTAGTATGCGACGCGGTCGAGTCGTACCGTCTGATAGTTTCACTTCGGCGCCTTTTGAGGCGGTCTGCAGCATGGTTTCAAGTTCGGCCATATCTGCATGTTTGAAACGGAATCGTTCTGCTTTACAGAGGCGTACGCCGTCGATAATGCTGGCGTGATTGAGTTCATCAGAGAGAATTGCATCCCCTTCGGAAAGAATAGTTTCAAAAAGTCCGGTGTTAGCATCAAAGCAAGAGGTGTACAAAATTGTGTCGTCGGTCTGTAAAAATTTTGAGACCTCTTTTTCTAATTCTTTATGAACCGTTGTCGTGCCGATAATAAACGGAACTGAAGCGGTTCCGTAGCCGTATGTGTCGAGCGCCTCATGCGCAGCTTTACGGATAGCTTCACTTCCGGCCAGGCCGAGGTAGTTGTTGGCGCAAAAGTTAAGAAGCTTTTTGCCGTTTACAATAATCTCCGGGCCCTGATAGCCCTCCATTGTGCCTATGTCTTTGTAGGTGCCCGCATCTTTGAGGCTTTGAATATCTTTTTTAAATTGATCTTGTAAGGGATACATAGATAAAAATCGTAACATAGAAGCGTACCTAAAACGAGTGAGAGCCAGGATTCCCGAAGGAATTCTGGCTCTCTTGTGCGGCCTCTTGTTGCCTACCATGTTGGTGGCTTAGGAGGGTCACATGGAATCATTGCGAGCCAGTAGATGAGGGCTATGAAGGGTACGCCGAGACACAGCGCCAGCGCAACCTCCCACAACTCCAATCCCCACAACTTTTTCATGGTTTCCTCCGATTGAGATAGTATTCTTAGAATAGCACTCTTTATTATATTTGTCAATAGCAAAAAAGCTCCTTAAATAAGGGTTTTTAGACTTCTAATACCTCTATTGGCCTCTAATACTTCTATTCCCTCTTCTTCAGGTTCTTCAGCATCACCTTCGTCATCTTGGCGAGGTCAAATTCGTGTTTCCAGCCCCAGTCTTTGCGGGCTTGTGCGTCATTAATAGATTTTGGCCAGGAGTCGGCGATTTTTTGGCGGTGGTCGGGTTTATAGGTTACATCTACCGGAACTATTTTATTTATTTCCTTTGCGAGTTCGTCGGCACGGAAGCTGATGGCGGCCATGTTGTAGCTCGTGCGGATTTTAATTTTGCTGGGCGGGGCATCCATTAATTTGATCGTCCCGCGGATCGCGTCGTCCATATACATCATTGGGAGCACGGTGTCTTTTTTAACAAAACATTCGTATGAGCCTGTTTTGAGGGCTTCATGGAAAATTGCGACTGCAAAATCAGTTGTCCCCCCACCCGGCTGTGCCTTCCAGCTAATCAGTCCTGGGTAGCGTACTGAGCGGACATCAACTCCGTATTTTAAGAAATAGTATTGGCAGAGTAGTTCACCGGCGACTTTAGTTACGCCATAAATTGTGGTCGGCTCAAGAACAGTTTGCTGGGGAGTTTTATTTCGGGGCGTGGTTGGTCCAAACGCAGCAATTGAGCTTGGCCAAAAGACGCGCATTTTGTATTTTACGGCTAGATCTAGAACAATCTTAAGGCCGTTCATGTTTACCTCCCACGCTAAATTTGGGTTTGCCTCCCCTGTTGCAGAAAGCAGTGAGACTAAATGAAAGACGGTATCAATGTTATATTTTTTGACGATGTGTTCAAGTGCGACGGCGTCAGTCATTTCTACAACTTCAACTGTTCCCTTCCAGCCTTTTGGCGGCTCGCGACGATCAAGTGACACGACGTGTAAAACTCCTTTCTTCTTCTGCAAAGCCGGTACGAGCTCTGAGCCAATTTGTCCGAATGCTCCGGTAACGAGAATATTTTTCATATCAATAAGTTTATTAAAAATATCATTAACTGAGTTTATCCACAACAGCTTAATTTATATGGTACACTAATTGGGCAGTAATAATTTATTTCACATTTTTTGGGGAAGCAGGTGGAACTCCTGCACAGTACCGCTACGGTTATAGTCCGAGCGCCAGAATGTGATTAGTCTCACTGTCTTAATCCTCGAGTAAGGATGCCAGGCGGATTCGGTGCTCTCCCCAGAACCCGAAACCGACCACCCCTCTATCTCGAGATGGGTGTTTTTATTTTTTACTTTTAATCATGCCGGAGTTACGACAACCACGATTTGAAGATGAGGGAGCTGCAACAACTACTTCAGAGCGGCCTTTTAGTGGTGAAACACTCGAAGAAGAATTGGAGCGCTTAGAGCAGGAGAAAGCGCAAAGAGAATTAGAGGATCGTTTAGAGCAAGAACGACTTGAAGCAGAAGAACGTGCTGCTGAGGTTGCCGAAGAAGAGGAACGGATTCAGGCGGAAGATATCTCTCTTATCGAAGCGCTTGGTTCGGATAAGGTTGAAGTTCGATTTGTTGATCCGGCTGATAAGGCAACGTATCCGCAAGCCAGCTCAGATGGACCAAGCCACCAGGATAAGTCTGGGGTTCCCGTAGCAAGTCTGCCGCAACGTTTTATAGATGGTAAAAGTCAGAATCCAGACGGTACGTTTGTGGTTGATGAGCTCATGCGCTTAGGTAATGCATCGCCTGAGGGTCTTGCTCGCGCGCAAAAGCATGACAATGATCTCAATACTCTGCAGTATCATATTTCGGAACCCTTCAAGTCATTTAATGGTGATGGAAAAATGTGGAGGACGATCACTCGCGTTAATGCTAACGGAGAAGAGGTTGCTCGAAATTATGAGATTGCGCTTCCTAAAAAGGAAGCAGAGGAAGATGATAATGGAGACCTGCTTCCGGGTGGTACCAGTGAAGGATTAGGAAATGCGCTCGATTCAGAGGACGATGAGGTGGTCGAAGATGGTTTGCTGGATCCTAATTCGGACGGGCTCGAATCCTTGTGGGCCGCCCAAATTTCAGAGCTCGAAAAAAGTAAGGCCTTGAAAGATGCAGAGACTCAGCGAGTCACTGCGCTGAATGTTTCGCCTACTTTAAGTGCTACAGAGCCTAATGTTTCTGTCATAGCTGCGCAGATGCCGGTTTCTGAAATTTTTGCCACTGAGCCAGGCGTTTCGGCGCAGCCTGAGGCTATAAAGACACCATCGTTATTTACTGAATCCTTCGCCAGCGCACCATCTGCAGTCAATACGACCGAAAATTTTGCTCTAGAAACAGATTCATTCACTCTTGAGGTCGCAAACCTGTCTACGCCGGAAGATTCTGTTATTTCATCTCTGGAGCATTTTGCCAATACAGAACCAGTTGTTAGTCATGAGGCTGCGCCTGGGGCTATTAAGGTATCATCTCACGAGCTACCAGTAGCTCGTGGAGCAGTTGATCTTGCAGTTGAGGTATCTGCGACAACGAGTGAAATAATTTCAGAGCCGGTAGCTCTTGTTCCAGAAATTTTAAGTGAAGAGAGTGTCGCGGAAAATTCAATAGCAACAGATGCAGCTTCAGAGATTAGCAATGAGTTTACGATTAATTTTTCGTCAGGTGATTTATTTAAGCCTGAAATCGTCCTGGCTGAAACGATGACGAACGGCGCGCAGACGCATACAGAGACATTTGCGCAGCCCGTCTTTGAAACACCGACGGTTGAATTTGATGTAGCTCCTGAGGAGGCTATTACAGAATCTGCACCTGTTACAGAGCTTCACGAGGACGCAATGCCCTCCATTGAATCAGCCGCAGAGGTTGCTTCTATTCTATTTCCTAAAGAAAAATCAGTGCCTGTTGAAGTCGTAGCTGTCGCGCCGGAAATTGCCCCCACTCAAGTTGTAGCTATCCCGGCCGCACCGAGAGAGGCAATTACGCTGACGTTTAAAAAAGATATCGCGCAACCGACTGTTGCGCGCATAGAAGCAACGAAACCTAAGTCCGTTGAGGTTTTGAAAGATGAAGTGCCAGCGGCTAAGGCAAAAGAAGTGGTGCCCCCCCCAGCAGAGAAGGCAGAACCAATTCGGCTTGTTCGGAATGAAGCAGCCCCTATTCCAGTTGCCCGTAAGGCTGAACAGAAACATGTTGATCAATCGCCGAATGTACCTTCGGTAGAGAAATCAGCAGGTAGAATTTTGAAATTTGAAGATGCTGTTGCTAATAAAGAGCGCCGCTCCCCTTCGCTAACACCTGAAATATTAAAAACACCCGTTCAGAAAATTTCGAATCCGCTTGTACGATCAAAAGTCCCAGAGGCTGTGCAGCGTCGACAGGAGCGTGAGGAGCTCCCGACTTTTGCTTCTTCAGTTGTTCGGGCTCGAGAGGTTGCGCGAGTTACCCAAGAGGTGCACAATTTCAAGCCGCGTAGTACGGCTGCTCTGTCTGACATAATCTCACAAGAAACTCGAGAGCGGCGTATTCTAGACATAGAAGACCTACCGGAGGTTGGAATCCGGATGCTTCGTCGAGCCTAATACTGATGTTAAAATACCCTTTTTCACGACATGGCAACCGATTTCAAAAGAATTGAATATCATAACCTTCGAGCCGAGGCCGGAAAACTCCCAGCCGTCATTGGCCACACAGAGGAAGTTGAAAGGCTTACGCGCGTTATCAGTCGTCGAATCAATAACAACGCGCTTATTGTCGGTGCCAGCGGAAGCGGCAAGACAACACTTCTTCGCGGCTGGATTAAACAACTTTGTGCCAACGAGGCATTTGGGCAATTGCAGTTTGTACAATTTGACGCCAGCCATCTCCATGATTTAAGTGAGGTTGATGACACGCGGCGTTACCAAGAGGCGTTTGCTACGCTACCGCCTTCTGTTGTCTGCATTGATGGATTTGGTTCTGCTGCGCAGAATAACGCGGCGCTGATGCAGCGCATTATTCGGCTCTACACAGCATTTTTTAAGAATTCTCAGGTCCGTCTTGTACTCACGCTTTCTCCGAGTGAGTTTTCCTGGATAGAGCGCGAGTATCCGCAATTTTTGCAATCATTTGAGGTAATTACACTCAAGCAGCAGACGACTATTGAATATATTGCGATGCTGCAGCACATGCTGCCCCGACTTAATGAAAGTCATAATATTGAAGTGCCTGCCGGTGCACTGCAGGAGCTCGTTGAACTTGTTGAACGGTTTCCAAAATTAGGGACACTGCCTCGATCGGCAATTACCCTGCTTGATGAATGTATCGCTGCAGCTGCCGCGTCGGGTTCTAAAACGCTTACTGATGAGCTAGTACAGAACGTAGTTGCCAGCAAAACTAATATTCCGGTTGCGAAACTGAAACGCAATGAACTCAGCACTGTTCGTAATTTAGAGACAGAACTCAATGAGCGTGTTGTCGGCCAAGAGGGTGCAATTAAGAAAATTGCTGCCGCACTTCAACGGGCTGCTCTTGGTATGCGTAATCCCAACAAGCCACGGGGTTCCTTCTTAATGCTGGGGCCTTCGGGAGTTGGTAAAACCGAGACGGCAAAGATGGTTGCAGAAAAAATGTTTGGCAGCGCCGAAAGCTTTATTCGCTTTGATATGAGTGAATTTGCGCAAGAGCATACTGTGCAGCGTCTGATTGGCGCTCCGGCTGGCTATGTTGGTCATGACGAAGGTGGCGCGCTTACCAATGCACTTCGTGCCCAGCCGCATAGCTTGATTTTGCTTGATGAAATTGAAAAGGCGCACCCGAAGGTGTTTGATATTTTCTTGCAGGTACTCGACGATGGCCGTTTGACTTCAGGGCAAAACGAGACGGTTGATGCGCGTCACGCAATCATTATGATGACCTCAAACATTGCCGTGCCCGGAATTATTTCTGGTATTGAGGCAGGTAGAGATGTTCATAGTGAGCAATTTATTCAAGAAGAGGTGTTGCCGTCGCTGGCTGATGTATTTCGTCTTGAATTTATCAATCGTTTTGATCACATTCTTGTCTTTAATCCCCTTACGCTGCCGACACTCTTAGCGATCGCTCAACTGGAAATCAAAAAGATTGAAAAGCGTTTGGCTAAGCACAATGTAGAATTTCAAATTGATCCGGCGGTGCTTGAGGAGCGCATAAAGCAACTTGCCGATCCCCGTTTCGGCGCCCGGCCGGTTAAACGATTCATCGAGGAGACGTGTGAGTCATTGCTCGTAAAATCACTTCTCAAAGAACATGATATTGCACAGTAACGAAAAAGAAAAAATAAATTCGCCGGAGAAGGCAAAGGCTCGAGCTGCGGCAGACGAACGCAGTGAGTCTGGTTTAACGCTTGCTCAGGTTGAGCGAACGGTCAAAGAACGCGCGGCCATGTTACAAAGTGTTGAGCGCTTTTTACGCGTAAGTACTCGCACAGAATTACGCGAGAAATTAGAACGTGAACAGAAATTATTGCTTGCACTGGTTGAACGTGAAAAAGAAATGCGTGCACATGCGAAAAAGATGATTCATATTTTGAATAAGGCCTATTTTATTCAAAAACCACTTGATATAAGCATCTTCGAATAACCCTATGTCGTATGTAACTATTGGTATAAATGAATATCGCAGTAAAAAGGTGCCGATTCAGTCGCGCGAAACTGACCGGCTGCGCCACATGTACATGATCGGTAAAACCGGCGTGGGCAAATCAACCGTGTTTCAAAGTATGTGTTTGCAGGACATCAAGAGTGGTCAAGGAACCTGCTTTATCGATCCACACGGTGAATCGATTGATTGGTTACTTAAACGTATTCCCGCGGAGCGACTCGAGGACGTCATTTTGTTTGACCCCAGCGATACTGAGTTCCCTTTTGGGCTTAATTTGCTTGAGGGTCACACCGAGCAGGAGAAAGATTTCCTTGTTTCGGAGTGTATTCAGATTTTTTATAAATTATTTGATCCGGAGAAAACCGGTATTATCGGCCCACAATTTGAGCACTGGCTGCGTAATGCCGCTTTGACAGTAATGGCCGGCCCTGAGGGTGGCAGCATTATTGAGATTCCAAAATTATTTGTTGATAAGGAATTTGAGATGAGCAAACGCAAGCATTTGACCGATCCTCTCGTGATTGATTTTTGGACAAAGCAGATGACCAAGACCTCTGATTTTCACAAGAGTGAAATGCTCAACTATTTTATGAGTAAGTTTGGCCATTTTATGAACAACGCGCTGATGCGCAACATTATTGGTCAGCATCAGAGCAGTTTTAGTTTTGATGAGGTTATGAGTGGCAAAAAAATATTGCTCGTAAATCTTTCAAAAGGAAAAATTGGCGAGATGAACGCGCATATGCTTGGTCTGATTCTTATCTCGAAGCTTCAGGCGGCAATCCTCAAGCGTGCTAATCAACCAAGCGCAGATAGATCTCCGTTCTATTTGTACGTAGATGAGTTTCAAAATTTTGTCACCGATACCTTTGTCAGTATTTTGAGTGAATCCCGAAAATACGGACTTGGGGCGCATATTACGAATCAATACTTGGCGCAGTTGCCGGAAAAAATTAAAGACGCGGTGCTCGGCAACGTGGGTACGCTGCTTTCGTTTGAAGTCGGAGCTGAAGATGCCGAATTGTTATCAAAAGAATTCGAGCCGCTTGAGCCGGCTGATTTTATGGGGCTGCCGCGCTACAACTTTTATATTAAGCTCATGGTCAACGGTAAAACGAGTCCAGCATTTTCTGGTGTGAGCATTGCTCCGGAGGCTGCTTATGATTCCGGTCTTATGGAACAAAATGTATTCACCCTCAATCGCCTTGCCTTCGGCTCGCCGCGATTACTTGTTGAGCAGCAGATAAAGAATCAATTGCAGTAAGCGACCTCCTAAAGAGAAGGATGCTTCTTATGCCAATCAGTTGCCTGCTGATATGCATAACCGACATTGAAAATCTTTTGTTCACCCCACTGTGGGCCGATGATTTGAAGGCCTACCGGCATTTGTCCTGAAGTACCTTCATCTGCTTTTGCAAAACCACACGGAATTGAAAGTGCTGGAAGGCCGGCGAGTGAACCGGGAATGTTCAGGCTGTCGGCGATATAACCAAAGAGCGGGTTGGCTGCGGCTGTGCCGATGGTTTGGGCTACGGTTGGTACTGACGGACAGGCAAAGACATCTACTTGCTTAAAGACTTCGGCAAATTCGTTAATGATCAGACCGCGGACTTTTTGCGCTTTTTTGTAGTAGGCGTCGTAGTAGCCTGCTGAAAGTACATACGTTCCCGTCAAAATACGGCGCTTTGCTTCGCGGCCAAAACCTTCGGCTCGGCTTTTTTGATAAACCTCCAGTAAATCGTTTGCCTCTTTTGAAACGTGGCCATAGCGAATGCCGTCGTAGCGCGCCAAGTTTGAGCTGACCTCGCTCGGACAGATAATTGCGTAGACGAGCGAGCCGTATTTTGTGTTTGGGAGGTTAACGTCAACAAGTGTTGCGCCTCGTTTTTCCAATTCTTTAATTGCCTCCATCACGCGCTCTTTAACCTCGACGTTTATTCCATCTATAAAATATTCTTTTGGAATGCCAACTTTAACGCCTTTTAGATCAGCGCTAAGATTTTTTGCGTACTCCCCAACTGGGGCTTTTCCGGTCGTTGAATCCATCGGATCCTGACCGGAAAGCGCCTCGGCCGTCAGCGCCAAGTCGTAGACCGAATACGCCACTGTACCGATACTATCGAGCGAGGAGGCCATTGAGATGACGCCATAGCGTGAGACGCGACCATAAGTCGGCTTCCAGCCGGAAATACCACAGAGACTTGCCGGTTGGCGAATAGAGCCGCCGGTTTCGGTTGCTAGGGCCCACGGCGCGATTCCCCCGCCGACTGCAGCGGTTGAGCCTCCTGACGATCCACCAGGAATGCGTGTTGTATCCCATGGGTTTCGCGATGGGCCGTAGGCAGAGGTTTCGGTTGAGGAGCCGTGCGCAAATTCATCGAGGTTAGTTTTGCCGAGCAACACAGCACCCTGCTCTTTCAATTTTTTAATCGTGGTCGCATCGTATGCCGGCAGATATTGGTCGAGAATTTTTGAAGATGCCGTTGTGCGCACACCCTGAGTACAAAACAGATCTTTAGCTGCGTACGGAATTCCGCATAAAAATGGAACGGGCCCACTTTTTGCCATCATCGCGTCTGCAGCCGCAGCTTCCTTGAGTGCGACCTCTTCGGTGACGGTGACGAAGCTGTTGAGCTTGCTATCAAGTCTTTTAATTCGATCCAAAAAATACTTCGTCAGTTCTACAGACGAGACTTGTTTTGTGTCGAGCAACTTACGCAACTCGGAAAGTTCTAAAAATTCGTAATTCATAAAGCGGCTCAATCCTTAAAAATCGCTTTTACTTTAAGATAGCCCTTTTCGCTCTCGGGCATAGCATCAATAATCCGATTACGGATATCTTCATCGACTACGGCTACTTTGTCGTCACGGATAATATTTTTAAGTCCTGTGACCTGTGAAATATCGGGAAGTCCAGCTGTATCAACCTCCTTGAGTGCATCAACGTATTCTAAGATGCGACTGAGGTCTTTTTGTAGGCTCGTTATCTCCTCTGGCTTAAGTTCAATACGTGCCAACTGGGCAAGGTGTTTTACTTCGTTTTCAGTGATTTCGGACATAGAGATAGTATACGGACTATTTCAATAAATTCAAAAACTCTTTTTCATTCAAAACTTTCACGCCTAGCTTCTCGGCCTTATCTTTCTTTGAGCCCGGCTCGGCACCAGCTACTACGTACGAAGTTTTTTTAGAGACTGATTCGCTGATATCTCCGCCTAACGCGCGGATTTTTTCTTTTGCCTGATCGCGCGACATGCTTTCGAGGGTGCCGGTGAGCACAAAACTCTGGCCGGAAAGCGGTAATCGCGTATCGCGTATCGCGTATCGTTCGATGCGGACGCCAACTTCGTCTAATTTTTCAATAAATTCACGATTTCGTTTCTCGGCAAACCACTCCGAGATGCTTTTTGCGACCACGGGGCCGATATCGGGGATTCGCTGAAAATCATCAATTGAGAGTGTTCCAAAAATTTGTAGGACATCTTTTGGTTGCGAAATCCCTCCCGGCTTCGCCGTACTCCCTTTTACAAAAGGAGAATTTGCCAACGCAAGCGCAGTCTCCTCCCCCACGTGAATAATTCCGAGTGCGTTAATAAATTTTGGAAGCGTAATCGTTTTTCGGCGCTCAATTTCTTCAGTAAGATTTTGTGCTGATTTTTCTCCGAAGCGATCAAGAATTTTGATCTCATTTTGATCAAGCGTAAAGATATCAGCTGCATCAGAAATTAAGCCCTCATCAAGAAAGCGGTCGATGATTTTTGGACCCATACCATCAATAGTGAATACTGCTACAAAATGGTAGATCTGCTCGCGATGGCGGGCGCCACAGCTTGGATTAGGGCAGCGCCAAATAACCCCCGCCCGCTTCGCCCGTGAGCCATCGGCGAGCGTGGCGGGCCGGCCGTCCTGAACGATTTTAGACCCATCATAGGGGCATGTAGAGGGCATCTTAAACGGCTTTTCTTGGCCCGTACGCAGCTCAGGAAGCACCTTTATAATTTTCGGGATAACATCCCCGGCACGCTGAATAATGACTGTATCGCCTATTTTAAGCCCAAGGCGCTCAATTTCATCGGCATTGTGTAGCGTGGCGTGCTTGACGGTTACGCCGGCCACCTCAACAGGCCTAAGATAGGCTACTGGAGTCACTGCGCCGGTGCGACCGATTTGCACTTTAATATCTTCGACGACAGTAGTCGCTTCTTTAGCTGCAAATTTAAAGGCAACGGCTGCGCGCGGAGCTTTGCCGATAACTCCAGCAGCTTCAAAAATAGCTGTGTCGTTTGTTGTTACTACAACGCCGTCGATTTCAAATGAAAGTTTTTCACGCTTTTTTGCGATATCTTTTTGAAACTCAAATACGTTTTCAAGTGAAGTTACGACTACTGATTCAGGATTTGTTTTAAAACCGTATTCTTTTAGTGCTGCATATTTTTCGGAAAGTGTTTTGTATGTTCCCGAAACGTTATAGATTCCGTAGGCATAAAAATCAAGCTTTCGGTTGGCTGTAATTGCCGGATCAAGCTGGCGAATTGAACCGGCGGCTAAATTGCGTGGATTAGCATAGGTTTTTTCGTCTTTTTTTGCGAGCTCTTTATTGATTCGCTCGAATTCTTTTGTAGTTAAAAAGCATTCTCCGCGGACAATGAGTTGTGCGGGCGCTTTCCCGTTAAGAACAAGCGGAATGGCTTCAATAGTTTTTAAGTTAGCGGTTATATCCTCGCCGATAAGGCCATCGCCTCGCGTTGAGCCCTGTTTTAAAATGCCATTCTCGTAAATAAGCTCTACGGCAAGGCCGTCCATTTTTAAATCGCAAAAATAATCAAAGCGCTCCGGTGTTTTAAAATCAATTGATTCTAAATAGTTCCTGAGGCGGTCGCGCCAGTCGCGCATGTCTTCCTCGCCAAAGGCGTCATTAAGAGAAAGCATTCGCGTTTCATGCGTAACTTTTGGAAATTTTTCTAAGGCCTTGCCACCGACGCGTTGTGTTGGACTATCTGGAGTAATTAACTCCGGGAATTCCTGCTCCAAATCAAATAGCTCCTTTTTTAAGGAGTCGAGTGCTGCCTCAGAGATCTCTGACTTGTCTAAGACGTGATACTGATAGCGGTATTTGTTGATTGTTTCGCGCAGATGAGCAATGCGATCTTTGGCCGCTGACTTTTGCATCTATATATTCTAGCGTTTTCTGAGCGGATAAGCCATTGACTAGAGGGGCGTGAAAATGATACATAAGTACGTGGACAAGAGACAAAACCAAGGAGGGTTCTAATGTCCAAGTTTGTCACGCAGTCGGATCAGGAGGTCACGGTTACGGCACGGGTCGGCGAAACGGCGACTCTGCATCTGAAGGGCGCCAGAATGACGGCCGCAATCTTGATGATGGCCTCGAACTTTCTTCGAGCCGGGTGCCCCGTGCAGTTGATCGGTCACGGATTTTGGGCTCCGAACGAAGATCGCGGAGACGAGCGTAGGGGTATTGAGGAGCAGTTCGGCGCGCTGGCTTGCGGCACCGAGGAGTTCTCGGTCACCGCGCGCGGACCTCAGGCAGGCACCAAGGGGCACCATTACGGCAGCTTCGTCGTGACGCGTCGTGGTGGTAGTTCCCACGAGCGGGAGATGGATTAAGTACGACCGCGCCTTTCGGAGTCATTCCGAAGGGCGCGGCTTCTTTTTTTATACAAGGGAGAAGTACCACCGCGCGAGCACTTCACCATAAAATACGGCTACAAAAAATCCAATTACAAGAAATGGACCAAAAGGTACGGCGGCTTTCATAGTGGCGCGCCGACGAGCGATCAAGAGCAGTCCTACCACTGAACCAATTACGAAGGCGGCTGCAAAGGCAATAATTGAGTCTGGCCAACCAAGAATAAGTGCCAGCGGAATAGCAAGCTTTACATCTCCCATCCCCATCCCCCGTTCTTTTGTTAAGAAGACTATGCCGCCAAAAATAAGTAGTGCGACTCCTGCTGCAATCAGTGCGCTTATCATTGGAGAATCGGGCGCGCCAAGTGTTGCACCGTAACTACCAAGAAAGCTTTGATATGGTATAAGTCCAAGAGATTTGATGGTGATCAGAACGATGCCGATTAGGCCGAGTAATATATTAGATTGATCGGGAATCAGTTGAAGTCGTAGATCGATCGCTGACAGTGTGATGCAGGTGTAGGTAGCTACGAGCCAGAGGCCGATGGTGAGATAAATCCAGATGAGTGAGTGGTCCTGTGACAGTAGCGAAATTCCTGCCAGATGACGAAATAAAAAGAATGGGAGTATCGCAGTCAGGAGGCCTGTAATTAATTCAATGAGCGGATACTGCCAACGAAGTGGTTTTTTGCAGCCGCGACAGGCACCGCACTGAATCACAAAGCTAATAATGGGAATTAACTCATACCAGTGCAGCACTTTTTTGCAGTGCATGCAGTGCGATCGCCCTTGTACGCGTTTCGTGAAAAAAATAGACTGACCATCTTCGTATCGAAGCGACAGGACATTGATAAAGCTGCCGATTGCAACACCGAAGATAAAAAGAATAGCCCACATAGCACTTATAATAACGAGTACGTCACTTAATCAGCATTCGTAATTCGCTTGGGTTAAGCGAATACAACTCGGCGTTTTCCGGTGTAATCAATTTACGTTTAACTAAATTTGCCAAGCCACGATTGAGTGTCATCATGCCTTCTTCTGCATTAGTTTCGATGACGACATCGATTTGGTAACCCTTTCGTTCACGGATAAGATTTCTGATCGCCGAATTAACGATCATGATTTCTGCAACTGGTACGCGCCCACCACCGATTTTTGGAACAAGGCGTTGACTGACGATAGCGACAAGTGTCGCAGAAAGTTGGCTGATTGCTTGCGTCTGCTGGCCCGACGGGAAGGTATCGATAATACGATCAATAGTTTGGCTGGCTGAATTGGTGTGTAACGTTGAAAGAACAAGGTGTCCGGTTTCGGCGGCGGTCATTGCGGTACTGATTGACTCTGAGTCGCGCATTTCACCAAGCATGATTACGTCTGGGTCTTGGCGCAGAATTGAGCGGAGACCATTTTGAAATGAGGCGGTGTCTGAGCCTACTTCACGTTGAGAAATTACACAGCGGTCTTGAGTAAACTGATACTCAATTGGGTCTTCGATGGTGATTATATGTTCTGTTCTGGTTTTATTAATCTCATCCATGATTGCTGCAAGCGTAGTTGATTTGCCTTGCCCTGCCGGGCCGACGAGCAACACAAAGCCTTGCGACAATTTTGCTATATCATGCAAGATGGGCGGAAGATTTAATTCTTCGATTGAGCGAATTTTTGCTGGAATTAAACGAAATGCACCGGCCATAAAACCGCGCTGGTAGAATACGTTTGCACGAAAACGAGTGCTATCTCCTTCGTATGTAAATGAGAAGTCCAGCTCTTTATTTGTTTTTAAGCGATAGAGTTGGTCTGGAGAAAGCAGCGAGGTAATTAATCCTTCGGCAACTTCAGGAGTTACAATAGGCTCTGCTTCAAGCGGTACGAGTGAACCGTCAAGACGAATATTTGGTTTTTTCCCTACCGCAATGTGCAAGTCTGACGCATTTTGTTTTGCTGTTGTAGACAGCAATGAGTTCATGTGTTGCTTAAAGTTTTCCATACCGGGCAGTAGAAATGCGAGTTTTTAATTACAGTTTTTAATATATTTTTGGTACACCTTCAAGCAAACCACCACCATAGACTGTTTTTTGAGAAATTACGTTGCTCGCATTTTCACTGCCCGGCAGGTTCTTTACATTAAGTCCTTTATAGCTAAACCAAGTGCGACCGTGAGTGTAGCATTAAGTTCCGGTAAAATAGTGGTTAGTTCGGGAGGATATGCAACGGTTGTCCCGAGTGCGGTTGCATGTGTTGTTGGCAATTTGAGCTGATCTATCACGTACTGCTCTATGCCTTTGAGTTGCGACCCTGCTCCACAGAGCACTACATTAGTAACCTGCTCTCCTGTCGCCGTAGTAAAGGAATTCATTGCCCGTCCTGCTTCAGAAAGTATAGCACCGATAACCGGCGCAACGATCGTGGATAACTCATGTCCGCCGGCCGTTGTTGCAATGGTGCTTTGGCGTTTTAATGCCTCTGCCCTGCCAACGCTGATCGCCAAGGCCTGGGCTACTGTTTGAGTTGCCGAGTCGCTACTAAAGTCGGTCTGGGTAAGCGTATATACGACCCCGTTTTTTGCCACCGTACAGGTGCTGGAGCGACCGCCGATATCGATAATCAGCGTTGGTTCTTTGGTTGCGAGGGTTACGGCTCGCGCAATACTAATACTTTCAAGCTCAATATCTTTGATGGTGAAGCCGGCTTTTTTTGCAACATTCGTGTATTCATTAACACGATCTGTTGGGATCGCCATAAACAGAATTTTCTGATGCTTGACTCCGTCTGGATGCATAACCTCACCAACGTGCACCCATCTGATTGTTGTTTCGGTCATAGGCAACGGCAGGTATGCGCTTGCAGCAGCCATTGCTGCTGCCTCGAGTGCTCGATCTGAGGTGCTGCTGGTAGGAACATCAATAAGTGCTGTTTGGGCTATAAAAGCAGGTAGTGCGAGGTTTGCCGCAAGAGTTTTAAACTGTGCTTTATTTCGGATTTCTACTAAATATGCATATAGATCGTCGCTTAATGGATGTAAGCTGCTCGATTGAAGTGCATTATTTAAGGTGTTTGAGCGATCTGCCAGCTCAAGCATGGCATAATTTGTCAGAGTGCGAGCGCCTTGCACGTTCGTCACCTCGGCAACTTTAATGCTGACGGTGCCGATATCGATACCTAGGCTTACTGACGAGTTTTTTGATTTCTTAAATCTTCCAAAAAGTGACATGATACGATAATACCATATTTGTATGTTGTCTTCGCTGCGAGAACATATACTTAATACTCTGTTTCCTCCTATTTGCATTGCCTGCAAGAAAGATCTTGCAAAAGATACTGCGGAATCTATTCTGTGTGTTTCATGTATGCATTCAGCCACTATGCAGCCGCAGTTAAACTGTTCTGTGTGTCGTCGTCGATTGCCGTTTGGCGAGGCTGGCATATTGCCGCGCTCTTTGCGATGTCATCCGAGCGCCTCTCATCTAATTTTTTCAGCATGCTCATATGAACATCCCGTCATACGGGCATTAATTTGGCATTTGAAATTTAAACGACAGACAGAAGCAGCTCAGATTTTAGGAAAATTTCTTGATGCTGCGCTCAGAGAATCGGGTATAGATCTGACTGACACCCGCGCCGTGCCGCTTCCCCTATCTGCGGCTAGATTACGAGATCGTGGTTTTAACCAAGCGGAATTAATTGCGCGCCAATTGCATGCGCCCATCGATCATCTGCTTGTACGCATGAAGCATACACATCCGCAGTCAGAAATTGCACGTTGGGATCAGCGACGTATAAATATTGCAGGTGTTTTTGCGTTAGTAACGCATGCAGTTATTGATGACCGCGAGATTGTATTAATTGATGACGTCTGGACCTCTGGAGCAACTATGAGTGAGGCTGTGGCTGTACTAAAAGAAGGCGGAGCACGTGATGTGCTGGCGATTGTGGTTGCCCGGGCTGGGCAGTGAAATCCTAGGCCGCCTCTTTTCTAAAGATCAATTTTGTCAGCTCTACGAGACAGATACTAACTAGGCCAAAGCCTACTACGCCTGCAAGCCAGATTGGCGGAAGGCTGACTGTATTAAAGTATTTTTGAAGGAATGGGAGGTATACGCCGGCAAGCGTAAGAGTAAAGCCGAATGCAACACTTATCGTTAAGTATAGATTAGAGAATGGGTTGTAGGTAAAAATACTCGCCTTTAGATTTCTAATTGATCCAAGTACAAAGAGCGTGCAGGTGCCAAGACATGCGTAGATAAAGGTGCTTGTCAGCAGCGGATCAAATCCCATTTTTAGTAATCCGTAGTAGATACAGAAAAGCAGGAAACTGTTGAGTACTCCGTTGATGCCAATAAGGTACCGCATCTCATTAGTAAACACTCCACGGGCGGATCGGTGATTTTTTCCATCAATATTTTTTTCAAATGCCAGCGTAATGCCTGGACCGCTTTCCGTGAGGAAATTAATCCAAAGAATTTGTAGTGCATTGATTGGATTGGCGACACCCATCAGGAGCGATCCGCCAATCAGAACGATTTCGTCTAAGATTGTTGATGTAAGATAGACAATTGCTTTTCGCAAATTACTCAAGATGCGCCTACCCTCGGTTACAGCGGCGACAATTGTTTCGAAGTTATCATCCAAAAGAACTAAATCAGCAACATCTTGGCTGACGTCAGTGCCGCTGCCCATTGCTACGCCAATATTTGCCTCGCGCAGCGCCGGTGCATCATTGATGCCGTCTCCGGTCATGGCTACGATCTCTCCTTGTTTTTGAAGGAGTTTGACGATGCGTAATTTTGCAGCCGGACTTACGCGCGCAACGATGCGTAATGTCTTCATCCGTTCAGTAAGGTCTTCGTCGCTGAGTGAATCAAATTCTGATCCGCGCATGCATTCGTTCGGGTTGGTAAGTATTCCGAGTTCTCGGGCTATAGCTGAAGCGGTTTCCTCGTGATCGCCGGTAACAATTATGACGCGGATGCCCAGTTTTTGAACTTCAGTAATCGCCTTTGCGGCTCCGGGCCGCAACGGGTCTTTAAATGAAAGCATTCCCAAAAAACGCAGGCCGGCTAAATGGTCATTGTTTTTAAAATGGAATGAGTCCGGGTTAGTTATTTCTTTAACTGCAACGCCAATAACGCGCTCACCGCGAGTCGCCATTTCAGAAAGTGCGCTGGTGATTTTTAAGCGTTCAATTTCGTTCAAGTCAGATAATGTCAGTAAAATATCCGGCGCACCCAAGACAGTTAATACATACGGTTCTTTTGCTTTAAAGCGTGCGTTATACCAATTCGACGGCATTTTATATACACTTGCCGAAAATTTATTAAGAGAACTAAACGGAAGAAGATGCAGCGCCTCTTTGCCCGCTTTAACTGTCGGGAAGTGCACGCCCTTACTTGCGGCCGCCTTGACTAGGGCAACCTCAAGCGGTTTACCGACAAGTTTCCAATTTGAATGATCCTCGCTTGGATTTTCTATAAGTGCATCAACGTTGAGGAGCGCGGCATGCAGTAAAAATGCCTCCTGGCTAATCGATTCTTTAATAGCCGGCTCTGCTTCAAAAATAGTGATAGCGGCAAGACTCATTTTTGCTTGTGTGAGCGTGCCGGTTTTGTCGGTCAAAATTACCGAGGTGCTTCCTAGTGTCTCTGCTGCGGTTAAGCGACGGACAATCCCTTTTCGTTTAGAAAGTCGCTGAACGCCGATTGCCAGAATGACCGTCGTGATAATGGGCAGTCCTTCTGGTACGGCGGCAACTAAGATTGCTACCGCGATTAAAAATGAATCCAGAAGCGGCAGCCCTCGACTTGCGGCAATAAAGAATAATCCGCCGCTCATCAGTAAAATTCCCGCGCCTGCTTTAAGCGTAAACGTTCGTAATGCCTTCTGTAGAGGAGTTTGTTCTGTTGCGGCATTTGCCACGGCTTTGGCAATACTGCCGAATTCAGTCGTGTCATCAGTGAGTGTGACAACTGCGTTGCCGACCCCGTCAGTTACCATGGTTCCTGCAAATGCCATACAGCGCCTGTCGCCCAGCTCCGCATCTTCCGTGACCTGCTGACTATTTTTTTCAACAGGCATTGACTCTCCTGTTAATACTGCCTGGTCAATTCGCAGGTCATTTGAATGAATGATGCGGACATCCGCCGGAATGCGTTCCCCTTGCGATAATTTAATAATATCGCCCGGTACCAACTCTGTAGTGTCGATTTCGTGATCTGCTCCATCGCGTAATACACGGATACGACTAGTTATATACGAAGTTAAGTGTTCTAGAGCACGTTCTGCTTTATTTTCTTGATAAAAACCTAATCCAGCATTAACAAAAGCAGCCAAAAGAATAAATAATGCATCGTTGTAGTCACCCAGCCCTATGGTAATCACTCCGGCTATAAGTAGGACTACGATTAAAGGGCTGGTGAATTGTGATGCGAGAATAGAGATGCGCGTTCGCGGTTTTGATGCGATGAGCGTATTAGGGCCAAGTTGCTCCAGGCGCTTGCTGGCTTCAGCAGTAGAAAGACCGCGCTCTGTTGTTTTTAATTCGGCGAGTGTTTGCGCAATCGAAAAAGACCAGAATGGTTTTTTTGCATCTACCTTTGCTGCAGGAAGCGGCGACATATGTGAGCTTACAGTCCGCGCTTCTTAAGCTCTTCGGCGACAATTTTCCGTACCATGTCCTCCATTGCTGATTGAGCGGCCTTTGCCTGTTCCATCATTTCTTTAATTTCAGCTGGTGACTTACCGGCCATCATCTGCTGTGCAGCTTTTACTTGATCAAAAAATCCCATATGTTTTTATTACATTAATTATTAGATGGAAACAGTGTCGGTGTTAGGTACTTTACCACAAGCTCATTAAATTTTTCAATTAACGTATCGGAAATTCGTAGTTCGTTCATGCTTTGAAGTGGCGCGGTGATTATGTTACCTTGCTTTGAAATAAAGGGGGCGTGAGAAATTCGAAAATAGGGCTTTTCTGAACAATTTACGAAAACTATAAGTGTCTCCTGCCAGAGCTCGCCCAATTTGCGCAGTTTTTTAATATCATTTTCGTGACCGTCCGGGTGCCAGCGGAATTTTACGTCAATAAGGTAGGGTTTTCCTTTGCTGCCAACAACTAAAAAATCCGGAATTGCACGTAGCTTTATACCTATCTCTGGATGACGCTCCAGCATATCCTCAATGGCAAGCGTTTGAGGTAGGACGCTTTGGTGTCCAATTGGATAGACATCGTTGCCGGATTCCAGCAGTAGATCGGCAACAAGTGACTGGGCCATGCGAGCCTTGAGGTTAGTTTCGCGCCTATCTTGTTCTTTTGTGCGCTTCATATGGGCAGTTTAACATAAACGCAAAGGGGCCTGTTAGGGCCCCGCGTTGCTGTTTGGCGTCTCTACGCCGAAGATTCGATTCGATATGATGATCAGAAAACTGAGTACCAGTGAGAGTATGGGCGAGGCTACGAGCACCGGCCATGCAATCGCAATTGCTTGTTCTGCGCTGATCTTCGAAATCACCTCCAGGGAAATTATCAGTGGCACAAACTGAGTCATGACATAGCAGATGTAGTCTGCTGACAAAATCAAAACCATTTTCAGTCGTCCATCTCGCGTCCTGCAGAGTTGGGCGTATAGACAGAGCGTCTCCCGAATTCTTGACGACCCGTTCTTCTGAAGCTCTACGCCGAATAGCCGAGTGACTGGCTGACGAAACATGCGGTCATAGATGATGAGCAAGATCCATCCCAAGGCGAGCGAACACAGACTGGTTGCCAGTGCGGTATTGGCGATGATGCCACCGCGCCAGACATTCCAGACAATCCCTGCCAGTAGCGAAATGATGCAGACCAGCAAGGAGGACAGTATTTGTCTAGCAAGCACGTTCTACCCTGCTTTCTGTGTAGGGTCCTTAAAAAAACGAAAGGCACCACAAGGCGCCTAAATCAATACTAGCAAAAAAAGTTAACAAAATCAATTGGAGTTCAAAAATGAGTTAGGACCCTCTTACGCGGGGTCCCTTTACGGCTCCTTGTGGGAGCGGTGCTGCGACGACTACTCGCTCGCCGGCGCCTCGAGAGGCGGTATCGGACCGTCGTAGTCGGTCACCGTGAACTCGACGTAGGCGCTGGTCTTCGGATCGCTCGTGACGCAGAGCATGTGCCCCTTCGTGGTGATGGTCAGCACGTAGTCGAATGATGTGCCGTTCCCCTGGGCCTTGACGGACTGGATCCGGGAAGTCCGACCCGGTCCGGTGTTGTCGGGAATGGATTCCACCGTCAATTCGGCATCTCCTCCAGCCAGGAGGATCTTGCCCTGCACACGGACCGCTCGCGTATTTGCCGCGAAGATCGGGTGCTTCTGGGCACCGGGAGGTATCAGGAAACAGTGCTGCATCGCACACAACTCCTTCTGTTCCACGATTTCTAGCCTCCTAGAATATATGTGAAGCACGAATGTGCTTACTTTTTACATACACAAAATAAGCCAGATTTAAGTGGATACATATTATAAACATATTTTAAAATTATTTGCAATAAATCGAGTTCTTAAGCTCCTGATACGAGAATTCTTTCTAGGTGGACCTGGGGAGAATCGGACTCCCCCCTCCTCCTTGCAAAGGAGGCGTTCTACCACTGAACTACAGGCCCGGGATAAAGAAAACAATAAACTAAAAACGATAAACAATCAAGATTGAATTGTTTTAAAATATTCTAGGGTTGCTTCTAAGGTGCGGTCGGCTCCGAGACGAATACAGGTGTGTTTTTCGCATAACTTTTTAAGCGTTTCGTGATCATGGTCAAATAAAAATTGCCAACGTGTCGGATCAACGAGTGTCAGTGCTGCAAATGGGCCGTATTCAGGAAGTTCATTTTTCAGATTATTTACTGCGCATAGCGCATGATATGCCTGCTCACGCGGTAATTCGTAGTGCGTGCATTTATCGCCGGAAGTTAATATAAAAAGGTTACCAATCGCCTGTGGTGTAAGAGTTGAACACTGCGCTTGCGGGAACGGGAATAACCGTTCTCCGTCAGTTAATACTATATCCCGCGAAAGAATTTCCGCACCCAATTCTTTCTGTAATGCGCGTATAAGCATATTTGTATCTTCTGTTGATATTCCGGCGACTACATGGGCCTGCGGGCCACCGAGTTTGAATGCAGTTGCCGATAGCGCCGTTACGTTCCAGCGGAGTGCTAACTGCATACAAATGAGATTTCGGATGAATGTATTTACTTTTTCAAATGCCGCTGTATTGTTCGGTCGGTGAAATAAACGGACAGTGCTACTAATGCCAATTTCGCAATACCAGGGAGCGCTAAGCGTAATTCGCGTTTCAAATTCTCCTTCTAAGATATAGACGGTGTTGTTTTGTCCGTCCCATCCAATTCCCCTTCCAAGAGTTTGCGGTGTATAGGCTTGATTTTTGTTTTTTGAAAATTGTTCTGAGGTTGTCACTGAAACAGTAATATCACTGGCCTCTGCGGTTAGCCTTTCGAAACCAATAAAATAGTTTTGAGCTGCCTGCTGATACGCGGCATCGTGACTTGTAATAGATAGGCTAATTCCGTGAACTAAATATTTCTGTATTTTCGACATTCTTTTAAATTCAAAGTCGTTTGATAGAACTGGTAAAATCGGCTAGTCTTTAGCATATCAGATGGCAAGCAAATTAAAATCGTTTTTCCTCGAAAATACCTCCTTACGTCAAACTGTATTTAAAAATACGTTTTGGCTTTCGGCAGCACAGGTCATCAGCCGTATCATTCGAGCGGCCATCATTATATATGCCGCCAGGCTGCTCGGGGCATCAGACTATGGTGTGTTCTCGTATGCTTTGAGTTTAGTTGGATTTTTCACCATCTTTGCCGACCTTGGCCTAACGTGGCTTCTTACGCGTGAAGCATCAAAGCCAGAACAATTGCCTACAAGCTATCTACTCGCAGCGCTCTTTCTTAAGTTACTACTTGTACTTATAAGTATGGCGCTGCTCGTTTTTGTTGCTCCGTTATTTATTACTATACCGGGTACCGCATTATTATTGCCGATCGCCGCGTTTGTAATGGCGTTTGATAGCTTAAGGATTTTTTTCTTTTCGCTTACTCGTGCCCGACAGATAATGCAAACAGAAGCCTTTATTACCATACTCACCAATACTGCAATCGCTATTTTCGCTTTGATTGGTCTCGCAAGTGCTCCATCGAGTAAGGCTTTGATGTTTGCATATGCGCTCGGGACCGCAATTGGGTTTTTGATCGCTGCAATTTTTATCGGCAAAGAATTTATACGCGCACCCGGCGTTTCAAGGAGTTTATTTGTTACTTTACTGCGAAATGCATGGCCGTTCGCACTTATGGGTATTCTTGCCGGTGTAATGGTTAATATGGATACACTGATGCTCGGGTGGTTTATGGGCAGCCGTGAGGTGGGGCTTTATGGTGCAGCGCAACGACCCATTCTATTACTTTACGCAGTCCCAACTTTTTTCTCTACAAGCTTATTCCCTCTGTTTGCAAAGTATGCATACAACAATGCAGAGAAATTCAGGCGCATACTAGAAACAAGTTTAACCTTTTGTATTGCTGCTGTTTTACCGATCGTTGTTGGCGGAGTTATAGTTGCGCGCGAGCTAACTCTTCTGATCTATGGCCCTCAATTTTCTGAGGCGGCCGTTGCTTTTCGCATCCTACTTTTAACACTGCCAGCAATTTTTACTATTTTTATAGTTAGCGATGCGATTGTTTCCTATAACGGTCAGAAGAAATTTTTTATTTACAATTCACTGGGAGCCTTAAGCGACATTATTCTTAACCTCATTCTTATTCCTAAGTTTGGCATCATGGGTGCTGCACTTTCTACGGTAGCTACTCAAATCATCACCGGGATTATTCTTTGGCGGCTACTCAAGCGCCATATACCCTTCTCTGTGCTGCCGCGGCTGAATAAGATATTTGTAGCAACATTTATAATGGGAATTGCTGTATACGCACTATCGCTTACCGGCATTTCTGTTGTTTTTATAGTGATTGCAAGTTGCATTCTCTATGCAGGACTCCTATTTATCTTAAAAGAACCCCTTATAGGGGAGGTTAAGGCGGTGTTTAAGCGAGGTTAATGCCATGAAGATTGTTTTTATTTTTAATTCTCTGACCGCTGAGTTTGGCGCCGATCTTTTAACCGCATTTCCAAAAACAGATGAGGTTATTTTTATTTCTCTACTTGAGAATGGGCCGTCAATAGCTACATTAACAGAACATAGGATTAAGGTTTTTAACCTTAACGGATTTCATGGGTATTCTAAAAGTTCTCGATTGCGTGGGTTGAGATTGCTATTGCGACTACCGAAACTTGTACGACAGGTACGGGATATTTTAAAAATAATTTCACCTGAAGTAGTGCATACAAATTTTTGGCTTTCGGATATCGTAGGTATTCTTGCAGCACGTAATCTTGTTGTAAAAATTTTTTCTACTCAACATGATGAAGTGAGCGTGCCTCTTTTTATACGTGTTCTCAAAATGCGCCTGTTGCGTCGTGTAACCAAAGTTGTTGCAATTTCAAATTCCGTTGCTAACTTTACTCAACATTATTTTTCTGTTCCTGCATCTAAAGTTGTCGTCATTAAAAATGGAATAAAAATTGACTCATTTGCTTCTGCTATCCGCCCGGAAAATGAGTGGCAGCCGATCCTTGGAATCGTTGCTCGCCTCGAATTAATTAAAGGGCATGAATATTTATTTCGTGCGCTCGCCTTGCTTAAAAAGCAAGGTGTCGTTTTGCCACGCTTAGAAATTGTCGGTCAGGGTTCGCAAGGAAAATTTCTTAGAACTCTTGCAGTGGAGCTAGACATTATTTCTTCGATTGTTTTTTGCGGTTATAATGCGAATATTATCGCCGAATTACGCAAGATAGATATCCTTATACAGCCTTCCGTATCTGAAGGTTTAGGTATTAGTATTATCGAAGGCCTTGCGAGTCAAAAGCTTATTATCGGTAGTGATGTAGGTGGCATTCCGGAACTCATTAAAAATCATCAAACGGGTTTGCTTATCGAGCCCGCAAACTTTGAGAGTTTAGCGAATGCCCTTGTATGGGCAATTACTCATCGCGCCGATGCTTTGAAGCTGGCCTCTAACGGACACCGGTGGCTACTTGAGAATAAAAATATGTTTGATATCCATTCGACGGCTATGGCATACCGTAAACTTTATGAATAAAAAAGTACTTTTTGTTTCTTCATATGCGCCTCCTGCGATCGGAGGGCCTAATAATCTTTACTGTCTTTTGCGCGACACTACGCCAAATGAACTTGATTACACTATTCTGACAAGCTTCTACAACATCGACGCATTGTCTGCGAAAGTTGGCAACTGGTTGCCAGGAGATTATGCATTTTACGATAAGCCGTCTGCAACAAAACAGCAGGCGCAAAACCCTTTAGCTACAAAAGACGGACAGTTAGGACGTAGTGCTATTAGGAAACTAAAACACCTCATGAAGCGGACGGCATTTATTGCTACGCTTGCGGGCATTCCGGTCATTTTTTCGCAAATTCTGGCTATCTATCGTGCCGGTAAAAAAGTGTCCAATGCAAGAGGTAGCGAAATTATTATGGCATTTTCTGATTACGGACCGGCCGTCCTCGGTAGCTATTTCTTACATAAGAAAACCAAGATACCGCTTTATCTTTTTATGTTTGATATCTATTACGGCAATCATTTTCCTTTTCCTGGCGGATTGCTTTCGCGTATTTTCGAACCCAAGCTTTTCCGGACAGCAGAAAAGATCGTGGTTACTAATGAGGGAACTAAAGAATTTTACGTAAAGAGATACGGCGCACAGATTGCTGATAAGATTTTTGTAATTCATAACGCGGCATTCGGCGGAGCATACCGAGAACTCCAAGCACCATACAATCCGAAGCCTCCTTATACTATTCTTTTTACGGGACGTATTGGTTGGCCTCAGATTGGCGCACTAAAAAATTTCGTTAAAGCAATTGAGCTAATGGATGACTCGAATATTAGACTTAAATTTTACTGTCCGAACCCGAAAGAATATGTGCAACGCATGGGTCTTGCAAGTCCGAAAATCGAGTGGTCAGTGGCCGCGCCGAAAGATATACCGGCGATCCAGAGTAAGGCAGATATCCTTTTCCTTCCTCTTTCTTGGGGTACCAAGGGCCAAATGATTATTGATACTGCTACTCCGGGGAAGTTGACTGACTATCTTGCTGCTGGTAGGCCGATTCTGATCCACGCTCCTGCGAGCTCCACGCTTGTTGCGTATGCTAAAAAACGGCAGTTTGCTCGCGTTGTTGACGATGAAAACATTGAGCACCTCCAAGTCGCCATCAGGGACATTTTAAGTGATGTCCCGCAGAGTCAAAAATTTATCAATAATGCCCTAAAGACGTTCGATGAAAATCATGAAGCTGGTACTAATGCTCGGAAATTCCTTACGCTTTTTAAGCGTTAGGCTGCGCTAAAGAATCAAGAATACGTGCAAATTTTTTTCCGTATGTTTTAGCGCTGAATTGTTCTATTTCCCCCTGGTTTGGGGATACGTGCAAACCAGAGTCAACGTATTGTGCATAATACTGTTCAATTGCCTTTTTGATACCTGAAATATCGTCGGGAGAGACAACAATACCCGTGTTTGTTAAACGAATTGCATCGGCGGAGGCTCCCTTAGCAGGAGTAATACCCAGAATCGGTTTTTTTGTTAGAAAATATTCTACAAGTTTGCCAGGAAGAAAAATACTTTCTTCTTTCTCCGGCGCGTCAATAAGCAATAAAATGTCTGCGGTGAAAATTTCTCGCAGCGCCTCTTGTCGAGGTAAGCCATCAATTAACGTAATACTAGATTCTAATCGATATGTAGAAATCAATTCTTTGAATTTTCCGATTGGACCAACGAATCTTACCGCGACTTTTGTCTCAAGATCTTTTCTTTCATCAAGAAGTAAGCGTAGGGCCTTCAAAAATGGCTCAGGAGAACGTAGTCCATACAAGCTTCCCGTATAGGTTATAGTCATCTTGTTCTTATTCTCAGCGTTTCGCAGAGGAGCGCTTTCTCTTTGCAGTTGAGCAAATTCTTCCGGATCATATGAGTTCGGCATAGTAACGAACTTATTCTGAAAGTTATACTTTTTCATGGCCAGTGATTTTGTCTGGTCGGTGGTGAGGATAATTTTATCTGCCTTTTCTAGTATCTTTTGCTCGACGCGCTCATTTATTTTTTTAATAAATGGATTTTTGAATGTGATATATGGATTCTGTGTCCACAGATCCCCGAATAACAACACGGAAGGTAATTGCGCGTATTTATTAATACGCAGTAGTGCGAGATGTGAGCTTATAGGATTCGAGCGTGATACAATTACATCAAATTTTTCATATTTCAAGGCTTTTCTTGCGGCCCGAGACGCAAAAGTCACCCAGCCTATCTCTGGGTCTGGTATTAATTTGAGACGACTTAAGCCTCGAAATAAAAGATTAGTAATAGTCCGGGTTCTATGTACTTGAGTGTTTTTTGGAATTCGTTCGGAGGTCTCCGTATCACTATTAAATCCGCGAATTTTTTCCGCGCAAATCACAGTCACCTCCCAGCCAAAATCTGACAAATATTTAACTGAATTCAGCGCCATTGTACTTTCAATTGACCGGATGGGCGGAAAAAAGTAAGAAATAAAGAGCAGTTTCTTCATGATGGTATCTACAGCTCTTTTGTGAGAATATCGATGATGCGTGCAGCGGTCTTCCCGTCTCCAAAAGGATTATGCCAGTTTTTCTTTATTTGAAGCATTTTCTTCGTAGAACTTACAATTTTTTTGGCAGTTGCGCCGGCTAATATATTTGAGCCTACTGCTAATGTTTCGGGGCGCTCTGTATTATCACGCAACGTAACGCAGGGCACGCGCAAGATGCATGCTTCTTCTTGTATTCCGCCGGAATCCGTAAGAACTAATTCGGCGTGAGATTCAAGCCAAAGAAACTCAAGATAACCAACCGGGTCAATAAATTCTACGCCCTTGGGCAAGGGCAAAGAAAATGTTCGTATTCTATCTTTAGTCCGAGGGTGCAACGGGCAAAGTATCCTCATATTGTATTCTTTACTAACTGCTTCTAACCCCGCAAGAATGCCGCTGAGCCGTTTTTTATTATCAACATTTTCGGCTCTATGAAATGTTGCTAAAAAATAAGTTTTTTTAAAAGTTCCTTTGTGTTTTGAAAGTGGTAGATTTTGGTGCACCGCATCTACAATCGTGTTACCGACAACAAATATTGAATCGAGCGGCATCCCCTCCTTTTTTAAGATATTTTTTGCTCCTTGTGTTGGCGTAAATAGAAAATCAGAGCAGTGGTCTGTCAAGATTCTATTTCTTTCTTCGGGCATTTCATTAAAATAAGACCGTAGTCCTGCCTCTACGTGTCCTATTTTAATATTCAGTCGCGATGCCGCTAGAGCGCCCGCTAGCACAGTATTAGTATCGCCTTCAACCAACACCACGGTCGGTTTTTCTTTTTTTAAAATTTTCTCGAGACCAATAAGCATTGCGGCGCTTCCCTCTGCTGGAGTTCCTCCATTCGCATGGAGATTATATTTGGGACGCGGCAGCTTGAGTTCAGAAAAGAAAATTTTATCCAAATTTGCTGAATAATGCTGATTTGTATGAACAATAAAAAAACGTAATTGTCTTCGCTGGCATTCTCTGATGACCGGCGACATTTTAATAATTTCCGGTCTCGTTCCGACGACGATGCAAATTTTTATGTTAGCGTGCTTCATACGAAAGGTTACCCACGAAAGAATAGGTCTTTTTTGCTTTTATTGCCAATATCCTCTTGTATGAGTAGATCAATAAAGAACTTTGCCGCCCAATTAGGGTAAGAGAAAGGAAGATACGATCCCCAGATAGGAAAACTACCGGCGATTGCTCCTCGGATATTCTCGCTCTTAGCGCTACTGTTTTGATGATTTTTTAAGAAATCAACAACGCTCTTACTGTTGCGGTTATAGTTTCCTTCTGGATATAGCTGGCTAAGTTCGCGCCACACAAGCGCTGTTTGCGCCAGGCCCGTAAGACACATGGATGTTCCTGCTGCTGCCCAATCAGCGGCATAGACATCAAAAAGCATTTTTTTATCATGCAGCTCTGATAATTTATCAGCGGTTTTTTTCGCCGCTAATATATATTTTTCTTCTTTAAAGATGCGCCCACCCTCCAGTAAACCTTGGACTGTATATGCTATGGTGTGTAGGCCTGATTTTTTATCAGCAAAAAATCCACTATTCTCAAACCAGCCGTTTTCTTTCTGTTGTCCTAACACCCATTCTAAATTTTTAACAGCGTAATTTTTGTATGTTATATCGCTAGTCAGCAAATATGTTTCTGCTAATGCCCATGCGACTCGCGAATAATATGTGTGCGGAAGATTGCCAAATGCATGAATAATCCAAGAACCATCGGATTCTTGAATTGAGCATAACCAATCACTTGCTTTTTTGAGAGCTCGGAGATATTCCGCTTGTTCAGTAAATTTATATAGGCCTATAAGCCCGAATATAATCTGCCCAGTATCGAAAACATACGGCGTTTTTGTTTTAAGACCCGGGAAAGAACCATCGGTTGCCTGCAAAGCTAAAAGCCACTGCCCAGATTTTGTGCAGGCTTCGATAATTTCATCCTTTCGATATTCAGTGTATCGCGAGACATTAAGCAGCGTCGAGATAAGATAGCCGGTTGTTTCGGGGTACGGGGCATCCCAACCTCTTTTTAATGAATACGAAGCAGAAAAACCCTTTTTACCCGTAGCCGCAAACGATCTCAAGAGCCAATCAATACTTGCGCTTAATATCTGTTCACCATTTTGAGTAGCTGCTTTATTTTTATTGCCTAACACCCACAGCCATTCATAGATGCTCTGAGGGGTAAACATGTGTCGCAGTAAAGATAATCCACGTTCCATATCATTTAGTAGCAGACCAAACCACGTAAAAATCTAAAAATGGAAATACCGTATGCAGCACCAAAGAAACAAAGCTGTGTAAGCCGAGTAAGAATTTTTTAAGAAAAGAACGTTTTTTGATATCTGGTTGAAAACGCAAAAAAGTGATTTTGGAAGTTGAAAAGTGCCTTTTTAAAGCTGCATTTAACTGCCACGGGATAAAATATTTTTCTTTGAAGGGAAAATCTCTTGGATACATCCATCTATTTGTTAGCTCATTAAATTTTTTCCACAGATACGTGGGAATAAAATACACGTGATGCAATGAAAGGATATTTTTATCTATTAACACGAAAGTTCCTCGTTTTTTTAAGACTCTAGCCATTTCCCTTAGAGCTGATTCTGCGTCGGGAATATGCTCCAGCACTTCAATGCAAAGTACATAATCGAAGTAATCATCGGTAAATGGTAAAGAGGCTGCATCCGCTTGTATAAACTGGATGTCTTTATTAATCACTTTAGCTTCGCGTACCAATTCACTGGCTGGCTCAACTCCGACGACTTCAAATCCCTTATCTTCTAATTTACGCGTAAATGATCCTCTTCCGCATCCTACATCTAATATTTTTTTGTTTTTATTAGGTTCTCCAAGAAATTCTAAAACTTTTTTTAATTCAAAATTAGAATCATCTATGGATGAGGTTACGGCCCGAAGACCCTCGGGCGCATTAAATCGTTCAATTATTTTATTTTTTAACTCCTCCATACCAGACTATGGTATTTGCAAAAACTGATTTACCCGATCTTTAGGATTAAAAAAGTTAGGATCTAAACTGTTCATATCAGTCCACTTCCAATTTTTTTTCGGCACGCGCCAGTCCTCACCAAATAGTGCCACAAGATATTCTTCTGCCGGCGTAGGAACGGGAAACTGCATTCCATAAAACGTTAATGGCGTAAGATGTTCTACTAGCCGTTTTGGGATCATCAGCGCGTATTCAGCCTGCCCAAGGCCATAGCAAATTCCGAAAAACATCCGCCGAAGGGTTGGCATCATAAATCGTGGAATGCTGTGATATAGGGCTTTTTCGAAAGGATGGATGCCGTGGTGATAACTGCCATACAGCATTCTGTCGGCAATGCGATAAAAATGCTTTGCCATGAATTCAAGTTTTGGTTTACTTCGTAGACAAAAAGGTGACCAGATTTTATCGCCCGCTGTACGGTAAAACATTATAGAAACAGCTAAATTCTCTTTTTCCATCCCGAGATATGCCGCGAAGTCGGTCACATCGATTCTCCACCCTTCTTGCGCAAGCTCACGAAGTACCCTGAAGACTTTTGGGGCCTCTTCTAGCGTAGTTGAAAAATCAACGTCGTTATCCCACGCTATAACTTTACCTTCACGCACAGCCCCCAGAAGTGTGCCGGTCTCTAGCCAATAACGGACGCCGTGTCTCTCTAGCGCCTCCTTTACCATTTTCATATATGGGACCCAGCTTTCATCGCCGGCCCCCTTCCCGATGATATTGTTTTGACTCATGAATCTGTTTAAGTAAACTTGCTGTCAATAATGCGGCCTGCGATTTCAGCAATATACTCTGGATTTTTTGCAATGGCTGTTTCTTCCGCCAGACAGATGTAGTCTCCACCTAATTGTTTTGTTGCGATAACATCGTGCACCTCTGAAAGTGCCGGCTCATTATTGCTTCCATGAAGCATGCTAATCAGAAACTCTGAGGCGACAATAACTTTTTTCCCATTACGATGAGCTGCTTCTATGATTTTTTTTACGGCATGTGGAACATTTACGATCCCGATTGCGGTGGCTAAGTCGCGACGATCAATTAAAAGTATGTCGGCCGCTTTAGCAATCTCCTCGATGTTGTTGTAACCCTCAAGCGTTTCAATCTTGGCGCAGGTGGGATAATCGTAAATTAAGTCTTTGGCAGAAGCTACATAGCTAATTGCGATATAGCTTATGCCTATTTCTTTCGCAAAATCAACAAGTTCTTTATCAGAGTAGTTGTTGGTTCTCATTTTTCTGCGACCATGCGGGATATCAAGCAGCGTCAAGATATGCCTGTAGGGCTGCAAATTCCCCTTTATTTGATACATCGTACCAAAAGCTCCATTCGCTCGTGCGATGGCAATATTTTTTAAAAAAGGTGTCAGGGGGCTTATTGTTGCTGCAATTTCCATATATGTTCGATTATTTTACTGGTTGATGTGACATCGTGATAATCCAAAACTTTTGCTATTCCTCCCCAGGCCTTAACAACTTCTGCCCCTGGTGGATTCTTTCCTTTTTCCCAGCCTGCGCCCGGTCCCTTAACTAGTTTATGCGGTTTTATTTTTAATAAATTTTTGTTCGGCTGAAATTCGTCTTGAAATATTACTTCATCAACAAATCCAATATTGCCAACGACAGCGGCCCTATGGGCCTGAGGGATAATAGGCTTGCGCTTAAATTTTGTCGCAACTTCATCTGTATAAATGCCAACAATCAACTTATCACCGAGTTTCTTTGCCTCCTTTAAAAGTTGCAAGTGGCCAACGTGAAATAAGTCAAATACTCCATACGTGTAGACAACCACTGGCCCTATTTTTTTAGCTTTCTTAACGGCCGAAATGCGCTTGGTTTTTTTCATAAAGTAAGAGAAAACCTGAATCCAGGTAAGGTCTTTACTATAACTAAAAAAATACTCAAATGCAAATCAGAAAACTAAGCAAGTTCGCCGTAGGCTTGTCGCACAGCCTTACTGTCTCTAAGCGTTTCGTAATTACGAGAAGTTTTAAAGTAATCGCTCTTTATTTTTTCCATGAGATCATCGAAAACACGCTGACTTGGACTGCCTCCTTCAGGATTGAGTATCGTTCTGTCCCATGTCGTTGACATATCCCAAGCCTCTTTCATCTTGTTATAAAGCGTTCCCTCGCCCTCCTGCCCTTCAAGCACGGTTGCTTTAGCCCAGATAGTCTCAGGGCGCTCGGTGCTTCGGCGAGCTATCACCGTTGGCGTACCAACAATAAGTCCCTCCTCCTGTACCGTTCCACTGTCTGAAACAATAAGTCGCGCTTCTTTCTCGAGTCGTAGGAAGTCAAAAAAACCAAGCGGCTTTGTTTTAGTAAATGTATCGCTATTAAGTATGCTCATGAGCCCAAATTTCTCGATATTTGCTACCGTACGCGGCATCATAGGAAAAACTATCGTCATTTTCTTTTCTTGAGCAAATTTTACAATATCAGTTAACTTATTTTTCAATATTTCCGCATTCGAAATATTCTCTTCGCGATGAAGACCCATGAGGATGAATTTTTTACTTTCTAGTTTAAGATCCTTAAGGACACCTGAGGCATCTACGCGAGGCATCCACTGCTCTACCGCATCCATGATAATATTTCCGATGCAAAGTACTCGGAAATCCGCTATGCCTTCGGCGACTAGTAGCTCCTTATATCGTGGTAGATAGCTATAGAGTGCGTCAGAAAGATGATCAATCACAATTCGACATTTTTCCTCCGGCATTCGCCAATCGAAACTGCGTCCTCCTGCCTCAAGATGGATAACTGGGATACCGTACCGCGCAACAATTACCGATGAAAGGACGGTATTTGTGTCTCCGAGATACATTACAGCATCAGGTTTTACTTTTTCCAGCATATCGTATACGCGTTCATCGAGAAGGGCTGTCTGCAAAGCATAATTGCTTGCTCCTCGTTCTTTTAACGTTAGTCCTATACCCAAGTCAATATCTGGTTTGCGAATATTAAGGTCTTTTATAAAATTTCCAAATAGTTCCGGATCATAATGCTGTCCGGAATGAACAAGAATATGTTCGATAGTATCCTTACCTTTTTCATCTAACAGCTCAATAAGCTTAAACATTCGTATATAGTCTGGGCGAATTCCTAATAAGGTCACTAACTTGAATTTTTTCATTACTTAAGCATCGCAAGAATGGTCTTTGCGCGCAAGGCAGCAATCTATTGACAAAAGAGTGTTTCGGAGGTATAATACTATCCTCTACGGAAGCTGCGATACTGATCGCATGCATGACCCGTGGAAAGAGAAAATAGGTAGCAGGAGGGTGCGGAATGCCGATTGGACCGGACATCAACAAAGACCCCGACCCGCGTGACGCAGGGGCCGAGGTCATGGCGTACTGCATGTGGCCGGACAAGATCCGGAGCATGCGCCTACAGCCCGACGTCATCGTCGTCTACACGGGCGACGGGCGTCGGCTCGCCACCGCCGCCATCCGCCGCGCTCGGGAGTACCCGAACATCCCCGTCTTCATCGTCGGGCCCGACAGCCTGATGGCGAGCGAGCTGGACGGCCAGATGAACGCCGAACACCTCAAGGCCGAGATGGTGGGGCATGGAATCGCGGCCGGCCGGATCATCACCGATTCGAGCCCGCAGAGCATCTACACCCACGGCCAGGCCAACCAGGCGGCCGTGCGCTTCCGGGAGGAAACCTGGGCCACCATGCTGCTGATCACCAGTCAGCACCATGCGTACCGGGCGTTCATGATCACCCTGGGCGTCTTCAGCCGGGAAGGCCTGGCCGACCGGGTCGTCATCGTGCCAGACTCCGTCTACGAATTCGGTTTCGGCGAGCACCCGGCGGAATGGAGCGAGGAGTGGCGACGCCACACTCCCTGGGTCTGTCTCGTTCGGGACGGGATTCCAAAGGTCAGAAGCGGGCAGGAGAAGCACCCGCAGAACTTCGCGCAGAGCGACGTCGCACAGCAGTACGTCAGACGCATCACCGCCAAGCTGTAACAGGGGTATGCGTCGGATGGCAGCACAAGAGGAGCGGAAAGTTACGTGAAGTTTACACGTACGCCGCTCCTCTTGCCTTTTTAATAATTGACTTTTGTTTTTAATAATGCTATAATAGCACTCCGTCAAGTAGATCAGGATTTCCTATTTCACTAACAAGGGAGATTGTCTCATCGGCACGAAATGGACGTATCGTACGCCTGCCACTCAGGCGGCCTACGACGCAGCACGAGCCTCCGGCACACCGGGAACCGATCCGTTCGGTGACTGGGCGGAGAGATCCCTCCGATCATTCACCTACTGGGTGATCGTCCCGAACAAGTACCCGATGGACGAGATCGCCGCGACGAACCACCTCTTGATCCCGAAGCGACCATTCTCGACCGAGGACGAGATGACGCCGGAGGAGCAGCAGGAACTGCGTGAGATCAAGCAGGTGCTGGCCCACGAGCGCGAGTACGACTTCATCCTCGAGAACTTTCCCGTCCGACGATCGGTGATGCTGCGGTGGCACCTGCACCTAGTGACCGCCAAGGACACCTGATCGCTTCCAGCGAGTTCGCGCCCCGACCGCAAGGTCGGGGCGCCTTCTCTTTTAAAGCGCCTCAATCATTTCTAAGAACGAGGGTACCTCGAGTTTGGTATTAAGATCTTTGACAGTAGAGAGAACACGGTTTAGTTTTGGTTCGTCATCTTTTTTAATTTCACACGTAATATTGAATTTCTTGGCAAAAACCTGAAGCATTTCGTACTTTGAAACAGTTGTTGAAAATACATGATAGAGTCCAGACTTTGGATATTTTCCTGGCTCAGACATTATTTTATCGCATACATTGCCAAATTCTTTGGTTGTAATACCGTTCCAAAAATGATTTGTGTATCCAGTGATTGTTTTGCCGTCCTGCTGCAAAAACCAATCTAATAATCCGGTATGACCCGCTAGTTCGCGCCCAATAATCGAAGTCCGAATAGTCAGGCACTCGGTCGGCTCGCCTAGACTCTTGGAGAGACCGTAAATATCAACAGGGGTCTTAGGAGAATTTTCGTTGTAAGGGAAACCCGTCTTGCCGTCAAAGGCGCAATCAGTTGTAATATGGATCAATTTGGAGCCCAGCTCGCGGGCAAGCACATGAGGCAAAGCACCGTTAATAAAAAACGTTAAGGCTGGGTCTTTAAGCGAAAAAGGAATGGTTACCCCGAGGGCGTTAATAGCGTAATCAAATTCGCCTACAGTTTTAAAAAAGTTTTTTAAATATTCACTTGGAGATCCTTTCTTTTCAAGAAATTCTTTGTAGAGTATCTCCGCATCAAACGTCGCTACCTTCGCGTTCTGCGCAGTGCCGTATGTATCAGTTAAGAGTTTTACTTTGCCTTGATCGCGTATAGCCAAAATGAGCTCATATCGGTCTTTAAGCACGCCATATACTGCGCTGCCAAGCATTCCCGTGGCACCAAATAATAGAACTTTCTTCATATTTATTCTTCTAGTTTCCAATGGTTCATACCCCAGTAGTCATGAGGAAATCGGAAGTCATCATTTTTCGAATCGACAATCGTTGCTGTTGAAAAAAACAAAATTTTTGTTTGCGGGGTAATCGATCGGGTCCCGTTCGCATAGCCGCCGGGAATATGGAGAATCGAGGGCTCGTCGCTATCTAAAATAAAACGCTGCACTTTGTTTTTTGGGTTCGGTTTTTTTGCGTTGTCAACTGCTACGACACAGACTATCGCTTTACCGTGTGGCACGTACACAAATTTTTCCTCTTTCATGTGTCCATGAAATGCGCGAATTTCGTTTGAGTCTATATTTTCTATGATATAGAAACGTTTGACGCCCGAGAAATCAAATTCGTTAATGAATCCGACGCTACCTCGATGATCTTTTGCAAGGCCCCCCTTCATGTGTCGGGGCAGTCTCTTTACCGAGGGCTTTTTAGCGGAGCGTTCCATTTTTTTCAAGGCCCTTAAGGAATTTATCATTGAAAAATATAGCCTCATCACTATAGCGAAGTCGGCCCGAGGTCACTACATCTTTAATCTGGTTAGCGCCATCGGTTATACTGTATGTTTTTTCAAACTTTAGCAGTCCGGCTTTTTGCGCTTTTGCGTTAGAAACCCGATAGTTGCGTTGGTCTTCGAATTGCATATCTACATACGTTATCTTTGCTCCAGTAAGGTCGGCTACTTCTTTTCCTAAGTCGCGCATCTGATAATTCTTGTACGATATGTTAAATACTCCTCGTTCTTTGCTTTCGAGAGCATTTATCAAAGCTTCAGCAACATTTCTGACGTGCACAAGTGGTCTCCATTGCTCACCGCCAAAAACAGACAAGCTGCCTTTTTGGATAGCATTAGCGGTCATATAGTTAACAACTAAATCCATGCGAATACGCGAATAGGTGTCACTGACGCCATACACCGTGCCAAGACGAATACTCAGGGCATTTTTACCGTCTAAAGCCTTTTCGCCGGCCACCTTAGTTATTGCATAGAGAGAAAGCGGATTGGGCGCAGCATCTTCAGTTAATTCGCCGTTGTTTTTACCGTAGACAGAGCAGGTCGAGGTAAATACGATACGGCCGTCAAAGTTTTTTGCGAGCCACTCGATTGGTTTCTGATTTATGGCTACCGTAAGCTCCGGATTAACCTGACAGGCTCCGTCGCCGACCAGAGCAGCAAGCCAGATAACGTGTGTATAGTTAGGTAAAATTTTCTTCAGCTTTTCGGTATCTCGAATATCTCCATTGATAAAATCTACCGGTTTAAGGTATTGGTGTTCATAAACCAAATTATCATAGACCGTGAAAGGAACATTCCGCTTAGTCAAAATATCTGTTACTGCTCCGCCGATATAGCCTGCTCCGCCAACAATAAGGACTTTCATGTATCTTATAATACTGGGTTTTGGCACGAAATCAAACCGAATCATTTAATAGACTCCAACCCTTCGATAACACAAAGCGCAGCCAATACCCTGCTCCGAGAGAGGTTACAATTGCGATTAGTACGAGAACAGCAAAGAATGTTTCATTAATAATCCCAAGGTCAAATGCAACAGTAGCAAGCACAATACCTGGTCCCCCGCGAGCATTCATCGCGACACCCAGGTTGAAACTTGAACGCCAATCCTGCCCTGCTAATTTCGCCGCGATCACTGTCCCTAAAGTCTTCATGAGTACGGCCAGGGCCAAGAAACCTAAGAAAAACATCAGGTCAAAATGATGAATTAGGTCAAGTTTTAGGCCAACTACTGCAAAATATATAGGAATGAAAAATCCAAGACCAATCTCTTTTATGTGTACTTTTACGCTAGTAATTTTTTCATTTGATGTCATCCCCACCACTATGCCTGCTAAAAACGCGCCAAAAATAATGTTAATGCTTAAAATGCTCGCAATTGCGGCAAACAGAAAGCACATAAAAAGAACATAGCCTGTTGCCGAAGATTTTATCAGTAAATTGAAACGTGATTTATTGACCCAATCAAAAAGTTTCGGTAACACCAATAAGGCAATCGCAAAAAACGCCAATGTGAGCAGTACCTTTGAAGCAATGGTTGAAACAGAAATAGCTTGGCCGCCCGCCAAAGCAGTTGCAATGGCAAGAGCGACCCACAGCAGAACATCTTCGATGGTTGCCGTTGCCAAAACAATTTTCGCAAAGCGGGTATGTATTATGCCAAGATCTATGAATATCTTAGAAATTACCGGGATTGAAGTTACTGCAATCGCAATTGCGATTACAATAGTGAATGAAAGAACTGTTCCTTTTGCTCCCATGTATGAGGAAAAATCATACAACTTAGGAATAAACCATCCTACGACAAAAGGAATGATAGTTGCGCCGAGTAAAATTGCGCCAATAAGTTTTTTGTCGGCTTTATTGATTGATCGTTGGATCTCAAATCCGGATATGAACATCAACAAAATCAATCCAATCCAATAAATAGTCGCAATCAGTTGCCCTTCTGAGGAAAACGCCTGGAATATCCATGTATACGCTGCCGGAAATAAGAATCCGAGCACGGTTGGCCCTAGTACAAGCCCGCCAATAATTTCTCCGATAACTTTAGGAATACCAAATAGCCGCTGAAAAAGATACCCGAAACCATGAGCAGAGGCAAGAAGCAGGACTAGCGCAAAAAATACCCGTGTGAGTTCGAATTCGCTCAAAGTAATACCAGGCATAGTTTTTACCTAGCGCCAGGCGGCCAGAATGAATCCAGAAATGACAAGGGCTACTAAATAGTACCCGCTGTTGAGCCAGAAAAGCTTCATTGATTTGCGTTCATAGAGAACCATATTGATCATGGTGCAGGCGATGAAACCAAGCCAGATCGTTGCTCCCAAAAGCGCACCGCACCAGACCGTAAATTCAGGCGCAGCGGACGCGGCCGAGATAAACATTGCAAATACAATATTCATCACTAAGGCGCTCAGGCCGCCCCACATCATCGCCTTCATACCCTCTTTCTTGCTGCCACCATCCATACTTTGGCCAGAGAGCGCCATCCAAGTTTTCCCAAATAATGGTCCGTACCATGCCCATCCAAGGAAGTGCATTACTAATGCTGCTACTATAACTGCCCACCAATTAAGGATCATCATGAATTTTAAAAATAAATTTAATTACTTTTGATTATACACTTTTTATTTAGTCTTTCCAGTTCCACCATTTTAACTTTTGCGGATTTTTATTGCGCAGCTGTTCAATGTGAATAATCCCAAGCCGATTAAGATCGCCGGCGATAATTTTACCAACTCCCGGAATAATCTCTAATTCACTTTTACTCCTCATCGCTATAGTCAACTAGCTTGTCGATAGGACTTGGGATTAAATAGAGCAGCGGCACGATCAAATAGATCACCTTGGCTATCCACGGACTAATAAAGGAAAAAATAATTGCAATGATATAGATGCTTGGTGCAAGTAAGATTGCTTTGCGGCCCAGTGAAATAAGTGCCGGACTCAGAGTCGGACTAACAAGCCGGTGATGCGCTGATGCGTAATACCACAAGAGCGCAAAGATAAGACCTGTTAACGCCAAAACAGCGCCGTAGACGGCTAATGCAGTAGGCTCGTCGCGGTATTCACCGATAAGCGCTGCAACGAATGGAATTGTGGAAATAAACATCAGAAGCAGCGTGTTGAGGAACAATAAGATTCTGTCGGAGCGTTTTATGTAGTGAAACATAATATGATGCCCTATCCAGAAAATGCCGATGACGGCAAAGCTCACAACGTATGCATGGATTTTGGGCCAAAGCATCCACAGGGCCTGCCAAAGATCTCCACCGTGTTCAATTGCCGGAACTTTTACCTCAAGAATAAGCAAGGTGATCGCAACCGCAAAAACTCCGTCACTAAAGGCTTCAATGCGATTAGTTGAAAGACCGCGTTGTTTACGCACTGCTTCCATATTATTTTCCAGCGTTTTCAGTCGTTACGTCTACAAGATTTCCAGCAACAATCTTTCCGTAAAATGATTTACCAATCGTTGGTTTTGCAGAAAAAGGTTCCTCCGCCTTCCGATCGGCATAATTAGCTATCAGTAAACCATCTCGAATCTCAACTGTTTGAGGCGCGATTCGGTCGCCAATGAAAATTGCGTTTGTACCCATATAACCGCTGCCGACATTTATAGCCGCAGCAACATAATAAAAAGTGCCGGTGCCACCTGGATTTACCTGGAGCATAACAGCAGCGTCCATATCACCATCCTTATCTAAATCCCCGACTGTTGGCGTGCCGAAAAGTTTAGCGGTAATTTCTGGTGCTTGGCCCGCTGAATCTATTTCACCCTGCTGCGTCGCTACTCCGTTTGTCAGCGTAAACGCAGTGCCATCAATTATGTAGCGCGCGTTTTCCGGGCTTGCTGGTGCAACTATTTTTCCTGTGTCATCGGGCTTTGGCGGAGCCACAGTTTGCGTTGTTTTTCCGGGAGCCAAGATAATTACTAAAACGACTACGGCTGCGAGAATCGCGATACCCCACAATAATTTTTTCATTTTTTTAATTTATTAATTTATGTTGCGGTGAGGGCGAGATTCGAACTCGCGGATCCTTTCGGATCACACGCTTTCCAAGCGTGCGCACTAGACCACTATGCGACCCCACCAACGTACGCATAGCTTATCGCAAACTTCGCTTCATGGCAAAATGTAACGTAAGTTCGAACCTATACGTTATTCTTATACTACTATGAATACTAAAAATATTTTAATCAGCATTGCTGTTATTCTTACGCTTTTTGGAATCTACCAGTTTTCCAACAGGCAAAAGTCCGTAATTCCTACGATAAGCACAGAAGAGCCGACAAATTTCTCGAAACTTGGTTTTTTGTCTTTTCCTACTGCTAAGGACAGGGGTCAGGATACTATTTATTTTTCTTACGTAAGCTCTTTGGGGGCTCCGACTACGACTATGGAGCTTTCACTTGATAGTCAAAGCGTCTGCGCAGGCCGGACAGGCGCATTACCGTGCATGGCGATGAGCATCCAATTTAGTCTTGCTTTTAGCGGCAAGAAAGCAATTGTTGAAGGAATTGATAAAGGAGCACGGCTGACCGTACGCAACTTGCGTGTACTTGATGAGCTTTCTACAGATTTTGTGCCCGAAATTGGTCGCGTGTATATCCCTTGGATGCAAGCCCGCAATATGATGGCGCAGTGCCAAATTTCAAAAGTAATGCAAGCTCACACCTTGGACATCAAAATGATAACAAAGGATAATCAAACGCTCTATGCACTGGAGCCTGTCCTTGATGAGGTGTTCAAAACACTCCAAGAATACGAACCAACCTGCGGTCCGGTTATATTGGGGACTGAATAAGCTAAGGATGAATCAACGTTCCACTGGCCTGCGCACCACTAATCATTGCATGCAGATTTGGCAGGTCTGTACCGCTGGCAATCAAAACACTTAGCTTCAATTCACGGGCCTCTTTAGCGGCAATTGGATCAAATGGTGCATTCATCCCGGGCTTCCACTGACTTGGAATAATTTTTACATATGCTTCCCAGGAAAGATCAGCGAATTTTGTAGCATCGGGGTTTGTTCGCGGGTCTGCAGAATAGACAAAATCCGCTGTTCCGAGATTAATAATTGCCGCGGCTCCATAGTGGGCGGCTAACAACACCGCATCGTGATCCGAAGAGCGCCCAGGGATATAACCCGAACCCACAACTACGGGCATAGTAACTTTTGGCGGCGCGGTTGGATTTTCAATGATCTCCGGATGTGCAATATCAGAGATTGAGGCGCGGAGTAATTGGGCATTAATTCGAGTACTGGCAATTCCTACCCAATCAAGATCATCACTCGTCGGCTTACCAATCGCCGAGGCGGCGTCTTGATATATTCTGCAAATCTTTCCGCCACCGGTAACAATCACAAAACGATACCCCTGCGAAACATATGTACGAATTTCAGCAGTGAATGTTTTCAAGTATTCAATATCTAAACCATTAACGGTGGAAAAATTAGATCCGCCAAGAGAGATAATAATTGGTTTACTTTTATCAAAGGTATAGTTCATATTAATAGGTTTTTGGCCAAAATATAAAGAATGCTGCCATCGTAATGGCTAAAATTATAAAGAAAGTTGCTAAAATCATAACTTCTCGTTTTGATTTTGCGGGGCGACTCTTAAACTCACCGGACAGCTCTATAGGCTGAGCAAATCGGCCAATAAAAACAAATGCTATGACAATTGAAACGAGCGGATAATAAGGACGACGACCTGATGTGAGTATCCCGGCGGTATCAAAAAAATAAGCAGCTAAAAGCACTATAAAAGCTATAGCTAACAGCCAACGAGCGATCTTTATGAGTTGAGGCAACTTTAGCCCAGTCATAGTGACAGTATAACAAAACCGTAGCTTTACGCTACGGTTTTGTTATACCTACATCATTCCTCCCATGCCGCCCATACTTGGTCCTGCAGGAACTTCAGCTTTTGGAATTTCGGTTACCGCGGCACCAATCATCAAGTAGTTACTGGCTACTGAAAGCGCACTCGTAAATGCAGTTTTAGTAACTTTAAGCGGATCGATAATGCCGGCACTCTTTAGGTCGCCAATCTCGTTAGTGATTGCATTAAATCCAGACCAGGACTGTTCATTTCTGCGCGTACGAAGCTTAGCCATAATACCCGTCGCAGACTCACCGCTATTTGTTGTGATAGCCACGATAGGAGCCTCTAGGGCGCGCATAAGGATCGTATGAGCCGCCTTTGCCACATCACTGCCATTTGCCTGTTTAAGGTGCAATGTAACGTTAAACAAGGCAATACCGCCACCTGGGACAATTCCCTCCTCCATGGCTGCTCGAGTGGCCGCTACGGCGTCCTCAACACGTTGCTTGAGCTCTTTTTGCGCACTTTCGGTTGGGGCACCGACTTTAATAACGGCAACACCGCCCGAGAGCTTTCCGAGGCGCTCCTGCAACTTTTCTTTATCATAACTTGATTCGGTCTTTTTAACCTGCGCTTTGAGTTCAGCAACCCGTGCGTCAATCACTTTTCGATCACCTTTTCCTCCCACAACCGTTGCGTTGTCTTTGGTTGCAACAACACGGTGAGCACGACCAAGCTGCTCAAGTGTTACGTTTTCGAGTTTCTTACCAAGTTCATCAGTAATAAATTCTGCGCCGGTGACGATTGCAATATCATTTAGTGTTGCCTTCTTGCTGTCACCAAAACCCGGTGCTTTGATAGCCAAAACATTAAATGTACCGCGCAACTTGTTGACGATAAGCGTTGTGAGCGCCTCGCCATCAACGTCATCGGCGATAATAACCATATCCTTCTTGCCGCTTTCAATTATTTTCTCCAGCGTCGGCAAAATTTCTTTAATTGAAGAGATTTTCTTGTCGGTTACCAAAATATAGGGATCCTCAAGCGCGGCCTCCATACGCTGTGCATCGGTGATCATATATTGACTGATAAAACCCTTATCAAATTGCATACCCTCAACTAAATCGTAGGAGTTTGCGATCGTGTTTGCGTCTTCGATCGTGACAACACCCTCTTTGCCGACTTTACTCATTACTTCGGCAATTAATTTGCCAATTTCTCGATCTTTAGCAGAAAGCGTGGCCACCTCTTCAACTTTTTTATTGTCGTTGATAAGTTCTCGCTGACTTTCCAGGTTTTTGATAACTTTTTCAGCGCCTGCTTTAAGTTCCTCAGCAAGTTGAATGACATTGAATCCTTTTTCGTGGATGGCCTTTTCGCCCTCCTCGATCATCGCGTGTGCCAAAACAACAGAGGTGGTTGTACCATCACCAACGTTATCATTGGTTTTATCTGCCGCCTGCTTAATAAAATCAGCACCAAGATTTTCAAATTTATCCTCAAGTTCGATTTCTTTTGCGACAGTGACGCCATCAAACGTAACCATCGGCGCACCATAACCTTTTTCAATAACTACCGCGCGGCCGCGTGGCCCAAGCGTCATTTTGACCGCTTCAGCGAGTTTATCAATACCTTTCTTAATAGAAGCGCGCGCCTCTTCGTTAAATCGAATGTTCTTTGCCATATTAGTTCAGTATTGCTAGTACATCGTCTTCATCTCCGACCAGATATTTTTTACCTTCAATTTCAATTTCATCGGGGCCGTATTTTTTGAACAACACAGAATCACCTACCTTAGCGGTCATAGCTACAAGCTTACCGTCAACTATTTTGCCGGGACCTGTGGCAATAACTTTGCCGATCATCGGCTTTTCATTGGCGCTAGAATCAGGCAGCACAATGCCGCTTTTTGTGGTTTTTTCTGCGCTGATCGGTTCAATGAATAACCGGTTAGAAAGAGGTTTAAAATTCATACATTTTTAAATAAAAATTAAACTACTTTAATAAAGTAGTAGGATTATAATCGATTTTTCAGGGATGTCAATTTGAAATTATGTATGCCCGAACAGCTTTAGCAACTTGAGCAGGTCATACCTGCTGACAATGCCGACTAGTTTCTTATTTTCATCAACAACGGGTACGGGGTTAATCCGGTGGTGCTGATTAAATATGGCGAGGGCCGCTTCAAAGTTTTCATCATACCTAAGCGTAAGCGGCTCTTTCTCCATAACATCAGAAACTTTAAGAGCGGCTGTTTTTCTTACTTGGTCGCTTAGAAATTGTAATTCGCTTGGTTCTATATTCGGATTTTTAGAAACCTTCTCGAGTGTTGGTACGTGCAATAGCGACTCCGAGGCAATCAAGTTATATTGAGTGACCAAACCGACAAGCTCGCCTTTTTCGTTAAGTACCGGTAATCCGTTAAAGTGTTTTTCGCTGAGAATTTTAAAAACGTCTAAAATACTCGCCTCAGGCGTAGTCGATATTACATCCCCTGTCATAATGTCGCGGACTAGGGTTACGGGATCCATTATAGGAACTATAACACCCTCTTGCCGGCAAACAGATGGGGATAACTATACCTACCCCGGATCACGCAAAGATCCTATGAGGTGATTGTGGTGCAAATATTCGTAAATACTCAGAAGAGCCTTTACCGCGTCGCCTGCCGAGATATTGTTCTGCTTGTAGAGCACGTCAGAAACGTCGCCCGCGGCCCAAATGCCCTGCTGCGAGCTTATCTGAGTTTTATGATCGACAATAATTTCTCCGATTGGATTAAGGCTCACGAGCCCTTTAACAAAATCAGAGTTTGGGAGCGATCCAATTTCAACAAAAAACCCTTGGATTGCTAATTCTTTGGTTTCTCCCGAAACTTTGTCTTGATAGCGAACTCCCGTAACAGTTTTCTCTCCAAGTATCTCTTGGCTGACTGCGTTATACAAAATAGTAACCTTCGGATGACTTTTTATCTTTTCTTGAGTGACCGCATCACCCTTCATCTCAGTGCTGCGAACAAGTAGATAAATCTTGTTCGCATACGGAATTGAATCAACAACAGCTTCAAGGGCTGCGTTGCCAGCACCAACGATGGCTACGTCTTTACCCTTAAACAGCGGCGCATCGCACGTCGAACAAAACACAACGCCCTTGCCATCTAAACGATCCTCGCCCGGGATTCCGAGTCGGCGGCGCCTGCTTCCGCTGGTTGCCAAAATTGTTTTGGCCTCAAACGTTTTGCCGGTGTTGGTCGTAACTAAAAAATGACCTTTTGGTGGGCCACCGTCTATTTTTGTTACCGAAACTACTCTTTGCCCATCGATAATCTCAATGCCATGAGCACGAACGTGCTCTTCTAGGTCCTGAGCAAGCTTAAGCCCTGAGATGGCTTTTGTGCCTACCCAGTTGTAAATTTCATTTGAAACAATTGACTGGCCGCCAAATGTTTCAGTAACAAGGGCGGTTTTAATTTGCTTACGGCCGGCATATACACCGGCAGCAACCGCTGCGGGTCCGCCTCCTATAATGAGGAGCTCATACATATACGGAGCTAAACGAGCGCCTCGTCGACCTCCTTTTTATTAAAACCGACTAAAATAGTCCCCCCGATATCAAGAACGGGCACTCCGAGCTGGCCACTCTTTGCAACCATTTCGTCGCGGGCAGCGTCATCTTCGGCAACATTTACCTCGGTGTACGCAATATTTTTACTCGTGAAATATTCTTTTGCCATTTTGCAATACACGCAGGTCGGAGTTGAATAAATTTTGATTGTTTTCATACTACAAATTGATTATTTTTTGATACTCGAAAAGTATACCCCCACACCAAAAAATTTACTATAGCAATCTAAAATGCTGGAAATATAATGCTTTGGTGTGGGGGTATAGCACGCGTGTCAAGTGCCAAATCTATCTAGGTAAACTACTGCGCAATTTTTGCAAGCTCCTCGTCAATCACCTGTTTAAAGGTCTCGTATGGATACGCTCCAGCAATAAATACTCCGTTAATAAAGCTTCCCGGAGTTCCTTCAATACCGGCCGCAGCACCATCCTGCTGATCTTTAGCGATCTCGGCGGCAGTGGCCGGGTCGTTCGTACAGTCTGCGAACTTTTTAAGATCAAGATTAAAGGTTTCTGCGAGCTGAGTAAAGTCGAGCTTCGCTAACTCTGACTGTTTTGCAAAGAGTGCGTCGTGATATTGCCAATATTTACCCTGTACTCCTGCACACTGCGCAGCTTTTGCAGCAGGAAGAGCACTTGGGTGTATATTTGTCAGCGGAAAATCACGGAAGGCCATCTTTATCTTTCCGGTATCAACATATTCTGTGCGCAACTTTGATTCAACCTCAGTAAATTGCTGTTCACAAAATGGACACTGATAATCTCCAAAAATAATTACGGTTACTGGCGCGGTAACATCACCAAGCACGGCATCATCATCAACGGTCGGTGCGATCGCGACCTGAGCAGCACCCGTGGCAGCTGCATTAAAAAACGGTTTACCGCTTGGTTTGTACATGACCGCGCCTGCAACCAAAACTCCGGCAACAATAATACTAACCGGAATCATAAAAACATTTGACTTTGAACTTTTCCCTGCTGTTTCGTGATCCATAATGTAATTTGAATTAAATGCCTATAACGACTATACTACTATAGATATGCGTTCTAGCAAATTAGACTAGAACGCTATTTTAATATGAAGTCTTCAATAAAAGAACATCAGAGCAGTGCTGCTGCTTTTTTGTTACATGGCGGGGCACGATCCCTCCTGCTAGTTATCGGCGATAGTATTTCCTACTATGCTGCTCTTATTTTAACGCTTGTCGTGCGCTATGGCGCTGAAAGTTTTCATGGCGATGTTTTTTTCGTTCATCGCTATGCATTCACGATCGGGTTAGTCATCTGGCTGACTGTGTTTTACATCGGCGGATTATATGACCGACAGATTGTCGTACGAAGCCTCCTTGATCGTCGATTTTTTTCCCTTGTTGCGATTGGAGGGATTGTTTTGATCGTGATGTTTTATTTCTCAACCTCTCTGGGAATTACGCCGAAGATTACCTTATTTATTTTTATTGGCATGTATGCCGTGATTGGGTATGCATGGCGCATGACCTGCAACTCCGTAATTCGCTCAGCAGCCGGCCGCGGATCTATTCGACTGATGATTATTGGATCTTCAGTTGCAGCCGATGAAGTCGTAACTGCTATAGAAACTAACACCTCATTTGGATACACCCTTGCACATTGGCTTAAAGATGGCTTACAGGCATACGCAGATCCAAGCAGTTTTTTAGAAAAAGTAAGGCAACACCAGATCGATGTAATCGTAATCCCGCAAAACTTAGAACATGACCCGGGCGCAGTTCGTATTCTTTACTCTGCGCTGATGAGCGGAACATCAATCGTAACGTTACCTGATTTTTATGAACGAATTTTTGAAAAAGTATCACTTTCAATTCTAGACGAGACGTGGCTCATTCGAAATTTGGCCGATAGACGACCGCGTTACCGAGTCATACGACGCATCGCAGAGCCCATAGTAGGAGCCTTGGTCTTGGCTATAGCAAGTCCGCTACTCGTCTTTGCTGCAGCACTCATCTGGCTTACCTCGCGAGGGTCTATATTGTACCGTCAAACACGAGTTGGTTATGATGGAAAAAAATTCACGCTCTACAAGTTTAGAAGCATGTACGCTCATAAGGAAAAAAATCCTGATGCGGACCAAAGCTCTCCGACCTGGTCTTCGGGCTCACATGATCCGCGCATAACACCAATTGGAAGATTTTTACGAGCAACCCATATTGATGAGTTGCCTCAGTTTATCAACATTGTTCGCGGAGAGATGTCATTTGTCGGACCGCGTCCGGAACGACCTGAATTTACCGTTGACCTAGAAAATCAAATTCCCTATTACACATTGCGATATTTAGTCCGGCCAGGAATTGCGGGGTGGGCTCAGCTGAATTATCCCTACGGTGCAAGCACTAGCGACGCATATCAAAAACTCCAGTATGATATTTACTACATCAAGCGCAGATCAGTGTGGCTCGATGCAACTATCATTCTTAAAACTATTAAGCGGATTTTTGTGCCCGCAGAACATCCGCACAGCACCGAGGCTCGCCGCTATGGGTAAAAAAATAATCGTAACAGGTGGAGCTGGATTTATAGGCTCGCATATCGTCGATGCATATATTGCCGCTGGTCATTCGGTGGCAATTATTGATAATCTTTCCACGGGATCAAAAGCTAACCTTAACCCAAAGGCGCGATTTTATGAGGCAGACATTCTTGACGCTCAAGAACTCAACCGGATATTCGCCCTAGAGAAGCCAGAAGTTGTAAATCATCAGGCAGCCATTACATCAGTCCTGCATTCGGATGTTGCCAAGGTCAATGAAGAAGGAACAGCGGCAGTCTTAGTAGCCGCAGCTCCATATATAAAAAAGTTTATTTTTGCCTCCAGTGGAGGAGCCCTTAATGCGAATCCAAAAAAAATACCGACCACTGAAGATGAGACGCCAACACCGATTTCGGAATATGGCCGTTCGAAATTAGCCGGCGAAAACTTCGTAAAAGAAGCGGCGAAAAAATACAATTTTTTGTACACTATTTTACGGCCCTCAAATGTCTATGGTCCTCGCCAAAACTCTCACGGCGAAGGCGGAATTGTAGCCATCTTCACGCATCTCGCGTTAGAGAATAAACAACCGACTATATATCAGAAAGACGCCACACGTGATTATGTCTATGTCAGCGATGTTGCGCGAGCAAACCTACTTGTACTCGATGATACTCGTAACGAAACATACAATCTAGCAACAGCAATCGAAACGCCAAATCAAGCTGTATTCGAAAAAGTTGCCGCTGTGTTTAACTGGAATCAAAGACCTATCTATAAAAACGCGCGCCCTGGAGAGGTCTTTCGCAGTTGCCTGTCCCCCGTCAAGGCCGCAGATATGCTTACATGGCAACCCGCAGTTCCCTTCTTGAAGGGAATAACGCTCATCAAGTCGCACCTACATGATACGCATGCTTAAAAACCTCCTGTTTGGCAATAGAACAACTGGTCAGACGCTACTTAAAAATACCTCGTGGCTTTTTATTGGTGAAATTTTCGGTAGACTGATTCGCTTTTGGATTGTTGTCTACGCTGCTCGTGTTTTAGGCGCGGCTGAATACGGTATTTTTTCATACGCTCTAACTATTGCCGCTTTTGCGACTATTTTTGCCGATATCGGCATTTCAGCATTATTAACGCGAGAAACCAGTAAGCACCCTGAGCTGCGTCAGCGCTATTTCAACTCAATGCTTGCGGCAAAATTCTTACTTATAGTACTGGTCGCCATAGGCATATACACAATTACACCTCTCATTACCAACCTATCTGGCGCACTTACCCTTATCCCGCTGGTGATCGCAATGTTTACGTTTGATAGTTTGCGAGAATTTGGTTTTGGTATGCACCGAAGCCTGGAAAAAATGGAGCTTGAGGCAATTACGAAAATTGTCATGAATGCACTGATAACCGGCCTTGGCTTTGCGGCGCTATATTATGAAAAAAGCGCCGGTTCGCTTTCCCTTGGGTATGCCGTCGGAGCTGCAGTAGGCTGCATTATCACCGCATGGCTCCTTCGAAAATTCATTCGAGGCCTTGCACAGGGCGTAGACATACGCCTGATCTGGCCCATGCTTAAGTTAGCCTGGCCGCTGGGCCTGTTGCAGCTTCTTGGCGCGATCATGATTAATACCGATATGGTCTTGCTCGGCTGGTGGCGGTCTCCGGTTGAGTTAGGATACTACGGAGCGGCTCAAAAAATTATTTTATTGTTATACGTTGCACCTGCACTGTTAGCCTCGGCAGTGTTCCCTGTGTTTTCGCGTCTTGCCCATGTCGCGAATGATCGCTTCCGATCACTATTTGAAAAAAGTATTGCCGCCGCGGAATTACTGGCTATGCCTATGGCGGTCGGTGGAATTGTGCTTGCACCTCAAATCATAGATTTGCTATTTGGCGCTGAATATAGACCGGGCAGCACAACACTTGGCTTACTCATGTTCACCTTGATTATTGTTTTTCCGAGCACAATCTTTTCAAATGCCTTATTTGCATACAATAAACAAAGCCGATTTATGTGGTACGTCGGCCTTGGAGTGATTTCTAATGTTATTCTTGACATACTTTTAATTCCTTCATATGGCATCGAAGGATCGGCAATTGCAACGATTATCTCTCAAATTTTGGCAAATATTTTTATATGGCGCGAAATGAAAAAAACAAATACCTTTACCCTTGCCCCGCACCTTCTACGCATTATTCCCGCAAGCATCGGCATGGGGATCAGCGCGTACCTATTGGCGCTCACTGAAATCCCAACATTAATGGTGATCGCTTGTGCCGCTATTGTTTACGTTGGAATCCTTGTGATACTCAAAGAACCTTTTTTAAGAGATCTGCGCACTATCCTGAGACCCGATCCTGCCACGCCGAACGCATAACCGCCATATACCGGGCCGCCATAGTCGCCTGCGTACATTCGCTTAACGCATATACACGTGGTTGATATGTTGGCAAATGTGTCAGAAAATCTGAAAGCGCTGAATTAAAATCAGTCGCATCTTGAAATGTTAATCCGCATCCTTTAGGTATCTCCTGCGCACCTGCCTGAGGCTTCCAGCAAAGCGTTGGCGCATTCGCCATCCAGGCTTTTTTCAGAGCCAGGCTGCTAGTATCCTGACCGGCCATATACACAACAGCTCGCGCAGTACGAAGTAATTGCTCATATTTTTTAGAGTCAAAACTTCCGTCTTTTGAGACAACGATTGAAACCTGATGCTGCCATAACGAAGTCATGACGTCGTGAAACAGCGCCTCGGGCACATTGCGTGCATAGACAACAATATCCCCTTTTGTTTTGTCCGCACTACTCACTCCGACATCAGCCGCTCCGATAGGTACAACCTCTGCCCGATTAAAATATTGATCTTCTTTCGATAAAGCTTCTTTAACCCACTGCGTAGCGACAACAAATCGATTCACTGCGCCGTTCTCAAGTAAGATGCGATCACTTGACGCAGGATAGCCAATTTCAGGACCGGCAATAATAGTTCCGACAAAACCTTTTTGTTTTTGCAAAAGTGCATATTTTAAAGCATCGGCGCTGCCAATAACGCAGACCGTAGACGACATCTCTGACTCCGCTGGATCACGCTCAACTCGAATACCACTTTGCGAGAGACCATCAACCAAAAGCTCTGCGATTTCTGTAGCGTGCCTTGAAACCTCTTCTTTTCCGGAAGATCGCGGAGTTTTAGTAAGAATAGTAATTGTTTCGCTCGTTGGCTCAATAAGCGCCCATGGTTTTCGGATAAAGCGTCGTATATATCCAAAAAAAATAGTATCGAGCAGCGAAACTTTTTTCTTTCCCAGGCTTTTTACGATAATGCACGGGACACCGAGTCGTTTAGCAAATAAACCGTCGTAATAATACGAGTCTCCTATCACGACAACTGGCTTTTCCGTGCGTCCTAAAAATTCGCGCAGCGAGGCATCGACATGCGGCTTTTGCTTATTGCGCTGAACAAATTCAAGACCTGATGTTGTCGCAATCGACTGAGCAATAACGCTATTACTGCATATATATATCTGATTACCCTGCGCTGCCAATTTTTGTATTGCTGCCCGGGAGGCAGGGTCGATCTCGACAGCACCCTGCGGTGCAATAGTTCCCTCAAGATCAAGTAGAATAAGGCTATCTTTTAATGCTGACAGATTAAGGTCGCGAAAATATATATCGTGCTCCATAGCTATTAAAGCCCGGTAATACCAACTGACTCAAATATCTCTTTAAGCTGAGGCCAATTCGTAGATTGTTTTACCTCCGGAGCCATCTCTAATAACTTTAAGAATATATCTCGTGCTTCGTCGCGCTTACCCATATAATAACTAACCAATCCATATTTAAGAAGATATTCTTTATTGGTCGGTTCGAGCTCAGATGCGCGTTTAAAGAAAGCATAAGCTTTTTCATATTGCTCGGCATCGCCAAAGATACCGCCAAGCATTGCATACTCAAAGGCGGGTCCAGGCGCACGGCCTAATTCAATCGCCCTACTAAATTCAGCTAACGCCTCGCCTCCTGTACTAAATCGCACAAGCATCAGCGCATAATTCCAATGTGATTCTGGTGAAAGCGGATCGAGCGCTATCGCCGCACGCATGTCTTCAAAGGCGCCGTTTTTGTCTCCTTGTAACACCTTAGCCTTTGCCCGAACAAACAACGTCTGCTGGCGATTCGGCGAAATCATCTCTGCCTTTGCAATATCTTCATCGATTCCAACTAAATACTTGGGATTAATACGATAAAATACGGTTCGCGCGTCGGCAATAGAAATTCGTAGGAAGTAATTTTGAGGTTCATTTTGTGCACTCGCCTCCGCGTCCGCTAGTGCACGCTCCAAAAATTGGACTGCATTAGGAAGCGTCACCTGCTGAACCTGCGAGGCAATTGATGTGAGCAAATCCTGAGATAATAATATCTTGAATGGATAATAAAGATCGTTTGCTCGCTCATAGGCTGCGATGGCCTCGGGCGCCCTATCCTGAACCATATTGTTAAGCATTTGATAGTGCGCAAGATTACCTCGCAACACAGAAATATGTGCGGTGGCCAATACAAGACAGACCGGCACAGATAATCCGGCCGCCACCAAAGCCATTCTATTTGATTTAGCAGATAGATGACTCTGCTCAATCTTAGATGAAAAACATACCACCGCAGCTAAGCCAATAAATAAATTTAGATATGTACCGAATGTATCGAACAAGAATAAGCTCTGGACAATGTATGCGATAAAGGCAGCGCGGGCAAAGACACGATATTGATGTTCAGCAGTCACGCCTTCAATGCGCCGCCAGACAACATATAAAAGCCATAGATATGCAGCAAAACCGAGAACGCCTGTGGTTGCTAAGATTTCTAGCGGTACGTTGTGTGGCTTGTCAAAATAGGTTTCACTGAGCCCCCCACGGAACAAGCGAGGTTCATAGTGCGCATCGCTGACTGATCTAAAATTTTCAAAGCCCGCACCGAGCACTGGATGCTCCACGAAACCTTTAAGAGCGACCTCCCATGCGATGAAACGATTCGCAATACTCAAGTCGCTCGCCGAGAAGGAGGCAAAACGATTTATACCTGGAATATGTTTCCATACCGGCGAATCATGCGTTGCATATGCGATGCCGGCAAATATAATCAGTAGCGCTGCACCGGAGATAACAATCTTACGAAATCCACCGCCTGTCTTATAGCGACGATATGCAAGCCACGCAACTACAAAAAACAAACCCGCCGCAAGTCCTAAAATAGCTCCACGAGTATTTGCATTCACAAATGCGATAAACATAATCAAAGCTCCGATCCCATAAGCAATACGCAAACCTCCTTTTGAGCTCCTAATAAGCTGATAGCCTAAAAATAGCTGAGTCAAAAGATAGCCGGCTAAATAGGTTGGATTACCGGTTGTGCCACCAGCGCGACTACCGACGGTAGTGTAAAAAACTCCCGGAGCTACTATCTGGAGTAGCGCAAATAAAGCCGCCGCAACACCGATCCAAAACACGTATTGCATGTACTTTTTCCAAGCCGCGCCTCCTACGGCTACCGTAAGGGCAAGGTAATATGCAAAAAAATGCCAGAGCGCAATAATACCAAGATCGCGCTCGGGCGTTGACCACAAAGATCGCATCGGATTGCCGCCGAGCAATCCGGAGATCGTTACAGCAACCAGAAAAAGAAATACTGCTTTTGTAATTGGAGTAATCTTGGGCCGAAATCGCGGCTCACGATAGGCCAAAATCACCCATGCTATAACCATCAGCTCGATAACGAGCGAAAATCCATACGTCTTAAAGGTTATGAATGGATAAATCGTCTTTTGATAAAAGACGAGTAAAAAGAGCGGGGCTATATACAAACAAATTTTAACAAATTTCTCTAAAAACAAATTTAGTTTCATACCTTTTATTTTAGCAGAATAACTCTTAAAACCCAAAAGCCCCCGAAAGGGGGCTTTTGGCGAGAATCCTTTTCTGTATCCCAGCGTACGCAAAGCGTACGGTGTGCGATACAGATAGGACTACTCGTAGCTAACTGAGGCAACCGTGAACGGAACAACGGTGCTCTCCAGCTGGA
>CAZXKC010000006.1:0-59546 GCA_964641225.1 uncultured Candidatus Saccharibacteria bacterium
TTCTTTTCCATATCCTTCATATTATACGTGGATACTATAAAACGCTATACTTGATGCATGCAGGAGTTACTCCAAAAGAAAATTGCCGAGACGCTTAGTGTGCCGCTCGAACAGGTGAGTATCACCGTGCCGGAGATCGCCGAGTTCGGACACTACTCGACTAACGTTGCGATGCGTCTATTCGCAGAGCGGAAGAAGCATGCCCCGGCCAGCACGGCGGGGACGCCGCTCGTTTTAGCCGAGGAGTTTGCGCAAAAACTAAAGGCTGCCGCTCCGGAGATGTTTGCCGACGTAAAAGCCGTAAAGCCGGGCTTCATTAATTTTTGGATTTCGGAAAAGTTTCTATCTGATGAATTCGCCAAAGGTGATGTCGCGCAAAATATCGGGGAAGGTAAAAAAGTCATCGTCGAGTACGCCTCATGCAACATCGCTAAGCCGATGCACGTCGGCCACCTACGCTCGACCATCATCGGCGATGCGCTCGCTAACATCCACGCCTACCTAGGCTACGACGTTATCCGCTGGAACTACATCGGCGATTGGGGGACGCAGTTTGGAAAGTTGATATATGCATATAAGAATCCTTTGCAGGTCGGTAGCACGAAAGGAATTACTAAAGAAAATTTAGATGCTCGTATCAAAGCGAAACCCATTGAAACCCTTTTAGATTTGTACGTTGGTTATCACGAATATGTTCAGGGCTCCAAATCTGACATTGGGCTCGCAATAGAGAATGGCGCGCGAGCCGAGTTTAAAAAGCTGGAGGAGGGGGATGCCGAGAATCGTAAGTTACTCGAATGGTTTAAGGCCGAGTCGCTGGTCGCGTTTAATGCGCTCTTCGCGCGTCTCGGGGTGAAGTTTGATATTGAATACGGCGAGGCGTTTTATGAAAAGGCGCTGGCCGGTGTTAATGCCGAACTTGCGGAGAAGAAGCTGTCGGAGCAGAGTGAAGGCGCGGTCATCGTTAACTTAGACAAGTTTAAGTTGCCACCGGCGCTCGTCCAGAAAGGGGACGGAGCCAGTTTGTATCTCACGCGCGACATCGCCAATCTTGAGTATCGTTTGAAGGAGTACAAGCCGGCCAAGATTTTGCTCGTCGTTGCCAATCAGCAGGCGCTGCACTTTGAGCAGCTCTTTGCGGTTGCGCAGCTGCTTGGACTTACGGGTTCGGAATTGCAACACGTGAAGTTTGGTATGGTGCTTGGCCCGGATGGTAAGAAGTTCGCGACTCGCGAAGGCAAGCTGATTAAGCTCGAGGAGCTGCTTGACGAGGTAACGGCCAAGGCGATGGCGGTTGTGTCGCGCAACAACGCGGAGATGCCACCAGAGCAGGCCAAGGCCATCGCCGAAATGGTTGGCATCGGCGCGCTCAAATACAATGACTTAAAAGAAAATCGCAACTCCGACATTACGTTTAACTGGGAGGCGATGCTGGATTTGCACGGAGACAGCGCGCCGTATTTACAGTATGCCGCTGTCCGGTTTATGAACATCATCCGCAAGGCGGGGGAGGTAGGCAAGGGCGACATCTCGATGCTGACGGACGAGCTCGCGATGCCACTTATTAAAAAAGTCTTAGACTTTAATGATGTCGTGCAGCTCTGCGCGCAGACGTATTACACCAGCCATTTGGCTAAGTATTTGTTTGAGCTGGCCAAACTCGGGAACCAGTATTACGAAAGCGTGCGTATTCTGGATGACGAGAACGTAGAACGAAAAAAAGCGCGGCTGCTTTTGATTGATTCGGTTGCACAGACGATCACGAAGGGGTTGGGACTTTTGGGGATTACGGTGCCGGAGAGGATTTAGAAACAGCGTGGCACCTGTCGGGAGTACTTCTCCTCGCGCAGGTGCCGTGTGGGCTACTTCTTGAGAGCACGTGCTCGTCCGTCATTGCAGATGACGACCGGGAAACCGTTCCATGTTGACGGAACCCGCGACTTCAAACGCTCGAACTCCTCGCTAGAGCTTCGTTGATACGATACAAGAATAGCGAAGTTGCCATCCTTTCTTGTGACGCCAGTGCTCCATCCGGTGAGGTCGATGTCTGCGAGGTGGCTACCCAATTCATCTGCCGCCGCTTCGGCGGCTTTGTATTTCTCAGTCACGAAGGGGTCCTCCTCTGCATCCAAAATGGATGCTAGATTATGCTAATTGCTGGGACTGCTCTTGTCAATTTGCTAATCTGATTTTTGATGGTATAATCACTCTACATAACGGCCAAGCTGTCTGACCCCGAACTAGAGTTGCTTCGCAACACAGTACGGGGCGAGGTATACAGCTAGCCGCTACATAGCAGTGAGGTTGTCTGATATACAACTAACTGCGGCAAGATTTTTTGATCAGCCGCGCTAGTTGCGCGGATTTTATTTGAGGGCTTAGTGAGCCCTCACCCCGTGAGATGCACCAGCTATCTCGCTGGGGTTGCTATCTTAGTCACCACCCCGAAGAGATAGGCGAGTACGCCATCTCATGGGGTGAAAATTTAATAAATTTTCATGTTAAAAAATTTAAAGGAGTTCAAGTTGCCGGAGATAGAGGAGCAGGTTCTAAAGTTTTGGAAAGAGCACTCGATTTTTAAACAATCGCTTGCAAAAAATAAAGGCAAAAATAAATTTGTCTTTTTTGAAGGGCCGCCGACGGCAAACGGTATGCCAGGGTTGCACCACCAGCTCGCACGTTCATTTAAAGACATCATCCCGCGGTTTAAGGCGATGCAGGGCTACGACGTGCCGCGCAAGGCAGGCTGGGATACGCATGGGCTACCCGTTGAGATCCAGGCGGAGAAGGAGCTTGGGCTTAACGGTAAGCAGGATATTGAAAAATATGGGATCGCCGAGTTTAACGCAAAATGCCGTGATTTGGTGTGGAGATATCGAACGGAATTTGAGGCGGCGACGGAGCGGCTTGGTTTTTGGCTCGACCTTGAACACCCGTATGTGACCTATGAAAATAATTACGTTGAATCACTTTGGTGGATAATCGGCCAGATTGATAAAAAGAAATTGCTGTATCAAGGCCACAAGATTGTGCCGTGGTGTACGCGCTGCGGTACCTCGCTTTCAAGTCATGAGCTCGCGCAGGGATATAAGGAGGTAGAGGATACGTCGGTGTATGTGAAGTTCAAACTCAAAACTCAAAACTCAAAACTCAAAACGAAATTACCAACATATATTCTTTCGTGGACAACTACTCCTTGGACCTTGCCCGGCAATGTGGCCTTAGCGGTTGGTGAAAAAATTGAGTATTCGTTAATTGAAGTTGGCGTCGAGAACTATATTCTTGCGAAGAATAGGTTAGCAACAGTTTTCCCGGATCCTTCTGTTTATAGTTTAAAGTATACTGTGTATGGTCGCGATTTAGTTGGCCTAAATTATCAGCCCCTATTTGACGTTAAGCCGCTTAAAACAAAGAAGGCGTACAAGGTGTATGCTGCCGACTTTGTGACGACTACAGACGGAACTGGGGTAGTACACACGGCCGTGATGTATGGTGAGGACGACTATCGTCTAGGTATTGAGCTTGGGCTGCCACAGCATCACACCGTTGATGAGCGGGGACATTTCACAAAAGACGTTAAGAGTTTGGTCGGGATGTACGCAAAAAGCGGCAAGGCCGAGGCGCATATTATCGAGCACCTGACAAAAAATAATTTATTACTAAAGACGGAAAAGTACAAACACGAGTATCCGCATTGCTGGCGCTGCAGTACGCCACTTTTGTATTACGCACGCAGCTCATGGTTTGTCGGTATGTCAAAGCTGCGCAAGCAATTGCTTTCAGCAAACAAGACGATCAATTGGACACCGGCGCATATTAAAGAGGGTCGCTTCGGCGAATGGCTCAAAGAGGTGAAGGATTGGAATTTTTCGCGTGAGCGTTACTGGGGTACGCCGCTACCGGTCTGGCGCAGCAAGGATCACAAGCAGCAACTCGTGGTTACTTCGCTTGATGACATTAAGAAATACGGTAATTTACAGGGCAACCGATTTTTTGGTATTCGGCATGGAGAGTCGACGCACAATATTCAAAACAAGCTTGCCTCAGGTTCTGAAAAAGTACTTCGTAGTGAGTTGACGCCGCGTGGGATAGAGCAGGTTGAGGCTGCGGCTAAAGAACTCAAGAAGCACAAAATTAATGTAATCATTGCCTCACCGTATTATCGCGCACAGCAGACGGCGCAGATTTTGGCAAAGGCACTGAAGGTCAAAGTAATAACTGATAAACGTCTTGGCGAGGTGAACGCAGGTATTTATAGCTGGCAGAGGATTGAGGCATATTGGGAGTTTTATCGTAAAACGGAAAATTGGCTCAGGGCGGCTCCGGAAAAGGGCGAGTCGCACGCTGACGTACTCAAGCGTGTTATTGCGTGCGCGCGAGATATTAATAAAAAATTCAAAAATAAGAATATTTTGTTTGTAAGTCACGGCGATCCGCTACGCTTCTTGTATGGTGGTTTCAAAGGTTTTACAAATGAGCAGTTTAAATCAATGCATTACGACCCCGCACCTGCGAGCGTGATTGAGTTTGACCCACCGGTGTTGCCGTTTAATGATGAGGGCCGCGTTGATCTGCACCGGCCATATATTGATCACGTTGTGCTCCGAGACCCTAAAACGAAAAAAGAATTGCATCGTGTCAAAGAGGTCGTCGATGGTTGGTTTGATTCCGGCTCAATGCCGTACGCCCAGAGTCATTTTCCATTTGAGCAGTCTGAGGGCGGCAAAGTAAGCCCTGAAACGTTTAAAAAGATTGATTTTCCGGCCGATTTTATCGCCGAAGGTATCGATCAAACACGCGGTTGGTTTTACACGCTTCTAGCCGTCTCAACGCTGCTCGATCTGCCGGCTGCATACAAAAACGTGATCTGCCTCGGCCTTATTCACGACAAGAATGGGCAGAAGATGAGTAAGAGTCGTGGCAACATTGTTAATCCGATGGAGCTGATGCAAAAGCATGGTGCTGATGTGATGCGCTGGTATTTCTACACAGTCGGCGATCCAGGGGATTCAAAGAATTTTGACGAGGCTGACTTTGGAAAAATCACACGCCGTTTTGTAATGATTTTGTACAACTCTTTTGTATTTTGGAACTCATATGCAAAAGGTGGGCAGACTAAAGATGCGTATAAGTCGACAAATGTTTTAGACGTTTGGATTTTAGCGCGGTTGCATCAGTTAATGGCTGAAGTAACGCGTAATCTAGAAAAATACGAGATCGGCAAAGCTGCTCAGTTGATAGAGTTGTTTACTGATGATTTGAGTCGGTGGTACATTCGCCGTAGTCGTGATCGGTTCCAGAGCAATGCGCGTGGTGGCAGTGTAGACGAGGCCGATTTTCGCGCTGGTAGTGCAACCCTGCAAGAGGCTCTGCTTCAACTTTCAAAATTAATGGCACCGTTTATGCCATTCTTCAGCGATGCGCTGTATCAGGCGGTCGGCGGACAAAAAGATTCCGTGCATCTTGATGAATTTCCAGTGGGAGATGCGACTTTGGCCGACACAGAGCTCATTGAAGATATGACCGCAGTTCGTGATCTCGCGGCAAAGGCGCTTGCGCTTCGTTCAGAGGCCGGTATTAAGGTGCGCCAGCCACTTAACGCACTCTATCTCTCTGACGCTCGCCTTGCGGCAAAGATTGAATTGATGGCGATCCTTAAAGATGAGGTAAATGTGAAAAAGGTGTTAGTTGATGCTAGTAAGGTAAATGCTGACGGGGTTGGCTTGGATACAACTATCACTGCGCAGCTTAAAGAAGAAGGTGTAGTCCGCGAACTTATCCGGGCGATTCAAGGTCTACGTGCAAGCGCCGGATACTTAATGGGAGATGATATCGTACTTGTGGTTGCCGGCACTCAGGAGTTAAGCGATCTCGTGCAGCGTCATTCTGTGACCATTAAAAAATCAGTGAATGCAAAATTGATTGAGCTTGCGAAGAATGAAAAAGTTGATGCACAGATTGATACAAAGATTGAGGACGCTCAGGTCTGGATAGGGGTACGCAGGCTCTAAGCCAGTCATAGCCTTACGCCGCGTTGCTCTCTGGTTTCGAGCCTTAGCTCTAAAAATGACACGACCCGCAGGCTTCTACGAGTGTGTCATAGACGATGCCTGCGGGTCGGCTGCTTCTTCCTGTCCAGGTGCGAGCGCGAGCTGAACGCTTGTCAGCTCCTCGCCGATCGCGGCATGGACCTTGCCAGCGGTGATCGAGTTGAGATGAAAGCGGAGATTGGCCGCCTCCGTCTGATCTCCTTGCCCGGCGAGAACCTTGAGCTCTCCTCCGATTTGAGTCAGGCGGCTCTTGTCTGCCAAGACATTCGCCATAGACGTTACTTCATTCCACTGGTTCCTGGCGCAGATTTCTTTGATCTCCGCCACCAGGATCGCTATCTCAGCGCTACGTGTTGGCGTTTCTGCGGTCATCCAGAATTCCTCCGAGGGCTCAGGCACAACGAGTGCGTGAGTAAAAACAGCATGGAGCAGTTTGCATGCTGTGTCAATAGAAAAAATCAGTTTTTAGATCAAACCGATTTTTTGGTAGACCTCTTTGAGTTTTGCTTGGGCAATTTTGTTTGCTTTCTTTGAGCCGGCGTCAAAAATTTTGAGAACTTTTGCAGGATTCTTCATTAACTCTGCTTTTTTGGTGCGAATTGGGGCGAGGTACTCAGCTGTAACCTCGGCAACGTAGGTTTTAAACTGGCCGTAGTTCTTGCCGACGAATTCTGCTTCGAGAGCGGCGATTGTTTTACCGGTGATAGCAGTTGCAATGCGCAAAAGGTTGCTGATGCCTGGCTTTCCGGTTTCGTCGAATTTTACCTCGCTACCGGAGTCAGTAACTGCGCTCATGATTTTTTTCTTTACCACCTCGGGCTCGTCGTCTAAGAATAAGCAGCCGCTTGGTTGCGACTTGCTCATTTTTTTAAGCGGATCGGCGAGGCTCATTACGCGTGGAGTTTCGGTATGAAGTGCCTTGGGTTCAGAAAAGATTTCTCCGTAGCGGCCATTAAATTTACGTACGATTGTTCTGGTGAGCTCAAGATGCTGGTCCTGGTCGTCACCAACGGGCACAAAGACAGGATTGTATAGCATAACGTCGGCTGCCATTAAAACTGGGTAGTCAAAAAGGCCCGCATTGGCTTCCATTCGCTCACTTTTATCTTTATATTGCGTCATGCGGTTTAGCTCGCCCATTGGTGTGACCGTGTTAAATATCCATGAAAGTTGTGTATGCGCAGGAATTTTTGATTGAAGGAAGAGAACTGATTTTTTTGCCGTAAGACCCGCCGCGAGATATGTTGCCGCGAGTTCTTTGATTTGTTCAGATTGTTCTTTCGCAGAGGTTGGTTCGGTGAGTGCATGTAAATCAGCAAGCATAAAATAGCACCCATATTTGTCTGAGTTCTGAAGATCCACAAAGTTTTTGAGCGCACCAAAATAGTTGCCGATATGTAGGCGGCCGGAGGGCTGAATACCTGAAAGAATAACTGGTTTCATATGAATATGAGCTCTATGCGAGCTATAGGGATTTTAGCGTAAAAAGAGTCTAAATTCTAGGGTGTGCAGTAAAGGGCTTGGTCGGGTATACTTAATGAGGCATTCTAGGATTCTTTCACTGTTTCGAAGATGGAAAGGGAGGTGCGACGATGTTTCAGCTTTCTTTGTGGGAGGCGACCGTCGTCGCACTGGTGCTTATTCACATGAGCATCATGTGTGTGACGCTCTATCTTCATAGGAGCCAAACTCACGGCGGAGTTCTCTTCCACCCGGTCGTTTCGCACGTTATGCGTTTCTGGTTGTGGCTTACTACCGGAACAGTAACTAGGGAATGGGTGCCGGTACATCTGGAGCACCATGAGGCGCCCGACAAGCCGGGCGACCCGCACAGTCCGCGCGTGCATGGCAAGGTGATGGCTTTGTTTTTCGCTCATGTGCTCTATCGCCGAGCTGCTCGCGATCCAGCCATTCTGGCAAAGTTCGAGGATCGTGTTCCTAGTGATTGGGTTGAGATGAAGCTGTACGCGAAACACAGTTGGTTGGGGATCTTGTTGTTGTTCTGTGTTCAGTTCATTTTGTTCGGCTTCATCGGAGTCATCATCTGGTTCAGCCAGCTAGCCGCTCTATTAGTTGGCACTACGATCATCAACGGATTCGGTCATCTGACAGGGTATCGTAACTATCCTTCACAGGATAATGATGCACGCAATCTCTTTCCGATAGACTTTATTTTGGGAGGAGAGGCTCTTCACGACAATCACCACGCTGCGCTTCGTTCACCGAAGTTGTCGCGAAGATGGTTCGAGTTCGACATCGGGTGGGCGTACATCCAATGTTTGCGCGTACTAGGACTGGCAAGGCTTCAGAAGATCGGAGATTCTCGATCCTGGTGACTTACAAGTTGCATTGTTCCCGCCGCAGCCTCGCGCATTCTTGGTTCGACCAAGGGTGCGCGTTTGGCAATCTATCATACATGATATAATTTTTTTTATGGAGCTTTCAAAGATGAAATGCATTCCGTGCGAGGTTGGTGGGACACCGCTTACTCCTCTTGAGATTGCAAAGTATGAAGCTGCTTTGGGTGCTACCGAGTGGAAAATTTTGTTTGATGTGCCTGAGGCTGGTAGGCTCGTCCGCCTGTATGAATTTGATGATTTTGCTGGTGTTATGAAATTTGTAAATAAGGTTGCCGATGTGGCCGAGGCACATGGCCATCATCCGAATATTCGTATATTTAGCTGGAATAAGCTCGAGTTAGAATTATTTACGCACAAAATTGGAGGATTGTCAGAGGCGGACTTTGTGATGGCGGCTAAAATTGATGCAATCTAAAAACGTCCCAAAGGGTTGCAGCTCGTTTCGCCTTCTGCAAGGCGCGAGCAAAAGACAATATGCCTGCATGGGCTTTTGCGAGTAACGCAGTCAGACGGTGAAACGAGCTTAGCAACGCAGGGAAAAGATACCTTGAAAATGCGGCTATTTAGTTTGTCGCATTTCTTACTCAATCGTCAGCGTTCCTGTCATGCTCGTATTATAGTTGTCGCGGAATTTGTATGCGCCCGGGGCGAGTGAGCTTGTATATAAGACATATGAGGCGCCGACAGCAAGCACGTGTTCACCGCCTAATGTAGGGAAGATTACGGCGTGAACGCCTACGTCGTTATTTGTAAAGAATACGATGCTGCCTTGAGAGACCGTGAGTGCAGCAGGACTGAAGGCTCCATTTTTCATTCCAATGGTGTAGCTTTGATTGGCAGTTGCCGGTACGTTTGCTTCAAAGCGCACTTGGAATGGATTGCCATTAACATCTTTGAGCTGAAGATCCTCTGCAGTTGAGAATACCTTGTTGCCGTTATCAGAATATAAGTTTGCGTAGTAAATACCTGCAGGGGAGAGTGCGACGTTTGCCTTAACGTTTGTGTGCGTGCCGCGCGAGAGCAGCGGGCTGGCGCCCAATACTGCTCCTTGGATTTCTTTCGGGCCATCATGGGCAACTGAGCGAATTACGACAAAGCCGGCTTTTTCAAGAGTTGCTGAGGCAATTATCGTTGATGAGTTGGGCTTTTGATTTTTGACTACTAGAGCGTTGTTAATTTTTGTTGCTGTCGTTGTGGTCGGTTTCGTAGGAGTCGGCGCTGTTGTAGTAGGAGTTTGCGTAACTGGCTGTTGCGTTTCATCCGGCGGTAGTGCAGGGGAGCTGCCTTGCTGCATCAGAATAATAATGAAGACGATGACCGCGACTACCAGAAGCCACAATAATTTTTTATTCATATGAGTTAATAACTGTTTATACCAGTATACCGTACATTTTTATTTTCACTTTTTATCCTTTCAAGATACAAGTTATGCACTTTTTTTGTTGTGTTGGCATTGCGCTGTGCGCTAATGCTGTCATGATGAGAAAGAGCTTAAACGATTTCTTTTTGTATCTTTAAAACGTCGTGCAAAAAGACACTAAGATGTATTTGTATATGAAAAAGAAAAAGGCAAAAAAGACAGCGAAAAGGAGAACTGTTAAACGAACTGTAAAGCGAAAGACTGCAAAGAAGAGCCGTCGTTAGAAAAAGACCCCTATCACGATATATACTTTATCCCGCGCCCTAGATACATTTTCATTAGCTCAAGGAGAGACACCGCAAGGAGTAGAGTTTACTCTACTTCGAGGATGTCCCGACATAGAGATGGTGAAAATGTATCAGGTCCCGAAGGGTTGCTAGCCCGTTTCGTCGTCTGCGTTGTTACGAGTCATAAGCCGAAGTTAAAAAAATTCTGTCTTACGACTCGCGTCTAGCAGCCGAACGAAACGGATCAGCAACGCGAGGAAAAGATTTATCGTGATAGGGGTCGAGAGCCCTTACGGGCTCTTTTAATTTTCTAGACTTCGATAATCACGGGCAGAATCATGGGGCGGCGCAGTGTCTTGTTGTAGAGCGCTAAGCCGAGCTGGTCGCGAATAATGCCTTTGATGTAATCGCTCTCAGCTTCTTGGCGCACCTTGCTCTGATTTACTTGGTTAACAAGCGTTTTTACTTTCAGACGAATGTCGCTCATGAGTGTGCCTTGATCCTTGAGATAGATAAAGCCGCGGCTGATGATGTCCGGATTTTTTACTAATTTACCGGTACGTTTTTCAATCGTGCAGATAACGACGATCATACCTTCTTGGGCAAGTAATTTGCGATCACGCAGCACCACGGCTTCGACGTCGCCGACGCCGAGTCCGTCGACCATGACGTAGGTCGAGTCGACATGCTGTTCGGTCGGGCGGATACCGTTTTCGGTAAGCTCAACAATCTGTCCGTTGTCGACAACGATGACGCGGTCTTTTGGAATTCCGACGCTTTTCATGTTGTGATAGTTCGCGGCGCGCATATAGATGTGGCCGTGGACAGGGATGATGTACTTCGGCTTACAAAGCTTCGCAACGAGCGCCAAGTCCGGACCAGGGCAGTGACCTGAAGAGTGGATGTCTAAGTCGCTGTTGGTGTGTACTTCTGCGCCCTGACGGACGAGGTTGTCTTTGACGGCCTGCACCGAGCGTTCGTTACCCGGAATAACCGAGGAGCTGAAGATAACGGTATCGGTGTTTTTGATTTTGACGTACTTGTGTTCGCCATTAATGATGCGCATCAAGCCGGCGTTTTCCTGGCCCTGGGCACCGGTCGTTAGCACGAGAACCTTGTTGTCCTCATGCTTCTGGACCTCTTCGATTGGAATTAGCGAACCGTTTTTGTAGGACAAGTAGCCAAGCTGACGGGCGATTTCAAGGTTGTCTTTCATCGAGCGGCCGTTGATAGCAACTTTGCGACCGATTTTTTCGGCGATCTTGATGATTTCCGCGAGACGCTCGATCATTGAGGCGAAGGTGGAAAGAATAATACGGCCCTCGGATTTGAGGAATAACTTCTCGATGTTCTCGATAACGATTTCTTCGGAGACGGTGTGGCCCTCCTCGTGAGCATTAGTCGAGTCGATAAGCAGTGAGTGCACGCCCTGGGTGCCGAGCCATTCGTATTCTTGCAGGTTAAACGGGTTACCCTCGCGGTCGTACTCCAAACGGAAGTCGGCGAAGTGTACCATTTTGCCAACCGGAGTTTCGAGCATCACGCCGGTAGTATCCGGGACAGTGTGCGCAACACCAAAGAATTCGGCCGTAAAGTGTTCGCTGATTTTGGAGCGGGTGTGGTTTTTGATAACTTCAAAACGCATCTTCGGCGCGTTTGGCATTTCGTCTAAGCGTTTCTTCAAGATTTCGCGAATCAGCTGCGTTCCGTAAATGACCGGATTGCCAAGCTTTTCAAGCACGTAGGGGACTGCGCCAAAGTGGTCGTAGTGCGCATGCGTGATTATTATGCCTTTGATGTTCTTTTTCTTTTTTTCAAGATAGCTGATGTTCGGAATAATCCAGTCGATGCCCGGTGTGTCCTCCTCAGGGAACTGAATACCCATGTCGATGATAACGATTTCGTCGTTGTACTCAAAGAATGAGCAGTTGCGGCCGACCTCTTCGAGTCCACCAAGTGGAATCCAGTAGAGTGTGTCGCGTTTAAGGGGGACATCACCAGTTAGGGCGCCTTCTTTCTTAATGAACTTGCGTTCACTAAACATCGTGATCATTTGCTGGCGCGGCATTCGATTGGTTCGATTTTTAATCGGTTTGTTCGAAAGCTCACGCGGCGTTATACCACCCTTATCGATTTGTGGGCGAGCAGCGTGTTCTTGGGCGCGTTGTGCCTGGTGCTGTTTTGCCTCTGCATCTGTAAAGACGCGGCCACCATCGATGTGAACGGCACGGCGCGTTTGCTGAATTTTAAAGACGCCGGTTTTGATCGGCGTTTGCCCAGTCTCGCCCGGATGGCGATTCGAGGCGGACGGTTTTAGAGCCGCTTCGGCGTCGCTCGGCATCAGCGGTTTGCTGTTAGTGACTGAATGAGGCAGGTGGCTTGCGGCTGGCTTGCCCGCTGCGGCGGGACCACGACTTACGACTGATCGAAAGCGCGGGCGATTATTAGGGCGCCGTCCTTTTGACGGCTCTTTTATATTAGGAGTCATGATTAATTATTAATTTTTAATTACTTTTTTGATATTAAGTTCAGGGTGGCGTGAACCAGAACAAGTACGGTTCACGCCTGCCCCGAACCGTGCGCGCTTTGCGCGCTCTGGTTCAGGGGTGCCGCGGGTGGGAGTTGAACCCACATGAGTTGCCTCGTACGCACCTGAAGCGTATGCGTCTGCCAATTTCGCCACCGCGGCATTCTTTGAGATTTTTTGCAGTCATCCCGAAGCCGAGGGATCTCATTCTGGATTCCGGCTCTGCTGGCCGGAATGACAGAGGGGTGTAATGAGATGCTTCGGCTTCAGCATGACGACGAGAGCGCTTACAAACTTTTTTGTTTTGCCAAATCTTTTATCTTGTTTACTACTTCAAGTCCGAGGGGATTTCGATTGATGCGTTTTGCTGTTTCCAGTCCGATCCACTGCGCCATTGCTATGCCATTTGCCGTTATCTCGAGGGGAGTCTTACCCGGCACCTGTATAGTTTCTGACGCAATGCCGTACTCGTCAAGCGTGGCCGCCGTTAATTCAAATTCCTTTTGGCGCTGCGTATATTCTGCTTCGCTGGTTATAAAAAGTGCATATATATTTTTCGGCTTGGTTTCAATTAAATTTAATTCGTTGTGATTAACTTCAGGGATCGTGTTTGCAAAGGCTAGTGTTTTACCAGTTTCAGTAATACTGATTTTAACGATCTGGCCGAGATGGCTTAGCGATTGTGTTGAATATGCTAAAACAGTTTTTCCAGACATCCGCGCGGCTGTCTTTTCGGCGCGCTTTGCAAACCAGTCAGAATCAATCTGCGCGGAGAGGTCGGGAATATGTAGGCGGGGGAAAACGGATTTCAGAATCTGTAACGTTGCATAGAGCGTGAGCCCATAGGCTTGTCGAGGCTGAAGCGTACTGTCTGCACTAAATGTTGCGTGCGGCAGCTGTTTCGCTTGTGCCTGTTCTAAGAGTGTTCCACCACCAGCAACCACCGCGACTAATTTTTTCGCTTTGACTGCTTTTGTGAAGCCATCAAGCGTTTCGCGAGTGTTGCCGGAGAAAGAAACAAAGATATAGAGGGGGTTTTTGAAGGGAAGCTGGGGTAGTCCCGAGTCCTTCCATGTCACAACCGGTACACCTACAATAGCACAGTCTAGGATATTTTGCAAGATGCTACCGGGCGTTCCCGACCCGCCCATGCCAATAAAGCAGATGGAATCAGGCTTTTTAGTCTTTACAGCCTTTTTAAGGATATCCATATTTCCGGCTTTTATCGCATCAAAACTAAGCTGTTTTGGGAATGCTAAAATATTGCTTTTAAAGAGGTTTTGATCGGATTTGAGAGACATGCGAGGTGTTTATTGGGCGCTGCTACTTGCTGCTTTAAAGACCCGCGCGGTTTTGAGATACCACTCGTAGGCGTTTGAGAGGTGGTCTGCGGGCGAGCTGATGAGCGGGCGGACAATACCTCCTAGATCAGTTGGAGCGGCGTATAAATAGAGCGGTGAATAGAGGAAGATGGCCGGCTTATCGGTGTTAATCTGTTCTTGAATTTTTACGACCGCATCGGTACGTGTTGTAGGGTCAAAGGTTGTGCGAGCCTGTTCAATCAGTTTGTCGACAGTTTTGTTGTTATACATCGCCAGATTTAAACCAGGTGAAAATTGCTGACTGCTGTGCCAGAAGGAGAATAAGTCGGAATTTGCACGCAAAATATTACCAAATAAAAGCAGTTGGTAGGTGCGCGGTTTGATTGCCGCCTCTTCAATTGCGTCCGGTGGCACTATTTTAACGGTAACTTTTACGCCAAGTGCCTGCCACTGTTCTTTGAGTATATCGGCTGTCTGTGTCAAAAACGGTAAGTCTGGCGTGGTTAATTCAAGATCAAGCCGCTGGACGGTTTTGCCGACGGTGCGTGTTTGTACGCCATCTTGGCCGATTCTCCAGCCCTGCTTGGCTAAGAGCGCCTTTGCCTCTTCAAAGGAAAAATGATCAGCAGCATAGGTCGAGCTGCTGTACTCAGGTAATTGCTGGCTGACAGGGCCATGCGCGATGACGGCGGTGTCGCCAAAAATTTCCTGCGCAATCGCGGCTTTGTCTGTCGCCAAAGCGAGCGCCGTGCGCACCGAGTTGTCTTTAAAGGCCGCTGTTACTGTTGGATTAAAGAAGAGCGCGTAGTATTGCGGCAGCGGGAGCTTGTAGAGAGTATGATTTATTTTTAAGTCGGCGACGCGATCTTGGCTGATGCCGCCGAGGCCATCAATTTGCTTATGATTAAATGCGAGTAGTGCATCTTGATAGGTTGAGAAGAAGTTGAGACTGAATTTCTCAATTAATGCGCGCGGTCCGGCATAGAGATTGCTTGCGGTGAGGTGATACGCGGTAATGATGCCGTCTTTTTGTTTTTCGTAACTGACAAATGAGTATGGTCCGCTGGTGACCGGCTCAAGGTTGTAGTTTGACAGACGGATGTTGGCTATCGGAACGTTTTCAAAAATGTGCGCCGGTGCAATGCGCAGCTGCTTGAGTGCATCGCCAAAATAGCTATATGGAGCCTTGAGTGTGAATCGAACTTGCACGCCGCTGACGCGTTCAACGGTCACGCCCTGCCAGTTATTAAAGAGAGGGCTGCCGGCGTCTGGGTGCTGAATTGTTTGCACGGTAAAGACGACGTCGTCGCTTGTGATGGCCTTACCATCGCTCCAGGTCATGTCGGTTTTTAGCGTAACGAGCCAGACCTTGCCGGTTGAGCTGGTTGCGTAGCGCTCTGAGAGCGTTGGCAGATCAGCAAACATCATGGTGACCAAATCACGATCTACTGCAGAGCTGCCGATATACATCGGATTGATTGCAGTCGGTTGTCCGATAAGGCCTTCGGTGTATTCTCCGCCGCGGGCTGGAGCGATTGTTGTGTGCAGGGTCAGCAGGCTCCAGAGTGCGAGTGAGCCGCTGGCTATGGCAAGTACGCCGCAGGCTATAAAGATGCCGCGTTCGGCTGATGTCAGATTTTTAAAAATGCGAATAAGATAGCTGAGCATGTGCTGATGTATTCATTATACCCGCACAGCCACCGCACGACTACTTTGTCGTGGTAGTTCCAGGCGTGATCGTGATTGGTGCTGAACTTGAGGCGTTGATGTTGACCGTCGGCGTTGTGCTGCTGGCGTTATCTGAAGTCGTGCTTATAGCTGGGTGATAGAGCAGACTGAAGAGCGCGAGGCCGGCAAAGACAACAATTAAGATGATCGTGAGCCAATAGAAAAGACGTTCAAGGCCGCGGCGCTGTTGATAGATTCCGCCACCGCCACCTGCGCCGCCAAGAAATCCTGAGGCGTCGCTGTCGCGCTGTTGGAGAAGGATAAGGACGATGACTGCGGCTGAAACGATGATTTGAGCAATACTAATGGCCTGTTGCATACGCTATATATAGAAAACGTTATGATTTCGGACGATGTACTATATGAATCAGTACATTGACGATCGTAATAATGAGTGTGCCTGCTACTAATGCAGGCAATCCCGTTATAGTAAGGTTTTGGCTGTACAAGTCAAGGATATAGAGCAGCCCACCGGTAATGACCAGATTAAAGAGTCCAAAGGTTAAAATAATCAGCGGGCCGAGGAAGAAACGAATGAGCGGCTTGATGACAACGTTTAAAACAGTAAAAACAGCAACCAGTGCACCAAAGGCTTGCCAGTTGTTAATATTGAGATCAAATCCGGCGATAAAGTAGGCGCTGCCGGCGAGCGCTATCGCGTTACCAACTAGGCTCCAGAGAAGTTGGGAGAGCATACATAGAGTTTAGCATATAAGGCGCGCGGGCGGTCACGACTCGAAGGTCGGACCGCCCGGTGTAGGCGATGAAGGGAGCTATCCTTGCGGCAGCTCTCTTCGTATGTGAAGCCGTCCGGCAAGCTGAGCGGAGATCTGATCCGAGAGTCGTCGTCGCTCTATTGTTTCAGGATCTTCGCGCAGCTTGCGCTGTTCGTCCGCGAAGGTGGCGAGCTGCTCTTTGACGAGAGCCTCAACTGATCTTCGCAGCGAGTTGCTGGTGCGGCGAGGTTTCTTGGGCATGCGCACCTCCTTGTACTTCTTTTAGTATAGCGCTTTTAAAGATTTTGCAACATATCTCATATATGAGATATTCCCAGCGGTTTGGAAGGCTGTATTCTGATGGTTTTTGCTCGTTATTCAGGTTCAATTGCTTGCATTATATCATATATGATATAATTATCTGACTTTACTACTATGCCTAAAACCAAGCCAGAAGCACGCACGCCGTTTCATGGACGTATCGGAAAACTCATTGAAGCATTCCGAGAGCGCGCCGGATTAACGCAACAAGAGCTCGCAAAAATTGCCGGCACAAGTCAGAGCGCAATTGCGCGCATGGAGGACGGCGAACAAAATTTTACCGTTGAGATGCTTGAAAAAATTTCTGCAGCACTCAAGCGCGACATTGTTACGCTTTCGAAGGGGAGTATTGATTTTGAAATCGAAGGCGGACATCCACTCTCTGGCTCAGTCGTTACGAAGACGAGCAAAAATGCCGCCGTTGGGTTGCTCTGTGCGGCGCTTCTCAACCAAAATGTGACGACGCTTAAGAATATGCCGAAGATCGAGGAGGTGAAGCGTTTGATTGAGGTGCTCGAAAGCATCGGGGTTGAGATTCACTGGGTGGGCGATGATTTGCAGATCAATCCTCCGAAGAAACTGAATATGGCCGGACTCAATATTGCCTCGGCGATCAAGACGCGCAGCATCATCATGTTTATCGGTCCGCTGATTCATCAGTTGAAGCAATTTTCGTTGCCCCAGGTTGGTGGGTGTAAGCTGGGGAGTCGCACGGTGCGCCCGCATTTTTATGCGCTCGAAAAATTAGGAGTTTCAATCGAGGCGCATCACGACAACTACGCCGTTAGTTATAAAGAGCTCGCGCCAAACTATATTGTGCTCTACGAGTCAGGTGATACGGTTACTGAAAATGTGCTGATGGCCGCTGCGCTGATTCCTGGCAAAACAACGATCAAATTTGCCTCGGCAAATTATCAGGTCCAGGACATGTGTCACTTTTTGCAGGAGCTCGGAGTGAAGATCGAGGGGATTGGAACGACGACGCTGGTTGTACACGGCGTGAAGTCGATTAATAAACCGATTACGTATGCCCCGAGCGAGGATCCGATTGAGTCGATGTTTTTCATCGCCGCCGCCGCAACTACCAATTCTTCAATTGAAATAAAGCGCTGCCCAATTGATTTTTTGGAGATCGAGCTTTTGAAGTTAGAAAAAATGGGGTGGAAGTTTACGCTTTCAAAGCCGTATAAAGCCGCCAATGGGTTTGCAAATCTGGTTGATATCACGACGCATCCGAGCACGCTTGTTGCGCTTGAAGAAAAAATTGATTCGCGACCGTATCCGGGTATGAATATCGACAACCTGCCATTTTTTGCAGTGATCGCAACGCAGGCGCAGGGTCGCACACTGATTCACGACTGGGTCTACGAAAAAAGAGCTATCTATTATACAGAGCTTGATAAGCTGGGGGCGAACACGGTTCTAGCCGATCCGCACCGCGTATTTATTCAGGGTCCTACGCCGCTTCGGGCAAACCAGGTTGTGTGTCCGCCCGCACTGCGCCCGGCAACGATTATTTTGATCGGTATGCTTGCCGCAAAGGGGACCTCGATTTTGCGTAACGTGTATTCAATCAATCGTGGATACGAAGATCTCGCAAGCCGATTGAATAAGTTGGGGGCGAAGATAAAAATACTCAGAGAAGAGTAACGCTCGGCATGTGTTTCCGAGGCACGACATACTTTTCTACTGAAAAGTTGTCTCCCTCTCGCGCCGTCGCGCTGCGATAGTCCTCGGAGAACGCATGCCTCGCGTTATAACCAGAGGAAATAAGGAAACAGCAGCCGCGTGGTGCTGTTTTCGTTTAGATTTGACGGATTTCGATAAAAAATGTAGGGTACGAGGAGGTCTTTCACAATGCGAGCCGGACGGAATGCTCGGAGTGTTTCCGAGATGGCCGATCCCGTTGCGCTTCCCGCCCCCGTACGTGTACGGGACAAGCCGGAAAGGTTAGGTGTGCGATGTCGGATTCGTTCAGGCTGTGCGAGGTTCAGGCCGAGATGATCCAGGACGCAATCAAACGTCGTCAAGGACTGGTCGTCGGCTGGCGGTTCTGGTTTATCTTGCTGGGAACCATTTGTCTGATCTGGAACCCAGCCTCGGTGCTCTTCGGGGATGCTTTTCCGTATCGTGCCGGACAGTTCATCACAATCTGGACGGTCGGAGCCTGCGGGCTTGCAAGCTGGCTCTTCATGTTCGATCGCGGGAAGGTAGCCTACATCCACCAGTGCCGCGAGGGCATCCTGAAGGTTGTGGTGCTTTCTGAAAGCGCGATGTTCTCCTGTGACTTCTGCGCATTGCCAGAACGCGTTGTTCTGAAACTGCCCCTCACCGGGTGGCGCAAGGACTGCGGCGAACTGACCGGAGTTACGGGCAGATTCCGTTATCACAAGCTCGAGATGGCCGAGCCGGGCGAGGGGCCGCGCGGGTTCGATCTCTTCGTCTATGCGCAGGGCGCTGCGGGCGAGGCTACCTCAATTGCGTTGGACGAGCTCCTCTCGTTCTGGCTCCCGAAGTACGCCTCCTGTCTTGGCAAAGACGTCCGGTTCAGCGCAATGATGCGGCGGCTCGCCGATGAGGGCGACAAGTTGCGGGATGCGTTGAAAGAGGAGCACGGGCAGTGGGCGGCGGCGCGGGAAGAGCTTCTTAGCAAGCTGCGTGCCGCCAACGAAACACTCCTTTGTGCGGCCGAATCATTGGCAAACAAAGCGTTGTATGGGCGTTCGGATCCGGCAAGGAGTTTGAGGGTGGCCATTCTCGCGACTTTGGTCGAGTCGCTGCCCGAAGACGATTCTCGCCGAAGGACAATCGGAAAGCAGCTCGAGGACGTCAAGAAGAGGCCAGAGAAGCCCTCTGTGCGTACAAGGTCCTAAGTCGAAGGGGGAGAAAGACTTCGGCAAACATGTTTTTCACGGCGCGTCCAGCACTGCTCGCAGAGCTGGACGCGCCGTTTCACTTTTATATACGTTATACTAAAGAAGACTGAGGGCCTAACCAGGAGGTGTGCCATGGCCAAGGGTCGTCTGCACCGGCTGATGCAGGTGCTTCCTGCCGGCTTGTCCGGCTACGTACTGGTTCCTTTCGAGGAATACCAGGAACGTTCGGATCGTCTGCCGCTGAGCGTCGAGCTCTACGGTGACGATTGGGATCTGGAAGAGACTCCGGAGCCGTCCGTTCGGACGGGTGCGCGTCGTCAGGGCTGTCGTTCCAAGCGACGGCCCTTAGCTTTTTGTAAGAAAATGGATCCCTCGAAATACTCGTGACGACATGAGTACATGTCGATTTGTATCTTCAAAATTTTCTTGCTACCATACCTCCACTATGTTTATTCGCCGGATTGGAATTGATTTGGGAACTGCCAACACGATTGTGTTCGTGCCAGGCAAGGGATTTGTTGTAAATGAACCAACTATTGTTGCGCTCGGGCAACCGGATAATCGTGTGCTTGCTGTAGGGCAGGAGGCAAAGAACATGATCGGGCGGACGCCGCAGGATATTGTTGCGTATAAGCCACTCAAGGACGGCGTGATTGCCGACTACTATATAACGAAGGCGATGCTCAAGTATTTTATTGCCAAAGCAATTGGGCAGTGGAACATTATCAAGCCTGATGTAGTTATTTCTGTGCCTGCCGGAATTACGCAAAATGAGCGACGTGCAGTAACGAACGCAACGCGTGAGGCTGGTGCGAAAGAAGTTTATATTGTACGTGAGCCAATTTTAGCTGCACTCGGTGCGGAAATTCCAATTAACTCCCACTCGGGCAACATGATTATTAACGTTGGCGGCGGAACCAGTGAGGTGGCGGTTGTTTCGCTCGGATCAATTGTTAGTTGGGCGTCAGTAAGAATCGCCGGCAATAAGTTTGATGCGGCAATCATGGAATTTATCAAAAAGAAATTTTCAGTGTATATCGGCGAGCAGACGGCTGAGCAGGTGAAGATGGAGGTAGGCAGTGCGCTACCGATGAAGGACAAGCTTTCTATCAAAGTGCGCGGACGCGACGTGTCGTCTGGTTTGCCAAAAGATATTACGGTCAACAGTAACGAAATTGCCGAGGCGTTGAATCCGCTTTTGATTGATGTGGCCCAAAACGTGCAGACGGTGTTTAATTCAACGCCGCCGGAGCTCGTTGCCGATATTATGGAAAAGGGAATTATGATTTCCGGCGGCGGCGCACTTTTGCGTAATATTGATGAATTTTTCAAGCGTATGACCGGCGTGTCGTGCTACGTTGCTGAGGAGCCGCTGTTTTGTGTTGCGAAAGGATCAGGTTTGATCTTGGACCACCTTGAGGTGTATAAACGGACGCTGCTTAATAAGCGTTAGAGTTGTTTTCTTGTATCTTGTATACTGAGGGCATATGCCATCACCTGAGAAATTGAATCCGGAGATTCCGGCGTCCCCGCGGAAAACCCTGCGGGACATGATTACGTTTGAGGCTGGACTTGATACGGGATATGGGAAGAATGCATATATTAGTTTGCGCGCTGCGGTGAAGGCATTTTTAAGCGGCTATGACCGACTCAAACTTATTGCTGAAAATCAGCAGGAGCTTATCGCTGAGTTTTCCAAAAAAGTTCCGTACTACGATGAATATATCGCAGATCGAGCGGGCGATCACAAAAGTAGCGATGAAACCACAGAGATCATCGGTGCAAAGACCAATAAAATCCGCGTAACACTTTTACAGATTCAGATTGATCGTTGTAATGAATTGCGCGAACGAATTTTAAAAGTTCTTGAAGGGGGTGTTAAGGCGCTTAAGAAAAGCGAAGATGAATTTGAAAATAATATATTAAAGCTTGATAAAGCGCTTGATGGTCTGCATGGCATCGTTAAGGGTGAAATTGGTAGAAGTATTGGACTTGCTCCAGAAAAAAAATAAGTATGGCTACGATCGCTGCGCTTACAAAAGAATTGCAGCAGCGCGTGAAGAGCGGCGTGCTTGCGCACGCCTATGTGTTTCACGGGCCAATGGTAGCGGCGCAATTTTCGGTCGCTAAATCGCTCGCCAATTTTTTAGAAACAAAACAATGGAGTGAGCCGGAAGGAGTTTTGCTTGATGCAAAATGTATTGACGGTACGCAGCAGAATTTAGGAGTGGATGTCACTCGGGAATTTTCTGAGTTCTTATATCGACAGCCGGTGGCGAGTGCCAAGCGAACACTGATTGTTAGTAGTGCTGCTGAGTTTACGGATCAGGCGCAGAATGCGATTTTAAAAATTGTTGAGGAGCCGCCGAGTCACGGCCTTATTATTTTGACGCTGCGCGATGTTAACTCGCTTTTGCCTGCGCTGCGGTCGCGGTTGCAGAAAATATACGTGGCGCCATCACCAGAGGACCTGCCCGCCATGCACGCAGAGGCGAGGCAGGCGGGGCGCGCACGGGAATTAGTAGAAAAGTTTTTAATGTCTGCAGCCGGAGAGCGTAGCAAATTAGTGAAAGGATTAGTTGATGAGGATAAGGAGGCGGAAAAAAATGAACAAATTGTTGAGGCGTTTGTACGTGAATTAATTGCTGAGCTTGCCAAGAAACCGGAACAGCATGTGCATGCGCTTAAGGAGCTATTAAAGCGTCAGACGGCAATGGGTGATTACAGCACCAGTAAAAAATTGCAGCTAGAGGCGGCGTTGCAGTTTTTGCGGTAGCAAAAACTGAGTTGATAGTTTATGGTTTATAGTGAATAGTATTAGAATAAGGATTGCATTTGCACTATAACCTATCAACTATAACCGATAACCTTTCCCATGGATTCTATTCTTAAAGATATTGAAAAATCAGTTTCGGGCGCAATTTCGGCAATGAGCGGAGAGCTTGCGGGCGTACGTACAAGCAGGCCAAGCCCGGCTTTGGTTGAGGATATTAAGATTGAGTATTTTGGCCAGATGGTGCCTATTAAGCAGCTCGGTAACATCAGCATTATCCCGCCGCGGGAAATGGCTATTAATTTGTGGGATCCGTCAGGGCTAAACGTAGTTGTGAAGGCGCTTGAAGATGCCAAGCGGGGATTTAGTGTTTCGCCGCGCGGCAGCGCCGTTGTCGTTACTTTGCCGCCACTATCTCAGGACCGACGCGATGAGCTGATTAAAGTTGCAAAGACGATGGCTGAGCAGACTAAAATCAAGTTGCGCGGCTTGCGTGATAGCGCCAATAAAAGTTTGGCAGCTGCAAAAATTTCAAAATCTATTACTGAGGATATGGAGTTTAAGGGTAAGAAAAAAGTGCAGGAGGTAATCGATAAGGCAAATAAAGATATTGAGGCGCAGGTTGAGAAAAAAGTAAAAGAAATTAACGAGTAAGATGATTACCGGGATTATTTTATTTCTTGGACTGTCTCTACTCGTATTTATCCACGAGCTTGGGCATTTTATTGCTGCCAAGCAGGCAGGAATTAAGGTAGAAGAGTTTGGCTTTGGTTTTCCGCCGCGACTGTGGGGATTTAGAAAAGGAGAGACGACATATAGTCTTAATTGGTTGCCCATTGGTGGTTTTGTTCGTATCTACGGAGAGAATAAACATAAGGCCGAAGAGATTGCGAAAATAACCGGTGAACGCATTGATCACGCGCGGGCATTTTTTAATCAGTCACTGTGGCGACGGTTTGTCGTGATTGCCGCTGGTATTTCAATTAATTTTATCGCCGGGTGGCTACTGCTCTCTATCGTATATTCCGTCGGAGACAGGCCACGGGTGCAGATAACGCAGGTGCAGCCGGGTAGTCCTGCGGTTGCGATTGATCTACAGGAGGGTGATGAGCTTATCGCGTATAAAAAAGCCGAAGATTTTGTGCAGTTCACAAAAATGCATCAGGGTGAGCAGGTTACGTTTGATATTATGCGCGATGCAGAGGTGCTTTCGAAAACAGTAACGTTACGCAGTATTCTAAAGACAGGGGAGCCTGCGCTTGGCGCGGCTGTGTCTGATTTTGGATTTGAACGACTATCGGTCGGTAGCGCCCTTATTAAAGGACTGACTGATTCGGTGACGATGGTCGCTGAAATTTTTAAGGCATTTGGCAGCCTGATTGCTCAGCTTGTTACGGGAGCGAAGCTACCTGATAATATTGTCGGTCCTGTTGGAATCTTTAGCATGGCTGGTGAGTTTGGGAAACTCGGGTTTGTATATGTAATTCAAATCATCGCAATGATCTCACTTAACTTGGCGGCGCTGAACGCAATTCCGTTTCCGGCGCTTGATGGCGGACGCATTCTGTTTCTGATTATTGAAAAGATTAAAGGTTCGCCGATTACGCCGAAACGTGAGATGTGGGCAAATCTGATCAGCTTTGGGCTTTTGATTCTGCTCATGATTGTTATCACGGGGCGCGATATCGTGAGACTCTTTTAACGTCGCGAGCCGCTCTCCAGGGGAGAGCGGCTCTACGCGTATGCCATGACGCATGACCCTGACCTGCTACCAGATCTCTACTGGAGCTGGCCTTGTTTTTGATCGATTCCTTTCTGTGGCGAGCTTGCTCGTACCACGATGGTGACTACTACGATGAAGAAGACGGCTACTGCTCCGAGTGCGATGAGGAAGATCACTTCTCTCTGAGAGAGAGGGATGGATTGTTCATGGAAGCTGTACACGTGTTTCATCTGACATCTCCCGGGTGAACTACCTAGTGATTCAAGCACTGATTGCGGGCGGGGTCAATTATTAAAACGTTGCGAGCCGCACCTCGAGTTGAAGTGCGGCTCTGTGCTTGCGCCTGCCTCGCTGGAGCGAGGCAGGGTGGGCCCGTCGGTCTGTCCGATGCGATGAAGCGGATATGTTTCATCTCCACGGCATCTTGGCGAGCCAGTAGATCTGAGAAAGCAATGCGACCGTGATGAGTGCGCCAAGGGACACGTCATAGACTCCGAGCCGCTTCTCTTTGAAGCTCATGTTCTCCGTCGCATCTCTGCGACGCCCCCGAGCCAGGCCAATTCCCAGCGTTTCCAGTTATATCATATATGATATAATAGTCAACAGGGCAGTAGAAATGCGAGTGCGCGAAGCCCCGGTAGTAGAACAAGTTCACTACAGGGCAGGCGCGGGGTTCACATGCTCGCATTTTCACTGCCCGGTCAATATTCGTATTATCCTAGCTTGTAGGGAGTAGCGTGTAACTGGTAGTATAGAAGGCATGAGACAGAGTCAACTTTTCACTAAAACACGCAAAGAGGTTCCTTCCGACGAAGTTGCAAAAAATGCGCAGCTGTTAATTCGCGCCGGCTACATTCATAAGGAGATGGCGGGGGTCTATGCGTACCTTCCTCTTGGTTTGCGCGTGCTTAACAATATTCAAAATATTATTCGAGAAGAGATGAATGCGGTTGGGGGTGTTGAAATACAGATGACTGCCCTCCAGGATAAAGAAAAATGGGAAAAGAGCAATCGATGGGACGACAAAGTAGTTGATGTCTGGTTTAAAACTAAATTGAAAAACGATCAGGAGGTCGGCCTTGGTTTTACGCATGACGAGGCGCTTATTGATATTTTGAAAAATTATATTGCGTCATATAAAGATTTGCCCCGTTATATCTACCAGATTCAAAATAAGTTCAGAAATGAATTACGTTCTAAGAGCGGCATTATGCGAGGACGGGAATTTTTGATGAAGGATTTATATTCGTTTACTCGCACGCAAGCAGAGCTCGATGCGTTTTACGAAAAAGTGGCCCAGGCCTATCATCGAATTTTTGAGCGTTGTGGTATCGGCAGCAAAACATATTACACGTTCTCAAGCGGTGGAACATTTGCGCAGTATTCTCATGAATTTCAAACGATATCTGATGCCGGTGAGGATAAGATTTTTGTGGATGAAAAGAAAAAGATTGCTATCAATCATGAAGTTATGAATGATGAAGTTCTCAAAAGTCTCGACATTAATAAAGTTGATTTGGTTGAGAAGAAAGGTATCGAGGTTGGAAATATTTTCCGTCAGGGGACTCGTTTTACAGATGCTCTGGGCGTCTACTACACAGATGAAAAAGGTGATCGTCAGTCGTTGTACATGGGCGGATATGGTATTGGCGTAAGCCGTGTCATGGGAACAATTGTTGAGGTCTTAGGGGACGACAAAGGATTGGTCTGGCCAAAGGAGATTGCGCCGTTTGCTGTGCATTTGGTTTCGATCGCCGGAAAGACTGGCGAGAAGATTACTGCGGCAGCCGATACGTTGTACGCAGATTTAACCAAGGCTGGAGTAGAAGTTTTGTATGATGACCGTGACATTTCTGCAGGTGGAAAGCTTGCCGATGCAGATTTAATTGGAATTCCAATGCGAATTGTGATCAGCGAAAAGACATTAGAAAAGGATTCTGTTGAGGTGAAGGATCGCGTGAGCGGGGAGGTGAAGATGATGGCTCTCTCAGAGATTGTGGGTGCAGTTGCGTAAGCACTCCTGTTCCTGCTACCATGAGCAGCACCACAGAAACGCTGCTTTCTTGTATATGAAAATCAAAAATCCTTTTAGTTTTTTTAGACACAATGTTGGTATTGATTTAGGCACAGCTAACACGCTTATTTATGTAAGCGGACGAGGTATTGTGGTTAACGAGCCAACGGCTGTAGCTCTTAATACAAAGACTAATAAAGTGGTGGCAGTAGGTCATGAGGCAAAGGCAATGCTCGGCCGTACACCTTTACACATGAGCGTGGTTCGTCCGCTCATTGGCGGAGTTATTAGTGACTTTGAAATGGCGCAGGAAATTTTGCGCCAATTTTTAAAAAAGCTTGCGAAGGGAAGTACGTTTTCATATTATCAGCACGCCGTTGTCGGTGTGCCAGCTGATCTGACCGAGGTTGAGCGAAAGTCGGTTGAAGACGCTGTTATCGGTGCGGGTGTGAGTCAGGCATATATTATAGAAAGCGCGATTGCTTCGGCGCTTGGTGCGCGTCTGCCGGTTGGTGATCCGGTCGCCAACATGATTATTGATATCGGCGGTGGTACGACTGAGATCGCAATTATTTCAATGGGCGGTGCGGTAACGATTCGTAGTTTAAAAATCGGCGGCGATAAATTAAATGATGATATCGTGAAATTTGTTCGTGATGAGTTTCAATTAATTATTGGTGAGCCGACTGCAGAGGCGATTAAGATTGAGCTTGGTAGTGCAATTCCAGTTAACGACAAGCTGGAGATGGCGATTTCCGGAAGAGACCTGCTTACCGGTTTGCCAAAAGAGGTGCTTCTTAAAGACATGCATGTTCGCGCCGCTATTAATAAGTCATTGCGACAGATTGTTGAGACCGCTAAAGAGGTTATTGAAACAGCTCCACCGGAACTCGCCGGCGACTTGCTTAAGCGCGGTGTGTATTTGTGCGGCGGAGGCAGTTTGCTGCGCGGTATTGATGTGCTGATGAGCAAAGAGCTCGCGACTACAGCAACGGTCGTTGATGATCCGCTGACCTGTGCGGCTCGAGGTGCCGGCATTGCAGTTGAGAATCTTGAAAAATACGACTATATTTTAAATAGCCCGCTTAAGCCACGCGACATTAAACTGTAAGAAGGTATAGTATTACCTCATGCCCCGTTCTCGACTGATTGTTTCAATCGCAATTTTTTCAGCACTGTTTGTTCTAGGACAATTATTTTTTGTGCCTAAGACGGCTATGAATTCGGCAATTCTTACCGCGCTCCAGGCGCCGCGGATTTTTTTTAGCGCGTTGCGGAATAAGCATACGCTTATCACGCAACTTCAGGATTTAGGTATTGAGAACCAGGCCCTGCGCGGGCAGCTTGCTCAGGCATATGCGATACCGCACATTATGGAAGAGGGGCGCGATCAGTATGTGCGTGCCGTCGTCTATTCGGTATACCCTTTGACGAGTTCGAAAATTCTTACAATTGGCGCAGGGTCCGAGGATGGTGTCGCTGTTGGTATGCCTGTGTTAGTAAAGCCAGGACTGTTTATTGGCGAGGTTGCGCAGGTGTTTGATAATCAGAGTCTTGTACGCACTATTTTTGACGCCGGGCAAACAGCCTCAAGTACCTCATGGCAGCTTGCCGTTAAAATTGGGAAAGGTGCAACTGACGCATTGCTTGTTGCTGATGCTGAGCCGCGCCTGACAATTATCTCTCGCAAGAAAGCAATTGCTGTAGGTGATGATGTGACGCTCGCAGGCAAACAATATCCGTATGGTCTTTCGGTCGGCTCAGTCGGATCAATTATTGATAATCCAAGTAGCGTATTTTTAGAGGCGGTGCTTTCGCAGGCATATTCATTTACGGATTTAAATGAGGTATTTGTGCTTTTACCGCGATGACAATCGCTGCGCGTGTTAGTCTGATTTCTATCATTGCAGTCGCGTGTGCAGCTGTACTGATGCGCGTGCCTTTATTTACTATCGGCCCGGTGCAGCCCAATCTTATATTGTGTGTGCTTATTGCATCATCGCTTTTTACTACGAACGGTTCATTTTTCGCCGTGCTTGTTGCGGTAACTACCATTTTTGCCCGACCAAGTCCCGCATTTTTCGATCCATTTACAATTGGGTTGGTTGTAGCAGCATTTTTTATTTTTTTTATTAAGAAATATGCCGTGTGGCCGAATCGTCTTGGCGTCATTATCCTTGCTGCGCTAAGCACTATTACTATGTATCTTATTGTTTCTGTGCGTTTTATTGGTACGCATCCGTGGTTATTTTTCTTTGAACTTATTGCTAATATTGTTGTCAGTATTTGTATTTTTGAATTTTTTACCCTGCTGATCGGTCGGCGACATGAGTAAGATAGCGGGTCGAGGATTTGTAGTATGCTCTGTGGTAGTATAGTGGCACAGATTTTATGCCCGGTGCGACAGCTGCGATCTCTCCGCGATCCTGTTCCGTACTGGCACACATAGAGTCTGAGACGCATTAACATTCTTTATGTATATATCTATGTCGTTTCCCGAGAGTATTATTAACCCCCAATCGCAGTTGTAGCACCGGGTATGCGCCGAAGGAAAGATTTAATTTTTGAAGAATTCACGCCTGAGCCTGCTGGGCAGAGCGAGGTGGATTATATTGAAGTTCCCGTATCTTCTACCGTATTCGTGGTCATGAGTATTGGTATCTTAGTCGTTCTGGCAGGATTATTTAGCCGCCTGGCATATCTGAATGTAGGACAGCATAGTTTTTACGCTGCGCGCGCAATTGGTAATGTTAACTTGCAGCGGCCGGTGCCGGCCCAGCGCGGAACGATTACTGACAGGTATGGTGAGGTGTTGGCAAAAAATACTGATACATTTAGCGTGTTTGCCGATGCGCCGACACTTTTAAAAGATCGGCAGCAACTGGATGCAATTTTGAGTCAGCTTTCGGCAACGCTGGATACGCCGATTGAAACGCTTGAGTCTGCCTTTGCCGCTGCTGATTATGAGCAGGCGTCGGAGATTCCTATCGTTCGCAACATTAGCCCCGAGGCTGCTATTGCGGTACGCGGCCTAAATCTTCCTTCGATTGTTGTTGAAAATGATTTGCGAAGACAATATATTGACGGGCAGATTTTTGCGCCGATTATCGGTTATACGGGAACGCAGGATAATAATCCGGTGGTTATAGGAAAGGCCGGACTGGAGCGTACGTACGATGCTTTGCTGCGCGGAACAGACGGTATATATATCACAACCCGAGATGCAAAAGGCAAGATTCTTGATACGCATCTTAATAGTGATCCTGTTTCCGGAAAATCAATTGCTACGACTATTGATGCGGAATTGCAGCGCTATTTTTACCAACGGTTACAGCAAGGATTGAGATCCTTAGGAATTTTTTCCGGCGTTGGCATGGCTATGGATCCGAAAACAGGGGAGATTTTAGCTATGGTTTCTTTGCCAAGTTATGACAACAATCTTTTCGTGACCCCTGGGCAAAGTGCGGCTCGTTCTGCGCTTTTAACTGACGCCGTTCGCAAACCACTTTTCAACCGCGCTGTCTCGGGCGCATATAACCCCGGTTCAACTATTAAGCCGCTCGTTGCAATGGCGGCGCTTCACGAAAAAATTATTACTCCTAATGACACGATTTATTCTGCGGGATATATCGATGTACCTAACCCTTATGTTCCAGATAAGCCGAGTAGATTCGTAGAGTTTAATATGCACCAGTATGGCTGGGTAGATGTGCGTAGTGCGCTCGCAAAGTCGAGTAACATTTATTTTTATACGGTCGGCGGCGGGTTTGGCGGTATTGCCGGCCTTGGTCTTGATCGGCTGCATCATTATTGGGAAAAATTTGGACTTGGCCAGAAAACGGGCGTAGGTATTGACCCTGAGTCGGCTGGATTTTTACCGACAGCAGAGGAGAAGCAGGAGCGTACGCATCAGCCGTGGAGACTCGGTGATACATTTAACGTTTCTATCGGACAGGGCGATTTGCTTGTGTCTCCGGTTCAGTTATTAAATTTGTATGCCTCTATCGCAAATGACGGGGTGATGTATAAGCCCTCGCTGATTCATGCGATTAACGGCGAGGCCGTCGCACCGTCTCAGGTTGTGCTTGATTATAGCGATTGGCGTACTGAACTAAGCGAGGTGCAGGCCGGACTGCGCGATGGTGTTCAAAAGACTTATGGTACATCGTATACGCTTAATACGCTGCCGTTTACTATTGCCGCAAAAACCGGCAGTGCTCAGATTAAAAATAATTCTGAAACAAACGCCTTTTTCGTTGGCTATGCACCATATGAAGATCCGCGGATTGTTGTCTCAATTCTTGTAGAAAACGCGCAGACTGGCGCGCTTAACGCCGTGCCTGTTGCTAAAGATATTTTGAATTGGTATTACGAAAATCGGCTTAATAAACAAGATAGCGAATAAAAACGCGCAGGTGCCTTTTTTTATCTGGTTTATGAAAATATGTTGACCAGAGTTGCGCTGACTGTTTTAAAGATACTAGTCGCCCGGAGGGAATAAGGTACTATGGAATATATCATATATGATATATTCTCAGCCGATTATCGTGACGCTTGTTACCTCTGCTTTACCTATTATTGAGCGCGGTGCCGTGCCGCTCGGACTGGGTCTTGGGCTTTCGCCGTTTGCTACCTACGTTGTGGTTGTGCTGGGCAATATGCTGCCGGTGCTGCCACTACTTTTTTTCTTGAGATATATATCGCAGTGGGCGATAGAGCATATTCCGCTGGCGCAACGCGCGTTAACCTGGGTTTTTGATCATGTGCGCAGCAAGGAGGGTAAAAAAATGGAGGCGTTTGGGTTTGGTGCACTTGTGTTGTTAGTCGCAATTCCATCGCCAGTGACGGGAATATGGACCGCCAGCGTGGTTGCTTATCTTATTAAGATGCCGATTAAAAAAGCATTTTTTGCAATTTTGCTGGGCGTTTTGATCGCCACTGCGTTGCTCTTGGCAGGCACACTTGGTATCATTAAGCTACTTTAGCTATGAAACTTCTTATCGCAAACTGGAAAGAAAATCCGCTGACTGCAGCCGAGGCTATGGCGCTTGCAAAGGCCTCCGACGTAGAGGGTGTTGTTGTCTGTCCGCCGCACGTATTTATCGGTGCCGCTGTAAAAACACTCAAGAAGGCTGCGCTTGGTGCTCAGGATGGATTTTATGAACCGCAGGGTCCGTTTACGGGCGAGGTTTCAATGGCTCAGCTTGCTGGAGTTGGGGTGCGTTATGTGATCATTGGCCATTCTGCGCGGCGCGCGCTCGGTGAGGATGATACGATTGTTGCCAAAAAAGTTGCCGCTGCATTTGAGGCCGGTCTTATCCCGGTGTTATGTATCGGGGAGACAAAAGAAGATCACGATGCCGGGCGTACAAAAGAGGTGATTGATCGTCAGTTGCGAGCCGCATTTTCTCGCATTCCTGCAGAGCATAGCGGCGCTGCTAAAGAGGCAATTATTACCTACGAACCAGTCTGGGCGATTAGTACAAATCAGACGCCAGGGGTGACTCCGGTTTCTGACAGTCCGGCCTCGGCGCAAACGATTGTTCGATACTTGGAGGGAATTGTGCGTGGCCTGCCGATCAGTCCAAAATTTATGTATGGCGGTTCAGTTAATGAAGAGACGCTTGAAGGATTTCTAGCGTGTCCGGAGTTTAGCGGGGCGCTTGTTGGAGCGGCGAGTTTGCGCGCCGACGAATTTAAAAAAATGATTAAGATTGCGCAGAAGCTTTAGATTTTGTACCTGTAACATTGTCGGGATTTTGTCTGTTATACTTAGGACAGAAACATAATTATTTATTATTTCTATGGCGACACAGTCGACACATGATTATTCAGTAAAATCAATTTTTTGGTATCTCCTTAACGGAGTGCTTGTTGTAGTAACTGTTTTTGGGCTCATGGGCGTAGGAACTCTTGTTCGGTACAGTAACGCGATTGCGCCGAGCCGCACGATTCAGGTGAGCGGCGAGGGCAAGGTAGATATTGTTCCGGATGTGGCCACAATTTCAGCCTCTGTTGTTACCCGCGGTTCTGATGCAAATAAAGTACAGACTGAGAGTACGCAGAAAATGAACGCTGCTGTTGCCTTTGTCAAAAGCCAGGGTGTGCCGACGGCTGATATAAAGACAACCGGATTTAATTTGTATCCGACTAGTCGCTACGAACCAAACACCGGCGCTCAAATCCCAACCGGTTTTGAGGCAACACAGACGATCACCATCAAAGTCCGCGGCATTGATCAGAGTGCTCAAAAGGCGAGTATGATTGCTGGTGGTTTGGTGCCTGCCGGTGCAAATCAACTTTCTGGTATTCAGTATGATATTGAAAATCCAGACGCACAGCGCAACGCCGCTCGCCAGATGGCATTTGATAATGCCTTCGAAAAGGCTCGCAGTATGGCTGCGCAAAACCGAGTTCGTATCGCGCGCGTGATAACGTTCTCAGAAAGTGCTGATTATGGTGGTCCGATTTACTATGCAAAAGGCGGTATTGCCATGGACGCTGCCGCGCCGTCTGCTCCAAGTATAGAGCCGGGCACTCAGGAGGTGAAAATGAATGTCAGCGTGACCTACGAAATTCGCTAGTTGTTTTTACGGGGTTTGGCGCTATACGGGAACGAGGTTCTATCCCGTTCTGCGCCAAACCCTTTCTGCTTTTTTCTCGTAGTACGTTATACTATGAGTGTATGAGGTATTTTTTAGCACTCTTTCTTCTGATTATTACCGTATTTATCGGCGCGCAAAGCTACCGTCTTTTGGTGCAGCGCGCTGATTATACCAAGCATACGCAGGAGTTGGAGGGTCAGGCGCATGAGATCTCTGCTGAAAATACTGCGCTCGCCAAAGATATTCAGTTTTACCAAAATCCGGCAAACGCAACCAAAGAGCTGCAGTCAAAAGTAAATTATCGTAAGCCCGACGAACAGATTATTATTCTGGTACCTGCCGATGACACTACGCGTTAGTTGCAAATGTATGTCTGCTAACGTTAGAATAGGTCAATCTTAGTGCAGGATTAGCTATGCTGGGTTTTTGTAAGCAGGCAAAAACGGGCAGCTTCTGATAAACTATTCGATTGAAAGCTGCCCGGGTATATGCGTGATCTTTCCCAAGCCGGGCAGTAGAGATGTGAGAAGGTGCGGGCGTAGTATAATGGCAGTACGCGACCTTCCCAAGGTTGAGGCGTGAGTTCGATTCTCATCGTCCGCTCAAAGTAGCTCGCATCACACTACCCGGTAACAGTTAAGCAACGGCTTCGATTCCCGTATCCTGCTCATGGTACTATAAGCTAACTTTGCTATGCTATGAGGATTTTAATCAACCTCAAACATCCTGTTGTTATTTTTTTTATCGTTGTACTCCTTGGTCTTACTACGGGCGTAATTGTGTTTGAGCATCATTTTGCGAATCGGTTTTTTCCCGGCATATCGTTAGGCGGTATTAATGTTGGCGGAAATACGTATCAGGAGGTGCGCGATAACGCGCAGCGCATTGTTCAGCTGCTTGAACAGGAGGGTGTGCAGGTAGTGCTCACAAGTAAGAATGGACAAAAAACAATCGTTATCCCTAAGCGTTCCACCGGGCTGACGCCGGATGTTGTAGTTGAGTATTTTACAATTGGTGATTATAAAAAAGCGATCGACGATGCCTTTGCGATCGGCCATACTGGTTCACTGATTACGCGTCTAAAGGAGCAGGTGAGCGTTGTGGTGGGTCGGTACGAAGGTGATTACGCAGTAGTGCCGCTTGAGGATTCTATTCGGGCATTATTGCAGCGAGAGTCTCATGAGATGCTGCCTCAGCCGGAGGACGCGCGATTTACCGCGACGGCAACACGGGTAACATTACTTCCTGAAAAAATTGGCGAGAAGATTGATGTTGACGCAGTTGTTGCCGCACTCCAGGTTGCCGTGCGCGGACTAAAAACAAATCGTTTGCAGGCGCAGGTTATCGAGATACCCGCAGGTGTAACAGCGGCAAAGATCGAGCCGCTGCGGGACTTTGTTGCTGCGCTGGCAAAAAATGCACCTTTAAAATTATCGTATAACGGAAAGATACTGTATTTGGGTGGGGCACGACTTGCCGGGTGGCTGACGGTAGATGCTGCGCAGCCGGGCGTGGTAATTAACGTGGCGCAGGCGCCGCTTAAGAATTTTGTACGCCAGTATATAGACGGAGATTTACCAGGCGCACCGATCAATAGTCGCTTTGCTATGCAGGGCGGTAAGTTAGTTGAGATTGTGCCCGGCGTCTCCGGAATAGTTGTTGATACGGCTGCACTTGCTGCTCAACTTGAAGCGCTGCTTAACGCGCGGTATGTCTCTTCGGTATTTAAAGGTCAGATACAAACCGCTGATATTGCCGGCATGGAGATTCCTATTTCCTTTCGGCAGGAGTATCCGCTGATTACCTCGAGTACAATTGCGCAATATAAAATCACAGATTTAATTGGTTCGGCAAGCACGAGTTTTAAGGGGAGTACGGCTGATCGAATTGTAAATATTAAGCTTGGTGTTGAGCGTTCGAGTGGTTCGCTGATCGCCCCGGGCGAAGAGTTTTCTTTGGTTGGTGCTATCGGAGAGGTTACGGAGGAGACCGGATTTACCAAAGAGTACGTGATTAAAGGTGACCGTAGTATTAAAGAGGCAGGTGGAGGATTGTGCCAATTGGCGACGACGGTATTTCGTGGTGCGCTCAACGCCGGTTTGCCAATAACCGAACGGCAAAATCACAGTTATGTTGTCGGATATTATGGACCCGGACTGGACGCAACAATTTATGGGCCGCATCCTGATTTAAAATTTGTAAATGATACGGGTCGCTATGTGCTTTTTCAGATGCGTACAGAGGGAACTAATTTGATTGCGGAGCTTTACGGAACCTCTGATCACCGCGTAGCGACGACGACCGAGCCTGCGCTTGGTGATTACATCGATCCGCCGCCGACGCGATATATTCCCGATCTCGAGCTTGCCTGGGGTGCTGTTGATTGTCATGACCAGCCTCGAAAAGGGTTGACTGCGGTTGCGACGACAACGGTGACCTATGCTGACGGGACTGTTCGTACCAAGGTGTTTAATAGTGTGTATACCCCGTGGCCAAAAGTGTGCCTTGTAGGTATTAAAAAATAGGGAAGTCATAAAAACGAGCGCGCCCCAGGTCCTTGGCCTGGGGCGTTCGCTATTTGAAGATGAATCCGTCGTCTGGCGGGTTGACGCAGTCGTCCCATGTATCCCAGAAGGTGTCTGGGTTGATGCGCATCCCAGATCCTTGGCGGAGTTGTTCTTCTTGGAATTTGAGTTTGCTGTAGAGTGAGTCGATCTCTCGGTCGAGCTGGTTCTTGCCTGGTTCACCGAGTTGCTTGAAAGTGCCGTGCAGGCCGTGAATCGCAGCGATGTGCTCGTAGCCCAGCTCTTCGTTGGCTCCATAGACAGCCTGGTAGAGGAGCCACCGAAGCTTTTTGCGGAAGTCTTGGCTAAGCGCCAGCCGTGCCGCTTTATGCCATCCGTTCCAGAAGAGGAGAATGCCGGTGATGCAAATCGGGTGTCCGGCGAACAGATCACCAGAGAACGACTTTTTCTCATTCAGCCTGAATCCAGCAGTCCGTACAGCGTCGCGGATCATTCGCTTAGCTGCCTCTGGAATCCGGTTTCGTGAGGAGGCCGTGATGTCGTCGGCATACCGCGTGATCGTGATCGCGAAGCGGCGGGCGATTGCTTCGAGCTGCCGGTCAAGGCGAGCGTCGCAGTAGAGATTGAAGAGCGTGGGTGCCGATGGAGAGCCGAAGGGCAATCCACCGGACTCAGTCAGGCAGTGCTGAGCCAGGAAGTGACGCCAGAGCTCAATCGATTCTCCCTGGCCGATTGCCCGCAAGCCGAGCCCGTCAATGATCTGGGCGAGTTCGATGCCCGGCGTGCTGTCGTATGCGTCTTTGATGTCGATGCTGTAGAAGAACCGATTACGCCAGTGTCGCTTCACGTTTGCTAGCGGTGACCTACCAGGCCAGAAGGCTGTTGCGATCGAGTCCTTGCGCTCATGAATGGTCCTGAAGCCGAACACGAGCGTGGAATTGAGATGTCTGTGCAACTTTCGCATCGCGAAGTTTGGCCGGTGTTCTCGTCGCACTTTGTTTTTGTGTGCGGCCTCAACGATTCTCCATGCAGGAGCCGGTACTTCGCTGATTTCACCGGTTTCCTTGTTTTGCCAAAAGCCCTTGAGGTCATCAAGGGCCCTGGTCGGATTAAATACCAGGTCCATGATTCACCTCGGGTTTTGTGATGTGCCAGACAACGAGCCGTGCACGCATTGACCTTACCTCAGGAGAGGGCGTATTTGCAACTATAAAAATAGTAAACCCTCCTGCCGATGCGACAGGAGGGTGTGATGGCGCTAGGGGGTTATACGCGCATTACCCATGAGTGTTTGGATTTTGGGCACCCCGGTTGGGGTTGAGTTTCTAGCGTGAATCGCGACTGATCGCGGCGACGACCATCGTACTCCGATGTCCGATCTTCGCGAGGAGGTCGTCCTTCCTCGTCCTGATCCTGGTCGGAAACCATCTGCGCCGGCGATCTCGAACAAACGCTCCCTTGCGAGAGCAACACCAGCCACCAGCGTGACCAGCGAGAGCTTGCGCTCCAATGCCCGCATCCTCCGCTCACCTTACGCCACAAGCGGCCCATCTTGTCCGCTGCGAACCCCCTTCACATTTAATGTAACTTTTTTACTGAGGATGCGCAATCTTGCCTAGACTGTATTTTTTCTGTAGCATACAGTAACCGCGCCGATATAAGCCCGTCGTTCTCCAAAGGAGAACGAATCAGGGCGGGCTTGTCGGTAGATGATACGGCTCCGCCATTTTGTAGCCGCACTCCAAGGAGTGCCCCGATAGTTCAGTGCCACCTTAGCTCAGCTGGTAGAGCAATACTTTCGTAAAGTAGAGGTCCCGAGTTCGACTCTCGGAGGTGGCTCCATGGATATTTCTCAGCTTACAGAAAAATTGACTGGTCAGTACGATAAAGGCAACGTGCACATTACTGCGTATGCCGGTACGGGTGGTGATGACGCCAAGGATTGGGCGCAGATGCTGCTTACGATGTATGCGCGATTTAGCGGTGCGCAGGGGTGGGCGGTTGGTCAGATTGATGACAACACGATTGAAATTAAAGGACAGTATGCGTATGGTCTTTTAAAAAAAGAGGCGGGTGTACACCGGCTTGTGCGCATTTCGCCGTATGATGCGAAGAAGTTGCGCCACACAAGTTTTGCGCTTGTTGAGGTGGTGCCGATTTTGCCAGAGATGGCGCGCAAATTAACTATCCCGCCGGAAGATTTACGTGTTGAAACCGCGCGTGCCGGTGGACCCGGTGGGCAGAATGTAAACCGTCGCGAAACTGCGGTACGTATCGTACATTTACCAACAGGTATCGCGGTGACATGTCGCGAGGAGCGTGGCCAGCTACAAAACAAAGAGAAGGCGATGGTTATGCTCAAGAGCAAGCTCTTGCATTTACAAGAGACCTACCAGAAGGCGACGCTTGCTGATTTGCGTACGCATGCCAAACCGGACTTTGGTAGCCAGATTCGTTCATATGTGCTCCACCCGTATAAAATGGTCAAAGACCACAGAACAAAGGCGGAAACAACGCGCGCTGAAGAGGTTTTGAAAGGTGAATTGGATAAATTCATTGAGGCGGAGCTGACTGAATCTGTATAAATACGGTATTATTACCGTATGCCTTCGTTTGCCCAGAAACATCGTTTTCTTTTGCTTAGCATTGCAATGCTTGCAACGCTGATTGCTGTTGGTGTTGTGACCTATCATTTTGCCGCACTTGCAGAGCAGGAGAAGTTGGTTGAACGTACGCAAACTGTTGCGAGCGCGCTCGGCGCCTCGGAGATTGCGCAGTTAAGCGGCGATATTACTGATTTAGATACGCCGGCGTATCAATTATTGAAAGATAGATTGATCAGAATCGGTGTGGTCAATACCGACGTTGTCTCGGTGTATGTAACGGGATATAGGCAAGGTACGGTATTTTTTTACGCAGATTCTGTGGCTGAACACGACGTTGATGAGGCGGCGCCCGGGTTAGAGTATCCCGAGGCGACACCTTTATTTAAGAGTGTTTTTACGGAGGGCAACACAACTTTTGAGGGACCGCTCGCTGATCGCTGGGGAACGTGGGCCTCGGGTCTGGTGCCTGTGCTTGATCCGATTACCGGTGCTGTGATCGCCGCGGTTGGTATGGACATCGACGGCAACGTCTACCGATTGCGCGTGGTTACTCGCACTGCTGTACCTGTATCGCTTCTCGGAATGGTCTTTTTGCTGTGCTTTATTGTATATTTCCGATATACAAAAAATAAAGAGCTGCTTGATCTTAAGTCGAAATTTGTCTCAATTGCATCTCATGAGTTGCGTTCTCCAATCTCCGGTATTATCTGGGCCACAGAATCACTCAAGACGACGACTGCGATTGATCCGGATATTAAAAAGACGATTGAGTTAGTTGGAAGTACCGGCAGACATCTGCTATCGACGGTTAATGAGATTCTTAATTTATCTGCCCTTGAAGGAGCGCATGTGCAAAAAGTTACTCGAGGGCTCGTAAGCATGAAGGCCTTGGTTGTTGAGATTATCGAGAGCCTGGTGCTTGTTGCGCAAGAGCGCGATGTTGAAATTGTTATCGACGCTTCGCTTACAGATTCAGTCGAGATTGTTTGTGATCGCGAAAAAACTAAGCGGATAGTATCGAATGTGTTAACAAACGCGCTTAAGTATTCATCGAAGGGAGGGACGGTGACGATTGCATATCGAGCCGAGCGCGGAGTACCTGTCGTTAGTGTCTCTGACCAGGGTATGGGTGTTCCGGTCAGCGAGGAGAGCCGTATTTTTAAAGGTGATTTTCGTGCCGGCAATGCCGCGCAGTCAGAGATTGCCGGAAGCGGCATGGGGTTGCATTTGGCGCGCGAACTCATGGAGCGTCAGGGTGGCACGATTCGGTTTGAGTCTTCGGCAGGTAAGGGAACGACATTTTTTATTCGATTTAAGCCCTAGTCTGCAAAAAATGAAGTATAGAGTATACTGAATGCATATGGCATACACTATTCTTACAATCGACGATGATGCATTGATGCGTGCTTCTATCGTGAATGCCTTTAAGGCTGAGCGTGATTTTTCGGTGATTGAGGCGGCCGGCGGTAAAGACGGATTGTCGCTCGCGCTATCAAAACACCCGGATCTTATTTTGCTTGATATTGCGATGTCGGATTTAGATGGTTTGGCGGTATTGCGTCAGCTTCGCCAAGACGTTTGGGGTAAGACGGCGCTCGTTATATTGCTTACAAGCCTAACGGTTTCTGACATGATTATGGAGGAGGTTGCGACTCAGGAGCCGGCGTTTACCTTGCGTAAAGATGAATGCAGCATCGCTGATGTTGTCGGTAAAGTGAAGGAGGCGCTGAAAATTGGTAGTTTGTAGTAGGTAGTGAGTAGAGAGAAATATGCTATAATTTTACGAGTGAGGCCTATTTTTGCTTTGCTACTCCCTACAAACTACGCACTATACATTCGAAAATGATTCAATTTATTAATGTTTCTAAAATTTACGAAAATCGAGCCGTTGGGCTCGAGGACGTAAGTTTTACTATAAAGCCGGGTGAGTTTGTCTCGCTCGTTGGCCGATCAGGCGCCGGTAAAAGCACTCTTATTAAGCTGCTTATTGGCGAGGAGCATCCGAGCAAGGGCAGAATCTTGTTTGGCGCATACGAAGTTAACAAGCTTAAAAGCAACGACATGAGCCAGCTGCGTCGCCAAATTGGTATTGTATTTCAAGATTTTCGATTGCTGCCCAATAAGACTGCGTTTGAAAACGCTGCCTTTGCGCTTGAGGCGGGGGGGCGGCCTCAGTCAGAAATTGAAGAATTCGTGCCACAGGTACTTGAAATGGTTGGGTTGGCCAGCAAAAAAAATCATTTTCCGCACCAGCTTTCCGGCGGAGAAAAACAACGTGTTGCAATTGCTCGCGCTATGATTCACCACCCGGCTGTGATTATTGCTGATGAGCCGACCGGAAACTTAGACGATATTAACAGCGAAGAGATTATTAAACTTCTGTTACGTATCAATGAATTAGGCACAACTGTGCTGCTTGCAACACACAATAAAGATATTGTGAACAAGCTGAAGCGGCGCGTGATTTCGATGGTAGATGGCCGGATTGTGCGAGATGAGCCAAACGGGAAATACATCATAATGTAATTACAAATAACAGATTATAAATTACAAATGGAAAACAGAGCGTTCAATCAAATTTTTTCTTTGCAATTTGCAATTTGCAATTTGTAATCTATAATTACCCCGCATGGCAACAAGCTTCCTGCGAATTCTTAAATACGGATTTCAAAGTTTTTGGCGAAACGGCTGGCTTTCAATGGCAACTGTTTTGGTTATGGTACTCGCGCTGATGACGCTTGAGGGGTTGTTGTTGTTTGATGTGATGACGAGTGCTGCAGTTACGTCTATTCAAGACAAGATAGATATTGCCGTGTACTTTAAACGCAGCTCGGCTGAAGACGACATGCTTGCACTTAAGAAGGCTGTTGAAAAGTTGCCGGAAGTAAAATTGGTTGAATACGTTTCGAGCGATGAAGCGCTTGAGGATTTTAAGGCCAAGCACGCAAATGATCCGACGATTAATCAGGCACTTGCTGAGCTTAGTCAAAATCCGTTGCTTGCATCTATTAATATCAAGGCTAACGATCCAAATCAGTATGCAGGTATTGCAAGTTATCTTGATAAGAGTGCGCCCAGCGGCTTGATAGAAAAGGTAACGTATAGTCAAAATAAGGGCGCCATTGATCGTCTTAATAAGTTCGTTGATACCCTGAACCGGATGGGGCTTGCAACAACGCTCTTTCTTGCGTTTGCGGCAAGTCTTGTTGCATTTAATACGATCCGCTTGGCCATTTATTCTAATCGCGACGAGATCGGTATTATGCGCTTGGTAGGTGCCTCAAACACGTTTATTAAGGGTCCGTATTTGGTTACGGGCATTATGTACGGCTTTTTTGGCGTCCTGGTTGCACTTATTTTTATGGCGCCGGTTATGAACATTGTTGATCCATACATAAGCCACCTCGTGCCCGAGGTGCATCTTGAAACATATTTCTACGCTAACATTTTCTCGCTCTTCGGATACATGCTTCTCTTTGGAGCCGCGCTTGGATTTATTAGTAGCTGGATCGCTACGCGTCGCTACCTTAAAGTCTAGATTAGGATTTTTCAGGATCATATCCTTCTTCTGCGGGAAGGACGCTTTTTTGTTTCTTGAAATATCGAACTGCAAGCCATGCGCCGCCAGCAACTGCGGCTACGACCCCTGCGGTTACAATGTAGGCAGTGGTGTGTGTAGGGGGCGTGAGCAATACAGTTTTTGCCGGTGCAACTTTTATAAACGTACCATCTTCATTAGCGGCGTAGACAATGATTGTATGTGTGCCGTCTGCCAAGCCTTCGATGTCTTTACTGGTTGTTCCTGCTGGAACAGTAATTGTTTTTTCGAGCTTATGGTTCTGATCAAAAATATCAATACGATATCCGTATTGCGATCCGCCTCCCTGCGCGGCGGGCCAGCTTACGTTCGTACCGCCACCCTGCCCCGGGTTTGTGTTGATGCCGGGATTACTCGAAGAACCTCCCGGTGATCCATCTGGAGGATTATTCGACGAGCCGCTCGTGCCTGGTCCTGTTGCGCCTCCCGGAGTGGTTGAGGTTGATGCGGGCGTCGTACTACTCGGAGTACCGGGTGGGTTGCTCGTTCCTCCTGGGTTGTTGTCAGTTGGCGGATTACTTGGAGGATTTGAAGGTGGGTTGCCTGGCGGAGTTGAGGGTGGCGTTGAGGTTGATGCGGGAGGATCTTGAGGCGGCGGGTTTGTTGGTGGTTCGGTGGACGGAGTAGCTGATCCGGCCGGCGTCCTAAACGCAATTGTATACGTAGTTAATACAATTTGGTTACCCGGGCTTGAAAACATATCGGCAAAATAATTGGTTGCTCCCTGAAGCCCGCTTACAATAACGGTGTGTTCGAGCTCAAGTGTCTGATCTGTGTTGCCGGCGATCGTATAGAGCGGGTTAAGCTGAGTGCGAATGCCTACGCGTGCATCAGTGGCGACATTAGTGGTCCAGGCAACTGTCACGGTGCTTGGGGTGCTCGTGACAATTCGCGCATTGGTGATTATGATGCTATTTTCTTGCTCTTGTATTGTTGATGTTGAATTAGACGGTGCTTGAATGGTGCTGCTTGCATCACTGTTGTATGCGCCCTGGCTTATCGGCGCATACAGCGCCAGCTTAAAAGTGAAGGGTTGTTGGTTTTGGCCGATTTTTGCGACACCGTTTTGGTATTCGCTTGTGAAGCTTCGATTGTGTTCGATTGATAAAATACGGTCTGCATAATACATGCCCAGACCGGAGAGGTTGGAAGTAATTTGTAGGCTGTATGTTTCACCAGTGATAACCGGGATCGGGGTTTGGATTTCAAAATGAACTTTATTACCTCCGGCGATCTGTGCGAGATGGGGAATCGAGGCGTTGATAATTCCAATCTCTTGCTGGCTTGCATCAAATAATGTCAGCGTAACGGGGCCTGATGAGCCGGTGTTATCAACCCATAGATCAAGTCCTGTCAGCGTTGTCGTCAGTGGCGATTGGAATATTTCATAGACTGGTCCTGCGGCCGTATTCATGGCAAAGCGTTGTGATTGCCAGGAGTCAGGGGCAAATTCAAAAATAACGCTGTCGGCATGGGCGAGCAGAGGAGTAACAATAAGTAGCAACGTTAATAAGGCAGTGAAACGCTTCACCTTCTTATCATACCACTTGCTAATGAGGCTGGCGGGTGTAATCACCAAGATGAGCGTGATCGTTGATAGTGATTAGGTTCCAGTCCTTCTTTTTGTTTTTTTCAAGCGTAGCTACAGTAATACCGGTATTGTTAAGAGATGTTGCGTAAAAGAAATCCGATGCTATTTTACCGCTTACATCCTCTCCGTGAATCATAACTGCGAATAATACCTTGAGTAGTCGTGCGTGACTCACCACCAGAATATATTGGTAGTCTAATGTCGCAAGATGATTAAGAAATTCTGCCGCGCGAGTTCTAATTTCTTGAAAGCTTTCTTCGTCGCTATGCTTCCAGCTTGCGTTTGCGCCTGCGGCCCAATGCTGCTCGATAAGATCACGTACTGCAACTGCCTCCGGGTCTTTTTTGAGTTTGCCGTCAAGACTGCTGGGCCATCTGAATTCGCCGATAAGATTATCCTTTCTGATTTGTAATGATTTATCCTCAGCAATCGTTTCTGCAGTTTGCTTTGCGCGCGCATACGGGCTGGTGATTATGTGATCTACAGGAATAGATTCAAAACGTGCTGCTAATATTCGGGCTTGTTCGCGTCCTTTTTCAGTCAGGGGTTCATCTGGGGTTTGCTGCGTTCCATTTTGATTAGAAACACATTCTCCATGTCTTACAAAATATACTTTCATACTAGTATGCTGCGCGAAGCGCGTTAAGGGTTACGCCGACGTCGATAATTTCTTGAATTGTTGCCGCGGCAACCGGAGTAATGAGGCCTAAAGAGGCGAGCGCCATACCGATTACTGATAATCCGATACCGATAACGATACTTTGCAGCGCGATTTGTGTCGCACGATGAGAGAGCGCCAATGTTTCGCCTACAAGCAAAACATCGTGGCTCAAAATTGCCGTACTCGCTGCTTCAATTGAAGCACTATTTTCTGTGCCTGAAAAGACGATGCCTGCATCTGCGAGTGCGAGTGCCGGCGCGTCGTTAAGGCCGTCACCAACCATTACGACGACTTCGCCGGCTGCGCGTGCTGCTTTTACAATTTCAAATTTTCGTTCTGGCGTTGCGCGTGCATAGATCTTTGCGCCGCTATTGCCGAATAAGCGCATGGCATTTTCCTCTGAGTCGCCAGTGATGATTGCAACCTTATATTTTTTCGTGATCGTCGCAAGAAACTGTGCAGCATTTTGCTTGAGCTCGTCTGAAAACAAGAAGCGGGCAAGGCGAGTGCCACCCTTCATCATATCGAGAGCTATGCCACCCTCCGTTGTTTCCACACTTTTTAAAAGTTGATATTGCACTCCGTCAACTGAGCCCGTGATGCCTTCACCGATTTTCTCAGTAACCTGTTTAGCAACTAACTCCGGCAGACTACGCCGGCTACGCTCGGCGGTAATTGCGCGCGCGAGCGGGTGCAGCGAGTGAAGCTCTATGGCCGCTGCGATGACGAGTACGTGCGCCTCATCAATATTTTTATTGTAGAGTTTGATTTCTGTCAGTGTCGGCGTTCCCAGTGTCAGGGTTCCTGTTTTATCAAAAAATAATGTTGTTGCGCGGCTTAATACTTCGAGCACAGAAGGCTTTTTAATAATGATTGTTTTTTTCGCTGCTTTGCTCATGCCTCCAAGAAAGGCGATTGGCGCGGCAATTAAGAGTGGGCAAGGTGTTGCAATCGCGAGCACTGCTAATGTTCGGGCCAGATCGCGTGTAATCAGATATGTTGCGCCAGCGGTGACAAGCGCGATAACAGTAAATGGCCAGTTAAATTTTTGGGCAAGACGAACAATGCGCGCAGGGTGTTTTTTTGTTTCTTCAACGAGTTTAATAATTTTTTGATAGCTTGATGTTTCAAAGGTACCTGAGGTTTCTAATTCAAATGATCCCCCGGTATTTACTGACCCGCTTTTGATAAAGTCACTGATTTTAAGTTCGACCGGAAGGCTTTCGCCGGTTAAGTTTGCTTCATTGATAGTTGCATGTTGTGAGCGCAGGAAACCATCAAGCGGAATAAGTTCATTGGTTTTTACGAAAATAATTGAGCCTTCAGTAACATCCTGAATAGGCATCTCTTTAAATCCGCCCGCATGCTTGACCAGCACATTTTTTGGTAGGCGATCTAATAACGCGCGCAGCGATGCCTCGGCTCGATCTGATCCAAATTCTTCGAGTGCGCCCGAGAGCGTGATCATGAGCGCAACGATTGCGCCGGCGAGATAGTACTCTGACGAGAGCAGGGCTGTGGCCATGGCGAGCATGGCAATGTAGTCGAGCGACCAGCGTCCTTCGCGCACTTTCTCAATTGATTCAATAAGCAGCTTTAAAAGTCCGAGCGCGATCGCGGCAATATAAATAACTGGCTGCGAGGCTATGGCTGCAGCAATAGTGACGGCGAGAATAAGCGCGGGAACGGCGAAGAGGGAGTTTTTGCGTATAAATGTAGGCAGGCTGTGCATAATGTTCCGTTATAATAGCTTTTTTCGGCTGCTTCGGCAAAAGTAAGCATGGTATTATAAAGTCATGAGCCCATTTACTGAGGAACGACCATGGGGTAATTTTCGTCATTTTACGGCCCAAGAGCCTGTAACAGTTAAAATTTTGAATATTAAAGCAGGGCAGGCATTTAGTCTGCAGTTTCATCACAAGCGTGAAGAATTTTGGCATGTGATTAGCGGAACTCCGAAGATAACTGCTGGCAAAAAAATAGTTGCTGCAAAACCTGGTGATGAATTTTTTATAGCGAAAGAAGCTCAACACCGCATTGAAGCAGGCAATACAGACGCTCACGTGTTAGAAATTTCTTTTGGCGAGTTTGATGAAAACGATATCGTAAGACTTAAGGATAACTATGGCCGTGCGTAAGAAGAAAATTATTACTCGAACGAAGAACCTGAAGAAAACAAAAGCAGCCCGCCGTGGCGGGCAAGTCGGCAGTGTTGTTAAACGCGCAGTGCGTAAAGTTCTACTAAAACGACAGCTAAAAGCGCCTGTCAAAAAACATCAGCTTGTTCGTGCCCCGCATAATCCGATTATCACCCCTAGTCATCAGGACTGGGAGTCGCGAGCAACATTTAATCCGGCAGCAGTTGCGTATAAAGACAACGTACACGTACTTTACCGTGCTGTTGGCGCGGATGATCGTTCGGTCTTGGGTTATGCTTCGAGCAGTGATGGGCTTTCGGTTAATCACCGGTGGCCGATGCCGGTCTATGACCAAGGAATTCCGCGGGTTCCAAAAAGTTTGATAAAAATTCCGTACAGTTCTGGGGGAGGAACCAGTGGCGGCTGTGAGGATCCGCGGATAACCGTTATCGACGACACATTGTATCTGATTTATACCGCTTTTGACGGGTGGGGGTCGTTGCGGCTTGCGCTGACTTCGATCACTATAGATGACTTTATTAATCATCGTTGGAATTGGGAGCATCCGGTGATGATTTCGCCGCCCGGACAAATTCATAAAAATTGGGTGTTGTTTCCGGAAAAAATTCAGGGTCAGTATGCGCTTTTGCATAGCATTTCGCCCGAGGTGCAAATTGCATATTTTGATAGCTTGGATCATTTGGACGGTACACGATTTGTAACAAGCGTGTTTAGAAGTAGTGCTCCACGTAAAGGAGCGTGGGATAGTTGGATGCGTGGCGTTGGCCCGCCGCCGCTTAAAACTAATTACGGTTGGCTTGTGTTGTATCACGCCATGGATTTCCGCGACCCGAATCGATACAAGCTTGGCGCGATGATTTTAGATTTAAACGATCCATCGAAAATTTTATATCGGGCGCAACAGCCAATTCTGGAGCCGGACGCGTATTATGAAAATCAAGGATTTAAGTCAGGGGTTATATATTCGTGCGGGGCGGTGATTAAGGAGGGGCAGTTGATCGTATATTATGGGGGTGCTGATACGGTTGTCTGTGTTGCCTCTGCAAAACTTGATGAGTTTTTGGGCCAATTGGTCGGACAGGGTAATCCGCGATTAACTATTAGATCAAAATAATGGAAACTTTTTTTAGACGTTCATACGAAAATCCGATCCTCGTGCCTCGGTACGAGGTTGAGTGGGATGCTCAGGGCGCCTTTAACGGCTGTCCGGTTAAAGATGGAAAATACACGCATATGGTGTATCGCGCGCAGAGTGCGCCCCAATCTGTAGGAGGGGTCATGATGAGTTTGTCGACAATTGGCTATGCCCGCAGCACTGATGGTATTCATTTTCCTGAACGCCGGCAATTAATTGTGCCCAGTGAATCCTGGGATCAATTTGGCTGCGAAGATCCTCGAATTACAAAATTAGGGGATACGTTTTACATTTTTTATACCGCACTTGGTGGCTATCCATTTAATGCGGACAATATTAAAGTTGCTGTTGCTACTACAAAGGATTTTAAAAAGATACTCAGCAAACATTTAGTCACGCCATTTAACGCAAAGGCGATGGTGTTATTTCCGGAAAAAATTGGTAAGCAGTATGCGGCCATGCTTACCGTACACACTGACCGTCCGCCGACTCAGATTTGTTTGGCACTGTTTGATCGGATTGAAGACATTTGGTCAAAAGACTATTGGGATGCGTGGTATGGGACATTGCCTGCTCATTTAGTCGGAATTCGTAAATCAATTAACGATCATATGGAGGTCGGAGCGCCGCCGCTTAAAACAAAGCAGGGTTGGCTGTTCTTTTATTCATACATTGAAAATTATTTTTCTCCACCGGCGACCTTCGGCGTGCACGCTGCACTGCTTGATTTGCATAATCCGGCTAAAGTTTTGGGTCGAAGTATGGAGCCGCTGCTCACGCCGAAAGAGGAGTACGAACGATTCGGCGCAGTTCCGAATATTGTTTTTCCGACCGGCGCACTCATTAATTGGAGGAGTTTGACGCTCTACTACGGTGCAGCCGATACAACGACTTCGATTGCTAATCTTTCAGTGTCTGCACTTATCAAAGAATTGCTCGCGCCAAAGCAGCGCGTGGCGCAATTACAGCGTTTTGCCGGTAACCCGATTTTACGCCCAGAGCCAACCCATCCCTGGGAGGCAAAGGCGGTATACAACACCGCGGCGATCATGATCAATGATGTCGTTCACCTTATATATCGCGGCCAATCGCCAGATAATACTTCTGTGTTTGGCTACGCCCGCAGTGATGACGGCTATAACATTAGCGAGCGTTGGCCCGAACCTGTGTATGTTCCTCGGGCACCGTTTGAACAAAAATTAATTGAGGGTGGTAATTCTGGTTGTGAAGATCCGCGCCTAACCCGAATAGGGGACGTAATTTATATGCTCTATACGGCGTATAACGGTAAAGATTTACCACACATCGCGCTTACATCGATTTTGGTTTCCGATTTTTTGGCTAAGCGCTGGAAGTGGGCGACACCAGTACTCATTTCTAAAATGGATGCTGATGACAAGGATGCAGCTGTGTTTCCGAAACTATTCAATGGAAAATATGGTGTATTTCACAGGTTGGACGGCAACATCTGGCTTGATTTTGTCGATGAGCTCTACGCAGTTTGGAAAAAGCCGCTTGAAGGAAAGGTGATTATGACTCCTCGAACGAGCATGCACGACAGCCGTAAAATCGGCATTGCCGGTCCACCGATTGAAACTGATGACGGCTGGCTCCTTATTTATCACGGCGTGTCACGCCGCGACGATCACCACTATCACTTGCGCGCGGCATTGCTTGATAAAAAGGATCCGACAAAGGTGCTCGCGCGCACCAAGGACGAAATTTTAGATACGGAGACGGCCTACGAGCGCTACGGCATTGTCCCCAACGTTGTCTTCTCCTGTGGCGCGGTGGTTAAAAATGGTCAGCTGATTGTGTATTACGGCGCAGCCGACACAGTTATCGGCGTTGCTTCAATGCCACTTGAGGAGTTGATGCAGAAGTTGCGGAGCGAAAAAGCGTAACGCTCGATTCGGGTTTCGCGCCCGGGCTCACCGCAAGCGGATGGTCGCGAAACCCGAACCTTCGCTTTTGAATGGGGGAACCTAAAAATATATCATATATGATATATTTTCTTTTACACGTTTTTGTTGAACTCGCTGGCAAGCATGCTATAGCAGACGTTATCTAAGAATTTTCCATTTACGTTCTCAAATTGTCGGATAATGCCTTCTTGCTTAAATCCACAGCGTTCGATCACGGCTTTGCTTTTTTCATTGCCGACTGCGTGATAGATTGCGACACGGTTGAGTTTGAGGTCTTCAAAGCAGTAGGCGAGTAATCGCTTCACGCAGGAGGTCATAATACCTTTTCCATTCGCATCTTGACTGAGCCAATACCCAATACTCGTTTTTTTATCCTGCTCATTGATTGCGTGTAGTCCAATCGCTCCGATGAAAGTTTCTTTGTGCCAAATTCCAAGACTCATGCCGCCGTCTTTCGTGGCAATTTTTTCAATGAAGAATTTTTCATCAGCCACCGTTTTTGTTTTATCTACCCATGGCAACCAATCGCGTAAAAATTTTCGATTCTTCTCAATCAACGCAAAGGCAATTTCGGCGTCTTCCGGTCGAAGCTGAATCAATTCGATTTCGTCATTAACTTTGAGGCGGAGCGGTTCCATGATTATTTATTCGGTAACGTATGACAAACTCGTGGATCGTCAGGATTTTTCAGGAAATATTTCTGGTGATACTCTTCGGCTTTCCAGAAGGTTGGCGCGGCAATGATCTCAGTAACAATTTTTTCGCTGAATTTTCCTGAGGCAGATAATTCTTTGATCACTTTTTCGGCTACAGCTTTTTGCTCAGGTGAGTGATAAAAAATAGCCGAGCGGTACTGGCTGCCGACATCCGGACCTTGGCGATTTACGGTTGTCGGGTCGTGTAGCTCAAAAAACGTGCGCACAAGTTGTTCGTAGGAAGTTTTGGTTGGATCAAACGTAATATTGACCGCCTCGGCGTGGCCGGTGTTTTCGTAGCAGACTTGTTTGTAGGTTACGTTATCAACGTGCCCGCCGGTGTAGCCGACTTCGGTTTCGATCACGCCCGGTTGTGTGCGAAAGATTTCTTCAACGCCCCAAAAGCAGCCCGCGGCAAAGGTTGCTAATTCGGTCATAGAACTGAAACAGTTGCGATGTAATAGAGAGTTATAAGTAGTGTAGTAAACGCAAGTAATAGGACGCCTCCGGCGGCCAGTTCTTTTACCTTTGCGATGCCCGGGTGGTGTTCTTGGACCAGCGCGTCAGCAAGTTCTTCGATCGCCGTGTTAAAAATCTCAGCAACGAGGGTGACGATAATCAAGATAATGATAATTATTCGGTCATATGCGGCTACGCCAAATAGGGCGAGTAGGGTAACAGCGATGATGCCTGCGATGATTAAGAGTCGAAAGCTACGTTCTGTTGCTGCATGTGTCCAGCCGCGTATAGCTCCGGAAATGCTGGTTGCCAGTGATTGTTTTTCTTTTGTTGGGTGTGCCATATTTTTATAGTATACTGATTAAGACCCTATCTCACAATATCCTTGCCCCGTGTTGCTGTCCGTTTCTGCTCTCTGCTAGGAACGAGGAAAAGACAATATGCTTGAGCATAGGCTTTTCTGAGTAACGACGCAGACGACGAAACGGGCTAGCAACCCTTCGGGACCTGATACATTTTCACCATCTCTATGTCGGGACATCCTCGAAGTAGGTAAACCTGCTCCTTGCAGTGTCCCTTCGTGAGTTGATGAAAATTGATCTAGGGCGTGGCCAATGTTATTGTGAGATAGGGTCTAAGAGACGGCTGGGGAGTCGACAGCTGCCTACTAACGTTTTTACATTATTACTATGATGGATGGTAAAAAGTGCATGTGCACCACCATGATGATCGGTAAGTGGCTTATGATCATCGGTGCTATTAACTGGGGACTTGTCGGTTTGGGCTGGCTCTTTGGCGGCGCAGACTGGAACCTCGTTCACATGCTGCTTGGTAACTGGATGATGGTTGAGGCCATTGTCTACGTATTAGTTGGTGTGGCTGGTGTGATGAAAATCTTCGGCTGCCGCTGCAAAACCTGCATGGCCGGCAAGACCGGTATGATGGGTGAGCAGAAAATGTAATGTATCTTCTCAGGGCTTGGCTAACCCCAAGCCCAGGGAAATCTGAGGGCGCCTTTTGTGGGCGTTTTATTTTTTCCTAATTATGCTATAGTTGCGCTACAAATATATGAAAAAATCTACGTGGATAATTTTAGCAGTCGTTGCCCTCATCGTGCTTTGGGGTATTACCGGTTACAATCGACTCGTGAGTCTTAATGCAGGAGTTGATAATCAGTGGGCGCAGGTGGAGACGCAGTATCAGCGTCGTTTTGACCTGATTCCGAATTTAGTTAGTTCTGTAAAAGGTGTACTTACTCAGGAACAGAAGGTATTTGGTGATATTGCCGATGCACGTACGCGATACAGTGGTGCCACGACTGTAAGCGACAAGGTTGCAGCCGCAAATGACGTTGAATCAGCTCTCGGTAGACTTTTAGTAATTGTAGAAAATTACCCGCAGTTACAGTCATCGCAGACCGTTCAGACGCTGATGACTCAGCTTGAAGGAACAGAAAATCGTATCAGCGTTGAGCGTAAGCGTTTCAATGACAACGTAACCAGCTTGAATGTTGCTACGCAGCGTTTCCCGTCCTCGATTCTTGCTGGTATCTTTGGATTCCACGGCCGTGAATACTTCCAGGCTGCAGAAGGGTCTGAGGTTGCGCCAACAGTTGATTTGACTCAATAGTATTAGTGATATGCGTTTTGCAGCTGCGAAATATTTTGTAGCTGCAGTGGTCGGAGTTATTGCAATTCCGTTTATTGCAGCTGCCTATGTTAGTCCGGGGAAACCAACAGGTTTTGTTAATGATTTTGCCGGTGTTATTTCTGTCGCTGATCGACAGGAGTTGGAGCAAAACATAACTCAATTTACAAAAGATACTAGTATTGAAATTGCTGCAGTGACTGTTCCATCGCTCGGCGACGATACGATCGAAAACTATGCCGTAGCGTTGTTCCAAGAATGGGGTATTGGCGGCAAAGAAAAAGATACTGGGGTGCTCTTACTTGTGGCACCGAGCGATCGACAGGTGCGTATTGAAGTCGGGTATGGTTTGGAGGGGGCGCTTACCGACGCGCAGGCTGGGCAAATTATTGACCTGATGACGCCGAATTTTAAAGCAGGGGATTTTAGTGGCGGTATCAAGATCGGCGTGCAGGCAATCGAAAGTGCTGTCCAAGGCGAGGGAGTTCCTAGTACATCAGCACCTGTTCATTTTTCATTTGATTTTGGATTGCTTTTCTTTTTTATAATCTTTCTTTTTAGAGGAATTTTTGTCTTGTTCGCCCGCACAAAGTCGTGGTGGCTTGGTGGCGTGCTCGGTGCTGTTGGTGGCGGAATTTGGGGGCTTATTGCCGGATCACTTTTAACAGCCGGTATTGCTGCGATTGTTCTTATTCCGATCGGTTTACTTTTTGATTTTATCGCCAGTAAGTCATTTGGGAAAATAACCGGCCGCAATCCGAATATATGGCTCGGCGGCGGACCGTTTGGCGGAGGTGGCGGTGGTTTTGGAGGTGGGGGAGGTTTTGGTGGATTCGGCGGCGGGAGTTCGGGGGGAGGCGGCGCAAGCGGCCGTTTCTAAGAGTGGTCCCGCCTGAGGCGGGCAAGCTTGACACGTCTGCTATAGTGGATGGACCAGGCAGATCCTAGCGGTCAAAGTCGTACCTGGTCGTAACTCACACACATTACGTATATGATGGATCCAGCCGGCGGTTGCAGCTGCTAAGAGCAGCGTGCTCCGGGCGGGCGCTTCGCGCCCGCCCGTTTTTCTTATGCACTTGCTAGTTTTCTCTGCTTTTCTATATACTGAAAGAGTAGTTCACAAGCTCGCGCTGTGAGGCGCGAGAAGGCAACGGAGAGCTCTCGATGATGAAGTCGCGGAATTGGTTGCAGCGTCTCCTGTTCCGCTTCCGCAGGATTCCGACCAGGAACATGCGTCCCATCTGAAGGGAGAGTGAGTATCTACGGCCACGTGGGAGGTCGAAAAGGGCTCATAACCCTGATCCCGAGTCAGCTCAATGGCTAATCTTTGCCCTAGGACCGGGCAAGTTGCGGCAGCACTGAGGGGGTTTCGCGAATGGTAAACGCGGAGCCCCTTCTTCATATCCTGGGTAGATGTGTATAATATGTGGACTTAAGTCAAATTCCCGCATAGCGGGATACTTTTTCATGATTTTGTCTATGAAATATTTACTGTATTACGGCGGTATAATTAGATAGAACTTCGCGGAAGTTTAGGGTTTCCTGATCAGAGACCCACGTAGGCACAGTCGATAATTAATCGTGTAACTCAATACCAGTAGTGCACGAAAGATTCACTAATCTACTATTATGGACCCAGTCAAGAAAGGACCAGGTAAGCCGCAGCCAGGACAACCGATGCCTCCGCAGCAACCGATGGGCGGACACTAAGGAATTTTACAAAAACCCGCTTCCGCGGGTTTTTGGTTTATTGAGCTCAATTTAGAATCGTGGATCGAAGTTCCGCATTTGCTCCCTCTCTTCGAAGTAGAATCTGTGGTTATTATACGATCCTGGCTCAAAGCGGGGAATAATATAGGCCAGCGTGACGCCGATTGTGATTACTGCTGCCATCCAGATACTTATCAAGACTGCAAGCGTCGGACCGCTGGCAGTATTTTTCTTTCGGAGCATTGAGATGCCGGCTAAGAATATGATAATCATCGGGATAACGACGACTGCATAGGCGGCAGCGGCTGCAAACGGGAAGTAGCGTTCACCAATGAGCACGATGAAACGAATAAAGTCTGGATCCATGCGCGGGTCAGGGACGTTGACCAGAAATCCAAGAATCGCAACGGTGGCCGCTACGCAACCGACGCTGCCGGCAAATGTGAAGAGAACACCGATCAGTGTGCGTAGCGCCGGAATAATTTTACTAAAGAGCGTTCCCAGGAGACTAAATAGAGCGGCAAAGAATTGGGCGACTGTTCCGGCTGGTGTTTTTAATTTCTGCTTGTCGGTCTCCACGCGCGCCTTGACCGCCTCTTCAAGATTTTTGAGCGTGACCGGATCACCCTGCATCTCCATTTTTTGAGAGATTGTCTGTGCTTCAGGTACGATAAGCCAGAGCAGTACGTAGATCGCAATGCCAAGTCCTGAAAAAAGCGTGAATACGGCAAATATAATTCGAATATACAGCGCATCAATTCCAAAATACGCAGCTAATCCGCCGGCTACTCCGGCAATAATTTTATTATCAGTATCACGGTAGAGTTTTTTCAGAGGTCGGGCAGCGTACTCGTTCTGATGTCGCGGCTCATCTGAGGCGATGTCCTCGCTGGTACCCATGCTGCGGATGACCGATTCAACCTCTGCCATTGTAACTGCCTGTGCTTTGCGATGAGTTGCTACCTGGAATTGTTCGGCAATACGCGCCTCGATGTCGGCGATAATTTCCGAGTCGGTAAAGGTTTTTTTAATTGACTCAAGATATGAGCGCAGACGCTCATAGGCATCTTCTTCTATCGAGAAGAGGATATTATTGAGAGTTATATTCAGTGCTTTTTTCATACTTATTTCATAAGGGCGTTAATTGAGGCGGCCAGTGTTTTCCATGTAGACTTGAGGCGTATAAGCGTTGTTTTTCCTTTTTCCGTCAGACTGTAGTATTTGCGCGGTGGACCTGATTCTGATTCCTCCCAACGGTAACTGAGATAGTTTTCGGAGCGCAGTCTGCTTAGAAGAGGGTAGAGGGTGCCCTCGACGACCAGCAGATCGGCTTGTTTAAGTTCTGCGAGAATATCTGACGCATATACCTCGCCGCGAGAGATAATGAGTAACGTGCAGAATTCTAAGAGTCCTTTGCGCATCTGACTGGCGCTATTTTCTTCTTTAGTTGTTTCTTTATCGGGCATACTAAAAGTATTACACATAGTACCTTGTAATACAAGGTACTATGTGTGGAAAACTTTAACCGACTTATTATAAGTCTTTACTTTGGAACCGATACGAGAGTTTTTTTGTCCAGCAACAGAGCTGGCGCCCAGAAAATTAAAACCCAGAAAAATGGAAATGTGCACCGGTATGTGTACTATGGCTGTACGCGCAGTAGAGATATTAATTGTAAGAGTGGCTATCTTCGCGAAGAGCAATTAGTAGAACAGCTTGTAGAGCTAATTGATAAAATGGATTTGGACGAGCTTGGTATGCGAGAGCAGTTAGAAAAAGAGGTTATAAAAAATCGCAAATTTATGAGAGGCGTGCTTGGGATCAAGAGTGAAAAAATAGATCAGCAAGATATTGATACCAGAAACTATGCAAAGTATGTCTTACGAGAGGGAAGTTTGCCGGAGAAACGGGAATTACTTATCAGTATGAGAAGTCAGTTAGCGATCAAAAATAAAAAAGTTTATATGTTTTCATAGATGAATTAGAAGTTTGATTTTCGGTCGGTGTGGGATATGATTATCAACAATGGAATCATTTGATCGATTTGAAGCAATGCAGCCTAGGGGTTCGCGTTCTAGCGCCGTCTTTGAACAGGTGCGCCCAGGACGGAACGAACAAGAGAGAATTCTTGAGCAGTTCACTCCAGAAGAACGGAGTATTATTCGTTCACGACAAGAACTCCTTTCCTCATTAGCCTATTTTATAGGTAAGGATTTTAAGATTCCCATTCTTTTAAATGAGCCAGGTGAGGGATGGCATTGGAATTGGGAAGAAAATCACATAAAAATAGATCCGAAAGACTTGCTGGAAAAACCGATTGACTATCTTCGTTTTGTTATTTCTCACGAAGCAGGTCACCGGCGTATTAGTCGTGCCGATGTATTACCGCGAGAAACCCTTGAGAAGCCGGGATTTTCTTTTATGCTTAATGCGATCGAGGATCCGCGGGACAATAATTTTGTTGCAGAGGCGTATCCAAGATTTCGTCAGCAGATGAAACTTGCTTATGAGCTTGACCAGCAGTTTGAGCAGGAGGCTAAAAAGGCTGCTAAGGAAGATCTTGGACAGACTCCACGTTTTGTGCAAGCCGGCTTGGAATACATCAAGCAGTGGTTTCGTGAGGTGCAGGAGCAAACAGCAGAAATAGATAAAGCTTTACCAGCAGAGGTCCAGGAAGTTGTCACAAAGACTTTAGCAGCTGCTCAGGATGCTTGGTGGCGATATCCTTCCAAGGAAGAGGCTAATAAAGGTGAAAAGATAATTAGAAAATATGCCACAAAGGTTGCCCAAATTGCCCTTAAGAAAGTTTGGCCTGAGTTTCAAAAACTTGTGGAGCAGGATCAGAAAGATCAAGAAGCTCAACAGGCACTTGACCAAATGCAACAGCCCGAAGGCGATACTTCAGGTGAAGCTCAAGGCGAAGGGCAGCCACAGCCTAGTGGTGCCGGATCTAGGAGTCGTATCCCTGAACAGCTAAAGAAACAACTTTCCGAAGAAGAACAAAAAGAACTTGAAAGAGCAATTGAACAAGCTATTGAAAGTGCTCAGGGTAAGGCGCAACAGGGTGGGCAGGGATCAGAAGATAGCTCTCAAGAGAGTCCCCAGGAAGGCGCGCCGTCTCAGGCTGGTCATGTTGATCAGAGTTCTTTTTCTGATGAACTTAAAAAGAAAATTCGTGAATATATCGAAAGCCTTACTGAAGATCAGCGTAAACAACTTGAGACTCAAGCCAGGCAAGCCATTAAAGATTTTGAGGACAAGCTCAATGAAGAATTACAAGGTAAATTTTCTCAAAGTGAAAGCGAAGAGTTAGGCCAAGGTTCAGAATCTGAAGAAGGGCGAGAACCTAGCGATCAACGATCAGCTGGTGGTAGCGCTTTGCGAAGCGGGGAGTTTCCAGATAAACCAGTTGAAGTTGATCCTAGTGTACTTACCTACAGGGAGCGAGTAGAAAGACTTGTAAATTTGGATGAGAATTTATATGAAAAATATCGCCGCGAAGTTTTGCCGCTTATTGATAAGCTAGAATCAGAACTTCGGGAAATTTTCGTTGATCGAGAGACTACCGCCTGGAAAGGTGGCTTTAGGGTAGGTAAACGCATAGATATTAAACGCAGGATACAGGAAAAAGCAAAGTCAATTTCTCCTGCAGAGAGTAAGGCTTGGCAAAAGCGTGAGTTGCCAGATAAAAATGATTACGCAATAACACTGCTCGTTGATTTATCGGGATCGATGCGAAAAGAAAAGCGTATTGAAGAAACGTTTAAGTCCGTCATTGTCCTAGTTGAAGTGCTTAACCGGCTAGGCGTTGATGTTGAGGTATTAGGATTTAATGATGATTTGTATGAATACCAGAATTTCGGACAGCCGTTGTCAAAAAAGATACGCGAACATATGGGCGGCATGCCTAAAGAAGTTGACGATAGTTGCTGCAAGGGATGTGGTAATGAGCATAGCGAAACTGACTTAGGTTGGGCAACTAGTGTTGCTTCCCAGCGCTTAGCTCAGCAAAAAACTGCTCGTAAAATTCTGATTACTTTATCAGACGGTATTTTGGCTGGATCATCTAAGCATCCTGGAAGAGATAATGAGATAGCAGGTGTTGTAAAGAATATTTTGAAGGATACTGATATTCGTCCTGTTGGCCTTGGAGTTGGAACCGGAACGGAATCTATTACTCAACATTATCCAGGGGCTAAGTCAGTTTTAACTGTTAAAGAGATGGTCGACACATTTCCAGATTTGTTGCGTGAGATTATTGCTAAATAAGATAGTTTTTAGTAACATTTACCTATGGTCACATATCCTGACAGTACCGGACTTTCAACATTTTTGGAGCATACCCAGGGAAGCAAGGAGGTGAGTTTATTGATAAGTCCCGAAGTAGAGATTGCTGATCTTATTAAAGAACTTAGTCAGCGAGAATTTTTACCTCTTAAGGCATACGTTGATTTAAACACTCCCGGTAAGTATTTTATAGTTTTAGATTTGCAAAATGCAAAAGATTTATACGATATCGTCTGTCAGTATACGACTGGGCAGATTAGTGTTTTTGATATAAAAGGGCAGCAGTCTTTGTGGATAAATCCCAATTACGCCGAGACTTCACTTGTTGTTGTAATACCGCGTGAAAAGTTACCCGAAGCTGAAGCAACTGGCTTGCTGTTTCGTAATGCTGCCGGACTTACTCTTCAACTCTAAAAGATATGCCTCGCGAACAATTTCAAGCACAACGAGCAGAGGGGGTTGATAAGAAGCTTCAACCAATTATTGAGACAGAGGGCTCCGTGTCTTATTTGGGTGTTGAATTGCCGAAGGCAAAAAATCGTGAGAATGCCCCCAAAAAAGAACAATACGCTGACTATATAAATGATAAATTTAGTCTTGAGCTTCAGCAGAAGATTGCTATTTCTTTACTTCAGGGTAGCGCAGTCCTTGTTGAGGGAGGAACGTCTATTGGCAAGACAACAACGGTGCGTAAGATGGCCTCTGATCTTGGTTGGGAGGTGCACTATGTGAACCTCAACGGTGCAACCGATGTAGAAGATTTGATGGGTCGTTATATTCCAAATCCGCATCGACGCGGGGATACTGATCCTGAATATTCTTTTGCCGATGGTAAGGTTACCTCCGGCCTTCGAGTGGAAGAGGGGAAAATAAAGGTAATCATTCTCGATGAGTATAATTCTGCCTCACCGAATATTCTTATTAGACTTCACGAAGTACTAGATGCTCTGAATCGTGACGGAGAAGTAGTTTTAGCCGAAGACGCTTCAGAGAAGTTGCGAGTTCAAAAAGCAGTTACTAAAGTTGTTGCTTTGGCTAATCCTCCAGGTAAGGGCTATTTGCAACGTGAACCTATGGATCCTGCTCAGCTGCGAAGGTGGGTTTATATTAAGGAGGCAAGCGAGTTGCCCGATGAGACTTTTGCTTATTCAACAAGGTCACTGTTTTGTTTAGAGTCAGGCGAAACGCTTGCCCCAGAGCGAGCTTTTTTGCCGAGCAGACCCGAAGGCCCGCTGAGTCCCAAGGCGTTTGCCGAAATTCCAGGTATTGAGCAAATCATCGCAAAATATATCGAATTCCACCGGGGTGCAAAAGAGCTTCTTGCTTCTCGCAAGCTGGCCGCAGATCAACCGCAGGCGTTTACGTTCGACGATCGTGAGGAGCCGCGCCGTGTACGTGATTTCATTCGTCATTTTTATCGAGGTGATTTGAATGCTGTATTTAAAACCGCCCTTCGTTATTATTATGCCGGTAAACTTCTCGATAGGGCAGATAAGGACAAGCTTGAGGAGCTTATCGCTAATGTTGAATACGTACCGCCGGTTAATACTAAACGCAAAGGAGCTGAGGAAGAAGCCGAAGAAACAGCCTTGCCTATTGCCGCCCGGGCCGCTGAGCTTGAAGCCCTACTCTCGGGTCGCAAGATTGAATTACCTGTTCCAGAACAACTAAAACTGGCTACCGAAATTCTTGGCAAAGAAAATGTTTTTGGATCGGCTGCCGTTGAGAAGGCCTTTGGCGTGCAAGTGAAAGAAATCCCGACGATTCCATTTAGTCGCGCAGAACTTGAGCAGGCTAGAAAACTTGAACAGATGCTCGTATTACGCATTAATAAGACTAAAGATGGTAAGCCGATGAGCATGGATGGAATAAGCAAAACTCTTATG
>CAZXKC010000007.1:0-50737 GCA_964641225.1 uncultured Candidatus Saccharibacteria bacterium
AATATTCCAAATTAAAGATTCATTATTCTACCCTACTCGTCTGCCAAAATTCGTACCTCATTATTTTCCCTGACTTCAAGGAATCCACCCTTGATTGGCAAGGTTCGTTCTTCTTTCCGCGCCGGACTCTTTTCTCCGCTGGGCAATTCGGTGACAACCTGAGCCTCATAGCGTAAATTGCCGGCTTCAAGAACAGTCACATACGGCTCGTGATGATCCAAAATTGTCACCTCGCCTACGGCGGTCGGTAACGTTACACGAGAGGTCTCGCCTTCGTATACCGTCCGACGCATTGTGTAAATTTGTAGTCGCATATCAGGTGATAGGTTATGGTTGATAGGTTATGGTGGAATTTGTACTACACTATCCACTATCACCAAGCACCTATAAACTTTCTTACTTCACGTCGTCAATTCCGCCTTTCATATAGAACGCGCTCTCCGGCTTGTCGTCGTGCTTACCATCAAGAATTTCTTTAAAGCCGCGGATTGTTTCTGAAAGCGGAACATACTGACCCGGCGTACCGGTGAATACTTCGGCGACGAAGAACGGCTGCGACAAGAAGCGCTGCACTTTACGGGCGCGGGTAACCACCTTCTTGTCCTCTTCTGACAATTCTTCCATACCAAGAATTGCAATGATGTCTTGCAATTCGTCATAGCGTTGGAGCGTCTGCTGCACGCGCATCGCCGTCTCGTAGTGATCCTTACCAATGATATTAACGTTAAGAGCGGTTGAGGTTGAAGCAAGCGGATCAACGGCCGGATAAATACCGAGTTCGGTCAAAGCACGAGAAAGCACGACGGTACCATCAAGGTGCGTAAAGGTCGTAGCCGGAGCCGGGTCGGTAATGTCGTCTGCCGGCACGTAAATGGCTTCCACGGCGGTGATTGAACCGTCCTTGGTTGAGGTAATGCGTTCTTGCATCTCACCCATTTCAGAGGCAAGGGTTGGCTGGTACCCTACGGCTGACGGCATACGGCCAAGAAGGGCTGATACCTCAGAACCGGCCTGCGAGAAACGGAAGATGTTGTCGATAAAGAGTAGTACGTCGCGCTTGTCGGTGTCACGGAAGTGTTCGGCCATAGCGAGTGCGGCGAGCGGCGTACGAAGACGCGCACCTGGGACCTCATTCATTTGACCAAAGACCATCGCGGTTGAGGCAATAACGCCGGACTCTTTCATTTCGTGATACAAATCGTTTCCTTCACGGCTACGTTCACCGACTCCGGCAAAGATAGACATACCTTTTGCCTTTTCAGCCACGTTGCGAATGAATTCCTGAAGGAGCACCGTTTTACCTACTCCGGCGCCACCAAAGAGACCCACCTTACCTCCTTTTACGAACGGAGCAATTAAGTCGATAACCTTAATACCGGTTTCAAACACCTCCACCTTTGGATTTAAGTCTGGAAAGGCCGGCGGCTTGCGGTGAATTGATGCGCGTTTTGAGAACTCTTTCGTACCTTCGTCAATTGGTTCGCCGAGCACATTAAACAAGCGGCCAAGCACCTCTTTACCAACCGGCACTGAGATCGGCGCGCCCGTGTCAGAAACCTCTGCGCCACGAACGAGTCCCTCAGTGGAACCGAGCGAGATGGCGCGAACACGACCATTACCCATGTGCTTAGCGACCTCGAGCGTAAGTATGCCGCCGGTTGCCTGCTTGGTATGAAGCGCGTTGTATACTGCCGGCGCTTTGCCTTCTGCGAAATCAACGTCGACGACCGGACCGATAATCTGAACTATTTTTCCTGTTACTGTTGCCATATGTTTGTTATTTTTATTTCTTTTAAGCTACTGCGTCTGACCCTGATGTGATTTCTACGATTTCCTGCGTAATCTTTGCTTGTCGGCCTTTGTTATATATCAGTGTTAAATCGTCTACGATCTCTGCTGCGTTATCACTCGCCGTCTTCATCGCTACCATTCTCGCTGAGTGCTCTGATGCGTTACTTTCGAGCTGAATATGATAGAGCTGCATTTTGAAAAGCCGGTGCACGAGTTCTTTGAGCACCTTTTCTCGCGAGGGCTCGAATAAAAATGGTTCTGACTCTAATTCTATTTTTTGCTTTTGCTCACTAAAACGGCCGTGCTGCGGCGTCAGGCTTGAAATCATTTCAATCAAATTTTCGCGCTTCACCGGAAGCACCTGGCGGACAACCGGCTCCTGCCTGAGCGTGCTTAAAAAGTTGGTGTATATAAGAACAACTTTGCCGTAGACACCGTCCAGATACGAAGCACTCATAAAGTCGTGCAGATCGTTCATCTCCGCGATATCAACAAAGTCACCGTGACCAATAAATTCTTTAACAATCGCAAACTTGCGATGCGAAAAGTACGAGGTCGCCTTTTTACCAACAGTTGCGATATCAACCCCGTACGAAGCAGGGCGCCCCGAGGTGCCCGTAGCACTGCCCTGCTGGGCAGGGCGGCTTCGTACGGGGTCAACTTCACCTCCAATGCCCTGTGAATCTTTAATTAGCTGGTTAACTAACTGATGCGCCTTACGCATCACGTTGGCATTGAGTGAACCAGCAAGTCCTTTATCTGAAGCAATGATCACCGCGAGCGTCTTTTTCGAATCGTTACCAGAAAGCAGCGCCGGAAGCTTTTCATTCTCTTTCAATTTCTTACTCGCAGACGCAAGCAATTCAAAAGCAGCAAACGCATACGGGCGAGCCTTAAGAGCCAGCTCCTGGGACTTACGCATTTTTGTCGCGCTAACCACCTCCATCGCCTTGGTGATCTGCTGGGTATTCGCAACCGACTTTATTCGCTTTTTAATGTCTGCTGAGGATTTCATAGTATTATCGGGTCATTATATAGTGACCCAAATCAATCGAAAGCAGCTTAAGGTTGTAAAGGATTATGATAATTGTAATTACCCATAGAATCTTATCGTGTTTTATTTTCGCGCTAGCATCAGCTTTTTTGGAATATGGAACCACGCTCAAAACGATCAATACAATGCCGGAAACAAGAGCATCAATTTTCTCACGAGACAAATCGCTACCTATGTCATAAACCCCCTGAGCCGATCTACTCAACAAAAATAGAATTCCTGACAGGACTACAAACCCTATACCTATGTAGAATTCTTTTCTTAATTTCATACTTATTTATATATATTCTCTACATCAAAATGCCGGACGAAAGTCACAAAAAGAATAGAAAGTGTGATCGCACTTCCACCAACAAAAATCAGAGGCTCATGTCCGGATGCCGTAAATAGTCCCGAGAACTTATAGTTCGCATACAATGCAGCGGCGCCAAGAATTGGCGTCAACACGCCCTCCCAGCTAATGGGTATAGGAAATCCGTTCGCAAACCCAAATGAGTAAAATGCAAACCACTTCTTTTTACTGATTAATTTACTGTTAGGATAACTTTCCATATTTTTTATCGCTTTTTAATGTCTGCGGAAGATTTCATGGCTTAGTACTTTATTTGGCTTCAGATGCGGGCGCAGGTTGGTCAAACGTAATACCGCCTACGAAAGCATCTGCTTTGGATACATCGGCGGCTTTTGCCTCCTTTTCAGTTTTGGCCAATTTTTGATATGCAATAGTAACCGAGCCATTCTTGAGCTCTTTGATAACAAACATAACCGCCTTTACATAGAGAGTTCCTGCTTCATTAGCGGGGGCAACAAACTCATACCGCAATGCAGGCAAACCACCGACAGTAACCACATTGTACGAATCTAATGGAGCGGCGAAAGCATTAAGCGATTCCGTATCGCCTGGTTTACCAGCAATTACAACAGCTTCTAGCGTCGAAGTGCTCGCGAAGGTTGCATTAATATTTGGATCCTCAATATCTGCATTTGGATCAAACTTTTCTACCGGACCCTGCCAATAATCAGCTGGATATGCAACAGAAAAGCCGTAGTCCAAGTTATTATAGATACTGAGTCCTGTTACCGAATCCTGCTTCATAGTTACGTGAACGTTAGCCGGCTTCTTAAGCACCGTGAAACCGATGGCTGCAACTACTACTATGATTCCGATGATGATAATTAATTTTTTCTTCATATTATTTTATTTATTCGTTGACTTAAACTGCGCGATCGCGTGATCAATCGCCTTTACGACCTCTTCTTTAAGCTCTTTACCTTCGCGAATTGCTTTAACTACATCATTCTCGTGGAACTTCTTAACGTAATCCAAGAAGGCGGTAACTATCTCGCCTACCTTTTCTTTTGCTATTCCATCGAGGTGGCCTTTGACACCCATGTAGATCGAAAGTACCTCAAGCTCAAACGGTAGCGGCATGAGCTCGCCCTGTTTGAGAATTTCGGTCAGAACAATACCGCGGTTGATACGAGCACGCGTTCCGGCATCCAAGTCTGAAGCAAACTGCACGAAAGCTTGGAGTTCACGGAACTGAGCCATTTCAAGACGGAGGGTACCGGCGACTTTCTTCATAGCCTTTGTCTGCGCTGATGAACCTACGCGGGACACCGAGATACCGACGTTAATAGCCGGGCGGATACCTTGGTTGAAAAGCTCTGGCTGCAGATAGATCTGACCGTCGGTGATCGAAATAACGTTGGTCGGAATGTAAGCCGAGACGTCACCAAGTTGAGTTTCAATGATTGGCAGGGCGGTCAAAGATCCGCCACCGAGTTTTTCAGACAAGCGAGCAGAGCGCTCCAAAAGACGAGAGTGCAGATAGAAGATGTCACCTGGGTAGGCTTCACGGCCCGGTGGACGACGGAGCAAGAGCGAGATCTGACGATACGCAGTTGCATGCTTAGAAAGATCGTCAAACACAACGAGCGCATCCTCTCCTTTTAACATGAAGTATTCGCCGATTGCAGCACCAGCCATTGGAGCGAGATACCAAAACGCAGCTGGACTCGAAGTCGGAGCCGAGACAACGATCGTGTATTCCATGGCGCCCGCTTGGCGAAGCTGTTCAACGATACGAGCAACTTTACTTTCACGCTGACCGATAGCAACGTAGATACAGATCATGCGCTTACCGGCCTCGTGCTTCTGGTTGATGATCGTATCAAGTGCGATAGCCGTCTTACCAGTCTGACGGTCACCAATGATCAGCTCACGCTGACCGCGACCGACTGGAATCATCGCATCGATCGATTTGATACCCGTGTGTACCGGCACTGAAACTGACTTACGCTCCAAAACTCCAGCGGCTTTATATTCAACTGGGCGGCGCTCGCCTGCTTTCTCTTCACCTTTGAAAATCGGACCGCGTCCATCTACTGGTTCACCGAGTGGGTTAACTACGCGTCCAATCATTGATTCGTTTACACGCAAGGACAAAATTTGTCCCGTCGTCTTCACCAAGTCGCCTTCTTTAACATTCAGTGATTCTCCAAGAATAATGATACCGACGAGGTCTTCTTCGAGGTTAAACGCAATACCCGAAACTGGCCCGTGCGCAGTTTCAATCACGAGCATTTCCTGGCTCTTAACAAGCGGAAGACCGGAAGCCTTTGCAATGCCGTCACCGATTTCAACAATGCGACCGACAACTTCTTGCTTAACGTCCATCGATACTCCTGCAATCTCCTTCTTCAGTTTATCTACAATTGAATCGTTCATATATTTTTTAGTGTGAAAGTTTGTAAAGTTCGTAAACTAAGTGCTTATAAACTTTAGTAACTTTATGAACTTGCCTTAATCACCGACTCGACCAAACGCGACACACGCGTCTTGTATGTTCCATCAATCACAATCTCATCATTGATGAGCACTTTAAGCCCACCAAGCACCGCCGGGTCAACGACTTCAGTGATACCACTGTTCTCGCCCACCTTTGCCTTAACCTCTTTTATAACCGCCTTATCGAGCGGTCGCGCAGAGGTCAGCACGACTTCGTGCCTGCCGCCTTTTGCCCGCTCAAGCTTTTTGAGCTGCATCGCGATTTTAGGAAGCAATGAGCGATCGTAATGTTTCACCAAGACATCAGCAAAACGCTTAACCAAAGAGGCCTGGTCAGACGGCTTTGCGTCTTGCAGACTCTCAAACAGTGCAGTTGCGTATTGTTTTGGTGTGTAGCGACTCATGGGGCAGTTTATAGTTTATGGGTGATAGTTGATAGTGAAAAAACTAATTCACTTTAATTTCGGAGACCGTATCTGATATCATCTTACGTTCCTCATCTTTGAAGTTGGTTTTGCCAAGCACCTTGGTCAGCGCCATTTCAACAAGGCTCGTTGCCTTTTCGTAGACATCCTTCTCCATGCGGTTTTTCTGCTCACCAATTAAAGCTTTGCCTGCAGCCATAAGCTTTTCTCTCTCAACCTCACCGCCGGCAACGATTTGATCGCGCACTTTTCCGGCAGAAACCTCGGCGTCTTTAACCATAGCCATTGCTTTGGTCTGAGCCACCTTCATTTCATTAGCCTTAAGCTCCTCAATACTGGCCAACTCGGCTTTAGACTTCTCCGCAAACGCCAGACCCTCTTCAATCTTCTGGCGGCGCTTATCGAGCAATTTCAAAATAGGCTTGTATGCAAAGGCTCGTAAAATAAAGAACACGATCCCAAAGTTAATAAGCTGAGCGATCATCAGCTTCCAGTCGATTCCAAATTTTTCTACAAATGTTTCCATGAAAATACTTTTTCTTATCTGCAAACGTTATTAACTACATACATACGATTTGGTTTTGCGGCAGACTAGGCGGCAGCCCGTCGGCGCGCTAGCAGTGCTGTGCGTCTAGGGCGACAACAACGTCTGCCGCGAAATCCAAACGTATTTAAACGAACTTGATGATGAGGGCGACGACGAGGGCGTACACCGCGATAGCTTCTGCGAATGCGATCGCAAGAATCATCGGGGTCTGGATCTTGCTGCCAGCCTCAGGATTGCGAGCAATTCCCTTGAGAGCGGTAGTACCGATCCAACCGATAGCAAATGCCGGAACGAGCGTACCAAACGCCATCATTGAGGCGGTTGCGATGATTTTGATAACATCGAGGCTCATACCGGTTGCAACTACTGTTGTTGGTTCCATATATTAACTAAAAACAAAGACCTGCAATGCAAACCTGTTGCTGCGATGCAGATGCACCGGAACAGTTATGTTTGAGCTAAGTATTTGTTCTTGTTCTTGGTTAATAATAAATTCGACCTTAATGATGCTCAGCTGTCGCGATCTTAACGAACACGAGAGTGAGCGTAGCAAATACGACTGCCTGAATCAATCCAACGAATAACTCAAGCAGCATAAATGGAAGCGGGGCACCAAATGGCAACAGGTAGGAAATAATCACAAGCAGCACCTCACCGGCAAAAATGTTACCGAATAAACGAAATGAAAACGAGATCATCTTTGCAATTTCAGAAACAAGCTCGAGAATGCCGATAAATGCACCGATTGGATCTTTGAATGGGTTAACGAAAAACTTGTGTGCATATTTAAAGAAGCCCAAAATCACGACGCCGAAAAACTGAATGCCGACGACAGCAACCAGAGCTAAAATAAGCGTCATATTTAAATCGCTGTGCGTAGTACGCAAGAACGGTACAAGCACAGTTCCGTGTTCAAGGTGTTCATACAGCCCAAACGAGGTCAGCGGCAAGAGCGCAAGCCAGTTATTAAGCAAGATAAATAAGAAGAGCGTTGCAATTAGGCTAAAAAACTTTGCTGTTTTTTTAGCATCGCCGATAATATCGTTCATAAAATCAAAGGCGCCGCCGATAATTGACTCTACTGCGCCCTGAAATCGGCCCGGAACCATCTCGGTCTTTTTTCGAACAACGAGCGCCATGCCCGCAATCACGAGCGTAACAAACCAAGAAAACACCATTGTGTTGGTGATTGGAAAACTACCTATATGGCCCAGTGGCTCGCCGTGTAAGACGATTTCTAGCATACGTTGTAAGTATGTATGCCTGATGTGGGTAGTAGCAAGTAGTCAAAGCAGAATTTTTTCTGCGCTAACTACTGACTGCTGTAACGAGTAACGCAGTATCGCGGCGGATAATGCCGCGATTACTTGCCTCTCTCCACTATCTGCATACGTTAACTATTTCAATGATGCGGTTATTTTAGCAGAAACCGCCCTAAAATGCAATAGTTCAAGCCTGTGGAAAGAACGACCGGCTCGGGCGGGAAAGCATCCCCGCCCGAGCCGCGCGCGACCTCCTAACTAGCAAACAGAAACAGGAAGATCGCGATCACCAGCCCCTCGCCCATCCAGAACGGTGTTGACAGACCTTGGAATGCCCAGCAGAGCCTGCCGACAGTAGAGAGCAGGAAGAAGATGAAGGTAATGAGCAAGAAGATCTTGCCACCTTTCGTCAATCTATTCCAGCTCAGCAACGTTCTCCCAGTCAGATAGACTACGAATGCCTGAAGCGCGATCTCGATGCACAGGAGCCAAACCGGCATAGTCCCTCCTTCCAACACCACCACACAGCGGCGTCATTACTACACTACGCTCGACAGCAAATCAAATCAAGCTTACGATAGATTGATGGCCAAGAAAAAGAAAAACATCGTCGTCATCTGTGGCGGAAGTGGCGGATCGGAATTGCTTGAGGTACTCCGCGGTCACGCAAATATCACGGCAATTTTACCGGCCACTGATGATGGCGGATCGGGAGGATGGGTGCGTGAACATTTTAATATGATCGCACCGGGTGATTTTCGTCGCGCCCTTGTCGCCCTTTCAAATTCAAAAGACGAAAAATTTAAGCAAAACTTTTTGTATCGCTACGAAAGCGGCGAAATGAAAGGCCAGGTTATCGGTAACCTTGTGCTTGGTATTTTTTATGAAGAAACTGGCGACTTTGATAAGGCAATTACCGAAGCAGCAAAGATGCTTGAGGTCAAAGACACTATCTTGCCCGTCACTAAAGACCTTGTGACGCTCTGCGCAGAGCTTGAAGACGGCACAATAGTACGCGGTGAACATAATCTTTCGATTGACTCAAAGCACGCCAGCGGATTTGGTAACCGCGATCTTGATAAAAAAATCGTGCGTCTATTTACAGACCCAGCGGCGACTATACATCCAGCGGCGCGGCGAGCAGTCATTGAGGCCGACACAATCATTCTCACCGTCGGCGATATTTATTCAAGCATCGTGGCCAATCTTATGATCTCGGGCGTTCGTCAGGCGTTTGCCAAAACAAAAGCAGAGGTTGTGATGTTTGTTAATTCACTTACTATCCGCGGTGAGTCAGAAGGATTTCGAGCAAGTGATTACATTTCTACCGTTGAACGCTACATTGGCACGAATATTATTGATACCGCTATTGTCTCAACCTCTGTGCGCGCGGGCGCTCTCAAACAATTTGCAAAAGCAGGACCGGGCATTGCGGAGCCGGACGTAGAAAATATTCCAAAACGCATTAAGGTCATTCGCTCTAACTGGAATACAGATCGCGGCCCCTACAAAGCCGATCCAAAAAAAGTTCTGCCGCTTCTCAAGAAACTCGGCGTGCTCTAATTCTTACTTAACAATTTAGTTAAATTGTTAAGTGGTTATTCTACTGTTACTGACTTCGCTAAATTGCGCGGCTTGTCGACCCCGAACCAGAGTCGCTACGCGACACAGTACGGGGCAGGTCTCTTGCCCCTATTCCACCGTGACCGACTTTGCGAGGTTTCTTGGTTTATCTATTTCATGACCCTTTAATCGCGCAATATGATACGCAAATAGATAGAGCGGGATAACGGCAAGGATCGGCGTGAGCATTTCGAGCGTCTTGGGAATATAAATTACATCTTTTGCATATTGCTTGATCTGGTCGTTGCCCTCGGTAGTAATGGCAATGATCGGACCGCGACGCGCGGCAATCTGTTCGATGTTAGACTGAATTTTTTCATACACGCTGTCCTCCGGAGCGATTATGAGCGTCGGGAACTTTTCATCAATAAGCGCGATCGTACCGTGCTTCATCTCACCTGCCGGTAAATCAATCGCTGGGATATAACAAATTTCTTTGAGCTTAATTGCAGCCTCGGTCGCAAGCGGCGCGTTGTATTTACGGCCCAACGTCAAAATCGCGGGCATGTCTTTATATTTTTTCGCAATTTCAATGATTGCATTCTCCTGTGCAAGCACTTTGCGCACTAGATCCGGCAATTCTTTGAGGGCCTCGCCGATGCGCTTACCCATTGTCAGCGACATCTCACGCTGACGACCAAGAAACACAGTAAATAAAGCGGCGACCACCAGCTGCGAGACAAATGCCTTTGTAGAAGCAACAGACACCTCGGGGCCGGCGTGATTATAAATACCAAAATCAGTTTCGCGGGCAATCGTACTACCGACAGCGTTTACAATACCCATAGTCGGTACACCCTTTTCTTTAGCCTCGGTTACTGCGGCCATCGTGTCTGCAGTTTCCCCGGACTGAGAAATTGCCAGCAGCAAATTCTTTGCCGTAAACACCGGCTTTCGATATCGAAACTCTGAAGCAACCTCTACCTCGGTTGGAATTCCGGCATACTCCTCAAACATGTACTCTGCTACGCGTCCGGCGACATTGGCCGTACCACACGCGGCGATAATAATGCGCTCAATTTCGCGCAGCGTCTCTTTATCGTCCTCGATACCGCCTAGTTTGACGCGCCCGTCTTCCAAAATCAGGCGTCCGCGCATCGAGTTTTCGATTACTTCGGGAATTTCAAAAATTTCTTTATGCATGAAGTGTTCGTGCCCAAGCTTTTCAAGCTTTGCCGCGTCCCACTCTAAAATCGACGGTTTGCGCATTGTCGAACCACCAGCCATGTTTTCAATACGAAAACCGTCACGGCGAATCTCGGCAATTTCGTGATCATCTAAATAAATGACACTCTTGGTTAGATGTACGATAGCAGAGGCGTCAGAGGCAACCATATGTTCACCGTCGCCAATACCGATCAAAAGCGGCGAGCTGTTACGCGCGGCAATGATTTTGTCGGGCTCATGCTTCGTAACTACGGCGATGCCATACGTACCGCGGACACGCTGCAAAGATTTGCGCACTGATTCAAAAAAACGATTTGGTCCGGCAGGCAAGGTTTTATAATATTTTGCAACAAGATGTGCGAGCACCTCGGTATCCGTATCAGAACGAAACGCCGAGCCCTCAGCGATTAACTCCGCCTTAAGCTCTTTATAATTTTCGATAATCCCGTTATGAATCACCCAAAATTCGTCCTGACCGTCGGCGTGCGGGTGCGCATTGCGTTCACTTGGTTCACCGTGTGTTGCCCAGCGAGTATGAGCAACTCCAAGCCCCGAGGGCATCCATGTTGCCCCATTCAACGATTTTTCTAATTCAACCACCTTGCCAATAGCGCGTTTTACAAACACATTGCTTTTATCATCAAGCACAACAACGCCGGCGCTGTCATAGCCCCGATATTCCAAACGCTTAAGCCCATTGATCAAAATGGGCATCACCTCTTTTTTTCCAATGTAACCAACGATTCCGCACATGCCCTTAATGGTACCTTACGCCGCTAGGCGTTACAAGAAGAAGATTAAGGCGCACACCGCATTGCGAGTACTCGAGCAGATTGACGGCGTATTCCATATTAAAAATTTTATATCATATATGATATATTTTTATCCATTTGAAAAATGCCTTAAAACGTCTACGGGGCGGCCTGTAGTGAAACCAGGCCGCCCCGTCAGTGCTACTTCAGTCTGACTACTCGTCTTCATCGTCCGTCCAGAAGCCATCCGTCTCTTCCTGGATCAGATCGGCGCGGTGCTCCTGATAGCTCGCGATGTTGCCTTTGGCAACGCCACGGAACCAGCGATTTGCCTTGCGGGTGTCGTACTTCTTGATGGCGACAAGACACCGGAGGAAGTCCTCGAACTGCGTTGGCAGAGCGACCCAGCAGCCCGCTTTGATGCCAGCCTCGACGACCGCGGGCCCGCCGATGTCAGTCCCGGCGAAAAGAGCTTCGACAGGGTCATCGATGTCCGGGTCGACGTGGTCGTCAGGATAGAAGTCGTAGATGAGCACGTCGATGTAGTCGCTCCCAACGAGCGTCAAGTGCTCACGGTGCGTCGCGATGCCTCGCTGAGCGAAGATGCCGCCGAAGACCTGCGGCGAGATCGTCCGGATGAAGCCGCCGAAGAGATTGCTCGGCAACACCGCTTGACCCTGTCCTGCACAGCGCACGAAGAAGTCGTCGAGCCTGGTGACCTTCACGCCGGCCTCAACCAACTTCAAGTATGTGCCACCGGACGCGAGGTTCTCACATCCCTTCGTGGAGAGCACCTTGGCGATCTCCACCGCCTGTTCCCACGACTCGCCTTCCTTTCGAAACAACGAGAACAGAGCCCGTTCCATCGGCCGAACACCGGCCGCCAACTCTGAATGACTCATTCTGATCCACCTCCACTCGCCAGTTTGGTCGCCCCATGCGACCGCTATGCCAGCGAACTCGCTTAGCCTACTCCTAGGCATTCCCACTCGTCAACGAATCGCCGAAGCAACAACCGCAACTACTCCTTTATCCAAGGGGCTCGGCAAAACTGCTTCGGGGTTTGGATTTTTTACATATGCCGCCAAATTTTCTGCAGCATTCAAAAACATCTTCTCGGTAAACTGCGTGATTTTATTATCAAGCGCACCGCGAAAGATTCCCGGAAATCCAAGCACGTTGTTTACCTGATTAGCAAAGTCACTCCGCCCAGTTGCGACAATAAACGCACCGGCAGCCTTGGCGATATCGGGCATAATTTCTGGAATTGGGTTTGCAAGTGCAAAAATAATTGGTCGGGCAGCCATAGACTGAACCATTTCGCCAGTCACAATATTAGCCTTACTCACGCCCACAAAAATATCGGCTCCTTTCATGATGTCAGTGAGACTTCCATGCTTTTGTTCTGGATTCGTGAGTGCCGCCAATTCTTTTTTCTCATCATTTAAATCAGGGCGGTCTTTATAGATCGCGCCCTTTGAATCGGCTAAGATAATATTTTTAAAACCATATGCGATCATGAGCTTCGCGACCGCAGTTCCGGCGGCTCCAGCTCCGTTAAACACAACGCGTACCTGTTCTTTGGTACTACCCCGTAGTTTTAGAGCGTTAATCAGGCCCGCAAGAACAACAACGGCGGTACCGTGCTGATCGTCGTGCATCACCGGGATATCAAGTTCAGCTCGCAAGCGAGTCTCAATTTCAAAACACCGCGGCGCGGCAATATCTTCCAGATTGATTGCGCCAAACACCGGCGCAATCTGTTTTACGGCTTTAATGATCTCTTCTGTATCTTGGGTATCTAAACAAATTGGAAACGCATCAACGCCGGCAAATTCCTTAAACAAAATCGCCTTCCCCTCCATCACAGGAATAGCTGCCTTTGCGCCCAGATTACCAAGGCCCAAAATTGCCGACCCATCTGAAACAACGGCAACGGTATTCTTCTTCAGCGTATACTCGTAGACTTTTTGGGGATCTTTACCAATTTCAATTGAAACCTGTGCGACACCAGGAGTATACGCAAGCGATAAGTCCTCGCGCGTTGCAAGCGGCACCTTGCTCGACACCTCGAGCTTGCCGCCGCGTGCTGCGTGCAGATCCAAGGATTTTTGATAGACCTGGTCCATATTAAAGTAACTTGTGCAGCGGCCAGGTTAATAACTCCAGCGTCTTGTATCCCATCGGCCGATCGTGCCACGCCTCCTGTGTAAGCTCTTTCGAAACCTTTAGATCATCACGAAAATGGCTCGTGAGTGCAGCGACAAATTTTGGCTCAGTGGCAACAAGATTGTCTTCGTAGTTAAGCAGCAAACTTATGTTATCTAAGTTGGAAGTGCCCACGGTAGCCCACGATTCATCGACTACTAGTGTCTTTGCATGAATCATTGCAGGCTCATATAAAAAGATACGAACTCCCGCGCGTAGTAACGACCAATAGTGCGATTCGCCTGCCAAACCCACAATGCTGTGGTTAACTTTTTTTGGAAACACACAATAGACCTCAACTCCTCTGCGGACAGCTCGCTTAAGGGCTTCTAAAAGCGTAGTGTTCGGGACGAAATACGGCGTTGTTATATAAATATGATGTTTCGCATTTTTGATTGCATCAAGAATTGCATAATAGATAAAACGCTGACGGCGCAGTGGTGCGTTAGTCATCAGCGAAATACTACCGGTTACTTCCGGTGGTTTTGCAAATTTGAAAAATCGCTTTTGCCTGCGGGTCATGTGCCATATACGCTCAAAGGCAAGCTGCATCTGGAGAACTACCTCACCGGTGATCATGACATGAGTATCGCGCCACTGCGCTAAATCTTTACTGATGCCAACGCCGCCCGTATACCCTTTTTCACCATCAATGATTAAAAATTTACGATGGTCTCGCAAAAACCATTGAACTGTCCTATAAAGCCACCATGGCTCAATCGGATTAAAAAATTCAAGCGCAATGCCTGCAGCACGCATTTGGTCAGAAATATAGGAGGAGTAGAGAGTCTGACTACCGAACATGTCGCATAATACACGAACTCTGACACCTTCCTGGGCCTTTTTGATCAGCACGGCAACAAATTCTCGCCCGAGCTCATCATCTTCGAAAATATATTGTTCTAAATCAATCGAAGCATAGGCCTTTTGACAGGCCCTGAGCATCGCATCCTGCGCTTCTTTACCCGTTAAATAAAACTCCCACTTCAATTTCATAGCTAGGCGTTTATTGTAGCGTATCAGCGCCTATTTCCCAAATGCATATACCCGCTCCGGGCCGGCGTTACGCCGGCCCGGAATTCCTGATTCTATTTCTTCTGGCCCATCATACAGCCACAACTGCACGATCCGTCTTTTTCAGTGTGAACGTGATGACAATCTGCGCAATCTTTTTCCATCGAAGAATCTTTATGCCCGCCTTTGTTTTTCATCTCATCTGCCATAGTTGTTGATAATTAAAAATTAAAATTAATTACTACCGATCCGTACATAATAGATCGACCTATATACAAAGACGCTAAGAGTAGTCATAAGATTATAGAGAGCTCTGCGTCTTATAGTATGTAACATAATTAACCCAATACTCTATGACAGACGTCATTCATCACGAGGACGCCGGAAACACCGGACTGATCGTGGTTCTTATCATTATTGTACTTGCGATCGGCGCCTTTCTACTCTGGCGTTTCTTGCCGGCAAAGCAAACAAATAGCACCCAAGAACCCGGAATCAACGTTAACTTAAATGCAGGTGGCGGCAGCGGCGACTCGAACTCCGGCGGAAGCGGGTATTAAAAACCGAGTTGAGCAATTTTTGCCAGTAATTCTTGGGGCGTATTAACTATTGCTAACGGATTTCCCTGGCTGAGCCTTTGCGCGCCATGAAACCCCCAAGAGACGGCGATACTCCGGAGGCCAACCTGCGTTGCCTCTTTTATGTCGCCGAGCGTATCAGTAATAAAAATTCCATTGTGCGGCTCCGAGCTGAGCATCTGAATTTTTGTAGTTTTATTTGTATGAACTTCAATCCCCAAAATCTGATCGAAATAACCCTCGATAGCGTGCATTTTCAAAAAATCTTTGATGATGCTGCCCTTGCAGGAAGAAACGATATGAAGCTTTTGAACCCGAGCCAACTCGACAATAACCCGTTCCATGCCTGGAACAACCGGGTGAGTTAAAATCGCATCACGATATGCCGAAAAATATGCATCCTGGCGTTCCGGCAAAAGAGTTTTTGATCGCATTTCTTTCAGACTGTCATATATATTGCCGTGGAACATCGCACGGTAGTCATCGGCGCTTGTTTCACCGTTAAATTGAACCACCAATTTATGGCATACATCAAAGCTGTCGACGATAACACCATCAAAATCGAAAATGATCGTTTTTGCTTTATCCTGCTTTTTCATTTTTGATAATTTTTGCACACTGCAAAGCAGCCGCGAGTGCCCCTGCGCCGCTATGAACCCGCACCTGGGCCTGCTTTACGTTCTCACACGTTAGTACACCGAAACCAACGGGCACTCCGTAATCAAGCATCACGCGCAGCACTCCCTCGCTTACGATCTTGGCAACATAGTCATAGTGATCAGTCTCACCGCGAATAATTGCACCAAGAGCAGCAAGCGCATTGTATTTTTTTGTTTCTGCGAGCATTTTTAAAATAACCGGAATCTCAACGCTGCCGGCAACGCGGTGTACAGTAATATTTTTTGCGGGAATTTTAAACTGCTTTGCCGTCTCAAGCGCAGAATTCAAAAGCTGTTCAGTTATATCGCTATTGAACTGTGCAACAACAATACCTATACGGTACTTTGAGGCATCAAAAGACTTTATTTTATCTATTTGTTTGCGTTGCGACATACTTTGCTAAAATATCAAATTCTAAATTTACCAGATCACCGGCGCCTTTTTCGCCCAGCGTCGTGTGACTCAGCGTATATTCAACAAGCGAAACTGTAAAGCTATCTCGCAAAACATCAACGACTGTCAGGCTGATGCCATCAACGGCAATAGATCCTTTTGCAGCAATCAAATGCCTAAATTCCCGAGAAAACTGAATTGTATACACCTTTGATTCCTCGCCTGTCACATTCATAATTTTTCCGACAGCATCAATGTGACCCGTAACTAAATGACCATCAACAGCTGAACTTAGCTTAAGTGATGCCTCAAGATTTACTTTCACGGGAGCAACAATTCCGAAGGTAGTCTTTGAAAGCGTTTCGGGCATCAATTTACATTGATATTCTCCTCGTCCAACTTTGGCAACCGTTAAACACGCTCCGTCTGTTGCCACAGAGTCTCCTGGCTTCAATCTCCACCCACGCGGAGTTGCAATTGTTAGCGTAAGTGAATCGCGCTGGCGTTCTGATTTTTTAACAATTGCAATGGCCTTTACGATTCCGCTAAACATAAAATTTTACTAAATTTTACCCCATGAGATGGCGTACCCGCCTATCTCTTCGGGGTAGCTAACGACTAATAATAACCTGACCCCGGTGAGATAGCTACTGCATCTCACGGGGTGAAAGTTTCAAGGAACTTTCAGAAATCAATTTGGCTCTCGGGAATATTGAGCGATTTTGCGTAGTCAAAAGCTTTCTGCCGTTTATCTGCCTCTTTAGGCATAAAGTGAAATACTTTGTTTGGGAAGACTACAAACACATCAAACTCATTGCGCACATCGGCGTACCAGTGACCGCTTTTGAGTAAACGGCTGAGTTCATCGACAACCGCGGGTGCCATTTCATCGTTAACCGTAAAAGTTACAACCGTAACTTGTTTCGGTTGTTCGCCTACCGCATCCACTAGTTCGGCGGTCTCACGCCCTGTGGTACTGACAAAATTAAGCACTGATTCGTCGTGCAGGCTTTCAATAATAACGGTGCCGGTGTAGATCATAGTACAGATCTTAACCGTGATAGCTCTATTTATCAAGCATCTGCTCAAGCTTCACCTCTCCGAGCGGGGCGTCGTTTCTACGAATTTTAAAACTACCCTTCATCTCCTGCCAAAAGTGTTTGTTAAGTCTCCAGTTAATACACATGATAATTACCATTGCGATTGCAGCGCCAACACCTGCGCAGAGCATATCTTTTTGTGCGTCCCAAATATCGCCTTGAGCGCCTAGGAAAGCTAGGCCGGCGCTCGCATCTACGTTTCGTGCAGTAATCCATTCAATAATTTCGTAAATCGCAGAAAAAGAAAGTGTGATATCAATAGGCCAGAAATAACTCCAAAAACCTTTTGCGTGACCAACGCGCATAAACACTTCGCGCATAGGGTAGGCGAGCAAAAATCCGTACGAAAAATGCACGAGCCGATCATACATATTACGCTCGGCTCCAAGCCAGAGCTTAAGCGTCTCGCCAAACGGTACTTCGGCATAGGTATAATGCGATCCAACAACGTGCATGATCATGAAAAGCGTGATCAAAGTATAAGAAATATTTGAAAGCTTAAACCACCGCCCGACAATGAAAATAATTGGTACGAAAATAAATACTAAATAATTTTCAAGCAACCAATCGTCCGGATGGATTGGGTTAATTGCCGCCCAGATCCAGACAGCAACAAAAGCGGCGAGTAAAAACCAGCGATATTTTGTCATAATTTTGATTTGTGGTTCTTTTTCCAATCACCCCCATTAAAACGATTGCGGGCTGATAACAAATGCCAATCGTTAGGATCAGCTTTATGAATCTGGTCAAAAAGAGCACGCGCAGTCTTAGTGTACATTTTAGTAACCACCCCTACGCGGCGTTTCGATAAATGCTTTTTATGCATTACAGAGCCGGCAGTAATAATTTCGCGGAACTCAATGTCAACATCAATTAAGTCGGCATCCTTAACAATCTGCGCCTCAATTGTTTTCCGTTCTTTATATTCCTTCAAAAGCTTAGCAGCTTCTTTTTCTAAAACAGTTTGCGCGAACATATCTTTAATTGCGAGCTCTTCATCGCGCTTTACATACTGCCTCTGAAGATGGTCAACATCGGTACAGCGGCTTTCAGGCAAATCATGCAGTAACGCCATTTTTAAAATTTTCTCATGATTTCCTTTTTTCTCAGCGAAGGAGATCATTAAGGCATACAAGGCAACACGAAAACTATGCTCGGCGTGATTTGCAGCGTGTGGACTGAGCCAATGTACCCATGCGCGCGGAAGATTGCGAAACGCGCTAATCTCAAACATTAGTTCCAAGTCACGCTTATTCATATAGTGAGACTAGCATTTATAAATGAGAATTCAAAAACCGCTTAAGCTTTTTAAGCGCCTTTGTGCGGGAACCAATTTTTACCTTCATATCGAACCCGAGCTCAGAATTAGTCTTCGCATAACCTCTTGGGATAAACACGGAATCAAACCCAAAACCAAAGGAACTATCTTCTGTCGCCCTCTTTGCGATAGTGCCCTTAGTCACTCCTTCCCCGTAGAAAAATGTTTTGCCGTCATAAAATCCGTAGGCAACAATCCAGCGCGCACCCCGATCTTTCTTGCGTAACATATACACAGCGTCTCTCATCGGTATCGCCTGCTCAAACCACTTAATAAACGTACCCGGGAACCCATTCCACTGTTTAACTTCCAAAGAAACATCTTCGACAATCACTTGCTTTTTGAGTTTTGCATATGCTTGCCGCACTTTATACTCAACAACTTCTCGCAGCACCGGCGATTGAATCTCGTCCAAATCTAACTTTACACGCTTCACCCTGTCACCCAGCACATGCTGCGCCTCTCGAGCCTTTCCTTCGCTTGAGGTAACAAAAATTAGTTCATTCATACTATAAACTTTTAATCCAGTGATCGAAAATAGCTTTTATTGCAGCAAGATGCGCGGGATCACGAAAGGTATGCGGTGCATCTTTTATGATATGTAGCTCTTTGTGAGAATGTGGGATAGCACTAAAAAGAACTTTTTGATCTTCAACACGAGTAATAGCATCTTGGCCGCCGATGATCATCAAAACGGGCATAGTTAATTTACTAATTCCCGGCATAATGTCATATTTCATAAAATCTACAGCATGCGACCATTTTAGACGCTTAATAATGCCTGGTCTTGAACTTTTTTGAGTCCACCATCCAGTCTCCTTCCATTCCGCCACCTCTGATGGATCCATAGCACCGATGAGTCGCTCACCGGAGACCACTGCAGATATCGGCGCTAGACCTTTTATTTTTTGCGGATATTTTTCGGCGTACAGAACAATGGCCATTCCTCCCATACTATGGCCGGACAAACAAAAAGGCTCAAGATACCATTGCTGTGTTTCTGCCCACTTAATTACGTCTTCTAAATCCTCATAGAAACCTGTCATTGTTAAATTTTCATAATCACCATCGCTTTCGCCAAACGTGTTTGTTGTGTCGAAGCGAACGACAACATAACCATTGCCAGCAAATCCCTCTGCGAAAGTAGAGATATGTGGCTCCTCCTTTCCCCCGCTGCGCCCGTGCATAACAAAAGCTAACCCCTTAGGTTTTTCTGGTTGTTCAATAAGAACGGCGATTTTTTGTCCTTTTCTATTCTTGATGAAAACCTTCTCTTTTGTCATACCCTACTCCGTCTTTAATTCATCGTAACCTGTTCGAGGATCGGGCACACGTCTATAGCTAATGTGATCAAAACTCAACAAAACCAACTCAACAGTTGTGCGAACAATACATCCTTCTTTCAAGTGTCCTCCTATAACAAGCCCGTTGTTATCCGAAGCAGACATATGAATATGGCAACCAGATTGCGAAAGTGTACCGGTCATAGAAACAATTTCAAACTCACCCTTCCATTCTTTCACTTCTTGGGCGCCAGCCATTCGAAGCACGAGGCTACTCAATGAACCAACTACAGACACGACCACTCCTGCCTTAATGTTGTGATCGTTAACCATGCGTTCAATTTCAATACGCAAATCCTGCCCTTCTTCTAATCGCTTAGTGAGTTGATGCATACGGTAAGTATATTTTATTTCACAAATAATTCCATCAACATCGGCATTGAAGCAACGAATTCTTCAGGATGCTCTTTTACACGAACTTTTAACTCATCCGCAGAAATCCATTTAATTTCCATCACCTCTTCTTGCTGAATCTCAAATTCTTCAATTGACTTATCGATCTTTAGAGCATACATCTGACGAAAATAATTTCTTAGCGGAGTAGAAACTCTGTCTTTCTTGACGATCACCGGCTTGATATCTTTCAATCCAATTTCTTCTTCTGCCTCTTTTACAATATTAGAATCATAGGTTTCTCCCTCATCTACCGTGCCAGCAACAGCCGGACCCCACTTTCCAGGATCATTCTTTTTCGTCAGTTGTCGCCGGGCAATTAAAATTTCGCCGTGACTATTACTAACCCAAAGCCCTGTGATGCGCTGTATATCCTTAACTGTAATATCCGCCCGTTCTTTAGCGCCAATCACTTCGTCTTTATCATTGACTAGAATCGCGCGAGCCATATTATTTTTCTCCTGCAAGATAAACGCAGCCTTCGGGGCCAACTTTTGCAGTGTGTTTCACTTTTGCTGGAAAATCTAATTCATCGCCAGCTTTCAGCGTATATTCTTTGCCGGCCATTTTCACCCACAAGCTGCCACTGATAATTACTACGCGTTCGTCATCCTCATGATCGTGCTCAGCAAAAAATTCGTTGGGCGGATCGTTGTAATCAAAAATCTTCTTGTAACCTGCAGCTATTAGTTTCTGTTTAATCTCTTCTTTATTGGCCATGGCATTTCTTATACCCCCGAACCAGAGCCTGCTGGCACGGTACGGGGCTGCGTTTCTTTCCGTTCGACTTTAACTATGCTCCGTGACATTTTTTGAATTTTTTTCCAGAACCACAATAGCACGGGTCGTTGCGGCCAACCTTCGGGCCGCTCGAAACAGTTGTGTCAGAGTCACCTTCAGCAACCGGAGCGCTGAGATTTTCAACTACTTTCGCAGTTGGCGTAGCAGTAACCGTTGTGCCATTAAGTGCATTTTTAACCGCCTCTTCAATTTTTTCTTTATTCTCTACTAACCACTGCTCGTAATTTTGCAGCATCGCCTGATACAACTGGTGTCCTTCGCGGCGGTATTCAACGAGCGGATCGTGCTGACCTGCGGCGCGCAAACGCACCGACTCTTGAAGAGCCTCCATGTCCTCCAAGTGATTCATCCAAAGCATATCCAGCATACCGAGCATTTGTGGCAACGATTTTTGCTCAAGCATTTCCTGTCGCTTTTTATAGATTGCGAGGCGCTGCTTATTAAGTACATCATCGTAATCAAGTAAATGTTTACGTGAATCAAAGTGATGACCCTCTACCTTACTCTGTGCCTGTTCAATAGCGCGGCTTAAAATACCGGCCTGAATCGGCATATCATCCGGAATATTCAGTCGTTCCATCATTGATTTAATTCGATCACCGCCGAAGATACGAACAAGGTCGTCCTCAACTGACAAAAAGAATTGAGAACTACCCAAGTCTCCCTGACGACCGGCGCGACCGCGCAGCTGGTTGTCGATACGACGACTCTCATGACGCTCTGTTCCAATTACGTGCAGTCCCCCTGCTTCAAGCACTTTTTGCTGATCTAAAATTGACGGCGGGTTACCTCCCAAAATAATGTCCACACCACGACCGGCCATGTTGGTCGCAACAGTAATTGCGCCCGGGCGTCCGGCCTGAGCGATGATTGAACCTTCACGTTCGTTATTCTTGGCGTTCAAAACCTCATGCGGCAACCCGGCTGCTTTCAAACGGCGACCGAGCTCTTCATTCTTTTCAATTGAAACTGTTCCAATAAGCACAGGCTGGCCTTTTGCGTGACGGACCTTAATGTCCTCAATAACGGCGTTGTATTTTGCATCAATTGATTTATAAATCAGATCCTTCTCGTCCTTACGCACCATCGCGCGGTTAGTCGGAATAGTCACCACTTCAAGCTTGTATACCTTATGAAATTCTTCGGCCGAGGTCTGTGCAGTACCCGTCATACCGCCAAGACGTTTGTATAAACGGAAATAGTTTTGAATCGAAATCTGAGCATAGGTACGACTCTCTTCGCGCACATTTACGCCTTCTTTTGCCTCAATTGCCTGGTGCAGCCCACCATTGTAGCGACGGCCCGGCATCATACGACCGGTGAATTGATCAACGATAATTACCTCGCCGTTTTTAACAACGTAATCGCGGTCGCGCAAATAGAGTCCATGAGCACGCAAACACTCCTGAAGATAATGCGTTAAGCGAATATTCTCCGGAGCATAAATATTTTTAATGCCAGTTAACTCCTCCACCTTATCGATTCCTTCTTGCGTAATCGAAACTGATTTTAACTTTTCATCAACGGTGTAGTGAACATCTTTTTGGATGCGACCAACTACGCGGTCAAACGTTTTGTACGACTGGCTACTTTCCTCATCTGGTGCGGCAATAATTAGTGGCGTGCGTGCCTCATCGATCAAAATCGAATCTACCTCATCGATAATTGCCATATACAGCTCGCGCTGCACCTGCTGCTCTTTAAACGAAACCAAATTGTCACGCAAATAATCAAAACCAAACTCGTGGTTTGTACCATAGGTGATATCTGCCAAGTATGCTTCGCGACGCTGAACAGGTCGCAAAAATTCTGTTTGCACTAAGAATGCGCCGGTCGTATCGCGCTCTTTATCAACCAGTCCGCCCTCTTTCATCGGATTTTCTTCATTTACCTTCGGAACTTTAAATTCCGAGTCGTACATGAGTGCGCCATTGTGAATCAAACACGCAACTTTGAGTCCAAGCATTTGGTAGACCTGACCCATCCAGACGGCGTCACGCTTTGCCAAGTATTCGTTAACGGTAACCACGTGCATACCTTTGCCAAGGAGTGCGTTTAAATACGTCGGCAGCGTTGCCACAAGTGTTTTACCTTCACCGGTACGCATTTCAGCGATTGCACCAGAGTGCAGCGCGTAACCACCCATTAACTGCACATCGTAATGACGTTGTTTTAAGGTACGGCGCGCGGCTTCACGCACGAGCGCAAATGCCCGTGGCAAAAGCTCGTCGAGCTTATCTTTCTTTTTTTCTTCTGGAACCTCCGCAAGCAAAAACTGAAGCTTTTTACTTTCAGCCTTAAGATCGGCATCTGAGAGTGCCTTGATTTCTGTTTCGAGCGCGTTTACCTGCTGCGCAACAGATGTAAATTTTTTCGCAATTGGTGATTTTCCGAATAGGCCTAGGAGCATAGAGGACGATAGAGGTATTAGAGGGCTTTAGAGGTAATAGACGTGGAACGGGTCAATATTACAGGAAAAATGGCGGTTTGGATAGGGGTACTTGACAAATACGTATTTAGTATGCTATAATATACTCTACCGTAAAACGGCATTTCGCCGGAGCGGTATCTTTGACGCCGGTACAGCCGACGTCCTAGCGGAGGTTTCGCCATGAAGCTTTCGACGTTCGGGCTCTTGTTGCTGGCGTTCCTGGGGATCTTCACCTACGCCGCGTGCAGCGGGCACGACGAACCGCATCTGGTTCCCGGTGGGAAGATCAGCCCCCCGACTCCCGCATCGCAGCAGACTAGCCCCCGACCCCAAGAGATCGGGACCTTGTTCGCAAAGCTCAATCTCGATGTCGGAGAGCGAGTGGTCAAGCGAGGTAGCAGTCAGACACTTCTCGCGTCTTTCGTACTGTACTCGTCTCCATCCGCGGCTTCGGCGGCAATGAACAGCATCACGCTCGACTGCGACGCCAACTTCGGCCTGATCATGTCCGACCTGACCGTCATGGTGAAGGGCAAGCAGTTCGGCAAGATGCAGCACGATGTGAACTTGCCATCAGGACCCGATCCTCTGCTCCTCGTCTTCTCGAGCGACGACCCCATCATCATCCCGGGACAGAACGGTTCGGTAGTGGTCGAGGTCTACGGGAACATCGCTACAACTTCGCAGCTTGCCACCTACACCTCGCCGATCGACTTCGCGGGGTGGACGGCGACCAATACGGTCTCCGGAAGTGCGATCGCATTCCCTTCGCAGCAGAGCGGCCAGTACGTGGTCGTGACTCCGTAGCCGCGCAATAGCAGATCGGCGGTCCCTCCGGGGATCGCCGATTCTGATTTTTATAACTCCCCAATCTCCCCCTCCTCCACTCCCGCCCCCAAAAGCATAAAGTTCCGGTTTATTTGTAAGCAATTCTCGCAGCGCGACGGCGCGAGAGCATAGGGCAATTTTCGCCAGAAAAATATGCGCGGTGCTTACAAATAAACCGGAACTCGTAGCTTTTACTTATTCCTCCACCACAAAATCTTGCTCGCGGTTTTTGCAGCCGAACGGCTCATGTGCGCGACATGACGCATTGCCTTTCCGGTCAATCCTTCTTTTTCTTTATAGCGCAAAATATCTCGCTGGAGCATATCCCGGACTTTATCAATCGCTACGCGAGCATCAAATTCTTGACTCTTCGCGCGCAACCGCCTGCCCGGCAAATTCAAATGCGCTTCTGCATAAAATACATCTCCTTTTTTGTGATGCTTGCTTGCGCGCGACACTTCAACTTCACAAAGCACCTCCCCATTCTCCTCAAACTTCTGTAAAAACTTCTCTAACCCACCGATTTTATCATCGATCCACTGCTTGAGCGGCTCGGTTAAATCTAAATCCTTCGTCTTGATGGTTATTTGCATAAGCTTATATTAGTTACTACGTATGAGTGATACCTTTTCTTACAGTATATCCATTTCCCCCTTTCCTCACAACACTATAGCGATGCGCGAGTTTGCCCATAGGCGGCACTAAAAGTTTCTCGTGCCGCTCTTGGGCAAGCTTGCGCCGACGCTATCCCACAAAGATCACCTCTTGTTCGAGCTCAACGCCAAATTTTTGTTTCACTGCTTCACGCACGTACATCATCACTGACTTTACCTCGAGCGCAGTCGCGCTTCCGGTATTTATAATAAAGTTCGGATGCTTAGTTGAAACTTGCGCACCACCGACTTGATAGCCTTTGAGTCCGGCTTCACTAATCAGCACTGCGGTTGGTATCACCGGAAATGGATCTTGTTTAATTTTGTCTTTATATTTTTCTAACACCTCTTTTGGTACGCGATCAACCGGGACATTTTTAAAAATACTGCCGACGTTTGGATATTCAAGAGGCTGCTTGTCGGCACGATACTTTTTCTTCTCTTCAATTATTTTCATAATCGCCGCCGGATTGCCTTTCGTAAGCTGAAATTTCGCCGACGTAATTACCTCTTGCGCGCCTGCAGCAGTGGCAGTTTTAAAAATACTGGAGCGATACTCAAATTGGCAGTCAGCACGAGTACGCTTTTTCATTTGCGGGTGACCATCGGCGTCAAACGTATACGAAGTTACCTCAATGACGCTATCTTTTGTCTCGCCGCCAAATGCCCCAGCATTGCCCCAGATTGCTCCGCCCATCGTGCCCGGCAGTCCTCCAGCCCACTCCCACCCGGAAAGCGCGTGCGACACCGTAAACCCTAAAAAGCGGCTCACGAGTGTGCCGGCGCCAACGCGCACGATAACGGGCTCGGCGCTCGCTGCTGCGCCGGGCACAAACACGGTTGTATTGGTAGCATTTTGTACTGGCGCTTCGATGCTGACCTCGTCCATCGAAACTTTAATCACGATCCCCTTAAAGCCTTGATCAGAAATAAGTAAATTGTTGCCGCCGCCTAAAATAAAAATTTGCTCGCCAATTCTGCGCGCCTCAGTGAGCGCCTCAATTAATTCATTTTCATTTCTAACTTCAAGGAACAACTTGGCCGGACCGCCAATTTTGTAGTTGCTATATTGCGCGAGCGGAATGTTGCTTAAAAACATATATTCTTTAATTCTACCGTGGTTGCCCAGTAAATGATATACTGAGCCTGAGGCGTTGACGATTGCGAGGCCCATCGTTGACGTATACTCAAACAATACACATTGCATTGGAGTCGTATCCGATGGGCCTCGGAGCCGTTAACGGTTCATCAATCAAAAAGCCACGACCTAGGTCGTGGCTTTTTGAACACATTGCACTAGCGAACGCAGCCTTTTTGAAATATCCGCGCTCAATACACTCAAACTAGATACAGTATATACCTGAATTCCTGTTTTGTCAATCCTTAAAACGGAAAAAATACTCCTGCCTGCACACGGCTTCTGACTACACGATCATCTCCGTCACTCCAGACACGACGATCACGCACTTGATAGGCAAATCCGTTTGGATAATAACCATTTGGCACACTGAAGCCCGAATTAAATCCTGAAAAACCGCCGCCAAAACCACCACAGCCGGTCACGCATACTCCTTGAGGCTGTGAAGGCGAAATGGTCGCCCATGGGCGCGGAGGAACGTAAGATGGACTCGTGACCGGAATACCGGCGGGTTGCACGTAGATAGGATTGTACTGACCGGTCGGAATACCCGTTGGTTGATACACAAACGATGGCGACCAAGAAATAGGCCCCGGGTAATAGATCTGTGCAGAAGCAACGCCGGTAAAAGCAGCAAACATCACTGCAGCAGTAATAGCTGTAAATACAATCTTTTTCATAGCTCTACCCTATTCCTGACGAGCAGAGGTGTCAAGAAATTACATAAATAACTCCGGCGCTCCCACGCCGAAGTGTAGGAGCGCCGTTAGCGCACGAAAAGTCCGAGAAGAGTCACAAGTATCGCGGTCATGATGCCGCCGACTGTGTCGTCAAGCATCACACCCCAGGGTCCTTTGAGCCGTTTCTCCGCAACCGATACCGGCCAGATCTTCTTGCAGTCGATCAGGCGGAACAGGGCGAAGCTCGCGAGGTTGAGGAAGATGAACTGCCAGCCTCCCATCACGAACCAGGCGATCGGGATTGCAGACAGAAGCTGCCCGTGAACCTCGTCGACGTTGATCTCGTTGTAGTCGAAGCTAGTCCACTCACCATTATGCCTCAAACGAGCGCCGTACCTCTTGAAAATCCAGCTCGCCGCCGGACCAACAGAGTACGTACCGATCACAAGAGACAGAACGGCTGCGACCGTGAGCCAGATCGCCGCGTGCTCAGTCGCGAGCAACAGCAGCTGAAGCCCAAAGCCGAACAATGCCCCCATCAAACCGCCCCACTTGAGACGACCGCCAGTCAGCCTCACAGGAAGGAACCCTGTGAAGAACGTCGTTGCGACACAGAGCCAAATGATCTCCATCGGAGTCTCCTTTCTGACAGAAGAGTGCACTAATCCTAAAAATTAGTCAAAACTATTTTTTGAGGAGCTCCTTAAACACGCTCGCCGGGATTTTCACGCCAGAATTCACACTGCGCTCTTCAAGTCGCTCCTTACCGCGCTGCTGCTTTTTCCACAGCTTCATTTTACGCGTACGGTCACCGCCATTTTTACCAAAATTACCAAGCTCTTTTGCCTCAGCTGGAATCGTTTCGCGAGCAATAATCCGGCCGCGATGCTGCGCCTGAATCGGCTGCTTAAACTGTTGTTTTGGCAATAGATCTTTTAACTTGGCACAGGTTGCGCGCGCTTCAAATTCAATTTCAGATTTCGGCAAAATGCGCGTGAGTCCAGGTACTAAGTTTTCAGCGACTAAAATTTCCATTTTATCGACATCGCCTTTTTCGTACCCAACTACCTCGTACGAGAGTGAGCCGTAACCTTGCGAAACTGATTTTAACTTGTCGTCAAAATCTGCAATCAAGTCAGACAACGGGAGCTTGGCTTTGATAAGCATACGCCCAGCACTAGCCGCACCAATCGTTTCAGTTGTTACGTCTGATATGCGGTATAAGTCTTTTAACTGCAAAATCGGGCCCAGATATTGCATCGGAGTTAAAATTTCGATTGCCGTCATTGGTTCGAAGACTTGCACAGGATCATTCGGAAAGTCCTTTGGATTTTTAATCCAAAACCAACCCTTCTCATTTTCTACGGGCTCAAGATTATCAGTCTTTTCGTGCGAGCGCTGACCTTTATCGCCCACCATCTGCACTTTATATGCCACTGACGGAAATGAACTAACCACAGGCACATCAAATTCGCGGTCGAGTCGTTCAGCTGCAATTTCAAAGTGAAGTTTACCTAAAAATCCGCCTTTAAATCCGCGGCCAAGCACCTCGCTGGCATCGGGCTCAAAACGAATCGCAGAATCAGAAAGTCGCAACTTTGCCAAAGCTTTTTTGAACTCGTCATAATCCTCAGGGTGTTCCGGATAAAACGAAACGAACACAACCGGCTTTGGCTCCCGGTAACCCGGTAAAGCAAGCTCTAGTTGATCGGTGCCCGTAGCCGCGCGAATATCTGAAATCGTGTCACCGATTTTTACCAAACCGGGATCTTTAATGCCGGTTGCGATATATCCGGTTTCACCATTCTTGATTGAAAGACCGGCAACTAAATTCGGCTTTAAGTAACCAATATCTTTTGTTTTCACTTCGGCGCCCGTAGCCACCATGTGGTACGTCGTATTAACCTTAAACTCGCCGCTAAACACACGAATATAGGCAATGACGCCACGGTGCTCGTCGTACTGCGAATCGAAAATTAAACCGCGCGCGGCCTTTTTCTCAAATTGCTGCTCTTTCGGCGCCGGGATCTTCTCGATCACCTTTTCAAGCAGCTCGGGCACACCAACGCCGGTCTTTCCGGAAACCTTCAAAATTTCATCGGTCTCAACACTCAGCAACATACTAATTTCGCTCAGTGCCGCTTCAATCTGCTCTGGCTGCGCAACATCTACTTTGTTAACTGCGCCAATGATTGTCAGTCCAGCCTTGCGTGCCATCTCGTAGTTATACAAAGTCTGCGCCTGCACACCTTGGGTTGCATCAACAAGTAAAACGGCCCCTTCAACTGCGGCAAGCGCGCGACTCACTTCGTAACCAAAATCACTGTGTCCCGGCGTATCAATAAGGTTTAAAATATAATCTTTCCCGCCAGAGGAATACTGCATCCGCACCGGCGTCATCTTGATCGTGATACCACGCTCGCGTTCCAAATCCATTGAATCCAAAAATTGCGCCTGCATGTTGCGCTTTTCAATAGTCTTGGTGATTTCGAGCATTCGATCAGCAAGCGTACTCTTGCCGTGGTCGATATGCGCGGTGATAACGAAATTTCTAATATTATTCATTGAAGTTGCGGATCCCGTACGAAGCAGGTCGCCCCTAGGTGACCGTAGTCACAGGCCTACTGGCCTGGGCGGCTTCGTACGGGACGGATATTCTGCATGCAGGCACTTTACACGAAAAATATAAAATCGGAAAGTACTAGGGCCGTCAAATATGAATACATATTTGCGGCATGCGCCATAACCACCTTGATCATAGAATGCCTTCGCAAAGAAGTGGTTATGGGCAAAAAACGCAAATTTCGCTACTCGAAAGGCAAAAAGCCGTTTATCTCAACATTCCGTAAATACTAACCATCAGCGCAGTAGAAGTACCGACAGCCAGATAAATACCAACTAATTTTGCATACGCATGCGCCTTTATTTTCATGGCGGCGGCAATTGCAACAACGAGTAGGCAGACTAATGCGAAAAAGATAAGCAAAACAGCTACGTGTGTGTCCCACACGATAGGCGCCATAATCATTTGAAGCCACGCAAACGTGGGTCCGGGAATCGCGTACGGAATAACGTAGATACTTACCAAAATAATTAGTGCCGGTGCCAAAGCATACAAAAGTGAAACCCCTTTTGTGCGTTTACGCATTTTAAACGCAGCATAGAAAGTCCACACAAGGAGGACGCTTAGAAGCATCCATGCGATTTCAAAAAGAATTGTATTAACAATCATACAATGTCCTTTAATTCTATCACGGGCAACTAAAAAATCCGTGCACTAGGCACAGACTCTTTAGTGATCCCGTCTTCTGAATTCCTAGTAACTACTAGGTGGGTTAGCTCAGCTTTCTAGCCAAGGCCAGAAGCAATTCGCAGTCCCTTTTGAAATGTAATAGGAAATCTTGTGGGCGGGATCACACTTATTATAACGTTTCAGATGCAAAGAAAATTACAGTCTGTGAATAGACAGTTAATAAGTGTCAAGCCTAAATAATCTTCAATACCCTATTTAAGCTCGTCAGGGGCGTGCAGAAGATCGAAGTTGATCTTCTTGTAGGAGAAAATTTCGCTTGGTTGGAAGAAACGAGATACCTCCTCTGCGGGATTCTCTGCAGGATCAGAGGCGTGAATCAGGTTTGACTGCATACTCATAGCAAAGTCGCCGCGAATAGTGCCCGGGGCAGCCTCATAACTCTTCGTCGCGCCAACAAGCGTACGTACCACTTTAACTGCGTTGACACCGGAAATAACTAACGCAACAATCGGAGACGAACCCATAAAATCTTTTAGTCCGGCGAAAAACGGCTTGTCGGCATATTTACCGTAATGCGAGCGAGCGATCGCTTCGTCCATCTGCAGCATTTTTAGGCCGATAATTTTAAGACCCTTGCGCTCAAAACGATGCATAATTTCTCCAAGAAGCGCGCGCTGCACCGCGTCCGGCTTCAAAAGTACTAATGTCTGCTCTTCTTTCGGGTGATTTCCTGTTTTCATATGATGTAAGTTTTAAATGGTACTACTTCTTTGTCTTTTCATCAAGCTAGGGACTTAATCGTTTCACGTCGCGCGGGAACAAAATTGCTTCTTTGACCGACGAAAGGCCGAGCAGCTGTTGGATGAGTCTCTCTGAACCGAGTCCCCAACCGCCGTGCGGAGGCATACCAAACTTGAAGGTGTTCACGTAAAACTCCATACCTTTCGGGCTAATTCCTTTTTTCTTCATATTTTCCACGAGCTCGTCGTAGTCGTGGATACGCTGACCGCCGCTGGCCATCTCTAAGCCTTTATAGAACAAATCAAAGCCATACGTCTCTTCGGGATTCTCACGACTTGGCATCGTGTAAAACGGGCGGTACTTCCACGGATAGTTCGTGATAAACACAAAGTCTGAATTAAACTTTTCTTTCGCATAGCGCCCGGAAAGCCGCTCCCCCTCCGGATCAATATCGGTGTCATCCGGCACTTTGTGGCCGTACTCCTTTGCAATAATTTCTTTTATTTCCGAAAGCTTAAAGTGTGGAATCTCGTCAGGCACAACTGGAACCTCGGCATTTGGGTAGAGCGCCATGAATTCTGCGCCGTTCTCACGAATGTGGTCGAACATTACCTTGAAGGCTTTAGTAAGAGCAGTGGTGACGTCTTTGTACGATTCAATAAAACCCATTTCAGCATCCAAACCGATGTATTCGCTGACGTGACGAGTCGTAAAGTGCGGCTCTGCTCGATAGACTGAACCGATTTCAAACACGCGCTCGAGTGCGCCAACCATGATCTGCTTATAAAACTGCGGGCTCTGTGCGAGCACGGCGGTTTTGTCGTAATAATTCAACTTAAAGAAATTTGCGCCACCCTCTGTGCTTGTCTCAAGAATTTTTGGCGTCTTGATTTCCGTAAAACTCATTGAACGCATAGCTTTGTCGTACCCCTCAAGCAATAAGCTGTATAACCGAAAAATTGCCTGTGTTTCCGGGTGGCGTAGCGAAAGTGTGCGCTGATCAAGCAGCGTATCGATATTTAGATTGAGATTGTTCTTGGAAATATCAAACGGCATCTCTTCGTAGAGCTTGTACCGTGCTGCGATTTTTTCACCACCGAGTTCAACCCCACCCTTGGCGCGCTTGTCTTCGCGGGGAGTTCCGAGGATTGTTACCGCCTCTCCAATTTTCACATCCTGCTCTTCTTTAAAGACGACTTGGACTACTCCTGTGTAATCACGCAGCACAATAAAGAAAACTGCGCCCAGTTTTCGGATATTAAAAACTCGCCCGCTGACGTGGACCTCTTTACCAATTGCGTGTGGCAAATCCTTGATAAGGGTACGATGCATATGTACAAGATAGTATCATCTCAAGACTCTTATTTCAAATTGAAAACCTGCAGCGTATTTGCAGTTGGAATCACCTGAATAATGCCATCTTGATCAGCTCGCGTTACTTTTGCGCCCGATTTCTCCAAACGATCTAACGCGTCTTTAGTTGGATGACCATACGTATTCTTACCAACTTCGATTGCAGCAACTGATGGCGAGGTTGCCTTTAAAAAGTTTTCTCCCGATGAAAACCGCGAGCCATGATGACCAACTTTGAGCACGTCGACATCGATATTGTATTTTTTGATGATCTCATTTTCAACATTAAAGCCAATATCAGCGGTAAAAAGCGCACGGATATCCGGATCGTCGAGCAAGACGATCTCTCCCGTATCATTAAGTTCGCCGCTAACAAGATTATTAGGCGATGGACCAAGAATTTTTAATCTTGTATCGCCCGCACTTATCGAGTCACCTTCAACAAGTTGTATATAAGGCACATTGTTATTTTTAAGCTGACTTATTAATTCTGGATATGCGGCAATAGGCGCCTTTCTGCCGTTACCGATAAATGCACCGACTTGATAACGTTTAAGTACATCAATAAAACCACCCATGTGATCAAGTTGCGGGTGTGTCATGATTAGCAAGTCAATATAACGCTCGCCTGCTGGTAACACCGTTTCCAAATTCGCGAGCAATTTTTTACCATCTGGTCCACCATCAATCAGTACGTGCGCCCCACCAGGTAATTCAATCAGCGAACTATCCCCTTGCCCAATATTAAGAAAATAAAGTTTCGGCGCATCGCTGCTGGCGACCGAATGACTAGAAAACGCCCAGATACAAAGCGTGATGTCTGCAATCAATGCAACGATGAGCGCGAGTGTAATGGTTGATGACTTTTTCTGATCAAATATCATACCGATATCGCTGGTGTTTCTAATTTCTTCTTAATGAATATCATAGCGCCAATCAGCAGAGCGTAATAGATGATCGCTAAAACTACTGAAAACTCCTCTGTCGTGAAGCCGAAATCAATCTTTGAGAAGAGATTTATTACGCCGAGTTCATAGGTTAACAAAATTCGCGCCGGAAGCGCCATGAAAAATGCAATCGTGCTACCCAGAAAGCTAGCGATGATTATCCAAATTCCTAACAATGTGGTCAGCGGAATAAAACTAAGAAGCAAAACGTTGGTGATTATGCCGATGGGCGTGATAAAACCAAAATTCATAAGCAAAATAGGCAGAACGGTTATTTGCGCCGCGCAGGTTGTTACTAAATTTTCTTTCCAATCGAGCAGGCCTGATTTTTTAGGATCACGATGAAAGAGTTGATCGAGCATTGGCTTGACGTAGACGATACCAAGCAATGCGGCGAACGATAGCTGAAAGCCAATATCAAACGCGATCACGCGCGGGTTGAGCAGTACCATCGCGAGCGCAGTAAACGCAACAGCATTCCGAACTGAATATGTTCGCTCTGAGCGTTCGGCCAGAACGACAATCGTTGCCATGATTGCAGCCCGCACAACAGAGGCCTCGGCTCCGGTCATAATCACGAATCCAATCACGGCGGCGACACAAAACCAAACTGCATATTTGCGTCGTAAAAATAGTCCGAAAATGGCGAGTAGCCACTCTATAATTAATGCGACGTTGTAACCGGAAAGAGCAACTAAGTGCGTTGTACCCGTCACTTTTAATTTTTCGTTAAACTCTTTTGAAAATCCACTACTTTTACCAATCAATAAACCGGTCATCAGCGTCGCCTGCTCTGGGGGCAAGGCTTTTTCAAACGTAGTTCGTACGTAATCACGAATACCGTACAGCCGAGCTAACACTTTGGAGCCCTGATCGTGCCCTGTTATTTCAAGAGATTTTGGGAACGACATAATCGCGCCAATTCCCTCTTTTGCGTAATACCCGGAGCTCGGACCTTCAATCGCCTTTAGAGCGCCGACAATTTTGACTACGTCGCCGTACTTTAATTCCGGAAACGGTTTAGCATACATGCGGATGAGCCCTTGATATGGTTCTGATAATTTCACGTCAACCTGCTGACCACTATCAATTTGCGAAATTCTGGAAACAATTCCAGAAATTTCAATCTGCTTACCGATCGGTGCGGTAAATGCCTGCGTCAAATGCGCACCAAAAAATATGTAATAACTGCTGCCGAAAGCAACGGCGAACATAAGCACGGCTGCGGCTTTTTTGTTTATGAGTAATAAAAAGACCGCGATAAGTCCGACGGCTATCCATGTTATTACAACAAATCGTAGACCGCCGAACCCGCCTGAGGCGGGCAAGCTCGCCAAAAGCACTCCAAGCAAGAATAAACTCATTGCCCAGAATGCTTTCCCGTGAAAGTTCATGTCTTTATTCTACGCTAGCAATAATCCCGCCAGCAAGCATTTGACCGCTCTTGGAATAGATAACCGCAGACTGGCCTGGAGCAACAAACTTTTGGGCTTTCTTAAAGATCAGCTCCTTACCACGCAGCGTTGCTGGAAACACGGGCTGACGGTAGCGAACGCGGATAAATACCTTACCACTTGCCCGTTTGCCGGAAATAAAATTCACATCAGAGAGTTGCACTTTACGTGAGTAAAGCGCTTTGTCGTTTTCAGGTGCGAGCGTCACAGTATTTTTCTTACTATCTTTTTTAGCGACGTAAAGCGGCACAGGTGAACCACCGATACCAAGGCCTTTGCGCTGCCCTATCGTAAAATGATGCGAACCTGTATGCTCACCAAGCACTTTCCCGCTCATCGCGAGCACCTTTCCCTTTTTAGCAGGAATAAACTCATCTAAAAATTCCGGTAGTGAAATCTGGCCAAGAAAACATACTCCCTGAGAATCTTTTTTCTCAGCGTTCGGTAACTTATATTTCTTCGCCAGGCGACGGACCTCTGTCTTTTTAATCAGATCGCCAAGCGGGAACAAGCAGTGTTTAAGCTGCCTTGGCGTAAGCATCCACAAAAAATAACTTTGATCTTTGGTATCATCTTTAGCAGCAAATAATTTACCACCTTTTAACTTTACGTAGTGACCGGTTGCAACATAATCAGCGCCCATCTCCATTGCGCGCTTAAAAAACATACCGAACTTAATTTCGTGATTACACATCACGTCTGGATTTGGCGTAATACCGCTACGGTAGCCCTCTACCATATAGTCCACTACCTTCTGGCGGTACTCCTTTTCAAAATCAAATACATAAAATGGAATCCCAAGTGTCTCGGCGGCCCGGCGGGCATCCTCGGCATCCTGCTCGGCGCAACCATCAACGTTCCAGCAACGCAAATGCACCCCAACAACGTTGTAGCCCTGATCTTTCAAAATTCCGGCGGTGACAGAGCTGTCTACTCCGCCGCTCATTCCTACAAATACTGTCTTTTTCATGCGGCCTACAGCTTACCTAAGTATTTGGCAGCTTTCAAGATAAGGACACAGCTTTGTGCGTGAATTATCTTGCAATCCATAACCATCTGGACCGCCTCTTCTAATTTCACTTTATGAATCTTGATAAGCTCCGAGCCGTCTGGACTTGCCTTCCCAAAAGAAAGTTTACGGGCAATAAACTGCCACGAGGGGGCGTAGAGCGCGCTAGTCATCGGATCCACTCTGCCCAGCTCAATCCACTCCTGCGCCTCTATGCCCGCCTCTTCTTTTAACTCACGCTTAGCGGTCTCTAGTGGCGATTCACCTGGATCCACTGCGCCAGAAACAACCTCGAGGCTTTGTCCGCCAATTGCATATCGAAATTCTTCGGTGAGATATACGAAACCATCATCGTCTACTGCAAGAATAGAAGACCCTTGGGCCATATTAACTACAGCGAAGGTTCCTTCTGATTCGTCGGGTCGCACTACCTGATCAAGGCGGAGCGTAACCCATTTATCGTGATACCTCTCCTCACTGGATTTAATTTTCCAGGGACCGTGCTCTTTCATGCTAGGAAATAAATTTGGTAAACGTTGCCCACAGTCGGCCAATATACTCCTTTGTCTTTTCATCGGTGAGATTGCCGCTCTCATCAAACTTCCCCGAAGCGCTTACATACAACTCAGGCTGGCCGAGCACACGGGCATCTAGATACAACATAATCTGTTTCAGATGATACTGCGCAAGCGCCGTACTAATTTGGCCGCCAGCGCCCGTGACCACTACTGGCTTACCCGCCCACGCATTATCGCCATACGGCCGACTCGTCCAATCAATCATATTTTTAAGAAAACCAGGAACTGAACGATTGTATTCCGGAGTTGCGATGATAATCCCGTCAGCTGCCTTGATTTTATTTTTCAACTCGGCAATTTCGGCCGGAAATTGTGCTTCCATGTCCTGGTTAAACATTGGCAACCAACTGAAATCAATTGTCGTCACCTTCATCTCTGCGGGTGCAGCTGCAACAACGGCGCGCATCAAACCTTTATTAAACGAGCCCTTCCGTAAACTGCCAACGAATGCCAAAATATTCTTTTTCTGCATAGGATTATTTTTTAATGTTTATAAAGTGATCTCTTGTTGTTTGCAGCTGTTCTGCGTTGTTAGACGTAACCCAGTAGCCGACATGTCGGTGCAACACCAGCGATCCCGCAGCAGCAAGTTTTGGAAAAATATCGTGCTCTATAGAAAATGCGCGCGGCATACCGTCAAAAATAGCGGGTTGTAAATAATAATGCCCAATACTGACAAGTCCGCCCATAGAACGAGGATCTTTTTCTTTAAAGGCGCAAACTTTTTTCTGATCATCGCACTCAATTAACCCAAATGTGCGTCCGTCTGCAGTTTCTGCCGCCGAAATCACGTTATAAATATTGCCGCAGCTATGACGAACCAAAGAGGTCAGACTCAGGTCAACTAAATCATCGCAATTAATAGCTATGAACGGTTCATGTCGTTTACCAAGGGCTAATTTAATAGCCCCCCCGGTGCCAAGCGGTTCGTTTTCAATAACATATGTAATATCCTCGTTGCCCGTCTTTTTCAGCCACTCAATAACCATCTGAGCCTTGTAGCCAAGCGCAAGGGTAATATTCGAAAATCCTTGGCTCCGTAAAACTTCTAATTGTCGCTGCAACATCGGCTTACCGACAATATCAACGAGACACTTTGGCTTATCTTTTTCCTGCTCCGGCATACGCGTCCCCTTGCCGCCAGCGAGAATAATAACCGGAATATTGTGTTTTTGTTTCGCGGTAATCGGATATTTCTTACGCAATACCTCTTCTGCGTTCTGAATATCGTGAGGATATCCTATCGGATGCCAAAAAGGTGTTCGCTCAACAACGATAGCTTCTTTTTTTATCATAGTCTGCAACGGCTCAATATATTCATATTCGCCTCGTCCAGAGAGCGGCATTGGATAGTCAAAAAATGTACTATCAAAAATATATGCCCCGACAGCAACCAAATTAGACTTTGGTTTCTGCGGCTTCTCTTCGATTCCAATAATCTGATCGCTAGCGTCGACTTCAAGGACGCCAAATGATTGCGGGTTTTCATGCTCCTTCACCAACACCCCTAATCCGCGAGCAACCAATTTTTTTAATGCTGGCGCGCTATGCAAATCATCAGCCAGTATAAACAAAAACTGCTCGCCCTGCTTAATCAGATGCTTGCATAAATGCAATGCATGCCCTGTGCCCAATGCTTTTTCCTGGATAACATATGTGACTTTCCTGCCTTCAAATGAATCGCCAAAATATTTTTTAATCTGATCGCCTTTATACCCAATGACAATAATCAGTTCGGTAATTTCACTAGGAAGCGCTTCGATAAGCCAATGCAAAATAGGCTTGCCCAAAACTTCGATCATTGGTTTCGGAGTCTGGAGCGTAAGCGGCCGCATCCTCTTTCCTTCGCCCGCTGCTAGAATGATGGCTTTCATGTGAAAGTAGTTGATAGGTTATAGTTTATAGGTTATAAGAGAAAAGGAAAAGACATGGCTAGTTGACCAAATAACGGAAAAGCCCTAGAATTTCCCATATTTCGCGTCCGCACTATCCACCATAAACTATCACCTATAACCTAACTCTCATGCTCGCATATAATGAATTAACGGAAGGAGTCATGTTTGTCTACGAAGGAGCGCCATACCAGGTTGTCTCTTTTGCATTTCTACGCATGCAACAGCGTAAACCGGTCGCCCAAACTGATATTAAAAATCTAATCACAGGAAAATTGCTGCAGCGAAATTTCCACTCAAACGAAGTATTCGAGGAGGTTGAAATTGATAAAGAGGAGTGCAAATATTTGTACAACTCTAAAGGTGCGTATTGGTTTAGTGCAAAAAACGATCCAAGCAAGCGTTTTTCTCTAACTGAAGAACAAGCTGGAACGGCTGCTCACTTTACAAAGACAAACACGATCGTTACCGCACTGCGCTGGAAGGGAGATATTATAAACGTTGTCTGGCCGATCAAGGCTGAATTAAAAGTTACCGAGACTCCGCCGGGTGAAAAAGGTAATTCTGCAAGTAATACAACCAAAACTGCAAAACTGGAAACCGGAGCAGAAATCCAAGTCCCAATGTTCGTAAACCAAGGAGATATTGTCCGCATCAACACCTCAAACGGTACCTACACCGAACGAGTAGAGAAAGCAGCAGCCGGATTATAAACTAAAAGACCCCATATGGGGTCTTTTAGTTTAGGCTTTTCGTTGCTGCTGGAAAGATGGACGAGCGGCGGGAGGAGTAGATCGACTAGGAGGCTGCGACTTAGACACAACCGGTTTACTCGGTTGCGCTAGAGGCTGCGAATTTTGCCGTGACGAAACCTGAGTACGCATCGGAGCAACCTGCTGAGGACGAGGTTCTGGTCGAGGCACGGCCTGCGTACGCGTAGGTGGCCCCTCTCGCCTATCCGAGACAGAGGCAGATTTTGGCTTTTCATCTTCAACATCAAATTCAATACCCATGCTGGCAAGCACATCCTGAGCTCTGGCCTGCTTTTCTGCTTTTGGCTGCTTAATAATTTTCGGCGCTTTAATTTCGCCCTTTTTCACCTTTTCAAGACAATCCGAGCAATACACGGGACGATTGGGGTTTGGTTTAAACGGAGTTTTTGCCGCCTTACCGCAGACCGAACAAACGGACATAAATAGTTCATCGCCCTGCTTATTAACGCCAACCATGCCGGGAGTTTGCTGCGATGCCTCTTCAGGCGTCTCAGCAAGACTTGAACTCCAGCGTGTTATTTCAGTCTCAACGTCCTGACGACTCTTGGTGTACAACCGACGCGACTGCTCAACAATAGCCGCCTCTCCTGGAGCATCTTCAGTGGATTTAAACGGCATTAAGGTGTGCGCAGAAAATGGACGCGCGTTCATACCGGCCACCATCAAACGAATGTAAAAATGATAGTTTGGTAAATTCACAATATCTGGAATCATAAATTCCGGCTCCATTTCCGGCTCCAAAAATTCAGCGTCAGAGGCGCCTACACGGAAAATAATCAGCGTACCGCAGTTACCAAAAACGGCATCGCGTACTTTTGTTGACATGTCGCCGCTGACAAGCTGACCGATATACTGGTGAGCAACGGTCAGATTTAAACGATATTTACGCGCCTCAGAAAGCACGCCGGCAAATGAATCTGTGGCAAAATTTTGAAACTCGTCGACGTACAGGAAAAAATCTTTACGTTCATGCTCAGGAATACGCACGCGCTCCATCGCCGCCAGTTGAATCTTGGTGATAAGCATAGCGCCAAGCAGCGCCGAGTTGTCTTCGCCTATGCGTCCCTTGGAAACATTGACTAAGAATATCTTCCGCTCGTTCATCATTTTATAGATATCAATCGTACTCGTAGTCTGACCGACGGTATTACGTACAAGTCCGGTTGATAAAAATTGGCCGACTTTGTTTTGAATCGGTGCAATAGCCTCGGAACGAAATTTATCCTGCCACTCCTCATATTCACTAATCCAGAATGCACGCACTACCGGATCTTTAACATTGGCGACAATTTTTTGTCGATAATCTTTGTCGACAAGCAAACGCGGGATACCAAGCAGTGTCGTACCGGGCGTTTCAAGCAAGGCAAGGACGGCATTGTTCATGATGTATTCCATACGCGCCGACCAGACGTTACTCCAAATCTTGGTAAAAATTCCCATCAATCCGGAGGCAACCAAGTGTTTATATTTTGGGTCCGGCAACTCAAGTACGTTAAAACCCATCGGGTAATCAATATCTGCAGGGTTAAAATACACAACATCGTTAAGGCGTTCTTTGGGAACCATTTTTAAAATTCCCTCGACAAGCTCACCGTGCGGATCAACAACGCATAATCCGTCGCCGTTCATCACGTCCTGCGCAATGATATTATGAAGCATCGAGGATTTTCCAGTACCGGTTTTGCCGATGACGTACATGTGCTGGCGTCGATCTTTGCGCGCAATACCAAATAATCGCTCCTCACCGCGGAAGTCGGTTTTACCGAAATACACAACATCGTTACCGGCCGCATGGCCTGGCTTTCCTCCTCGTTGCATTGTTTCACTCATACCAATCAGTATACCGTAGCTGTCAAGCTAGAGCACCTTCTTCACCTTCTCCCACTCCATCGCAAGAGTTACAAAGAAACGAACGCCGTATCCGGAGGCCCCTTTTGAAAGCTGCTCTTCTTCGGGATTGGTTGTCATTCGAGGCGCCATATCAATGTGGGCAAAGTTAGCGCCTTTTGCAAAGTGCGACAAAAATGCTGCGCCATGCGACGCACCTCCCCATCGAGAACCGGTCTTATGCGTATTGGTAACATCTGCAAGATTTCCCTCGACATCTCGTTCATTCTCTTCAGTCAGCGGTAGTGGCCACACGGCATCACCAGACCTATGTCCGATTTCTTCCAGCAGATCTTGAAGCGGTTTGTTGCCTTTTACAAACAATCCGGAGAAACGTGTTCCAAGCGCCACCATCGCGGCGCCTGTCAGCGTTGCAAGCGTAACAATCAAGTCTGGTTTCTTGGTTTTCGCATACTCAATTGCATCAGCTAAAATCACACGCCCTTCAGCATCGGTGTTTCCGATCTCCATCGTCTTACCGCCATAGGCCTTGATAATATCGCCTTGGCGATAGCTAAGACCGCTCGGCATATTTTCAACGGCCGGAATGAGACCAACAACGTTAACCGGAATCTTTAGTTTTGCGATTGCAGACAGCGCAAAAATTACCGCGGCGCCACCGCTCATATCCATATGCATGTCAGCCATATGGTCACCCGGTTTTATATTGAGTCCGCCGGAGTCAAAGGTCACACCTTTGCCGATAAACGCAATCGGCTTGTCGCCTTTCTTGCCGCCACTATACTCCATGATAATCAGTCGCGGTGGCGCAACAGAACCCTGACCAACGGCCAAGATCGCATTCATTCCTTCGTGCTTAAGGCGCTTTTCATCAAAAACAGTTACTTTGATCGCCGACTCGCTACGGCCAACAGCACGAGCAGAATCTGCCATACCCTCTGGCTTTAGTTCGCTTGGCGGCCAATTTGCAATCGTTCGACACTCATTAAGAGCGTTGCCCATCACCTCGCCGACAAAAATCATTTCTTTGCACTTTTTTGCATCAGCCTGAGTTGCCAAAATCACCGTCTCAACACGCCTCCAACCGGCAGAGGGCGCTGTTTTAAACACCTCGCCAAAATCATAGTGGGCAAACAGCGCATTACCGGAGACAAGTGCACACATGCGCTCTGCAGGCAGAGCATTCTCCTCAAAATCGTCTGCGCACAATGCAACCGTCTTAAACCCTTCGGCTTTGGCGATTCGTATATATTTACGCACGAGTAGCGTCACTTTAGTTTCCGTAAATTCAGTCTCAGTAACCACAAACGCAAAATACGGTGCGTCGTTTAAACGAATGAGTCGCGCCTCTCCTGGCTTACGTCCGGAGTCGGCATATTTTTTAAGCAACTTCTGATCTGCGGCGGAAAATTCAGCGAACATCCTGCCCCATGCAGCCGGCTTTGCGCGCGCATCAAGCCAGAGCGGCAGAAAAAAAACGTCTGCTTTTTTCAGTAGTGCTGTATGCGCACCTCCATCAACAGTAAACTTCATAGAAATATATAGTAACTCAAGCTCGCACAAGAGTCGAGGCCAATAACTCGCACATTTGGATGTAGTTCTAGAAACTCATGAGGAGCGAACGAGTCGTACCTCCAAACACGTACGGCGAACGAGAACCGGAATGAGTGACAACGAAATACGCCAAAGGTGCGAGTTATTTAGATCAAGGGGGTAGGATTGTCCATGACGGGCGCCTGTAGCTGATGTTTCTTTGGTGCCGCAGCCTTCTCCACAGCCGCTTTTTTGAGTTCTGCAGCCGCACTAGCATATTGCCTACGACTCGCCTCAATAATTCTGTCTTTGAAGCTGGGGTGATTAGGAGCCATTACTTTAAGCGTTTGCGCTGAAAACGGATCGTAATGTTCTCCCTGAATAAGTAATCGGATATAAAATTCCTGCTTACCGAGATTAATCATATCTTTAACCTTAAAGACCGGCACAAATTCATTTTCCAGAATAGTTGCGTCTGGCCCGCCTACGCGAAATGTAATTATTGTCGCTGTGTTTCCGAAAATTACCGACAACAATTTATGCGACAGCTGCGCCATGTATTGATGCGTGATAGTCAGACACAAGCCATATTCGCGCGCCTCAGAGATGAGACGTTCGGCCATCTCAGTTGCAACAAACTGAAATTCATCTATATACAAATAAAAATCCTCACGCTCCCGCTCGCTCAGCCGCGCTCGCGCGATACCGGCATGTTTAATTTTAAGCAGAAACAATGCGCCGAGTAGGCTCGCATTTTTCTGACCGAGTACACCTTTAGCCAATTTAATCAGTACGATTTTCTTCTCTTTCATTAATTTTTCAAAATCAATCTTGCTCTCCTTCTGATCAAGAATAGTCCGCAGTATAGGATCTGATAAAAATTGACTTAATTTATTGACCAGTGGAATAATCGCCTCTGATTCAAAGCGCTGTGCCCAGCCTGGAAATTCCTGTGACCAAAAATTTCTCACAAGTTCATCATCAATATACTCAACAACGCTACGGCGATACGTCTCATCGGTAAGCATCGAAATCATTCCGCGCATGGTTGCATGCGGATAATCAAGCAGTGCAAGCACTGCAAATCGAAACACATGCTCAACGCGCGGTGTCCAATGGATACCAAATTGATCGCTAATCACCTCGATAAAACCTTGAGCTAAACGATGACGCAACGATGGATCAATATGCGCAAGCGGGTTAAATGACGGCAAAAAATCATGATCTGAAGGGTCGATAATACAAACATCATTTTTACGATTCTCGGGAATAGCTGCGAGCACCGCCTCGATAAGCTGACCATGCGGATCAATTACGCATAGCCCTTTATTAGACTGAATATCCTGACGAATAAGAAGCTCGAGTAATTTTGATTTGCCAGTCCCCGTCTTACCGACAATATACATATGGCGCCGGCGATCTTCGCGTTTAATACCAAAGATAAATTTCTTTTCTTCAAGTGCAGCAACATAATTAGTGCGACCAAAGAAATTAATCTCTGCCGGATCAACTTTTCCAAGCATCGGCAAATCTGGCGGAGGCGGTGCATATTTAACAATCTGTAGTCTGCTTGGCGTTGTTCCGAGCGGCAATGCAGCAGAAGCGGGTTGCTGAGAAGATTGCGGTTTTTTATCGTCTGGCGGCATGACGTACGATTTAGAACTCCTTTAATTCTTTAAGAAAATCGCGGAAAGAAAACAATGCACGTTCAGCCTGGTGCGTAGTCAACTGAAAACCCGGCGTATGCGCGAGCTCGTTGCGCAACCGGTGCGCATCAAATACGCGATCAACTAATTTACTGCCGGCCCAACGCGCATTTTGCAGACGCTCAGCCATATTTTCACCCGCAACACCTCGCTGCTTAAGCACAAAATCAACAAGCGCGTCTGACTCCATCACCGACCACCGAAGATTTTCGATTGTTCCGGTATTGGCACGATGAACAATGCTAGCCCAGTGTTTGATTGTAGCCGGATTTCCCGCTGCCGGCTGCGCAGCGGCATGATTTTGTAAGGCCTCATTCCAGGTCGCCGCCGGAGGCAAGGGTTTAGCTCCATGGGCAACAGTATGCCCATGACCATGTGCATCGCCGTGTCCATCGTGACCATGCGCGTGCGGTTTCAAGCCAAACACATTCATACTTTGCTTGATTGGCCAGACGCGAATAAGCGCATATAAGCCTACAAAGATAACTAAAATATCCAGTACGACAAAGATTGGAATTATATGTTCTGTCCACACAAACGCCACAACGCTCCATGCATTAACCAAAAAATCGCTCGAACCCCACACATTATTAAATAATCCTTGCGCAGTCCCCTCGACAAAGAACGAAAGCGCAAAATAACCAAAAAATAATCCAACAGCGGCTGCTATGGTCCATTTTTCTTGCTTAAGCAATTCTCCGTGTAAGTGATGTCCGTCAGCCATGCGAGTAGGAATTATTCTATCTATTTAAATTTATCTAATACGCTTTCATCAGCATAAATTGGAAGCCCGGCAGGAGGACCCATCTTGCGGCTTTCAACGCGTTGCGTCAGCGGTCCGGTCACGACCAACGTTGTCGGCGGATGATAGAGCGTCGCAAGCATCTCTGTGGTCAAAATATCTGACCTAGAACCCCACTTATTAAAGAAGTGCCCTGAAAGAAACTTACCCATCGGTTCATGAATGCCAAGCTCGCGCTCGATCCATAAATGCAGGTTGCGATTTCTGCGCGCCCGGCGCCGAGTACGCTTAAAAATATACGGCGGATCAAACCAACCGGGCTTTGTGTTCATGCGATCATTAAACACCAAGCTATTAAGGTCGGCAGCATTGTATTGCATGACCGAACCTTTGATTGCACGACGCGGTACACGATCAGAAAACACCTTACGCGGCGCAACGTACATAATTCTGATATTTGTATCAAACGCCGGCTTACTCAAATTACGCTCAACGGCCTTAAGCACGTCGGTCTGCCCGGGTGATTTTTGTAGGAGCGAGGTTTTAAGAGCGGCGGCCAGATCATCACCGGCGGCGGCATGCCCGCCGCCTTTTGCCACCTGCGGTGTACGCAGTTTTTCGACGATTCCTTCGTACTGATGACCCCAATTTAACGACACCGGCGCAATATTATATTGGATACCCACGAATTCTTCCGGACCAACCGCCGCCAAAGACTCCATAAACACAGCCATTGGATCAACCTGATATTCTTCGGTGCTTGTTTCAAATTGCTGATACGTTTTTATGGGATACGCCGGATCTTTAGCGAGCACAAATTCATTGGCATACAAATCCTTACCCGCTAGCTCAAGCTCAAGGACGTTGTGCGGTATCCATTTTGGTACATAATCCTCTGCCTCAGTTACCTCAACCTCAGGATAGGCTGCAAACATAGCCGCCTTAAAAATACTGACGTACTGATCAAAGATGCGTGCGTAAAAATGAATCTCTCCTCCGAGACTGACAATTTCAAAACTCCACCAAATAGTAATTTCTCCTAATCCGTATTTCTCACCAAGATGCCCCGGCGCATTACCCATACCCGCGATTGCATGGAAAAATTGATCCATACTGCGCGGACTGCGAGTGATCTCGCGCGGCATCTTCATTTCGAGGAATTTAAAATTAAGAGACATTTCAAATGTTCTGTTGCGCCAATAGACCCAAATCGATCTGACGATCGGAAATAAAAAGAAAAACAGAGCAGCGGGCCAGACTGCCTTAATAACATCAAGTATGATCGGGATAGCCTGGTGTAATACAGAGGTAAACCACATAGCGGTAAGCACTATAATTATACAACTTTTTTACCTGCGTCGTCGAATGCGAATATAGCGGGAATCAAAATGCACCGGGCGCCGCAGTAGCGGCGCCCGGAACCCATACCCCCGCAATCCTATTTCTGCGTTACCGCCGAGTACTCACCAGACTGCATACGCTTAAAGTACTTCTTGTTCTGTAAGTTGAACAGAATGGTCGTTTCCTTAAAGATACGGTGCTTGAGCACTTTAGCGATCAAATCTTTAGGCTTCATCGGTCCCTCACTTTGCAAAATGTGCAACAAAATATCACGGATCGTGCCTGCAGGAAGCGCATCGTGCTCTCGCAACGAGTAAATACCGCGACCAACAAGCAGGAAGCGACGATCTTTGATCAGTTCATTGTGAATCGTCTGCGTATTGGTTTTCTTTTTCGGACGAAGACGGCGGATCTCTCCGGCGATCTCATTAAAGTGCAGCGGCTTAGTCGCCTTTTTCAAAATCAGGTAAATCCAGTCGCGAGAAACCCTCGGACTAACCTCCGGCCACTCAGTCAAACCAAAGTCACCGTACAAGTTACTGCCAAATTTACGGCTGATGTGCATGTAGTGACGCGCAACATCGTTTTCAAGCTTGTGGAGCTCCTGCACCTCGCCAAAAAACTGCTCAAACTTTTTCTGATTAAGGGTATCGTGCTTGCGCTCACGCAAATGCTTAACGAGCGACTCTAAAAATTCTTTTGCCTTTTCCTGATGGCTCTCAGAAAGGTGCCAGTGCGAGCTAAGCTCATCATCTTCACGGTGATACAACACCTCACCGGAAATTTCCAGCAAGAAACGAACTTGGTTTGCAAAGTTAACAGGCAAGTCTTTACCGCCATCAGCAAAATGCTTCAAATCAATCAGTAAGTGGTCTTCGCGACGAACACCGCCGGTCTTAGTGAGCTGCTCGATAGCGTGCTTAACAAGCGCAGCCAAATCAGATCGCTGCATGTGCTTACGAACCTCAGAGATTGCCGAGGATTCGATCTGACGGATACGCTCACGAGTAACACCAAATGACTTACCAAGCTCAGCAAGAGTCTGCTCCTCGCCGCTATCCAATCCATACCGCTTTGTTAATACCTTTCGCTGACGGGCATCGAGACCCGAAAACAACTGTTCAATGATTTGTGCGGTTGTTGGATTTGTTTGGTTCATAGTTATACTAAAAAGTCGTTAAATTTGACAGTGTTGTATTGCTATTAAGGTAGCACGATTAAAAAGTAATGTCAATCCCGCCTAGAACTAATTGCCTGCGGGCACACTTCTAACCGGGCTTATCTCTTCAGGCCACCGCTCGAGCCACATGCAAACTTTTTTATTGCATTTGAATCGAGTGGCGGGCAGGACGACAACATAGTCGTCGTCCTGCACCGTCGCTACCCCATAGATTCGTTGTGATTCTCCATGATCTGCCAGAAGACCTTCTCGATCGGCAAAACCTTGTGATTTGGGTTCGGATGCGCAAGAAGAAACGGCGCATCGTTATCCATTCGACCCTGCTTCACGAGGCGCCAGAAGAATCGCCTACAGGGCCTGCACGGCTCAAGAAAAACAGCTCGCACCCCGGAATCATCATCCGATTGCTCATCCCCAACGATTGAACCGCCCACAACGAAGGGGTACCCTGCTCGTTCGGCGCGCCGGATAGCAAGCCGTTCGGCGCAGCACTTCTTGCGCGCCTTCATCGGAGGTGTGTGTACATGACCGTTCCCACCGTTCTTTTTGCCTTCTTCGCAATGACACATGTCTTTGCGTCGACACGGGCGCTTCATGTTACCGGCGGAGATGATCTGGTAATCTTCGCCGTTCTTGCTTTCTACGACGAAAGCAGCACCTACTCGGAACTCTCGATGGTTGAACGTGTTCTCGTCGTGGGCAATGCGCGCAGAGAGAAGCAGTCCGGTTTTGCGTTTTTGATACGCAATTAATCTTTTCGAAAGCACGCAGCTCCTCCTCTCTTCGTTATTGATTTTTCAATGGCACGCGAACATCGCGAGCCGCCCACAGTCTATAAAATCAGACTATCTGGGTCAATATATATTATAGCATACAAAAGCCTATTTTGTCAATAGACTGAAAAAATAAGAAATAAACCGGGCGGCCTACTGGCCGCCCGGATAAAGTCCCTTATTTTCTAACTACATTACTATTATGCCTTCTTCCCCTTCCACACTACGAGCAACGGGCTGGCTACGAAAATTGAGGAGTAGGTTCCGGCCATGGTTCCGATCAGCATCGCAAGCACAAACCATTTCAACGTCACGCCGCCGAGCAAAAACAATACAACAAGGACAATAAAAAGCGTAAGCGAGGTGTTCAGAGAACGCGCAAAGGTTTCATTGATTGAGCGATTAACCAAACCGGCAAAATCCTCGTTCGCCTTTCCGGTGCGAAGATTTTCACGGATGCGGTCAAACACCACAATGGTGTCGTGTACCGAGAACCCGATGACGACAAGAACGGCAACAATAAAGTTGGTATCAATCTCAACTCCCAGGAAGTGACCAAGAAAGGCAAATAATCCGACGGGGATGATTGCATCGTGGAACAAAGTGATCAGCGTAATGAAGGCATACTTCCACGAAGAAACAGGACGACTAACCTTGCGGAATGCATAGGCCACATAGAGCGCAATGGCAAGCAGGTTGATACCAAATGCCCAGAGCGCCTTGTGAACCAACTCAGCACCAATCGCGGCGCCGATTGATTCAAATGACAGCTCGGTCACTGTACCAAATGATTCATTAAATTTCTTAACAAAACGTTGGTGAGTCTCCTCGCTCATCTCTTTTGTTTTGATGATGAAGGAATTCTCGCCCTCCTGCGGCGTGATCACCGCATCGGCTACCCCGTTTTCAGCTAACAATTTTTTAATATTTTCCTGCGTTGGACCGAGCGGAGTCGTACTGTCTGAGGTCAGCGGTATCTGAATCTGCCACAGCGTGCCGCCGGTAAAATCAATACTGCGCTGCAAACCGTAGGCAAAAAATCCATAGATACTAGCGACCATAAGTACGATCGAGAACCCGAGGAAGAACCACTTGTGTTTTATGACATTCATATGAAATAACTGATAACTCACGACTGACAATATGTGAGCCCGTTTTGATTGTGTGTTGTTACTTGTTAGTTGTTAGTTTTTTCTCGTGCACAAAGATTTCAAGCAGTGTTCGAGTTACGGTGATAGCCGTAAACATCGAGACAAGAACTCCCAGCAAGAGCGACAAGGCAAAGCCGCGGATAAAGCTTGAGGCAAAGCTATACAGCACCAGCGAGGTGATCATCGTCGTGATATTTGAATCGCGAATCGAAGGCCATGCACGGTGGAAACCCTCCATGATTGCGGCTGTTTTACTAATACCCTTTTTAAGCTCCTCTTTACTGCGTTCAAAAATCAAAATGTTTGCGTCCACAGCCATGCCAATAGACAGAATCATTCCCGCGATACCGGCGAGCGTCATCGTAATACCAAGCAACTTAGAGACGCTCAGCAGCAAAATAATGTATATCAGAAGTGCGATTGAGGCGAAGACGCCAAGTCCGCGATAATAGATCATCATAAAGAGCATCACAATGATCGTACCAACCAGTCCGGCAAAGAGCGTTTTATGCAGACTGTCGGCTCCAAGCGTTGCTCCGATTGTCTGCTGACTGACCAAATGAATCGGAGCTGCGAGCGCACCATCTTTAAAGCGACTTACCAATTTCTGCGCCTCGGCAACGGTAAACTGACCGCTGATCTGCGCCTTACCGCCGGTAATTCGTTCATTAACCGTCGGTGCGGTTAAAATCTCTCCGTCAACATAAATCGCCAAACGCTTGCCAACATTTTTTGCCGTTAAATCTGCAAATAATTGTGCGCCCGTGTCATCAAATTCCAAAAATACCTGCGGTCGACGCGTTACGTTATCAAAGTTCAGCGTAGCGCTTTTAACATAACGGCCGGTTAGCTCAGTAGGAACAAATCCGGGTTGTGAGGCGCTGGTCCCAAGATTAACCTGGCGGCCGTCTTCAGTCGTACCGGTAATCGTCCCTCCTGGGATCATCCCCTCCTCTGCAAATACAAGAAATGGCGTCTGGCCAATTTGAGCGATAGCAGCTGAGGTGTCTTTAACGCCGGCGATGTCAACAATTAGACGATACACATCACCCTGCTGCGCTGTAATAACCTGCGGCTCATTCACGCCAGTTGCGTTAACGCGTGCCTCGATGCGGTCACGAATACCACCAATGACGTCGTTACGATCTGCCGCTGCTACGCTCGTCATATCAACCTCGTACACCAAGTGACTGCCTCCAACTAAATCAAGACCGAGTTTCCATGGTCGGCTGCTACCCCAAAAATCCGGGTGAATAAAAAATGTCGCGAGCACTGAAATAACGGTGACAATGCCTATAAGGACGAGTGAACCTTTGCGCATGAATTAATCTAAATTAAAATAATAAACGAATAGATACGAGTGTAAACAAAAAACGGCTGAAGTGCAAGTTTGCGACTTTACGAATAAATTGTTTTTCTGTATAATCCTAAATCAAGTTACCAGGCTAATTCAAAGGAGCCCCTATAGCTCAGTGGTAGAGCAACGGACTTTTAATCCGCTGATGATGGTTCG
>CAZXKC010000008.1:0-48241 GCA_964641225.1 uncultured Candidatus Saccharibacteria bacterium
TCCAGCTGGAGAGCACCGTTGTTCCGTTCACGGTTGCCTCAGTTAGCTACGAGTAAACGCAATCTCGAAATAACATAAAACCCCGCAAAAAACGGGGTTTTATGTTATGCTCAAAGATATGCATTTTGGAGAACACGTAACGATCGACGGGTATGGCGGCTCATTTGAGCGATTGAATAATAAAGAAATTGTGCTGAGTACTCTTACCTCTTTAGTTAATAAACTCAGCATGAAAACACTGGCTCCTGCTCAGGTTTTTAGTGCCGCAGGCAACGATAAAAAAGATCCCGGCGGGTGGAGCGGTTACGTCATTATCGAAGAAAGCCATATCAGCATTCACACATTTCCGAAACGTGGTTTTGTCAGCGCAGATGTATATACCTGTCAAAACGGTCTTGCCCTCGACATCATTGAAGCGTATTTCCGAGAACAATTTAAACTTAAGGATATAGAAACAAACTTTATCAAACGCGGTACGCGGTATCCGGATAAAAATATTTATTGATGGAAAGCACGAAAGAAATCATAGGCCTCATTGCTGGCAGCCTTTCTCTGATTGCATACGGACTTTATCTACGAGCAATCCTCAAAGGCACCACGAAGCCTAGTCGGGTAACATGGTGGATTCTAACGCTTGCTGGCGCAGTTTCCGCAGCCGCCTACTATTCAGGCGGCGCCCGAGAAACAATCTGGGTTCCCCTCGCCTACGTTATTGGACCTCTGCTTATAGCAGCCTTATCCCTTCGCTACGGCGAAGGACTATGGTCAAATTCAGATACACGAATCCTGATCGGCGCACTATGCGCGCTTGCAGTTTGGTATGCAACCAATTCTCCACTGTGGGGATTATTAATCAATATAGCGATTGATTGCATTGGCATAATCCCGACGATCAAAAAGTCATTCCTCAGACCTCAAAATGAAGATAGACCGGCATGGACGCTCGAAGCAGCTGCAAACATAATCAATCTTTTCGCTATTGAATCTTGGCGTTTTGAAATCTGGATTTATCCAATATATCTAGCAGCTTTCAATATACTTATTGCAACACTTCTCTATCGCCGTGGCACACGCAGGTAATGATTAGGACTATTTGAGATCGGCGATATTCATACCGTGACGCTTAAAGTATGTATCGTCGAATCCATCATAATCACACAATAATTCCTCACCTTGCTTTATATCACGTATCGCTATATCTCTTTCGATCGTAGAAAGAATATTCGCATGCTCTTTAGAGTGATTAATAAACCGCTGGTCATCAAAGCAGAGAACATATTTATTCAGAGTTTTATCAAAATAAGCATAATTCAAAAAAACCTTACGCGCAGACTCAGTCATACGCTCAATATCAGATTCAGAGAAAGAGCTATCAAAGGCTGGGTCATACTGCCAGGTAGTCGTTCCCTTAGGAATAAATTGATCGGCAAACAAACCTATTCCGTGACGCGCGCTCGGTTTAATCAAAGTTTTAATGTGTTGCATATGATATTATGAAGTAATCATACCACTTATGGATAATCGATCAAAGAAATTACTGATTGTTGTTATTCTAGCAATCTTAATCTCCATAACACTCATGTATTATCGATATATGGTGCTAAAAAAATTCGTTGTCATTACAGATACTGCGACTGCGCAAGAATAACCAATGTATGAAATCACTTGCAACTCGTATTTATGATCAAGTCTACGCCGCATGCGAACGACGCGGACTGATCACAAAATTGCGTAAAACTTTGAAAAAATCAAAGACTGAGCTTATTGATCACGAGAACATCGATACACAAGGGCTGCATACTCTTGATGCCGTACGGTGCGTACTAGATAAAAATCGTTCTTTGATTTTCTTAGAAGAAATCGATAAAGTTACCAAAAAAGATAGTATCGTGTTCGAAGCTGGAGCGGGAGCTGGAATATTATCTTTTTTGCCTGCAGCAAAAGGTGCCACTGTATACGGCGTTGAATTAGCACGCGAAACTCATGCACTTGCCAATGAAATCAAGAAAGACCTCGAATCAACAAACGTCATACAACCTGGGCGCCTGCATTTTATTTATGGTAACGCCCTGCAGTACAAAATACCCAAAAAAGTTGACTTAATAATTTCCGAAAACATTTATACGGGAATGTTCTACGAAAAACAAGTCGAAATCGTTAATCACTCTCTAGATTTTCTGAAAAAAAATGGCGTAGTCATACCAGCTGCTATGCGTTCGTATGTATATCTGGCCGAATCTTCATTCGGCCGCTCTGTTAAACACAAGCAAGAGATCGTGCCTGCGCCTGACAAAAATTTTCTTATTCCCTCTAAGCAGCTATCAAAATCAACCCTCTATGACGCAATTGATTTTAGGCACCCTAGCGGACCCGGCGTAAATATCTCGTTACAACTACCGATTACTGCAAATGGCACAGCGAATAGCTTAATAATATATAGTGAAATAACGATGCCATCAGGCCAGATTATTGGACGAAACGATACAACTTTTCTTAACGGCGACATACACATAGCTCTTAAGCCTGCGCTCACGGTAAATAAAGGCGAAACGATACACTTGAATCTAGCCTATCAATATGGCTCCAACCCGAATGATATGGCCCTTACCGTAAGGTTGCTATAATAAATGCATGCTTGCTCCACTTTGCGATTTTGAAGGAGCTCAATACCTATTCTTTGGGCCGAATGCTAGCCCGGTTATTTTGTATTCTCACCTACCAATTCTAATAATCTCCTTACTCCTCGCGCTTTTCGTACACCGTAAAAACCGAACAGCATTATCAAGCCAAATACTTGCTGGAATGCTTGCAATATTTGCGATTTGGGTTTTTTGCGACTCGGTATTTTGGGGAAGCAATCGCAGCGACCTCATCATGTTCGTCTGGTCGGCAATCATCCTCATCGAACCACTTGTATATATTACTGCCGGCTATCTATTCAACACCCTGGCCACAGGTAAAGATATTTCTTTTAAATCTAAATTGCTATTTGCAGCATTATATATTCCGCTTGTACTTCTCGGGCCAACGCAGTATATACTAGCGAGTTTCGATATAACTACGTGCCTTGCCAACGAAACCATCTTTTCATATTACACATACATCATTGAAATCTTCATGGTGTGCGCAATAGCAATATCTGCAATCCGCCATTATAAAATGGCCGAAAATAAGGCTCGTAAAGAAATATTATTTTTAAGTTTCGGACTACTCCTTTTTCTACTAGCTTTTTCTTGGGGAAACATTGTGGGCAGTTTTAGCGAAGATTGGGTCTTGGGCCAATATGGACTCTTCGGAATGCCCATCTTTATAGGATTTTTAGTTTATAGCATAGTCAAATTCAAAACGCTCAAAATCAAGGTGCTGAGCACTGAAGCTCTGGTTGTTGCCCTATGTACTCTCATAGGAGCGGAACTTTTCTTTGTGCAGTCAACAAGTAATTTGGTGCTGGTGGGTATCACATTAACACTCGCCCTATTCTTCGGTGCTTTCCTTATTAAAAGCGTCCGCCGGGAAGTTGAGCAACGAGAAAAACTTGAAATACTCACTAAGCAACTAAAAAGTGCCAATGAGCAACTCAAAGTTCTCGACGAACAAAAGAGTCAGTTCCTCTCATTTGCCAGCCACGACTTAAAGTCCCCTCTTAATATCATTAAGCAATTTGCAAGTTTAATAGCGGACGGTACATATAAAGAACCTGAAAAGATTCAGGAAACCATCCAAAAAATTAAGACAACCGCAGATCGCGCGACTGGACTTGTCGATGACTTCCTGGATATTCGAAAAATTGAAGAAGGCAAAATGGACTACAATTTTGAAATTAAAGATATCGTTTCTTTTGTTAAGGGCTGCACAGAAGATTATGCCCCTCTGGCAAAAGGCCAGAAGAATATCGATATCACCTTCGAAACGAAGGTGGCAAAAGCTGATGTAAAAATGGATACGACACGCTTCCGTCAAGTTGTTCAAAACTTACTTTCGAACTCACTTAAATACACTGAAAAAGGCTGGATAAAGGTACTGCTTACAGAAGAACAAAAGAGCGTACTTATTACGGTCAAAGACTCTGGTATCGGCATGGACAAAGAATTACTGCCTGTTCTGTTTGAACAATTCCGCCGTGATCCAGGAGTTGCAAAAAAAATCCAAGGTACAGGATTGGGTCTCTACATCAGTAAACAAATTGTCCGCGCTCATGGCGGCGAAGTTTGGGCAGAAAGCGAAGGAAAAGGATTTGGCTCAACGTTTTATGTAAGGCTACCAAAAATATAAAACATAAAGAAAATGATAAGATACATATTGATAGGAATAGTAGGATTCTTGATACATGGATTATTAACTTTTGGAAATATCTTTAACTCGAGCTCTCATCTCAATCTTCTTTTTCTTTATGACCAAATTGCCCGCAATCAATCCGAGATACTCGCATTCTTAATAGCAATCTTAATATCTGGAGCTCTTTCATTCTTATTTCTTACTATACGGATATATACCGGAAGAACGCTAGAACAAAAACCTATCAAAGAAACCGTATTCTTTTTCGGAGGAGCCGTAGCGTTCTATTTAGCGCTACTCCTATTCGTTTGGTGGGTATTTAAAGATTTCCTAAGTTTCTCTTGATTCTTTCGGCGCGAACGTGTAGGTTCCAAATATGATTAAAGTAATCTTAATACGCTTCCAAAAAATAATTTTCCGGACGACGTTTTTTAGTATCGTAATCATTGCTAGCTTTATTGGGCTACGCTCTATCCAAGCCAGCACCAGTGATCCCATACAAAATGTCTTTTTCGGCCAGGATTCCAGCGGAGATTACATTTCTTTTGATTGGGTCACCTCTACCTCTTCTCTGCCTCCAGGAAGCACCGATTGCAATGAAAACATCGTAGCGGTTTGGTTCAACCGATACAATCCAAACGGAACCAGCTCTATCAACTATGCTGGTCTTTATGATGAGGATATTACTGGTGATTTAAAATATAATATTGATTCTTCCTACGGTGGCCTAGGGAAATTTGGATTTACTTCGGGGTCCGTTGGTGGGTGTGGCGCCAACCCTTTTTTCGATCAAAACCTTTCCTCTTCTTTACCGCGCACTATAAAGGCGTATATTAATCCCGGTGTGCCTCCTAATAAAATCTCTTTCTCGTCCAGCGATTTCATCACAATCCAAATTATCGAACTAACAAATACTAGCTCTAACGCTCAGGTAAACTACGATGATCCAGTGAAACATTTTTATACAACTCCGACCAATCCTCTGCCGGTTATCCCCTTTCAAAATCCGAAACTATACTACAACGCGAGTAATAAACTCATGGTGAGTTTTGATTGGATTGGAAAAACACGAGCTGTTAATCTGCTCGCCGGCATAAATGCGCAGATAATATTTGATCAGGGTGACCCCAATCCAAATCGCGTCGGAATTGATCTTGACCCAAATCATGATCTTGCCGTGAATCTTGAAGCCGGCGGCAATTTCGATATTAACTATGCCTACCCTCTTGCTAAGTCCATTATTTTTACACCGGGCAGTCACTACGAATTACCGGTTAATGCGCTGCATAGACGGCAGCCGACAATCGGTCTTGCAGATTGCAAGTATGCCTACGGAGATAGCTGCCCGATCTCACAAGCGGACTCTGAATCTTTTTTGGGTAGAAAATTAAATGCAAACGATTATTTAACTCTGTCATTTGGAGATCTTAATGTTCCATACTCCTTCATGGATCCTAATAAATATTATTACAACTCTCCGGAACCTGTAATTTTTATACCGGGAATTTTAGGGACTAAATTGAATAAAGTTTCAAATAATGAAGAGGTGTGGCCTGGAAACTTATTACTACCATTTGATTTTCATCTAAATTTTCTTAGCCTTTCGACAAGCTCCACTGAATTACCAAACCAATTAATTAAAACAAATGAAATTCTTGATCAAGCAACTTTGGGTTTCAACGTCTACAGAGACATCTTGGAAAAACTGACTTCATATGCCGAACAAAACAATGTTCCTTTATACCAAAATCCTTACGATTGGCGGCGCGATTTAAGTAAAACAGCCTTAGATTTTGGAAAAATAATTCAAGCTGCTGACGCAAGCTCAACTACTCAGAAAACAGATGTCGTTGTTCACAGCATGGGAGGGCTGCTTTTAAAAGAATATTTACGAACTGCGAACACAACTAACAATATCGACAAGATTGTTTTCCTTGGTACTCCGCACCTTGGCGCAATCAAGGCGGCTAAAGTTCTTCTGTATGGAGATAGCCTTGGTATTCCGGTTCTCAATGCAGAACGAGCCCGTGTTATAACTCAAAACTCTCCAGCAGTCTACGAACTTTTGCCTTCCCGAAAATACTCGAACATAAGCGGTAGCTATATCGTCGACAATCGTTCGAGCAACCAGGATACAACGAAGGCGCTTTCATTTGCTTCGACAACTCAATTCCTAAAAGATTTCGGACTTAATCATACTCTCGTTGACCGCGCTAGTACGTTTCACGATGCATTGGACAACTATAGTCTTCCCGCCAGCACAACTGTTTATAACATTGTGGGCTGCGGAAATACAGATACTATCGGTAAAATAACCGTGCTTGATCACGATAAAAAAACTATTTCGTACACACTAGGCGACAAAACAGTTCCGCTCGAAAGTGCCGTAGCAGTCACGAGCAGTAAACGTTATTACAGCAAGGCAAGTCATGCAAACCTTGTAAAAGACACGGGCGTACTCAATCAAATAGAAAATATATTGAATAACCACCCGGATACCATCGCAGATGGAGTATCTACTTCGTCCGCATTCTGCGCATTCGACAAAAAAATCGCCTTCGCCACCCACTCCCCTGTTACGCTAGATATTTACGACAGCCAAAATAACCATCTCGGGCCAAATGCACTTGGTGATATTGAATACGGAATTCCTGATAGCAGCTATGACATCATCGGTGACAATAATTTTGTGACCGTACCAGATTCAGCTACAAATACGTACCGAGTTGTTATCAAAGCCTATGCGACGGGAACATTTGATTTTGACATCGGACAACTAACTGGCAGCGAATTAACCAAGCGAACTTCATATCTTAACCAACCCCTGGTAACTACCTCCACCACTGCAACACTGAGTTATACCAGCGGAATCGATAATGCCCTGCTTTCTATAGATAATGAGGGCAATGGATCGATTGATGGAACTGTGTCGCCAACTGCAACCGTATCAGGAACTGATGTACGTGATATAACACCGCCCGATATCACTTATTCTTTCCCGCCTAATTTTGAGATTGCTCGTGGACTATACCCTATATTCTTAATGCCAAGCGCAACTGATTCAGAATCAGGACTGAGCTCACTCACAACATATCTGGACGAAAAAATACTTGGCGTACCAGCCCTGAGCTTAATCTCTATGCCGCTTGGTGTACATGAGCTCAGATTTCTTGCGTATGATAAAGCCGGCAACCCGCGCGAGAAAAAGCAGATTTTCTTTCACTACGCTGATGCAACGAGTACGCTGACCGACGTACAAATAGCATTTAATAATGACTGGATTAAGAAGAGTGAGGTGAAAAATGATTTTAAAAGCACGCTTAATACAATAATCAAATTAGAAAAAAGAATTTTTGATTTACGGGCGAAAATACCAGCTAATCAGATTGCAAAGCTTACCTCTGCGCAAATAGCAATATTGCAAGCAGAAAAAATACAGGCAACGATAAGCAGAAAGGCGGCGGCTAATTTCATTGATGAGCTTGATAGAAAATTAAAGAGCGGAGCGATCACAATTGAAGCTTATCTGCTTCTGAAAGAAGACGTACAGTGGCTAACGCAGTAGCAACCAGGACAGCATGGAGGTATACTAAGTCTACATATGGCTGCAGCCTCCAAAAAGATTCTAATTGCCGAGGACGACTCCTTTCTTTCAACGCTTCTGAAAAATCGCTTACTACGCGAAGGTTTTGAGGTAGCCACCGTATCGCGCGGCGACGAGGTAATTGCGGCTCTTAAAAAAGAACGCCCTATTCTTCTGCTGCTCGATATCATTCTGCCGGGCAAAGTAGGATATGAGGTCATTGAAGACATGAAAAAAGAAGCGATGAAAGTCCCCTTCATGATCATCTCTAATCTTGCACAAGAAGAAGACATTAAACGAGCCAAAGACTACGGCGCAGTTGAATATTTTGTTAAAGCACACATCGCAATTGACGATCTTGTTAAACGCGTATCAACGTTTTTCGCGAGCGTTCAATAGTTATCCACATCAATTCGCCTATTCGCAGGCTGGATACTGTATGCTTAACTATAAGAACAGGAGGAGTGCCCTCTTGGATATCTATAATTACTAAACACTATTAACTATCTTATGGGTCACAAGAAAGGGTTTACGCTCATCGAGCTGCTCATCGTCATCGGAATTCTCGCAGTATTAGCAACGGTTACCGTCTTGGTGCTCAACCCAGCTCAGCTTTTTGCGCAGGCCCGCGACAGTCAGCGAATGAGCGACCTAAAGACTGTTAATGATGCGATTCTGTTCACGCAGGCTAATGCGACAGTAACACTCGGCACGACTCCTTACACCACAGGCACAACACTCACGTGTAACGCCAGTACTTTAAGTATTTACAGTACCGCCTGCACTACTAACATAGTCCGAACAACCGGCGGAGCAGGTTGGGTTGGTGTTGATTTTAGCGGTGTTACGCCTTCTCCTCTCGCTCAATTGCCTATCGACCCGGTGTTAGTAAGCGGAGTGAATGGCCCGACATACTTTTACACCTACAGAGGTACTTCTGGCGGTCTGTTCAGACTTGGAGCTGTACTTGAAAGCAGCAAATACGTCGGCCTCATGACGACCGACGGTGGATCAGCTACAGGAATGTACGAAATAGGGACAAGCATGTCATCGACACCCCTAGCACCTTAATTCTTTAGTTGCTTCTCACAAAACAACCCCTTCGGGGGTTGTTTTGTTTTTGCATACAATTTACGCATGACTTATCCACAATACAAATGCGTGAATACACTCCGACAGGAGTATGATTAAACCATATTGAATTAACCGGCGACTCTTCACGCAAAGAGTTTTGGTTATGTCACTAAAAACTTACTAACTAATAATGTCACTATGAAAAAAGGGTTTACGCTCATTGAGCTGCTCATCGTCATCGGAATTCTCGCAGTATTAGCAACTATCACTGTCTTGGTCTTGAACCCGGCTGAACTGTTCCGCCAGGCTCGTGACAGTCAGCGCATCAGCGACCTTGGCTCACTTAAGGGCGCTATCTCCCTCTATTTGACTACTGTTACCAGTCCAGATATCGAATATGGTTCATTCACCTGTGGAACTAACTTTGGTTCAGATAAAGCCTCAGCCACTAATCCATTTGTTGCATCATACTCCCAATCTGGCTCAACCAGCACAGCCATTACTGGCGGCGGATGGGTGCCGGTTAAATTTGACGACATCACGGGTGGCTCCCCGCTTTCAGTTCTTCCACGCGATCCTAATGGAACAGACGCAACCACCTATTATGCATATGCCTGCAACGGTACAAACCTAACTTTTGAGCTCAATGCCCACATGGAGAGCGGCCGTTACCGACACAGCCCAACCCCAGGCTCAGACGACGTTGAAGGTACTGATGGCGGCAACCAGCCTGACCGCTATGAAGTTGGAACCTACCCGAGCCTCGCTCTGTAATCTTGTCTGATGAATGTACTAGACATCGTAACAATCATTCTACTTTGTCTCCTTGGAGGGGCGCACTGCCTACGGCGCCCCTTTTTGGTACGCCACAAAACTCTTATGCTTACGCTTATAGGCCTAAGCATTTTTAGTATTCTTGCCCTACAGGCATACATACAATACGAGGTGGCTGCGTTGAGTCCGGCGCCAATTAAATATCTCGTTCCGCCGTATGCCCCTATTAGCGCATTTGCCCACACCGTGTGGTCGCGCATCTTTGCTCCATATGCTTTTTCTGCAGTACTAGGCGCTATCATCTATTTCATCGTAACTAAAATTCGTTTTTTTAGTGAGCGACTGCATGAAACCGAGGCGCTCTATATAACGACGACATTTTTCTTGATGCGCCACCCGTACTGGATTCCCTATCTAGCAAGCCTGCTCGCCCTTGCAATACTTGCTGCGATCTACGGAACTCTGCGGCATGGAAAGGAATATCGCTTTTCCCTGTATCACCTTTGGATCCCGAGTGGCATTCTCGCCGTTCTCGCCTTTCCTCTGTTCCAAAAATTGTCGTTTTTCGTTTTAATCGGCTTTCCAAACTTATACTAACTATGACTCCTATAGGATTCATGCGGGGGTAGGGGTATACTTAGTACATGATTGAAATTCCTGCCGACCGCCTGAAAAAAATTCTTATAGAAGACGCGATTGTTACCGCGGAACGCTTTGATGAACTTGCCGGTGAGGCAAAGCGTATCGGTCAGGGTCCGGCAAGCATACTCATCAGTAAAAACATAATGACTGATGAGTATTATATGAATCTACTTTCCCGCTTTTTCAGCGTACCTATAGCGACGCTTGAGCCGGGCGCAACCGATGAAGAGATGCTACGCCTCGTCACTGAAGATTTTGCCCGTGAAAAACGCCTTGCAATCTTCAAGAAAGAAAGTGATGGAACCTTCGACGTCGCCATGGAAGACCCAAGCGATTTGTCGGCGATCGAATATCTTGAGACAAAATTCCAGACAAAAGTAAAACCATTCTTAGTTTCCGGCAGTAATCTTGCCCGCGTATTTGCCTTCTACGGAAAAGCTCAAGTTGAAGGATTCCGAAAAATCATTCAAGAAAACATCCAGGCATCTTTGCAGCTCTCCGGCAAAAAAGACTCTGAGGCGGCTGTACAGGTGCCTATTATTGCCATTACAGACAACATTATCTCCTACGCAATCTCTCTACGCGCGTCAGATATTCATATTGAGGCGCTCGAAAAAGAGATCCTTGTTCGCTACCGCGTTGACGGTATTTTGCATGAAATTATCAGGATTCAAAAAGAAATTCATCCGGCTATCGTGGCTCGCTTTAAAATTCTTGCCGGCATGAAGCTGGATGAACACACAAATCCTCAGGACGGCCGTTTTCACTACAAAATTAGCGGCGAGAGCGTCGATGTCCGTGTCTCAATCCTTCCAACAATGTATGGCGAGAAGGTAGAACTGCGTCTGCTGGTAGGCGCAGGTCAAATTCTTTCATTTGAAGAACTCGGCATGAGCCCGGAGATCATTAAAGAGCTGACTGCAAATGCGACAAAAAGCTACGGAATGGTGCTGGTTACCGGACCAACAGGATCAGGTAAAAGTACGACGCTCTACTCAATCCTGCACCTGCTTAATCGCCCGGAGGTCAACATCATCACCGTTGAAGACCCGATTGAATACGACATGAAGTATGTCAATCAAACACAGATTAATGAACAGGCGGGCACAACCTTTGCCAGCGCGCTGCGCGCCATTTTGCGTCAGGACCCGAACGTTATCATGGTCGGTGAGATTCGCGACGTAGAAACCGCAGAGATCTCTGTACACGCCGCACTTACCGGTCACCTACTCCTTTCAAGCTTGCACACTAACGATGCTACGACCGCGATTCCCCGCATGATTGATATGCACGTAGCACCATTCTTGCTTTCTGCTGTTATCAACGCCGTACTCGCTCAACGTTTGGTTCGTAAAATTTGTTATGACTGCTTGTATTCATATCAAACACCGCTTGAAATCAAAAAGATTATCGAGGATCAATTTAAAGAACTCAACCTGCCGCCCGAAACACAGGTTCCTAAAACACTCTTTAAAGGGAAAGGCTGTTCAAGCTGTGGACACTCGGGATACCGCGGGCGCTTTGGTATCTACGAACTACTAGCGATGCACGAAACGTTACGCAGCTATATCGTCGAGCCGGGATTTAGTCTTGAAAAATTCCGCGATCTCGCGCGCCAAGCCGGCATGAAAACAATGTTTGAAGACGGACTTGCAAAAGCCAGCCAAGGGAAGACATCTATCGAAGAAGTTCTGCGCGTCATCAGAGAGTAGTTCATACCCTCACGCAAGAAGATCATCGTGGTATACTGAAATTACTTGGTATGAAATTTCACTATACCGCTACCGGAGCAGACAATAAGCTAATTGAAGGAAACGAGGAGGCAAACAGCACCGTCGAACTTTTAAGCGTACTTGCAAGCCGCAACTTAAAACCAATTTCGGTTAAGCAACTCAAAGAATCACCTATAACCGCTAAAAACAGCGGTGGCGTGCGCGCATCAATTAGCGTCAACGACAAGATTTTCCTTACAAAATACCTCGCGATCATGCTGAAGGTGGGCATTGATCTGTTTCAGGCGATCAATATCTTGATCAGCGACTTCAAGCAACCCGGCCTGCGCGCCCTCCTGAGCGAAATTCGCGACAATCTTGAGCGCGGTCAACCGTTTTACAGCACCTTTGCACACTATCCCCGCTTTTTCTCAAACGTCTTCGTCAATCTCGTGAAGGCAGGTGAGGCCTCGGGAAATCTTGATTCGGTCTTTGACGACCTCTCTGTCTCGTTCACGAAAGAAAAAGAGCTGCGCGGCAAAATCAAGGCGGCACTCGTCTACCCGCTCATGCTCTTTGCGATGTCGATCGTCATCCTCTTACTGCTGACTACCTTTGCGCTCCCAAAGCTCGCCAATGTCTTTACCGGCGGCGACTTTACTCCGCCACTCTTTACGCGTGTTGTGTTCTCAACCGGATTATTTATCAACGATCACATTTTTATCTTATTAGGAGGACTGATCGCTATCGTGCTGGGAATTATATTTGGTCTTCGCACAACGGCTGGCAAGGATTTGATGAACACCTTGATGCTCAAAGCGCCGGTTGTTAAAAAAATTAAATACAATCTAGCCATACAACGCTTTGCAAACACTCTCTCCTCTCTTCTAAAAGCCGGCGTACCAATTCTTGAGGCGCTGCGCATCACGGCCGACACCGTTGGTCACCCGGGGCTCACTAAGAGCCTTCGGCGTATTGCCGACGAGGGTATTGCCCGCGGATTAACACTTGGCGATGCCTTTAGAAAAGAAACCACCTTCCCGCTGGTAGTCACCAACCTTGTGGCAATCTCTGAAAAAGCCGGCCACCTCGATGAAATCCTCGAAACACTCGGTCGCTTTTATGAAAGTGAAATTGATGCATCGATCAAGAGCGCAATCACCTTTATCGAACCGGTCTTGCTCCTTTTTATCGGTCTGGTTATTGGAGGTATCGCACTGGCAATCATCGTGCCAATCTATCAGCTGACAAGCCAATTCTAAACCATGAGAACAACGCGAGGGTTTACGCTTATAGAATTACTTATCGTAATCGGGATCAGCATGCTCCTGCTGGGCACCGGTATATTTTATTTGGGAAATACAAACAAAGGCCTGCGCGTCACTCAAGCGGCTGATAAGCTTGTTACTGTACTCCGAACAGCGCAGCAGCGCTCTGCAACACAAGAAGAAGGATATCGCTGGGGAGTATATATCAACAATCTTAGTCCAACCGATGCTACCTTCACGCTTTTTTCAGTTGATGAAACGCTCCTGCTCGATCCGATGTATATTGGCGCCCCGGGAACAACCACAGAATATACAGCCCTCCCAAACGCCGTGAGATTTACGGCGCCCGCAGCACCAACGACAACGAGCATCATTTTTAATAAAGGCACAGGTGCTCCAACCGCAAGCACCACGCTCACACTAGAAACAGCCAGCCCTCCAACAACCTCACGCTCGATAACGATCGAAGCAAACGGCCGCATCGACCTGCGCTAGCTGAAGCGAAATCGTCCATACCTCTGGTATACTTAAAGGGACATGTCCCTCAACTCGCGCCGCGGACAATCACTCGTTGAACTTATTGTTGCCCTTGGTATTGGGACTCTTTTTATTATCGGCGCAATAGGTGCGCTGACCGTTACCCTTAGGCTCGACAGCCAAAGCAGTCACAGTCAACCAGCCATTGAACTTACCAATGCGCTCATCGAAGAGTTGCGTACTATTTCAAACGCAGACTGGCATACACTCGATAATTTAACAAAGGATGGAACAACTGAATATCAAGTCACAACAACGACTACATTTTATGCGGCTTCAACCGGTAAAGAACCGGTAACGCTTAACGAAACAACGTATGAGCGCTATTTTGTTCTTGATCCGGTATATCGAGATGCAGACGAACAGATTGTGGATTCTTCGGGAACATTAGACCCTTCCACTCTCAAAGTAACGGCAATCACAGAATGGTCGCAATACGGTCAGACGCTTGATGTTCGATTTGTCACCTATCTGGGCCGCATCAGAAATCGCCTCTTTACCCAAACGGATTGGTCAGGAGGATTTACTAACACAGACGGTGTTGTCTCAACGCTTCCAACAGAATTCACAACCTCAACCAATATCAGATATTCAACCGCCGGCAGTCTCACGATCGCCAGCACAACAGCGAATCTGCAAAGTACGAGCGGCAATGGAATTGATGCAACGTATCGCTACGCCTGGAACGACGTGATTGGCTGGATTGACTTCCTGGCATACAACAACGTAACGCTCTCTCCGAATACAACAACGACTGGCTATGGCTCAAGTAGCATTGGATATGTTGCGCTTGATTGTGCTACCTCACCTGGAGGCGATATTTGCCCTCCGCCTGGAGGCGGCTCATCACTCTTTGGTGCATACCAAGACGGAAGCAACAATCTCTCAGGCTTTGGTTGGAACGACTCTGCCGGCTGGATCAGCTTTGATTGCGCAAGCGCGAACAACTGCTCAAATGTCGGTGGCGTTGATTATCACGTAGGTATTGATGCGCAAGGATTTCTCACAGGCTGGGCCTGGAGCGACAGCATTGGCTGGATCAGCTTTAACTGCGATCACTCGCAGGCCGGCGACCCAATCGGAGTAAGCATGTGCCCTAACGACCCTGGGCTCGGCAGTCGCCAAGGCAATGCGTCCTCTTCAGATTATGCCGTCAAAACTGGCGCCTCAACCGTCTCAGTTGGTGAACTCACCTCGCTCGTCTTTGATACCGGAATGGCAGATGGAGTCGCGCTCAACACCTTGACCTGGCTTGGCAATCCGGGTGATCTGCCGGTAGGCACCCGAGTACTCTTCCAGCTTGCTACAAGCAATTGTACTAATGGTGCGACAAATGCGCCGGCCTGCAACGTCGGAGGTTGGAATTTTGTCGGCCCGAGCGGCACAAATTCTGACTACTATGCCCCGCTCGATAGAAATATACCTATAAAAATCAAACGCGCGTACCACAACAACGTCCGCTACATACGCTACAAGATTCACCTCGAATCCGACAGTTCACTCTCATACAAACCGACCGTCCGCGACGTCATTATTAACTACAGCTTGTAACGCGCATGCTCACCTTAAAAATGACACAAAGCTCTCGTGGCATCGCCTCACTCCCCGTAGTGCTACTGCTGGGCGGACTGATTATTGAAATTGCCGTTGCTGGCGCATTTATCTTCTACTACATTAACAGCAACGTGTATGGCACTCGCCTCTCGAACCAAGCTGCTGCAGCAGCTCGCGCCGCAATTGATGATGCGATCTTGCGCGTTATTTTAGATCCTTCCTGCGGAGGCATAAGTACCTGTGCGGCAACGTATCAGATCACTACCGGAGCAGCAACGGCAGATGTAACACTATGTAAAGACACCTGCACCGACCCCGCCCTCGCTATCACCGACCCCGATCACCAAATCGGCATTATTGCAATCGGCAGAGCATCAACAAAAAAACATCGTATTGTTTCGGTGCTTAATGTCAGCGCCAGCGGACCTTTGATTACCGTTGGCTCCATAATTGATATACCAGAATAACTCCATGAAGCTACCGCTTAAACTCAGCAACTGGCTTTTACGGGTTAAATCGGCGCTGACGGCGCCGACCACTATTGGCGCGCTGGAGATCTCCTCGACCTCTCTTAAATACCTGCTGATTAAAAATAACTTTATCACGCAGGCCTCGTTGCGCTTACCACCAGGCATTATTGAGCGCGGCAAAATCGTTAACCCAGCCCTACTCACTCAGGCGCTGAAGAATTTACATACGCAGATCACCTCAGCCAATAAACCACTCAGCGTCATCTTGGTTATTCCTCAGAGCCTCGTATACACACAGTCATTCACTGTACCAATCGTTGCGCAGGCGCAAATCGTTGAGTCAATCACGCTCAATCTGCAGATGATCTCACCGGCTAAAATTGAAGAGTCTTTTTATGATTATCAAGAGGTTCAGGAGCGACCCGACGCCGGCCAAATTGAATTACTGGGGGCATTTGCAAATCGCACTATTATTACCTCGTTTACAGAGGCAGTAAAAGCCGCAGGATTTATAACCGTCGCCGTTGAATTCCCCGCCCTCGCACTCGCAAGCCTCATTCGCCTGCGCTGGGGAGGTATCAGCGCCACTGAAGACTACCTCGTACTCTACGTCAGCAGCGAGGGCCTGATGTCGCTGATTCTTAAAAATGGCAACCTTGCATTTAACCGTTTTACGCCATGGCACGAAATCAGCAAAGAACTTTCCGCGGTTGATACACTCACCTTCACCCAGATGAAAGACTTTGTTGCGCAAGATTTGCAACGCGTTCTCAACTTCTACGTTGGCCGCACAGGCAGGCAAATGAAGAATGCAATTCTCATCTCCCCTGTCTTTAACTACGAGCTGATTACGCTGGTCCAAGAAAAACTTGGTATTACCATGCACAACCTCGCGATTGCAGAGCTTCCAAAACTGCAGGCCGGCTGGCTCTCTGTCCTTGGCGCAGGACTTCGTGCAACGGTTACCCGCAACAAAGACCTAGAGATCAGTCTTACTGCAGAAAATGCGCAAACAGAATACCTTGAAGAACGCATCATTAATTTTGTCGCCCTCTGGCGCAATATTATCGCCGGTGCACTTATACTCGTCCTGGGCGCCTTTGCCTTCATGAACCACGCCTTTATGCAGCAGCAGACTCAACTAACAGATCGACTACGTGTTGCTTTTGATGCAAGCACGCTGCAAAGTTATAAGGCGGTTCAGGAAAAAGTTAAAACATTCAATGAAACAATTGTAATTATCGATAAAATAAGACAGAAAGAACGCGCATGGTCTCCTGTCATATCGGCGTTTAAAAATGCCGCCGGTAACGATATTCAGATCAAAAAATTAGTCGTTGATGCAAATCTCAACTTCACGATGAATGGCAATGCGAAAACCGACACGCTTGCGCTGGCTTTCAAAGATCGCCTGACCGCACTGCCCTTTATCAAATCGGCCAACTTACCGCTCAGCCAGGTAACTCGCGAGGGTGATAGCTCGGTATTTTTCGACAACCTTCGAGGTGCTCTTACTGCACTGCCAAGCTCAACGCCTAAAAATTTTTAAGGCTTTTAAGCTCGCTCCAGGCCTGGTGTGCGATAACTTTAAACGCCTCTTCGTCTGATCCGCTCCACGATGAAAGGACAAAGTCAGCAGCTTTCTTTCGCACCTGTTCGCGCGGATCGCGAATACCAACGCGTAAACGCCAAAAATCCTCTGTATGCAGATGATCAATCAAGCTGTTGATACCATTATGCCCGGCACTGCCACCGCCACGAACTAATTTATACGCGCCCGTCACCAAATCGCTTTCATCGTGTACAACCAGGCAGTCACCTATCGATAAATTATTCATCTTAAGCCAGGCAACTACGGGTGCGCCAGAGACATTCATAAATCCCGTCGGCTCATACATGGCAAGCTCCACCCCCTCGGCCTGCGCACTCTTTTTAATCTGCTGCGCAACGAACACGCCCACATTATGGTAGGTGCGTTCGTATTCGGTGCCAATATTTCCTAATGCAACAAGAGCTCTAATCATTCTGGTTTGTTGTAGTCTACCATATACAGAGTGTATTTTTAACATCAGTTCTGGTACAATCTCTCATACAATGATGAACGAAACACTGAAGCGTCGCCTTATTGAGGTATGGGACGTACTCGAAGTAATAATTATCGCACTGGTCGTTGCTCTTTTTATACGTTATTTTATCGCCCAACCCTTTTTAGTCTCAGGCGCCAGCATGGAACCCTCGTTCCATAACGGCAACTTCTTGATTGTCGACGAAATCACCTATCGCTTCCGACAGCCAGAACGAGGCGAGGTCATCGTCTTTAAATATCCCGGTAACGAAAAAGAATACTTTATTAAGCGCATTATCGGCCTACCCGGCGAAACATTGACGGTAGATGGCAACACGGTTAGTATTACCACGCACGATGGCCCGGTTATCCTGACTGAGCCGTATAAAAAAGCAGATATCCGTCCCGCAGGACCAAAAACAGTGACTCTTGGAGAGCAAGAATACTTTGTTATGGGTGATAACCGCGGCAACAGCTTCGACTCCCGCAGCTGGGGACCGCTGAGCAAGAAAGAAATCACCGGGATCGCCCGCTTCCGTATCTTCCCGCTCAGCCAATTTGGAATCACTCCGCTTCCCGATTATAGTACAGTACCGCAGTAACGCATCATCAGATCTCATATTATATGCCCAAAAAACCAGCAGCGAAGAAAGCCGATGCGGCCGAAAAAAACTTTCAGTCAGTAAAAGGCATGCACGATGTCCTTCCTGCAGACTCTCTTATTCAGGATAAAGCCTGCAAAGTAGCAAAGGAAATCTTAGATTTCTATAACTTTTTGCCGATTTCAACGCCGATTATTGAATCACTCGGACTGTATGCTCGCACAACCGGCGAATCAAGCGACATCGTTGAAAAGCAGATGTTTACCTTAAAATCCCGCGGCAGCGAGCAATTGGCGCTTCGACCAGAATTTACTCCCGGCATCTGCCGGGCATATATGGAACACGGGATGAGCCACATGCCGCACCCGGTCAAACTCTTCACCGTCGGACCTCTTTTCCGCTACGAACAACCCCAGGCGGGTCGTCTTCGTCAATTCCACCAAATCAACGCCGAGGTTTTTAGCACTGAAAACGATCCAATTTATGATGCCCAGATTATCCTTTCCTTCTACCGCATTCTTGAAGAACTAAAAATAAAAAACGTCGTCATTGATGTTAACTCAATTGGCGACAAAACATGCCGCCCAAATTACAAAAAAGCTCTGACCGCATACTACAAACCAAAGGAAAAACAGCTTTGCGCCGATTGTAAGCGCCGCCTTTTGGTTAACCCGCTGCGCTTACTTGATTGTAAAGAAGAACAGTGCCAGCCGTTTAAAGAAAACGCACCGACCACCCTTGATCACCTGTGCAGTCCCTGCAAAAAACACTTTAAAGAGGTGCTTGAATATCTCGATAACTTGGCTCTGCCATACACGCTCAACAACTTCTTGGTGCGAGGTTTAGATTACTACTCAAAAACTGTCTTTGAATTTAAAATTCAGCCGGCTGAAGGTGAAGAGCACCTTGCATTTGCGCTTGGAGGAGGCGGTCGGTACGACTACCTTGTTGAAGAATTAGGCGGTAAATCAACGGCTGCCGTTGGTGGCGCACTTGGCCTTGAACGCATTCTTGAGGTACTCAAGCACCGCAAACTGCTACCGGCTGCACGCTCAAAAGAAAAGGTATTTTTAATCCATATTGGTGACCTCGCAAAAAAGAAGAGTCTCTGCCTGATCGAAACCCTGCGCCAAGCTCACATCGGCGTGATTGAGTCCCTTGGTAAAGAATCACTTGGTGCTCAGCTACGCGCCGCAGACAAAGCCGAATCCCCGCTTGCCCTGATCTTTGGCCAAAAAGAGGCTTACGAGGAATCAATCATCATCCGCGACATGAAAACTGGTGCCCAAGAAATGGTGCCGCTGACCAAGCTCGCGGAAATGATTAAACGCAAACTCGGCTAGTCTCAACCATGGCTGATTGCCTCTTCTGTAATATCGCAGCGAAAAAAATTCCAAGCTTTATCGTTTACGAGGACGATACGACGCTCGCGTTCCTTGATATTCACCCACTCGCAACCGGTCACACGGTTATTATTCCCAAAATCCATGCCGCGCGAATCATTGATCTACCCGAACTATCAGCCACAGCCCTCGGTTTGACGGTTAAGCGAGTTTCTGATATATTACACAAATCGCTAAAGCCAGACGGGTTCACGATTGGCATCAATGATGGAGAGGGTGGCGGCCAAGGCATCCCCCACATACATGCCCACGTAATCCCCCGGTGGAAAGCAGACGGTGGCAGCAACCTACACAGCATCGTGAAGGCGCCGCCAAAACAGTCAGTCGAAGAGATAGCAAAATTGATTTCTGCATCCCAACCTTAATTCATAATTCTTACTTCATAATTCAACCCCATGCTCTCAGTACGTAAACGCGAAAGTGAATCAGCAACCAGCCTCATGTACCGCTTCAATAAGCGCATGAAACAAACCGGTATCGTTAAAGAGGTGCGCAAGCGTCGCTTTACCGACCGCCCGGTCTCCCGCCTGAAGCGTAAAGAATCAGCGCTTCACCGCAACGACATGAAGGCTGACTTCCTGAAGAAAAAGAAAATGGGTATCAGCGCATACTAAAAAGATTTTACAAAACCCGCTCACACGAGCGGGTTTTGATTTGTATTAAAATGTGAACGGCTCCCGAAGGCGGAAGCCGTTCGAGAGCCGAGAAATGCGAGAGTCCGAGTGCCCAAGGAGCCAAGAGTCCGAAGACCCGAGGTGCCGAGGGCACGAGCGTCAGCTACTTGCAGAGACCGCGACACGACCGTTGGAGTGGAAGTGATCGGCGAGGTGGTGCCAGCGGCCGTGCCACCGCCGGCCGCCGTTGAGAGCGCACGGGATGCAGCGGTGGCCGTCCTCGTGCACCACGATCGTTCCCGAGAAGTCGATGTAGACCTTCCCGAGGAGCGCCTTGAGAGCGGCGCGGACATTGGCATCCGGAATGGCCTTCTCGTTGTCCTGGTTCGCGACGAGCCACTTGCGATGGCTGAAGCCCAGGATCTTGCCGCCCGTGCGGAGCTTCGTAATCCGGCGCTCGTAGGTCGCGCCGTCGATCCCGCTGGTCTCCGTGGACTTCAGGACGGTGGCGAGGCGCAGAGTGACCGCCTCGGTCGTCGAGGTGTCGCTCTCGATCTTGACGATGCTGCCGTACTCCGCCTGCATCTCCGCGAGCGTGCCGTGAGGCAGGGCCGGGATGTGGACGACGAGGTCGTCGTCGGTCATCCGGAAGCAGTCGCGGTCGCCGACGATGACGGCGGCGCGCTCGATCAGGCGCTGGGCCAGATCGTCCATGAAGTCCGGCGCCTCGTCGATGACGAGACGCAGAACGCTCGTGGCCTCCCCGCTGCGCTTCACCTTGGCGAGCGCCTTCTCGAGGCAGTCCTTTGCGTCCTTCCCGAAGTCCAGAGCGATGTCACTGGGCATGGTGCCCCTTTCCTATGAAACTGTCTCCAGCCACGTCTACGCAGACGGGCTCCAGACAGTGGAAAAGCGGCCGTTTTAGGCCTCAATGATTATAGCATACTATTACCTAGTTTGTCAACCCCCACACCAAGAAAGCAGTAAAGCCCTTTCTAAGAAATGGATTCTCGTAAAAAAATTACGATTTTCCATCAAATATAAATGACCGACAACATACCTGCTGCTTTCTTGGTGTGGGGGTCAAGTACCCCTCCCTTTCTTCATGTTTTGTGCTAAGATAGCCACATTATTTGATATACACACAAAACTATGCCCCGTAATACAATCGCGAGGATTGCCTCGCGGCAATCGGGAGCGTGCGCGTACGGAGTATCAAATAACTGAGAAATTCGTTAAGCTAACTAGTATTACAAACTCTTAATAACTCGCGATTGATATACAGGGTATGGCACTTAAAGACCAATTGATGACGGACATTAAAACCGCGATGAAGGCGGGCAATCAGGCCGAGCTTACAACCTTGCGCGGGCTTTCTTCAGTTCTTAAAAACGCAGAAATTGCGAAGCAAATGAAAAACGGTGCGAGCGCAACGCTCACCGACGAGGAGGCAATGAACGTGCTTTTGACCGAGGCGAAAAAGCGTAAAGATGCGGCCGCAGCATTTGTCACCGGTGACCGTCCAGAGATGGCTGAGAACGAACAGAAAGAATTACTGATCGTGCAGCGTTATTTGCCAAAACAATTGTCTGCTGAAGAAACAGCAAAGGAAGTTGAACGAATTTTGGCTGCGTCAGGCGCCAAAGATTTTCCGAGTGCGATGAAGGCGGTGATGGCCGAACTGCGCGGCAAAGCAGATACTGGTGCAATTAGCGAAACTCTCAAAAAGAAATTCGGCAAGTAATCATGATTGTCGTTACCGTTCTTGATAAAAAATCTGCGAAGCATAAACGCAGTATTTCCGCTGCTGCAAAAATTCTCGCAAAAGAACTTGGGCAGGAAAAGAAATATCTGGAGATTTTTATTGTAGGTAATAAAGAGCTGTATAAAAACGTCCTCTCTTTCACGGCAGATCAAGCATTCCCCCGCCCAGATTTAAAAGAACCGGCGCTCGGAGAGCTCTATATTAATCCGACGTACATTAAAGAGCACGGCGAGGATTTAATGCACATGCTTGTGCACGGCATTCTACACCTGCTCGGTCATGATCACGAGAGCTCACGTGATAGAATGAAGATGGAGAAACAAGAAGACGATCTTCTTGCTCTTCTCGCTAAGCAGCTGTAAGACTGCTTTTTCTTTCTAGTTTATTTATTGCATGCACTACCGCATTGGACTCGACATTGGAAGTCACACAATCAGAATCGCCCTCGCACAATCAGACCGCGATGGCGTTTTTACACTCACGCATCTTTTACAACACCCCTCGGCCGGCTTGCGCCGCGGCATTGTCGACAATCCTACGCAACTTGCCCAGGCACTTTCTGCTCCAATCGGCTCGCTTAAAAATTTAGCGCGCGGCAGCCTCAAACACATCACACTTTCTGTCGGCAGCCCAGACATGAAAGTCCAAACAAGTCGCGGCGTAGTTGCCGTTTCTCGCGCTGACGATCAAATCCAGAGTGACGATATGGCCCGCGCACTACAGTCAGCGCGTGCGATTACGATGCCGGCAAACCGCATCGTACTTGATTCAATGGTTAAAGAATTTGTTGTTGACGGTATCGCCGGAATTCAAGACCCAATTGGCATGCTCGGCAAACGCCTTGAGGTAACGCTGATGATGATTGATGGCTTTGCGCCTTCCATTAAACCCCTGCAACGTGTCGTTGAAACACTGGGCGGCACCGCAGAGATGCTCGTAGTTAGTCCCCTTGCTGCAAGTCACGCTGTATTAACTCAAGAGCAAAAAGAACACGGCGTGCTTTTAATCGACATTGGTTTTGCCAAAACAAGCATTGCGATTTACGAAGAGGGCCGACTCACACACGTTGCAATTATTCCTGTTGGCTCTGGCGCAGTTACAAACGATCTCGCCATCGGACTGCGAATCCCAATCACCATCGCCGAAACTATTAAGCTTTCTTACGGCAGCGCGCTCGCGAAAGAGGTGTCATCACGCGACGCAGTTGAACTCAACAAAATTGACCCAAGCCTCAAAGGAACGGTCACACGGAAGTTCATTGCCGAGATTATTGAGGACAGACTTGCTGAAATCTTTGAACTCGTTAATAATGAGGTCAAACGTGTTGGAAAACTGAGCCAAATCCCTGCCGGAATCGTCTTGACAGGAGGGGGTGCAAAGATGCCTGCGATAACCGAATTAGCCCGTCAGGAGCTCCGATTATCCGCCCAAGTAGGCATTCCGAACCTGATTGGTATTAGTAGCCCCAATACGGATGTTCAGCTGACAGCAGAGGATCCTGCCTGTGCAACTGCCCTAGGATTACTCACCTATCCGCGTGCCAGCGAAACTTCAGTCGAACGAATCGGCGGCGGATCTGGCAACGTTGGCAGCAGCCTTAAACGAATTTTGAACTACTTCATTCCTTAGCATGGCAAAACGCCGAAAACAATCTGGGCCACTTTCAACCAATAACTCGCTGATAGAACGCCCGGTCACCTACCAAGTTAAAGTAAAGGTATTTGGAATTGGCGGTGGCGGTGGCAATGCGATTAGCCGTATGGCAACGCATTTCAACCAGCGCTCGATTGAGCTTATTTCCGTAAACACGGACATGCAGGACCTGGAAAAATCTCAGGTCCGTAAACGCATTCACATTGGTAAAAATTTGACCCGCGGACTTGGCACAGGCATGAACCCGGAGCTCGGGCGACAGGCGGCTGAAGAAAACCGTTCTGAAATTGTTGAAGCGGTTAAGGGCGCTGATTTAATTTTTATTACTGCCGGACTTGGTGGCGGCACAGGCTCAGGAGCCGCGCCCGTAGTTGCTGAAATTGCTAAAGAAAATGGCGCACTTACTGTCGCAATCGTCACCAAACCATTTACGTTTGAAGGAACGCAGCGCTCTCGTATTGCCGAAGAGGCGCTTATGCGTCTGCGTGAACGCGTTGATGCCTTGATCGTAGTTCCAAACGACCGCGTCTTTAATGTTATTAAGAAAGAAACTCCTCTTGTCCGCGCCTTTGAAAAAATTGACGAAATTTTGCGCGATGCCCTTTCTGGTATCACCGAGCTGATTGCCACTACAGGTATTATCAACGTCGACTTCTCAGACGTTCGCACAATTATGAAAGAAGCAGGCTCGGCAATTGTCGGCGTCGGTGTAGCCGGTGGCCAAAACCGCGCTGTTGAGGCGGCTACTCAAGCCCTTAACTCCCCACTTCTTGAGTTTTCAATCGAAGGTGCGCGCGGTGTACTCTTTGGTATTTCTGGCGGCCGCGATATGCGCATGAGTGAAATCAATGACATCGCCAAAGCAATTACTGCAACCGTTGATCCGTCTGCAAAAATTATTTTCGGTGCCTATCACGATCGCAAACTTAAAGCCGGTACTTTGAAAGTTACCTTGATTGCAACTGGCTTTAGCGGCACAGCAAAGTCCTCACCTGAGCTTATGAATATGGCGAGCCTCTTCGGTGACATGCAGGCCAATACCGTACGCGAACAAAAAGAACAAAAGCAGGACGGCAAACAAGTCCAACAACCGATAAAAGAAAAAGAACGTGAACACGAACGAGATCGCCAGCGTGAGCCGGCTATCGCCCGTGACCTACGCCGCCCGATCGAAAAACCGCAACCAGTTACTCAATCTCCGGCAGCCTCGACTAAAGAACCGGCAACGGTTGTGCGCGAATTTAAACTTCCGGGCCAGCGACCGCAACAGACAACGCAACCGACCCAAAAAGCTGCACCTACTCCTCCGCCTGCCGAAGATAACTCCTCAATTTGGGAGATCCCCGCCTTCCTGCGTAAGAAACGCCGCGACGGAATGCCCCAATAAGAGTCCTCGAATTACAAAACGCCCCATCGGGGCGTTTTGTATTATCAATCACTACATGGTGCTTACTTTATAACTCGCAGGGGCCTTGTCTAAATACTCTAGGAGCTGTTTTTTGGTGAGTAAGCCCTTCTGTGCGCCCGTGTATTGAACAACGCTCATAGACTCAATTGGAGCCCATTGCAGGGCTTGCGGGACGGTCAATCCGGTCATTAAGCCGGCCATAAAACCAGTGCCAAAGGCGTCGCCCGCCCCGGTGCGCTCAAACGGCTCTTTTGGATCCGGATACGGCGGAGTTTGATACTGAGTGGTTCCATCGCTGGCATAGGCCGCCTCCGGCCCATCAGTAATCACAATAATTTTAGGACCTAATTTGTGCAGCCCCTCAAATAACTTTTTAATGTCTCGCTCCTCGTTTTGCAAAATACGAGCCGCCTCTTCGCGATTCACAAACAATACGTGCGTGCGTTTATAAATTCGCTCAAGTCGTTTTGCGCCGAGCTTAATTTGAAACGTACCCGGATTAAACCCTAATTTAATATTCGGGTGCGACTCAAGATGCGCGGCTAATTCATCGTGCACGCCGATAGCGCTTTCAGCGATCGAAGAGAAATACACCCAGTTCACATCATCGATAACAGACAGCGGGGCGTACTGATAACTGTTGTGTTTTACTAAAATAGTACGCTCTGCCTGAAAATTGAGCACAAAGTGATAGTTGGTCGGCACACCCGGGTTTATCTTCACGAATTCCTTACCCACTCCTTCTTTATCGTATGCCTCAAAAATCTGCTTACCAAACAAGTCATCGCCCACCGCCGCAATCATCGCAGATTTAAATCCAAGCCGGGCCGCGCCAACCGCAACATTTGAAGCATTGCCAACACCGGCGATCACCTCAAGCGTCTCGTACGGAATCTTGTCGGCAAAGGTCATACAAATCTCACACTTCGAGTGATTCACGTTGCAGTGAACCGAGGCCTCGTGAAGCCTGATAAACGCATCAACTACCACGTCACCGATACAAACAATGTCATATTTTGTAGCCATGAATATTATTCTAGCACACCCATAGTCGATAACGAGGTATGGGCCCACCTGCCCGCACTGTTATGTGTACGCACAACAGTGTGGGATGAACTTAGAAACGTGTACGAAATGTACCGTATTTTGTTTTGCGTTCTCTTCGCATAGAATCTTGCCTACTTGTTGCTATATCTACCCTAGGGAACCCCTTCTTCCTTTCAGTCTTACTTCGCTCGCTATAACTTTGGTACTTCTTATCTTTAAGCGCGCGCTTAATAGAACGAATGGTTTGCAAGGCAACCCCCAATTCACTATTCATCTGGCGATAGCTCATACCTGCCGCTAGCCAATCTACTACTGCGGCTCGCTTAACCATGTTTGTACGCTCCCGGGAACTGATTAGAATCTGCAAGGCAACAGAAAGCTCTTGTTGATCAAGACCGGCGAGATAGCCAATCATTCCCTGCCATGCCTTTGCGCGCCACGCTATCCGATTATTAATCGGACCAACAAGCGGGATCAATTCTGGTTCTCTAAAACTGTTTGGCAATGTCATATATACATCATACCGCACTGTTATGCGTACGCATAACAGTGCCTAGAACGCAATTCTGAAACTGAAGTAATCTATACCATAAATTTAGCTCCGAATTGCGATTCTTCGGTCTGCAGCACGCAGTGCGGCGGCAACAATGTCTTTAACGCCCATGCCGTATTTCTCAACCAGCTCAGAGGGCTTACCGCTCTCGCCAAACACACCCTGCATACCAATAAACTCAATCGGAGTTGGTAATTTTCTACTCAAAAGTTCTGCGACTGCTCCCCCAAGACCTCCGGCTACCTGATGCTCTTCAACGGTCACAACGGCTCCACAGCTGCGCGCAGCATCAAGCACGGCCTTTTCATCAAGCGGCTTAACGGTATGCATATTGATGACCATCACCTCAAGCTTATGCTTTTCTTGGAGCTCACGAGCAGCAAGCAGCGCGTTGTACAGGAGTGAGCCACAGCCGATAATGGCAACCTGCGGCTTTCTGCCGCGCCACAACACGTTTGCTTTACCGGGCACAAACGGCGTCTGCTCAGTCGTAAATACAGGTGTTTTTTCGCGCCCAAAACGCAGGTAGACCGGCCCGACGATTGCCGCTGCGGCAAGTGTTGCCTTGCGCGCCTCAATAGCATCACACGGCACAATAACGTGCATATTGGCCATCACCCGCATCGTTGCAATATCCTCAACAGCCTGGTGTGTTGCGCCGTCAGGACCAACAGAAATTCCGGCGTGGTGGCCGGCAATTTTAACATTGGCATCGTTGTACGAAATCGTAGTACGAATCTGTTCCCAATTGCGGCCTGGGGAAAAGGTTGCGTACGAAGATATAAAAGGAATCTTGCCGGAGACTGCAAGGCCGGCGGCAACAGTGGCCATATTTTGTTCAGCCACGCCAAGCTCTAAAAATCGGTCGGGAAATTCTTTTGCAAACGTATGCGTACGCGTTGACTCTGAAAGATCGGCCGTTAACACAACGACGTTTTTGTTTTTGCGTCCGACAAGAACAAGGCCTTCGCCGTAGCCATCACGAGTTGGCCGCTGGCTGATCTCAGCGGCAAACACATTTTCAGTTAATTGTGCGTCTTTATGAATCATAAACTAATGAATATGTCCGCCTTCAATTTTACCTCCCAGCGTCCGAATGCTTTTTAACGCAGCCCGTGCTTGCTCTGCCTTTGGCGGTGCCCCGCTAACATCCCCTATTCCCGGCGGATTACCGTGCCATTCGTATCTACCCTCCATATAATCAACGCCCTTGCCCGGAATTGTGTGAGCAATGATGACCGTCGGCTTTTCGTAAATTGCCCGCGCCTCGTTAACCGCGCCAATAAAGGCCGGGATGTCGTTTCCGTTTACATCAATCACGTGCCAATTAAACGCCTCATACTTTTGGCGCAGCGGCTCAAGCGGCATGATATCTTCAGTGTAGCCATCAATCTGAATATTGTTGCGATCAATTACAACCGTTAGATTACGCATCTTTAATTTACCGGCGAGCATGATGGCCTCCCAGATATTTCCCTCGTTGTGCTCACCGTCTGAGGTTAAACAATACGTCTGATACTTTTTGTTATCCATTTTTGCGGCAAGCGCGATGCCGATCGCCTGAGAAATACCTGAGCCAAGCGGACCTGAGGTTGTTTCAATTCCCGGAAGTGAGCCGCGGTGCGGATGACCCTGTAGACGTGTATGCAGCTTGCGCAGCGTGAGCAGTTCTTCGATTGGGAAATAGCCGGCGTGGGCCATGGTCGCGTATTGCACCGGACAGATATGGCCGTTACTTAACACCAACCGGTCACGATCAGCCCACTGGGGCTTTTTCGGGTTGTGATTCAAAATATGGAAATAAAAAGCGGTAAAAATATCCGCCATGCCGAGCGGGCCGGCACTATGGCCACTTCCGGCCTCAACAAGCGCCTCAATAATGTTTGCGCGAATGGCCGTAGCTTCTTTTTCAAGAAGCTTAATTTTTGCAACAGTTAGCGATTGCACATTCTAAGTATATCACTATATGACGCGCCAGATTCGCCTAATTTAATCCCCGACTGCAGCTATAAATTCTTGATATGCGGCTTTTGGATCAGAGGCGTTAAAAATATATGCACCAACTGCGATTTGCTTAGCACCGGCATCACGGCAACGCTTTGCAACTTCAGGCGTGATTCCTCCGTCGACTGCAATTGGTAGCAGCGGCATCGCAGTTTTAATTTCTGTGATTTGAGCGAGCGCTCCCTCTTGGAACTGCTGGCCGGAAAGACCGGGGTTAACCGCAAGCACAAGGCAACCGTCGAATAGCGAAATATCAGCTCGAGCCTCTGTAATACTAGTACCCGGGGTTATGCCAAGATAAGGCTGCACGCCGTGCGCGTGACACTGCCCGGCGACAAGAGCCGCCTCTTCTTTTTTGATAGCCTCGTAGTGGATAATAATGCGGCTGATCCCGCTTGCTAACCACTTTTCTAAAACCGCCTTCGGTTTTGCCACCATCAAGTGAAGCGCAACCCGAAGTTTTGTCTCTGAAATTAACTTTTTTATTGAAGCTGGATCGCCCCAGGTCACGTATCCGTTCGTAAACGATCCGTCGGCGATATCAACGTGTACTACGCCGCCCTCGCCGATTAATTCGCGGGCAGCCTTAAAATGACTTGTTGCCGTCGCCTCATCCTGACAATTAATAACGGGATTGATGGTCATTTAAAATTTGCCGATTCGGCGGGCATGCCTCTGTTCATGCATAAATTCAGTCTTTAAAAAAAGTCGTGCTGCCTCAAGCGCCTCGTCCTGAGAAACAAATCCTGCTCCGACAGAAAGCATATTTGCATCATTGTGCTGCCGTGCAAGCCTTGGAATATCCATGCTTCCGCCATACCATACGGCTGCGCGCACGCCTTTATACCTATTAGCAACCATCGCCTCTCCTTGACCGCTCTTTCCAAAAATAATTGCCTTATCGCTCGGATTTCTCACAACCAGTTCTGCGGCTTTACTGATAAAGTCCGGATAGTCATCAATCGGATCAAGTGTATGCGCCCCGCAATCAACGACATTTGCGAATTCCTTCTCAAGCTCTTTCTTTAGAAAAGCCTTGAGCTGAAATCCTGCATGGTCAGCGGCAAGATAAATCGTCATGGTTTAAGTATATACGGCTGATACTCGTTCGTAAATTTGATATCAATTGGATCAACTGATTGCACGCCGCTTTGGTACAGCACCACCTTGAGCATCAACCCATGCCGTGTATCTGCTGAAAAATTCTGATCAAACACAAAGTTGCCCAAACTGTAGGCAATCCAGGCATGTTTGTACTGCTCAATCTCCTGCGCAACATGCGGGTGGTGTCCAACTATCAAGTCTGCGCCGGCATCAACAAACTGGTGTGCGAGATTCTTTTGATATTCATTTGAATGTGTTTCATATTCAGCCCCCCAATGCATCGATACAACAACGACGTCGGCCTTGTTAGCCTCTTTCAGTTCTTTAATCTGCCTCACTATTTTTCCCGGCTCAAGCGAGGAGAGCCCAAGATTATTTTGACCCGCCCATGCAGCGCTCGAATAAAATTCCGTGTATCCCAAAAATGCAACCGTCGTATCGCCTATTTTCTTAATCACCGGCGTGCCTGCCTCCATACTATCGCGACCAAACCCGATATATGAGATACCGGCATCGCGTAGATATTTCATCGTATCAAGTACGGCATCGCGACCGTAATCCCAAATGTGGTTATTGGCCAAATTTACAATATCGAAACCTGCATACGTTAGCGCATTAACCGTACCGACTGATTCAAACCGAAACGAAAATTCGCTGCCTTGTTTTGTGCCTCGATCAGAAATTGGCCCTTCGAGATTGCCAAATGCAAGGTCGGCGTCTTGAATCACTGATGCGATTTGAGAAAACGGTAGCAGCGGATCCTGCGCCTGCGTGATCGCCCGCTTTACATACCGGTCAAACATCATGTCGCCGACAAAAAGTATCGTACTCGTGGCGGGCTGCACCACAACAGGTTCCGGTTGCTCTAGAGCATGCTCAGGAGCACGGTGATTGAGAACTAAAAATCCAAGCCCGGCGATAATCGCCAGCTCAAACAGGCACAAAAAAATGTAACGTTTATTTAATCGCAAGCACGTGAGCAACGAGCGTGGTTACATACCCCCATTCGTTGTCATACCAGGCTAGTACTTTAACGAGGTCGCCGTCAATTACCTTCGTATATTCAAGATCAACGACAGAGGCATACGGAGTGCCGAGCATATCGCCGGAGACCGGCTGGTCGTTGTTGACCCCTAAAATCCCCTTCCAACGACTGGAGCCAGCGGCTTTTTTAAAAATCTCATTCACCTCTTCCACAGTTGTTTTGCGCTTTGCAACAAATGTCAGGTCAGTGAGCGATCCGGTGATAACCGGTACGCGAATTGCGATGCCATCAAACTTTCCTTTCAAGTCAGGAAGTGCGCGAGTCACGGAGACTGCTGCGCCGGTTGTCGATGGAACAATATTTTGAGCTGCGGCACGGCCACGGCGAAAATCTTTTCCTTTTGCCGGCGAGTCAGTCAGCGACTGAGTCGCTGTGTACGCATGCACCGTTGAGAGGGCGGCTTTTGCGATACCAATCTCCTCATGCATAATTTGTACCACTGGAGCTGTTGCGTTGGTCGTACAGGATCCGTTACTGGAAACGTTGCAGGTTTTGAGCGTGTCTTCATTTATACCCATCAAAATCGTTCGTCCGCCAGCTACGCCTTCGTCATCTTTCGCCGGAGCACTAATCACGACGTGCTTTGCGCCTGCTGCGGTAACGTGAACCTGTGCCTTTTCAAACGACTCAAAAAATCCGGTGCATTCGACAACAACATCAATGCCCATGTCCTTCCAGGGCAACTTCGCCGGATCTTTTTCCTGCAACACCTTTATCTTTTTACCATCTACAATAATGTTGCCGCCTATTCCCGATGCGTCTTTGTCAAAACCAACCTCGTGCCCTGCGTATGCACGGTACACGGTGTCGTGACGCAGCAAATAAGCCAAATTTTCGATATCACCGAGGTCGTTAATCGCGACTATTTCAATATTTGGGTTAGTAAACGCCTGTCGAAAAAACAATCTTCCGATTCTGCCGAAGCCATTGATAGCAACTTTCATTTTTTTATTAAAAAATAAACCCATTACCTTTTTATTAGTATACCCCCACACCTAATGTATTGGCTAGGTAGAAATTTTGTAAATAATATAGACTAACGGCTCCACTTAGATTCAGCGATTAAGATGAATTAGGTGTGGGGGTGAAACACAGTCACACTATCGCCTGCGTTAAGGCCGTCGCGAGCCACAGTCCCAGCCGGAACCTCAAGCACCTTATCGACGAGGCCATTTGAGGTGAACGTCGGGATAGTATTTTTTGGCGTCGGCGCGTTTTCTGCAAAACCGATGACCTTGTTGTCATTAATCCAAATAATATCGATCGGGAAATTCATATCTTTCATCCAAAAATTCTGCGTTGAGGCGGTTCGAAAAATAAACAGCATGCCCGTTCCCTGAGCAAGTACTTGCCGGCCGGAAAGTCCTTGGGCCTGCTTGAGCAATGTGTCTGCAACCTCAACTGCATACTCGTGACTGCCAATACGCACTTTTGTTGTTGCACCGGGCACGGTATTTTTTGATTTTAAACCAACCAAAGCAGCAATAACTACCAGGGCGATGACGATTCCGGCGATAATATGCACTTTTTTAAACATTGATTCTTATGTTGATTTATTTCGATCTCGCAGGGCAAAAGCCACAATTCCAAATGCAACTGATACATTCAGTGACTCTTTCATTCCATTCATCGGAATTTCAATAATCGTATCACATTTCCTCAGTAATGCTGGCGAGATGCCGGCAACCTCTGCGCCAAGCACAAGAGCTACTTTGGAAAGGTTATAGGTTTGAGATGATAGGTTATAGTACGGAACGGAACGCGAAGATTGTTCGAGGGCGACAATAGTAAATCCCTGCCGCTTGAGATCAGTTATACAACGAGCAGTGGTGCTCACTTTTTGCCAGGGTACGGTCTTTTCTGCGCCGAGTGCGACTTTGGCAAGCTGCTGCGGCACCTCACGAAATCGATCGAGTGGGGCTGGGGTTATGCCGCATAAATACAGTTTTTCTACCCCCACGGCATCAGCGGTGCGGAAAATTGAACCGACATTATGCAAACTGCGAATATTCTGGAGAATGACTACCATAGCCACATATTATAGCTTCATATATAAAACGCAACGGGTCGCTCCTCGGAAGGAACGACCCACTACAGCGGGAGCATGCCCTTGCGTTTGGCGACCGCAAGGAGTAGCTCGGTGATGTGACGGAAGGAAACGTGCAACTTCTTTAGCTTACGCCTGAAGCAGATACGCTTAAGAGCGCGTTCAACTCCCTGCGATCTACAGAGACCTCCCTCACACGAAACAACGATCTCAGTGATGTAGGGTCGATGACGAACCACAAACTCCAAGATCGCTTCAGCTTGCCGCTCGGTCATCAAATCTTCTTGCCTGACTGAGCCTTGGTGATCATGAAGAGAGTTGAAGTCATGCGTCTCGCGACTCCATTCATGAAAATCAAGTTTAAGCACGGCCCGGATATTCGCAGAAGACGGCAACCGCGCAGGCGTCTGCCCTGCCACAGATGCATAAATACTGATCACCACGCAGGTACGCGGAAAACAGTATTTTACCAGGCGATCCTTACTGAATCGTCGAATTCTCAAGATCACCTCCTTCTAAAAGGTTTATTATATATAAATGAGTAAACGATCCTTGTAAAGATCAAGCTCTTCCCAAAAAATGGAAAATGACTTAAAATAGCAGCACAAGAAAAGCCCCTATAAGTTTGTCCGACTGCCGTCGGAACCTGGGCAAACTTGTAGGTAGCAGATGCGGCCACCGCCGCGTTTGTAGCCGCTTGCCAAAGGCAAGCCCCTATAGCTTAGTGGTAAAGCTACGGACTCTTAATCCGCTGATGAAGGTTCGATTCCTTCTGGGGGCACAACGCTGTACTACGTTCACAATGTTCACACGTTCACGGGCCCGCATGAATGCAGGGTTTCTCGGCAGAAAGTTCGACATCTCGCGTGGTGTTAGGTCAACGACCCAGGAGGAATCGAACCCACATTGACTCACTTACGACTTCGCTCCCTCGGAGCGCAGGTAGTTTGCTCAGCTCAGTCACTACTGCTCGACAACATGCCTCGAATTCGCATCGACAGATGAGATCGTGAGGCATCTGAACCAATACGCTCCAAGAGGTGATTCTTCTCGATCCAGGCCACCTCAGTGGCCTCTGGTGTTGGCGCTGCCGCGCCAGACTCCCAGTACCCCTCGAACACGTGCAATCGAACGTCTCGGGACCGCCGAAACCCGCTTTGTTCCCAGGCTTCCGTGTACACGTAAGTATCAAGCAACGCCAAGTCTCCGGCCAATACATGCGTCTCCTCGGCCACCTCACGCCTTGCTGCGTCACCCGGGGCCTCTCCGTCCTCGATAACTCCACCGGGGAAGAACCACTTGTCGCTTAGTGGGTGCGAGAGGTCAACCGGGCGGTGTATCAGAAGCGCCTGATCTCGCGACCTTGAGCGCCACACAATGCAAATCGCTGCATTTGAAACCATTCACATATTATGGTCCGTTATTCGCCATCCGGCAACACGATGATCGGTTCGCGCTCCGACTTTGGGATGATCGCTCGACCCATGAACGCCTCGAGCCCCGAGATTGGATCGTTTCGATTCATCTGTTCGGCGACATTGAATAGCACGACCATACGGAACGCGCGTACGGCCCCGAGCCAGAGTATGACGATAATCGCGCCAAGAGCGCTGAGATACATGGCTTGATCCCCGAACATCTCGTCAAGCGCCGATCCGATGGCGAACCACCTGGGCTCCTCCCCTGGACCCCTCGGGAGTCCCCGTGCTACCCTAAGCACACAAACTAGACGGCTCTTCTGCGACTGAAGTTCCTCTTCCAGGTTTCTCTCTTCTTCTGCTGTGGTTTGCTGACAAGGGAGAGAACACGGGTCCACCTGGGATCTGGAGCTGCCTGTTGATTGAGTGCCTGCTCCTCCACAGCGCTCAAGAATTCACTCAAAGTCCTAGGATCATACCGTCTGGGAGCACATGTCGGGAAACATCATAAACCTGGACACCAAGCTAGCACAGGTGCAAGGCATTGCGCCCAAAGCACTCGCTCATCTTAAAAAATTGGGCCTCGAAAATGTTCGTGCGCTCCTCTGGCATTTCCCAACCCGTTACGAAGACTATTCGAAAATTACGAAGATCGCCGATCTCAAAGTCGGCGAGACTGTTACCGTTCGCGGCGAGGTTCGCATGGTCGCCCTTAAACGGGCGTGGAAGTCAGCAATGCCGATTGTTGAGGCAACAGTAATCGACGAAACAGGCGGCATCACGCTCGTCTGGTTTAACCAGCCCTTTATGGCCAAGGCGCTGCATCAGGGTCAGCAGGCAAACTTTGCCGGTAAGGTATTTAGCAACAAAACGGGTGTTCACATTGCCAACCCGAGCTACGAAGTATTACGCGGCACAACGGTAGCAACTCACACCGCCGGCTTAATCCCTGTCTATGCTGAAACGCGCGGCTTAACGAGCAAAGGCATCCGCTACATCATCAAGCAGTTCCTAGAAGTTATTCCTCATGTGCCTGATTTCTTGCCGGAACAGGTTTTGAAACAGCACAATCTACCGAGCCTTGATTACGCACTGCGCCACATTCATTTTCCGCACAGCCCCGAACAGGTACAGCGAGCCAAAACACGCTTCGCATTTGAATACGTGTTCCTTTTACAACTTGCCAATCTACAACTGCGCAGCGAGCTTGCCTCCGAAAAAGGCCCGGCCGTTGCGGTCAGCGAACCCGATCTTGCAACGATCGTTGCCTCACTTCCCTTTACGCTCACAGAATCGCAACAGATGAGCCTTGATGAAATCTTGCGCGATCTCAAGCGCGGCACGCCGATGAACCGCCTACTCCAGGGCGATGTTGGCAGCGGCAAAACGGCCGTCGCGGCAATTGCAGCTGTTGTCACGGCTCATTGCGGTTACCAAAGTATTTTTATGGCACCCACCGAGGTACTTGCACGGCAGCATTACCACACACTGACGACGGTTTTCAAAACATTCAACCGTGGCATAGCCCTGATTACCGGTAGCGAGGCGCGCATTTACTTTGACCAGCACATGGAGGAAAAAGTAAGCAAACCAAAGCTCATTAAAATGATCGAGGCTGGCGACATTGCAATTGTCGTTGGCACACACGCACTCATTGCCGAAACAGAGTCTAAAAAATCAAAAAAAGCAGAACTAAAAATAAAATTCCCAAAGCCGGGATTGATTATTATCGACGAGCAACACCGCTTCGGTGTTCGTCAGCGCCAAGCACTTTCGCAACGCAAGGAAACCGGTAAAAAAACTACCTCACATACGACGCAGACCGTGCCCCATTTCCTGAGCATGAGTGCTACACCGATCCCCCGCACCCTTTCGCTCGCAATCTTTGGCGATTTAGATGTTTCTACGATTAATGAACTGCCAAAAGGACGTAAGGCAATTATCACCAAAATAGTTGATCCAACTAATCGTCCAAAGGCCTATGGGTTTATTAAGCAACAGATTGCAGCCGGCAGGCAGGCATTTTTTATCTATCCGCGCATTGAACACACTGCATCGAGTGAACAGATGACGCTGACTCAGGAGCTGATGACTAAAGATAAAAAGAGTATTTTCGCTGACGAATCAAAAGCCGTTAAAGCCGAGTATGAACGGCTTTCGAAAACCGTGTTCCCCGATCTACATGTTGCGATGCTGCACGGAAAAATGAAGGCAACGGAAAAAGCGACCGTGATGGCCAACTTTAAAGCCGGTAAAACCGATATCCTCGTCTCTACGTCAGTTATCGAGGTCGGTGTCGACGTCCCTAACGCAACAATCATGATCATCGAAGGCGCAGACCGCTTTGGCTTGGCTCAACTCTATCAATTCCGTGGCCGTGTTGGCCGAGGAGAACACCAATCGTTCTGCTTCTTATTTACTGATTCAACGGCCGAGACAACTGCAGCGCGCCTCAACGCGCTCCTTGAAGCTCGCAATGGTTTTGAATTAGCGGAAAAAGATTTAGAATTACGCGGACCGGGTCAATTTCTCGGCGACAAGCAAACTGGTGTACCCGACGTTGCCATGGACTCACTTAATGATGTCCGCTTAGTTAAGGCAGCGCGCGACAGCGCGCAAGAAATTCTTGCCGCAGACAACACCGTAAAAGCCTATCCTCTTCTCAAAGCAAAATTAGACGAACTTTCAGGAAAGGTTCACTTAGAGTAACGCGAGCGGTCCGCTCCCAAGGGTCGCGAGGAGCAAAAGCGCTGCAATTAAAATGAGGTCAAACTCCCACCCGGTAGTTTGCAGTGAATTGAATGGGGTCTTTTTTGAGATTTTGAAGAACAGAGCGACAATCATGTTGATGGTGAGAATGAGCGCGACGATCGGAACATAAAATCCGGCCGCAAGCGCGATACCGCCAAAGGATTCTGTAAAGGAAACAACAAATGCCCAAAGCCAACCGGGCTTAAAGCCCGAATTGCCGAGCCAAACAGCCGTTCCCTTAAAATTTTTAAACTTTGGAAACCCGTGTACAACAAAAATGATGCCAAGTACGATACGAAGCAATAAAATCGCCCAATCAGTCTGCGCAACAAGTGCATTGATGAAATTGATCATATGTAATATAACGTTGTTGCCAGTATAGCAAAAAAAGTGTATTTTATGTAGACTCTGCTTAGAGCTGCTCCCATCGTCTAATGGTTAGGACGTCACCCTTTCACGGTGTAAATCGGGGTTCGATTCCCCGTGGGAGCGCACCTTATGAAATTTAACAGTTTAATTCCAGAATTCTACGTTTCTGACTTTCAAAAAAGTCTACATTTTTATGTAGATATTTTAGGATTCAAAATTGAATATGACCGAAAAGATCCGCTTTTTGCGTTTCTCTCGTATGGCGATGCCCAGCTGATGATTCAGGAAGACGACAACAACCCAGAATGGCATACCGGAAAACTTGAACGACCATATGGTAGAGGAATCAATTTTGAAATTCAGACAGAGGAAATTGATAAAATAATCGAAAGGCTAACAAACAATAACTATCCCCTTCAACGCGGAGTTAAAGAAACTTCGCGAAAAGCTGGCGACACTATGGTAAACGGAAAAGAAATGCACGTGTTAGATCCCGACGGATACTTTTTGCGTTTTTCGCAACGCTTAGGTAGTAAGCCTATTTAAAAGCGAAGCGGCTCCCGAGGGCGGAGCCGCGGGAGCCATGAGCGAACTTCAGAAGCCTGAAGCGATTGAAGAGACGAAGTAGCCTACTTCTGGATGGTGGCGGCACTCGGCCGTCCACATTTTGATGTCGCTACCCGGCTCCGTGGTGTTGACCAGGGTGACCGTGGCACGAACGAAGTTGAACCCTTCCCCGGGTCCGAACTCGATTCGCATCTTAACCGACACTCTCTTGTCCCTGTCGGTCAGACAGGCCAGGACGAGCTCCCCGGGGTGCTCCGTGAAGACCACGCTGGAAACCTCGTTGCCCAGTCGCAGCATCGGGTGCCGGATGCAGGCACCGACAGCGTGAACTGCGGCCAACTTGAGCTTCCCGAACCTAGACCCTTCTGAATCAGACATCGATACTTCTCCTTCGTGGGAGAACAGTCGCAGGCCTATTCCTGCTACCGCCAGCCATCGTGGGCCGGATTTTTGTATAATATACTTTTTTATAAAAAAGTCAATCGCTAAGAACTCAAGAGAATGTCGTTATCAAATAAATAAGTTCCAACATCGTCCCACAGGGAGCGCCAACGTAAAAAGGCCGGCTTCAGCCGGTTCTTTTTGCGATTAGACCTCGCCGGGGAATCGAACGGGAAAGGGTCGGGAAACGGAAGTTTCCCGTTTCGGAAAGCAGCGCAGCGCTGAAAACCGAGGGTTTTCAGGTCGGTGAGATAGCGCAGCGTCCCCGTGAGAGCGCCCCTTCAGGTGCTACACTTACAATATGAAAGAATCAAAGCCCTTTACTCTTTTTGGGCGATCATCATCACTATTGATGCTGATTTTTTATAAACTACTGCTGGCGGTCATCGAGGTGCTTGCCGGCGGACTGTGTTTGATCGGTGCATTTTTTGTAAAACACACCAACATCGCCGCCGTTATCGCAAAAACAGCAACCAACGAAAACCTTGATCAAGCGGTTAATTGGACTGTGCAGTGGTTGGTGCATTCAAAGATTGAATACCAACTCATCGTGCAAATCGGTATTCTGCTGATCGCCTTCGGAGTCTTTAATATCCTGCTCGCAATTGGCGTATGGTTTAAATCAAAAAAAATGCGCACCATCGCGCTCTTTGTATTTGGCGCACTTTCAATTTACGGCGTTATCGAACTGATTCATTCATTTACCGTTTTTGATCTGATCTCGCTGTTACTCGACCTGATCGTTCTGTACTACTTCTGGAAGATTTTACCGAAACATTTGGAGGACTAATACCAACCGCGCGCCCAGTAGGGCGCGCGGTTGGTATCTAACTCTTATTTCTTGAATGGTGCCTTCCCGGCTAATATGCGCTTCTTCGCAATCTTGATTGCAGTTTCACGCGGAGTCGTCGAACCCTTGCCGACGCTTCCGAGCATTTCTTTAACATTGGGAACAATTTTACTCTCGACGAGCTTGAACATCTTCTTTCCGTCGTAGCCCATATACTCTGCGTAACTGCTGATAACGCCGCCTGCGTTGGCAATAAAGTCGGGAATGATCAAAACATTTTTACGATGCAACTGTTTCTCAAATTCCTCACGCATCGGAATATTTGCACCCTCAACGATAATTTGAGCTTTAATCCGGTCAATATTGGCTGAATTGATGACATCTGGTCCGGCCGCCGGAATCATTACATCGGCCGACAATTCATAGATAACGTCTCGTGACAATTTTTTGCTGGTTGCCGTTGAGGGATAGTTAAGTACAGAACCGGTTTTTGTCTTCGCCTTCAACAATTTTTCATGACTTAAGCCAGAGCGGTCATAGATTGTTCCGCTTGAATCAGACACGGCAACAATCTTTGCACCCCACTCCTGCAAGAACTTGTGAGCAAATACGCCAACGTTACCATAGCCTGCAATAGTTACCTCTGCGCCCGCAAGCTTCATTTCTAGATGTTCAAGAGCAACCTTTGCAGATAGCGCAACACCAAATCCGGTTGAACCCAGTTCGTGCGGCAAACCGCGTCGAGTCTTACCGCCTTTTTTACTAACATAGTTTGATGGCTTACCGGTCACCGACTCCCAATCGCCGTGTGAATCAGCAAACCACATCATCTCGCGCTCAGTCGTATTGATGTCCGGACCGGCTATGTAATACTTCGGCACAATCGGACGAAGCATCTTGGCAAAGCTGTCGATGATTGCCTTCTTTTTCGCCGCGCTCATTCCTTTCGGGTCCACCATAATGCCGCTTTTACCTCCGCCAAACGGCAACCCTGCCATCGCATTCTTATAACTCATAGCGCGAGCAAGACGAGAAACTTCAACTTCGGTCACCGAACCAGTCATACGGATACCGCCCTTAGCCAGGCCTAAGTTTAAGTTATCTAAAACAGCTACCCCGCGAAAGTTAAGCTTAGGGTCATATACGCGAAATACAATTTCTGGTCCAATATCATCAAAAATGATCTCTGTCTGTTCAGAGTTTCCCATACAAATGAAAAAGTATTAATAAGTTATTTAAGCTATTACGGTAAGTATACAGAGGTCAAAAAATAATTTCCAATGTACAACTAAGCACTTTTAGTGCACAGTTAAGGTATGTTCGAAACACCCGAAAAATCCCTCAAAGAACGATTGCCCGAGGCGCTAAATCGCATAATGAGCGCAGAAGAAGCTGCACTTCATAAACATGAAACTAATATGATTCGTTTTGTAAAAGGCGAATATGAACTTACCTATTTTGGAAGTACGCATAGCAATCGTCCTGATAACCCAATGATGGAAGCAATCAGGAATGATTTCGATCAAGCAAAGCCAGCCTTGGTGGTAATAGAAGGATTCGATGATCTGGAGGTTATGCCAGCAAAAGAATTCGAACAGCAAAAAGGAACTTCTCATTTTTCGCAAGATGAACTCATAGAACGAGGAGAGGAACGCGGACTTGCTTTCCGACTAGCATCGGAGAACGATTTACAGATTGTCTCTCCAGAACCAAGCGATGCCGAACTGCTAACACATATACAAACTCAGGGCGGCACACAGGAGGATGTGGTTGGGTTTTATACGCTTCGTAGCTTAATGCAAAAAGCTAGAATGAATCGAGAATTTACTAATGCACAAATTATTAGCGACACCATCGAAAAAGCAAAGCTTCGACTCGGTCTCTCAAAAATTGAGTTCACTGCAGAAACACTGAAACATCGAATTGCAGAGTTAACCGGCATTAGCTTAGAAAAATTCCAAAATCTCGAACGAATTACGCACGAAGAATTTGTAAAAATTAAAGAACTTATCGACCCAATACCGTGGGACGACACGCCATTTACAGAGTTCAACAGAATCAATCAACTCATTACTCGTTTTCGAGATGAGCGCATAGTTGAAAAACTTGCAGAATATCTGGAAAAATACAAAAAGGTTTTCGTAGTCTATGGCGCAAGCCACCTACTCATGCAAAAAGCAGCACTAGAATATTTAATGGCTGATTAAAATTCGGCAATCTTGTAGACGTCCCCCGCTCCCATCAAAACGATCACATTACCGTCTTTGAGGAATTGTTTCACGAATTGTTTGCCGCTTTTCACGTCTACTAGATATTCCACATGACTGTGAAACTTTTTTGTTTCACGCGATAGAACTTCGCCGTTCACGCCGAAGAGCATTGGGGCCAGATGCCTGCCCCGTACCGCGCCAGCAGGCTCTGGTATCGGGGTTTCACGCGCAGATGGAAAAATCTCCATGATTCCAACCTCATCCGCCGGCGTAAAACATTTGGCAAACTCAGAGAGTAGCGCCTGCGTGCGACTAAACATATGCGGCTGAAACACACAGATAATTTTGCGATCCGGATACAGGGCTTTTATACCTTCAAGGGTTATCGTGATCGCCGTCGGGTGATGTGCGTAATCATCAATGATGATGTAGTCTTTGGTATTTTTGACAACTTCTAATCGACGCGCGGTGCCGGGAAAATCTGCCAGCGCTTTTGCCGACTCCTCTGCCGAGGCTCCGGCCATTATCGCAGCCACAATTGCAGCTCCAGAATTTAATACATATTGCTTGCCGGGAAACGGAATGCTGGCAGCAATTTCTTTGCCGTAAAACAAAACGTGAAACAATTGTGAAACATTTTTACTTTTAGCGTGATCTCCTGCGGGGGAGTACCCAATTCCCTTGTCTTCAAGCCTACACATCTTATTTTCTGCGGCAAAACCATATGACAATACTTTCATGCCGCGCTTTACGGCATAAGCGTACAACATTTTTGTTTCACGGTTATCGCCTTCAATAACGAGGAATCCTTTCGGATCAATATTGTCCACTAATTTTTTAAAGGACTCGGAATACGCCGCCGGGGTTTTAAAATAATCTGGGTGATCGTAATCAATGCTGGTGATAATCGCCCCAAACGGTTTGTAATTCAAAAATGCATCGCGATATTCATCGGCCTCAATAACGAGAAACGGCCCCTTGCCGGTGCGAGCATTACTTTCCCACTTGTTTACTTTTGTACCAACGATTACGTTTGGCTCAAATCCAACTTTTTCTAAAATCCAACCGAGCATTGCCGTGGTCGTCGACTTACCATGACTGCCAGCAACGGCAATCACCTGATATTGTTTCGAGAGTTCACCAAGCGCCTGCGGATACGTAATGATTTTCAAATTGCGTTTAAGAGCCTCAGCAACTTCTGGATTGTCGCGAATATTTCCGTCACCTGCCCCGTTAGAAGCCGACCCTTGTCGGTCGTTGCTTCGCACGGGGAAATAGTAGGCAACCGAACTAATAATTAGATCCGTGCCAACGGGAATATTATTCGCAGCAAAAGGTTGGGCAACTGGAATTTTTAATCGTTTCAAAACTTCATCAGTAAAAAATTCATCCGCGCCGTCCGATCCGGTTACCTTACATCCGCGCGCAGCCAAAATTTGCGCCAGCGCCGTCATGCCCACACCTTTGATTCCGATCAAATGTATTTTCTGCCCTTTCTCGAACATTCTGTTACCCTACCGCATTTTGCTCAAAAACGAAAACGGGCGGCGCTTGTGCGCCGCCCGGCAAATCCTTATTTCCGTATAATCTTCACAAATTTTCGCGGCCCCACTTGCACGATCATGCCGTTATCAATTGCGATTGTTTCTGCTGCGTCAGTCTTTTTTATGTCGGCGATTCGTACCCCACCCTGCTCAATCAATCGGCGCGCTGCGGTTTTACTATCCGCCATCTGTGTTGCAACTAATAACTCTGCGATATTCATGGCGTGCGCATCAATCGTAACTTCCGGGATTTCAGTTGGCGCGCCACCCTGCGCAAATACCTTATCGAATTCCCCTTTCGCTTTCTCAGCTGCTACCTTACCGTGATACAGTGCAACGATTTCGTGAGCTAATCGCATTTTCTTTTCTTTTGGGTGTTGAGGCAACGCAATAATCTCTGAATCACTTAAATCCGTACACAGCTTAAAGTATTTTTCAACAAGTTCGTCTTTGACCGACATAACTTTGCCAAACATATCGTTTGGCTCGTCGGTGATATTAATCACGTTGCCCCAACTCGTACTCATTTTGCGGCCATCCGTACCTTCGAGCATTTCCGTCATTAAAATATCCTGTGCCGACATGCCAAAATGCTCCTGAATTACTCGCCCAGCCTTAAGATTAAACAACTGGTCAAATCCTCCAATCTCAACATCCGCTTTAAGTGGAACGCTATCGTAGCCCTGCATCAGCGGGTACATCGTCTCTTCAAGGCCGACATCGCCTCCTTTTTCTAAGCGATCTTTAAAATTTCGACGCGCCATCATCTGGTTCATCGTAAACGTACGCGCTAAATCAAGCACATCTAAAAATGACAGCTTCTTAAGCCACGTGCTATTAAAATGAAATTCTGCTTTTTTAAGATCAACAATCTTACCAACCTGCTCCTTGTAGTGTTTCAAATTTTCTTTAATCTGCGCATCAGTAAGTCTCGGCCTCTTATCAAGCTTGTCAGAAGGATCACCGATGCGCGCCGTGTAATCACCGATAAGAAAAACTGCTTTGTGGCCAAGATCCTGAAATGCGCGCAATTTACGCAGTGCGATAGCGCGTCCAATATGAATTTTGCCGCCCGTCGGATCAAACCCCAGCTTCACTCGGAGCTGCTTGCCACTCTGAAGTTGTTTCCTTAATTGTTCACGATCAATCACCTCACTCACTCCCCGCGTAAGCAATCGCTCGATCTTTTCGGGATTCGTATCAATTTTTGAGTTAAACATGGGTAATTAGGCTAATTTTTCTTTCATAATTATCTTTTGGCGTCGCAATCTGGAAACATAGAACAGAATCATTACAAATGAGGTCGTTGCCGTCAGGATCATGATATAGATCAGCGCAGGAAAACCAAAAGCAGCGACAATGGCGGCGCCTATAATTGCCCCAATACCATTAACAAGATCATTGCTTCCCTCAAAAATCCCCCATTCAAGTTCAGCAACTTTTTTATCAGTATGTGCGGCAAGTTCCTGAGTAAAAATTGGATCAGCAATCGCATTGCCCATTGCCGTCATTATTTGCGTGATAAAGAGCATAAGCGTATTGCCGATCACTAAATACGAGGCGATGCCGACTACCCAAAGCGCCCAACCAAAGATCATTAACCATATACGCTGGCGCTGAGTCCACTTAAATCGATGCACGATGATCGTGAAAACTCCTTGTGTAATCAAAAATATTCCCATGGCCCAACCGGCGTCTAAAATATCGCCGCCGATTTTTTGCACAAAAATAGCGTAGACCGGCAAGATAACGCCCTCGGCAAAAGTGGACATCACGAATGATGAAACCAAAATCCGGTAAAAGAAGTTGATTTTTGACATATGTTTATTGTACTTCTTAATGATTAGATTGTCAGGTGTGCCGCTTCTTGCGAAGCGGCACACCTGCGCTGCAGGATCGAACTCCCGCTAAGACTGACCAAGGTGGCAGGTAGGATCCCTCTCCACCCCAGACTCCAACTTGGAAGAACCGAAAGATGCTTCGGATACCTCCGCTGGCATACACTTCGGGCAGCTTTCCGCGATCGGAGCTCCGAAATCGTCATGCCCGCCATGGCCCGCCTCACACTGACAGATCTGCCTGTAAATCATCTGTACCTCCCGAGGAACTGCGGTCAGCACGAGCACCACTACTCTGAAATGCCGACCGTTTTCCCAAGGAAACGAAAAACCGCCCTTCGGGGCGGTCGGCAGATACAGAATCTATTCAGTAAACGCTAATGGCCGCACCCGATGGTTGTAAAGGTATATGCGGTAAAATAAAAACGATTAGTGTGTGCGGTCACAAATTTCATATCTACAGATTATAACCCACCCATAATCCTGTCAAACCAATTCCATAGAGCTACGTTGCAGCGTAGTAAATTATGTTCGGGACGCTCTCGGAAAAACTGGGAAAACGAAGTGATCATTAAACAAGCCAAAAATCCCCTTTCGGGGATTTTTGATAGAAACTATTTTGCTTCTTTTGGTTCCGGACGGCTCGTCTTGATCATCTCGTCGATCAACCCGTACTCCTTTGCCTCGGCTGAACTCAAGTAGTAGTCACGGTCAGAATCCTTCTCGATCTTCTCAACTTTCTGGCCAGTATGCTTTGCCAAAATATTATTCAGCTTGGCCTTCATCTTCAAAATTTGCTTCGCGGTAATTTCAATTTCTGTTGCCTGACCTTCGGCGCCTCCCATCACCTGGTGAATAAGGATCTCGGAATTTGGTAGAGCAAATCGCTTACCTTTTGCACCCGAAGCGAGGATTACAGCACCCATTGAAGCGGCCATACCTACGCAGATCGTTGAAACATCCGGCTTGATAAACTGCATCGTGTCGTAAATCGCCATACCGGCAACCACTGATCCACCTGGGCTGTTAATGTAGAGCTGAATGTCCTTCTTAGGATCTTCGTGAGCTAAGAACAAAAGCTGGGCAACGACGAGGTTTGAAACCGTGTCATTAATCGGACCGGCTAAAAAGATGATGCGGTCTTTAAGCAAGCGCGAGTAGATGTCGTAGGCACGCTCACCGTACTGAGTCTTTTCGAGCACCGTCGGAATCAAATACTGGTTTGTAATTTCCATATGGAATGATTTTTATTTTTAAGCGCAGTTTTTTATTTATCCGGCAATTCTCGGAGCGGCTTGGTCGCGAGAGCATAGGGCAACTTTTCAGCAGAAAAGTATGCGCGGTGCCGGGAAATAAAAAACTAAGCGCCCGCTTCTGATTGCTTCTCCAAAAACTCAAAAATCTTTTTGTTCTGAAGAGCACTGTAAATATACTCGTGCTCCTTTTCCGGGTCAACATTGTGCCGTGCCGCCTCTGCCTCCACCTCTTCGGCCGTCGGATTTAGCGTCTCAGCCTGAGCAAGTTTGTACATCACCAAATTGTTGCGCACATTTGACTCCGCCTTTTCGCGAAGCGACTTACGCATTTCTGCACGCATCGTCTCCTGCTTTTTCGGATCGGTCTCACGGGTCATAAACTGGCCGTACTGCTCAAGCATACCGTCGAGCGTCCGCTCCACCAATATTTCCGGAACCTCCATCTTTGAGTCCTTGGCAATCTCCTCAAGCGCCTTGATGCGAAGCTTCTCGGTCTCCTTCTCCTGCTTTTCCATCGTCAAACCTTCGTTCACGCTCTTCATGAAGTCTTCAACTGTTTTGAATTGTGAGCCAAGGCTTTGTGCAAACTCGTCGGTCATCTCAGGAACTGTACGGTCAAAGATACCGCGGATCGTGACGGTGAAAGAAAGCGTCTTGCCGCGGAGTGCCTCGTTCCAGTAATCCTCCGGAGCAGTAATTTCGAAATGTACGACTTCGTTTTCGTTTTTACCGACAAGCTGCTGGTCAAACCCTTTGATAAAATTACTCTCGCCGAGGATAAAGCGATCGCCGGCGATCGTCCCCTGCGGAACAGGCTTCTCATCAGCCTCAGTCTCGATATCAGCCTCAATCAAGTCCCCGAGCTTGGCGCCGCGGACAGCACGTGTTTCAATAGCGCGCGAGTTGCGAATCCAATCAACTGTTTTTTTGATCTCCTCGTCGGTGAGTTTCACCTCCGGCTTGTCGCTAAAGATTTTCTTGGCAATCTTTTTGTAATTACCAAGCTCAACTTCCGGGAAAACCGTCAAAACGGCTTTATACGTAATACCTTTACCAGGCTCTCCGCTTGTTACTTCAATTTTTGGTTGGTCAATAAACGTCCAGTCGTGTTCGGCCTTAATTTCGCTCAAAGACCAGCGAATCGCAGCGTTGACGCCTTCGTGAAATACTTTGTCGTGATTAATAGCGCCGTCCACCATTTCTTTTGGTGCGGCACCTTTGCGGAAACCCTTGAGAGTCACCTCTGCGGCTGCATCGTCGTAGGCCTTTTTATAATACTCACTAAACTCAGCGTCCGTCAGCGTCACGTTTAATTCTATCCGTGACCCCGGAAGCTTCTTGAAATCATTTTTCATCCCGTTAGAGATCAATACATTAATTTTTATTTACTAAGGTACGTTATCAATGAGACAATCCCCCGTTAAACTTTGCGCTCATTCCGGAAGCGGCCCGCTTCCTATCTCTAACGGGATTTCATATCTATTATTTACTTTTCTTTGCCGGTGTCTTCGCACCAAACTTTTTCTGATACGTCTTGAGCGCGACAGTTATAAATTCATACGCCTCCTCGCGCCCCAAAAATTTACCAACCTTAACACTGTCGCGACCGGTCTGCGGAATTTTGTAGAGCTCAAAAAATGTTTTTAAATCTTTGAGTTCATACGGAGTCAAATGCGCAATTTCTTTGACGTGCTCGTAACGCGGATCTTTTTCGTTAACGCAGATAATTTTGTGATCAACCTCGCCGTTATCAATCATCTCCATGATGCCAATCACCCGCCCTTTAACGAGGGTGCCTGGCAACACTGGCGAACTGCTGTAGACAACAGCATCAAGCGGATCATTATCGCCGTCATTC
>CAZXKC010000009.1:0-20900 GCA_964641225.1 uncultured Candidatus Saccharibacteria bacterium
GGTCGTGGAGCTCTAAGTCACGACACTTTATGGATGCGCAAGCTACCATATCGTATATTGGGGCAACTACAGAGTTATTGTGTAGAGCATTTCATCTTTTGCGCAGTTCGTTGTTGCGGGACCCTCGTCCGCGCTCGTCGTACTTAATCCAAGTACGCCTCGCACGTCCGTTTCCCGCGCCTAGAACTGCATCAAAAGCTGCGCTGCTCGCCTAATCAAATCATTTCTCGTTTATTCAATTCGTTTTTTCAACCAAAAACCGCCGAAAGGCGGTTTTTGTGATTTAAATCTTATTAAGGCAAAATCGAACGTGTAGTGTTTGCTTCGAAGAAATCAAGCATACCAATTAAATAGTCGTTAATATTGATCATTATTTCGCTTAAATTATCTGTGGTATATTGCTCAGTTTCAGCCTCCCCCTCTTTTGGATAAACGAGCATTGGCGAAATCATAACCCCTCTCTGGTTCCATGCTGTGCCAAAATATAAACGAGGCTCCTCAACGTGTTCTATGCGTTTATTACGATATTTAACAATAAGCTTGTCGACTACGCAGAGACGAGTATAGAGATCAGCAGGCGTTAAGAGTAATTTTCTCCCGATAATTACATTTTGAAAATTTGTCAGTAGTTGTCTTTCATTCCAATCTGCTCTATTCCAAAAATATAGCCGGAAAGTCGAAGCTACGCGATCTAATAAGATATTTGAAAAAACATAGAAGCTTTCGATATCGAGATGGAGCTCTTTTCCCATGGCGTTCACCGCGTCCATCTCTTTTTGTTCTTCCTGAGTTACTTCCCATGTGCCAGCACCTTTCGCCTTCATCGCATCAAGGCATTTTTTCATTCGCTCGGAATAAATTGCCGCTGCTTTATCGTGGCGGCTCATAATAAGTTCGAGAAAATTAAAATATCGGGCCCAGCTGCTGAGACTAGCGTTTAGAATGTTGAGAGTTTTTGTATCTTGATGCTTTTGGCAATTACGACCAAAAGTTTCTAGTTTTTCAAGAAATAAGTGTGTCATTTTCCAGAGAAATTAACCGCATCACAATTTCCCCTTATACTTCTCAATCTCAGGCAGTAGCTGGGAGTGTAATTCCGAAGCCGGCGGAAGATTATCAAGCCTAAACCAGGCTATCTCATCAAACTTGTGCGGCTCCCCGTTCTTTACCTGCTTTGGGTCAACTAATACCCTGAAGTGGAGCGCGATCCAATGAACTGGCTTACCATTCTGCTGTCGGAATGATTCATGATATCCAATAAATTCTGATCCGATAATATCGGCGCAATATTCTTCTTTGATTTCAGCTTTTAGGCACTGCTCAACTGTTTGATCGAATTCCAGTCCCCCGCCGCCACAATCCCACTTTCCGTGTTCGTCCCGCGCCCCCCTTCCCTCGCTTTTGAAACAAATAATTCCCTTTGCCGTCGTGGCAGAAGTACGAAACGCTGACCCCGATGAAATCAACACCTTTTTGCATGTCAGAAATCAATAAACTTATTCAAATTTTATCGAAATTTACGGATAGTTGTTGCGCCGAACATTCTTACCCAAACAGGATTTTTTCTTACTATTTCCCAAATTTCTTTTTCTGATATTGCTGAGAAAAATTTTACGAATTCATCCGTTATGGCTCCAAGGATTTCTTCGGGATTATTATCATTCAGTATAAACTCTTCCATTTCAATTAAGACGACACTTAGAATAACATCGGCCAGACTACCCCCTTCATCAATCTTAAGTTTTTCGCCATTTTTAAATTCAAAAAGATTGCGTTCGGTTATTTTCCATCTTGGTCGATTGGAAAGTGCTTTTGCGGCCAAATCACCGTATATCTTCGCCTCTAGTATTGCTTTTTCTGCTTCAGCTTCCGCGACGCCAAAAGAAAAGAGCATCGCCTTGCAAACTCCTTTGGTAAAAGATTTTACCTGCTTGTGTTTTATATTACTGAAAAATCCCATAGTAAATTGTAAGTTAATGTATCTGTGTCCTCGCTAGGAATCGAACCTAGATTGAGGGGTTAGAAACCCCTTGTCTTATCCATTGGACGACGAGGACAGAAGAGCCCTGTTCCTTCCTGGGCAGCTTTTTATCGGGCAGTTTGACTGAAGCTGCCCGTTTCGGCTTGGTAGCCGAAACCCATTTCGCTACAGGAGCGTGTGATTACTATACGAATTTTCCGGCCGTTAGGCAACTTAAAACCGGCCATATGGCCGGTTTTAAGTTTGAAACAAAGCAGAGAGCTTACGCTCCGCCTGTCATCTTGCGGTTGTGCATCAAGAGCCAGACCGCTGAGATACCTACGAGAATGTAGACAATCCACTCAAGTGCCGACGAGAAGCTGAGAACCATGTGAACAATGTTCCAGTCGCTGCCGACAAATCCGCCGATTCCGATGAGTCCCCAGTTAATACCACCGATAACGAGCAACCACCAGGCAAATTTTTTCATAGAATTAGATTAATTTAGAGAGACTACGCAGGCATGCTTGGATTCATGGTTAGCATCGCAGGCTTTTTAAAGCCGGCAATGAGAGCCCATGCGCCGACGATGAGATATACGGCAAGAGCAGTGTAGTTTGGCGTAAAGAGGCTGTAGATAGCCGTCAGAATACCAATAATACCAACAATCATAGCAAGTATTTTTTGAGCGCTTGCACTCAAAGTAAAGCTCGCTATGAGACAGACAATGCCTACGAGGAGGTGGATCCATTGTTCAGTCGAACTGAATGCCATCAGTACGTCGGTCATTCCCAAAATACCAACAAGCACCAGGATGATGCCGCCGATTTTTAGAAACCCATTTGGAGTAAAGATCATAAGTATTCACGAGAAGACTCGACCTTTCTAATACATTTAAGTATACCCCCACACCAACTGAGCGGCGAACGTCTTTATCCACACGGGCTATCGGTTAAGGAAAGCTTAGAATTATCATTCATAATAAAATACATTCAGTTGGTGTGGGGGTATAGCCTGACGTCAAACACCGGCCTAATAATTTTATCCACACAAGAGTAAGCCCGGAAATATCAAAAATTGCAAAGGCCGCCTGTGACGCGACCTTGCGAGTCGCATCGGTCAGGCGGCCGATGTTGCTTAGTGGGCGGTCATAGCGCCCGGTGCTTGTGCGCCTTTTTCAATTTCAGCCTCTTCAGGCGCCAGCGGAGCTTTCCCGCAAGTCGCGCCAGGGCTAGGGAGGGGCCTCCTCCAACGTAGCCACGTACTCTCCAGTCACGTCTCTCGTCTCCCTCGATTTCCTCGAGCTTCTTCCGCAGGCTGTCAATCCTGCAAGCAAGCTCTTCGAGGTGTTCCGCGGGGACTTCGGTGTCCTCGATCAGATTCTTGATCACGTAGAACCTGGTTCCGAAAGATTCAACGCCATGTTCCGTGACGATGGTTTCTTTCAGAATCGAGCTGACCTCATCTTCGAGCGCTTTTGGCCCAGTCACGAAGAAGGGCTTAGGCCCGCTTTTTGAATCGCAGCACCCCATGTTTACCCCCCTAGGTTGTTGTCCATGAGCGAATTGGCGCCGCGCCTAATTCAAACCCAGATATACATTATAAACCTTTAATATAATTTTGTCAAGAGGCATGGAGAGAAAGCAAAAATAACCCTGGACGGGTTTATTGAATGTTTTTTGTCGGGCTGCTGGGAGTTGAACCCAGTCCACCTGCTCCCAAAGCAGGCATACTACCGGTATACGACAGCCCGATATCAGTTCTGAAGCATGCTACGTTAACAAATAAGGCATACTATCGCAGGTTTTTCTGGGCATGTCCAGAAAAATAACTGTAAAGCGGCGGAGCCGCAACTACGAGCGACAAGATTGCCCTGATTCGCCTGCTCGCAGGCGACAATCTTACCGTTATACTACGCTCCGATAGAACAAGGATACCACTCTTTAGCGACCCAATACCCCGAATTCCTTATCAAACTGAGTCAGCGCTGCATTAAAGTCCTGACTCAGCGTATTGATTGCCTGCGCATCACTGTTGAGGTTGGTGGTTAAAGTCGCAATTTCTGTGCCGGCGATCGCACTGCCTTTAAGGATTTTTTGCTGCAAAGCAGTAAATAATTTATCTAAGTTTTCATTATAACTGATAATGCGAGAAACCATAGCAACACCGCTGGTGATTGCGCTCAAAGCGTCTGCGCGGGCAATTTCAGAATTAATATCTGGTACTGACTTTGCCATTTGGTTTAAATACGTCGCAAAAAGAACGGCTGCATTTTGTTTCTCCTGTTTTTGCGTTGCCTCAAAACCGATCAAATCAAGTGCCTTTGTATCGTCTCCGGTGCGCTCATATTCACCCACTTTAGTCAGATTGTTGACTGAATTGTTAACCAGCTGTGCGAGGTTGTTTGAAGCGCCCACTGCCTGGATACGGGCCTCAAGAAACTGCTTTGGGGGTGTTCCGCTGCCCACAGAATAGCCTATAAAGAGCGCAAGGGCTGCAATAGCCAACACGACAAAGGCTGTGGTACGGAAGATGTGTTTGCTGGTTGAGGTCATAAGTAGTCAAAAAGGCTCGTATGAGCCTTTGAATCAGTAGAGCAATAGTAGCGGAAATAGACTCGAATTGCAACCCTGTAACACATGCTGTATTTTTATTGAACCAACCACTATAGTATGGTATAATATAGTAATGAACAAGTTTAAAGCCGATGCCGTTAAGATGCGCGCTGCTGGTTATTCCTACGGTATGATCAGTGAGCGGCTTGGAATCTCAAAAGGAACTCTCAGTGATTGGTTCAAGGATAAGCCATTCACTCCAAACAAAGAGGTCTTAAAGAGAATTCAGTATGGGCCGATTTTGAGCGGTCAGAGGAGTCATAACAGAAAAGTTGAAGAAGTTTTGAGGATGAGAAGTATAGGAAAGTCTGAAATTGGTACCTTAACAAAACGAGATTTTTTATTGCTAGGACTTGGTCTTTACATCGGGGAAGGAACAAAGGCTTATGAGCAAATACAAGTTGCTAATGCAAATCCCGCAGTGATCAAGATTATGATCCAGTGGTTCAGGGAGGCGCTTGGCGTAAATCTAGAAGATATAACGATTGCAATTCATTTATATCCTGACAATAATGAGAAAGAAGCCTTGGCATTTTGGCAAAAAAACACAGGTTTAAATCGAAAAAATTTCAGGAAAAGTTATATTGATATCAGAAAGAATAAATCTCAATTTAGAAATAATAAGTTGCCTTATGGAACGGCGTACATTAGAATCAAGGGCAACGGCGATCCAGAAAAAGGTGTAAGATTACACAGGAAATTACAAGGCTGGATGGAAGCCGTTCTTCCAGAGTTGATATAAGCGGGTATCGTATAACGGTATTACCGAAGATTTCCAATCTTCTGACAGGGGTCCGACTCCCCTTACCCGCTCCAACGAAAATAACCAATGTTAATGGGCTTTTTAGTTGCACCAGTAACGGGAAATAGAACCGCTTGATCATAGACGCGTGCATTTTTTTATGTTTGACTAATCCTATGAATAATAAAGGATTTAAACCAGAAACGGAGCTCCCGGCACAAAAAAGCGAACATCTATCGGGATATCTTGAGTTACACCCCAAAGCTGTGTCGCGTGAAATGGTTTATGGCATAAAACCGCATTATAAAATTAATTCGGGTATGCTGCTATCGCTCGCGAGCGCTGTTGATAATAGGAACTTCTCAGAGTCCTCAATGCAGCTTGCAGGTCTCGCCCGCAGACCGGAGATTGAGAAAGAGATGCGCTTGGCTGGAGAAACTATCAATCCAAAAGAGATAGCTGATGCAAACTTTAGAGAAATGGAACGCGCTACCGCTCTCAAGTGGTATGTCACGCTCAACAGATTATTCAGCGCCGAACATTTTAAAAAAGTGCCTCAGCGCAGCTCTGACGGACGGATTAAAATTGCTCTGCCTGGATGCAATTTAGGATTTGAGATTGGTGGCATACTTGATTTCTTCAATGAACAAGGCATTCCTGTAGATATTGAGGCGGTTGATATCGCGGCGGCGGGTACTGAACAACAGTTCATGAGATTAGAAGAACGAACTAAAATCGTTGGTTCAACCGTCAATTTTCGACCTCAAACGGATGCGCGAGAATTCTTCCGCGATAAACCGTCCGATCTTGTTATCCTGCGACACCCAGGATTTGTTTTTGAGCCTGATGAGTATTATGTTTGGAAAGAAATTGTTAGCAAACTAACCGAAACAAGACCTGGACTCGTGATAGTCAGCACCTATAACCATACATTGGAAGACCCTGCTTTTATTGAAATGGTCGTGGGCGAAAAGGATAAAGATAAGATTTTTGAAGGAGAAGTTTTTGATAAATGGTTAGCGGAGCAAGGATACAAGACAACTGAAGATTATAATGCTTTTTGGAATAGCGGAGCGTTAGAGTATCCGATGAGTCCCTACATGATTGCTTTTGAAAAAGATGGCGACAAATTAAAATATACTCTCCCTGTTGATGTGGATATGGTAATTTACGGAAGCGAAGAATACTTTGCAGACACTACACCGATATCTACTCAAGGTGAGCCGCCTCCAACGACAACTTTGGTATAAAAAATCGCCCATATTTTCCTCGCCAATAAGTTCTAACGTCATTCACTAATCCGCTCACGTATTTTAAAAACACACAGCCGCCTGACACGACTGGTGTTGGCGGCTGGATTGCTGCTCCTTTCTTTATGAATGTCAGGATTTATCGATCAAAAGGCATGTGGCTGTTGATGAACTGCGCGAGCTTACGGCCAAGGCCTTTTCTCGGCACGGGCACGAGCGGGCGCGTACGGCAGAGTCCGAATGGCGTCAGCGTCCCGATGAGACTCAAGTACGCCATGTTTGCCAGGTGACGTTGCGACCAGCGCGGGTGAGTTTCCTGAGACCCGAGCATGGTGTAATCGAGACGTTTCAACAGAGAGGCGTTTTCTCGAAACTCTTGAACTTGCGTGTCAGCATCAGGCCACTCGCCTCCTGGAGTTCGCGATTTGGCAAGGTACGGACGGATCACCGCGCCCCGTCGTGCGTGCCGGAAGCACAAACGAAGGCTTGCGAGCATGTCCTTGAGCGTGTCAGCAGGGAAACCCAAGACGATGAGAAGTTCCGACTCAATGCCCGCCTCCTCCATTCGCTTCAACACCTCTTCGAGTTCGGACAGCGTGTTGTGCTGCTTGTTCACCCGACGCCACGCCTCCTCACTTGCACCGTCGGCGCCGAACCCGACGATCTCAAGGCCGTAGGCATGCAATCGAAGCGGCAGCCCAGGGTCTCTTCGGCATTCGCGGGCCGTCCACTTTGAAGTGGCAAGACTGCGCAGGCGTACGGTGATACCGTGTCGCCTTGCAATTTTACTCACCGCGGCAAGCGACGACTCGAGCTTGTGAACGTTCTGGAAGATATCGAGGTTGGTCAGGTAGGCCTCGAAGACAAGATGGCCGACCGAGGACAGGAAGGCGCAAATGTACTCGACCTCCTCCTCGAGAGCCGCGAGGCTCCGATACTGTTCTGGTCGGGCCTTTGCAGCAGCGCAGAAGTTGCAATTGAACATGCAACCATTCGCCAGAAAGAGCGCGAATTCCTGTGTGAGGTACCGTCGGCGTTGCTCGTGAGTCAACTGCTTGAGCATGCGTACCGACGAGGTCTCAAAGGCAGAACGAAGACTGCTCGACGGAAGGTCGAGCACCTGTTCGCACGCGGAATCTGTCCCAGGCAGCACGTTTCCGAGAGCACCGAACCAAGCGGCAAAGTCCGAAGACGAATGCAGGTTGTTGATCCCCTCGCCGCCGACAAGAACCGGCTGGGCGTATCCCAGTGATCGCACTCGCTTGATGTCGCGGATCACGTCCGGGATGTATGGCGGGCCGATCGCGCTCCAGCCCAGGACATTTGATCCTGCGAGCGCCTCCTGAACCTCTGATGAGGTCAGGTCGACGTGATTGAGATCGAAGAAAGAGACTTCGACCCCTGCCTCTAGCAGTCTACTCCCGAGGTTCATCAGACCTCCCGGGAGGTACGTCTTGGCCCGACCGTGCGGGTAGCGCGGCTCGAGCAAAGTGATTCGCATGGCTTCCTCCTGGGAATCAGGTTTCAGATATGCCTACCCGAGAGAATTCTCGGGACCGTAGGCCTGGATAGTTTAAACAAAAAAATATTGTGTCGTCAAGTTTTGGGACAAAGCGAGTCAGCGGGATATTGATTACTCCAACAAGCGCACTAGTACTCCCACGACAATTACTCCTCCCAGTAGCAGAAAACTTTCTGCAACGGCTAATTTTTTCTTGCCCCAGGCGTGAATTTCTGGAATCAAGTCAGAGGTTGCGATATAGATAAAGAAGCCGGCGGTGACCCCAAGCAAAATTGGTAGGTAGGCTTCAATGCTTGGGCCGATCCAATACGTTATGAGTGCGCCGGCAAACGCTGTACAGGCTGAAAGTACGTTGTACCACAGGACTTTTTTGCGTGAATACCCGGCCTTCAACAGAATGCCAAAATCGCCTATTTCCTGAGGAATTTCGTGTGCACCGACTGCAAGTGTGGTGACAACACCGACCGCTGGGTTAATTAAAAATGTTATTGCAATGACCACGCCATCAATAAAATTGTGGACTGAGTCGCCTAAAATAATCAGCGTACCGGTTGGCTTTGTTGTCTCGCCTTCGTGCTCATGGTGGTGGTGAAACCAATGAATAAAGCGTTCAAGCAAAAAGAATAATAGAATTCCGGCCAGCGTCCAGCCAAGTACGGTGTCCGTGCTCGTTTCTCCATCAAGTGCCTCGGGCAGTAAATCAAAAAATGCAGTTCCTAAGAGCGCACCTGCCGCGAAGGCCGCGAGATAGTCAGAGATTTTTGTAGCGAGATTTTTTTTAAAGAGCAGTAATACGCCGCCCAGTAGTGAGACGATGCTGCCAAAAAACGTGAAGAGAAGAATTTGTCCTAGTGTTGACATAGAGTAGAAAGATGGGTGGAATGTGCTATTAATGCAACTGTGTTGCAATAGTACCACCTGGTTTGCTGGTTGTCTACTCCTATATCAGCTTGGCCGGGGAACTGAAGCTAAATTGCCAAAATGAGGTAGTATGTATAGGGGGCAGTTCGTTATATATCAGGACTACGAGTAACTGAACCCACCTTCATTCGTTCTATATGATAGAAGCTGAACAAGAGTATATAGCCCGGGCTCAAACAGGAGATACGCAGGCGTATGGTAAACTATACGACCAGTATGCTCCTGCCATTTACCGTTTTATAGCGGCAAAGGTGGCGACCCGTCAGGAGGCAGAGGATCTCATGCATGAGGTATTCCTCTCGGCCTGGCAAAAGTTGCCGACATTTCAAGAGCAAGGTTTTCCTTTTGGAAGTTGGTTGTACAAGATCGCTCGTAATAGAACGATTGACTACTACCGGACGAAAAAGCAAAACGCGAGCATTGACGACGAGCAGGCCGGCTTTGATCAACTGCCCGATCTCGGCATGAAAGTCGAGGCTGCGGTTGACCAGCAGTTTGATATCGATGCGATCAAAGGTGCGCTCAGTCAGTTAAATGACGAGCAGCGCGAGGTGATCGAGATGAGATTCATGTCTGACCTGTCTCCTGCTGAAATTGCCAGCATCATCGGTAAAAAAGAAGGAACCGTCAGAATAATTCAATTTAGGGCCCTGAAAAAGTTAAAAGAAATTATCGGAGATTAGGAAGGTATGCTTGAACAAAAACTCACAACTTATTTTGCCCGTTACAAGTCGCTCACGCCTCGAGCGGAGTTTTTGGCGCAGTCAAAACTGCGCATTGCGATGAGCAAGCAGGAACAGCCTGCTGTGCGCATGACACTTCGTGCGCGTCTTGCTCAAAGTTTGACTCTGAGTGGCGCGTTAGCGCTGGCGAGCGTGTTGCTTGTTGTGGTACTCGGTGGTGTTTCTTATTTGAGTAAACGAACTGGGGGTGTTGCAACAACGGCTGCAGTTGATGCTGAGGCTATTGCTCTGCTTCACGAGGCCTCGCAGTTAACCAGCTCGGTCCAAATTAAAGAAGTTGATCGCTTTACGCAGTCTTCTGAGTCTGTTGCCGTGGCGCTTGATAAGCTTTCTAAAAAAACGACTCCGCGTTAATCAATGAATATAAAAAAGATCACAATCAAGATCGCTTGTGTTGCCGTCGCAGTCGCGGCGGTTTTGCCTTTTAATGCCGTGCTTGCTCAGTCCCCTTCAGTGCAGGCTGCGCGCGATACAGTGCAGAAAAAAGATGCTGTCGCTGCCAATGATTTTACAAGTCGCTTGTCGACCGCAGTCAGTATTGTTGATTTAACCAGCGCAGAGGCGACCGACACTATTAGTAAGCTTGATCCTCTGACGCAATCTACCGACCCGGTAGTTGCTCACGCGGCAACCACGTTGCTGCCATTAGTGCGCGGATATCACGCATATAGTACGCTTTTGCAAACTCAGTTACGTCGGCCCACCCTCAGTGATGAACAGCTTTCTTTGATCGCTGGTTCTCTGGGCGAGTGGCGTAAAACTATCTACGAACCCGGTATGCGCCAGGCGCTTAACGTGATATTGCTCGCGCAAGGAGACGATGTATTACGCACGGCCGAGCGCCGGTTTGAAAAAGTTAAAGCCGATGTTATTACCTTGCAACGTCTTTTTGGTGCAAAAGCCAATGTTCTTGTGGCTGACCTTGATCTTGCTAAGCGACATATCGCACATGCGCAGGATTCATTTGAGGCTGGACATGAGGTATTTGTAAGCGATCAAGATGCTTTTATGCTTCACAGCACCACCGGCGTTGTCGGTACTCTTACCGATGCAACATTTGCCCGCGGTACTGATGGTGATTTTACCTGCGTACTTCAGCCAACGAAAGAAAACCCGACCGCCTGTGTCAGCGCCTTTAAAACTGGCAGCGGATTGTATTATTTACTCGTGAACACCTCAGGCATCGCTCTTTCGCAGGCAAGTATGGCTGACGTGTACCGTGTGAGCGGCGCAATGGTAACTATCAAACCAATCTTTACCGGAGATGCGCTCGTAGGGGTGCTCTTTGTTAATGAAATTAATCGAGCTCAACCAAAACCCGTCAGTAATAACCAGACAGACTCCGACAGTGCGACTGCAAATATTTTAGACAATATTCTTTCGGCTGTTCCAGCCAAAACAATGCAGGCATATATCTCAGATGAGATTGCATATATAGGAAAGGCATATCAGCAGTTTTTGGCGATGAGTAAGATTGCTAAGGCACTCACGTCTTCTAAGTAGTCACGCAGCCTGCTAAGCAGTGAATCCGACTAAATGCTTTCGCGCTATACGCGACTGAATTTCACTGCCGGTTTGATTTTCAGGTTTTTTTAGGCTACTATATCCGTACTTCTATGATCTAGTACGGGATGGAATCGGTATAATCTCGGCTCGGAAATGTAGATATCACACGCACGCTTTATATTAGTCGACTAATTAATTATTGATCTCGTACGGGATGAAATCCTTCTCAAAGAATATTGCAGCAACGATCACGATTCTGCTGATGGCGGCGCTTGTTTTTTCGTTTTTTATGACTGGTGGCACAAAGCCATCTGCGCTAACGATGAACGATTTGGTTACTAAAATTAACGCCGGTACGGTTACTAAAATTGACGTGTCCGGTAACGATCTGACCATTACGCTTAAAGATGGCACGACCGCAACTGCTACAAAAGAAACAGAAACAGGATTAACCGACACGCTTAAAAATTATGGCGTTGATCCGGTTGCACTTCGCCAGGTTCCGCTCGAAGTTAAGGGTGAATCGGGAACACAATTTTGGCTCGGTGTTTTGATCCCGACCTTACTCCCCCTTCTTATCCTGGTAGGGTTCTTCTGGTTTATGATGAAGGGTGCCAAGGGTGGCCAGTCGCAGATTATGAATTTTGGTCGGGCAAATTTGAAACTTTCCGGTCCGGGTAACGGCGAAAAGGTTACGTTTAACGATGTCGCTGGTTTGAAAGAGGCAAAGCAAGAATTAGTTGAAATCGTAGACTTCCTGAAAAATCCGAAAAAGTTTTTAGACATGGGCGCAAAGATTCCGCGCGGTGTCTTGCTTATGGGAACCCCGGGAAGTGGCAAAACACTGCTGGCGCGCGCCGTTGCCGGCGAAAGCGGCGTCCCCTTCTTCTATATTTCTGCGTCTGAATTCGTAGAAATGTTCGTCGGTGTTGGTGCTAGCCGTATCCGTGATGCCTTTGCGACGGCAAAAAAGCACTCGCCTTCTATCTTGTTTGTCGACGAAATCGATGCCGTAGGACGCCAGCGCGGCGCCGGTCTTGGTGGCGGTCACGATGAGCGTGAACAGACCTTGAACCAAATTCTCGTTGAAATGGATGGTTTTGATCGGGAAAACCAGGTTATCGTCCTTGCTGCAACCAACCGCCCAGATGTCTTAGACTCTGCGCTTCTACGACCAGGGCGCTTTGACCGACAAGTTGTGCTTGATCTGCCAGATATCGCTGACCGCGAGGCAATTCTTACGATTCATGCAAAGAATAAGCCGATGGCTGAAGGAGTTTCGCTCCGTCCGGTTGCAATTCGTACGCCTGGATTTTCAGGCGCCGATCTTGAGAACGTATTAAATGAAGCCGCAATTCTTGCTGCCCGCGAAAACAAAACAAAAATTGAGCAAAACGATTTATTCTCGGCAATTGAAAAAACAATTCTTGGACCAGAGCGTAAGAGTCGAGTGATTTCGGAGCGTGAAAAACAAGTGACCGCTTATCACGAGGCTGGCCACGCACTTGTCGCCGCCTCGCTTGAAAATGCCGATCCAGTTCACAAGATTTCGATCATCAGTCGTGGTCGTGCCGGCGGTTACACGATGAAGTTGCCGACCGAAGAGAACCGTCTCAAGACCAAAAAGCAGTTTATGGCAGAAATGGCTACGATGATGGGTGGCTACGTGAGCGAAGAGATGATGTTCAAAGACATTTCGACTGGTGCCAGCAGCGATCTTCAAGAGGCAACGAAAGTAAGCCGCCGAATGGTTACTAAGTACGGTATGAGCGATGTTGTCGGGCCGGTAGTATATGCCGATGGCGATGAGGCGGTCTTTTTAGGGCGTGAGTTCCACAACGAGCGCAAATACTCCGAGGCAATGGCTGCCAAGATAGATAGTGAAGTTTCTGCGTTCTTGCATAGCGCCGAAGATTTAGCGAAAAAAGTTCTTTTGACTCGCAAAAAAGTACTTGATGCAATTGCCAAGCGTCTGCTCGAAAAAGAAACAATTGAACGCGAAGAGTTCGATGCGCTGATCAAGGAGTTTGATTTAAAGCCTTTAGTGATCTAGGGGCGAGGAATAATGAATTAGGAATTAGGCCGGGCGGCGCAGGAGCGGCGCCCGGTGTCGTTTCTATCCAGTTTTTAATATCGAACCATATATTATATACTGGGTGCATATAATCTTTGTCAATAAATATGGCGCGCCGAATCCAAGAAAAACAAAAAGCTATAGAGCTACGCAAAGAGGGCAATAGCTACTCACATATTAGAAAAGTGTTAGGAATTAATAAAAGTACCTTAAGTTGCTGGCTTAAAGAATATCCCCTTTCAGAGGCTCAAAAGAAAAAGTTAAGGAGTAGTAGAATTGAAAGTTACATTGCTACGCGTCGTAAAAAGCGTGAAATTTTTTTAGAAGAAATTTATCGTGGCCAGAAGAAAATTTTATTGCCCCTAACAAAGAAGGAATTATTGGTTGCTGGGTTATGTCTGTATTGGGGCGAGGGTTCGAAAAGTAACATTAACGAGCTTCGTATAGCCAATACTGACCCCTCGGTCATTAAAGCGGGAATGTATTGGCTTGAAAAAGTTTTTTTGGTACCGCATTTAAAATTTACAGCAAGATTGCATTTATACAGAGATATGGACATTAAAAAGGAAACACAGTTTTGGTCCGCATTGCTTCGCTTACCTTTAGCATCATTTAAGAAGCCATATGTTAAGGACAGTCGTTTATCTGACATAACGTACAAAAATGGTTTTGGGCATGGGACTTGTAACGTTATGTTATACGATGGTAAAGTCTCTAAGCAGGTTTTCGCTGGACTAAGAGTTTTCCGTGAGCATTTCCTGCGCCTGTAGCTCAACTGGTTAGAGCAGATATCTTATACATATCAGGTTCCTGGTTCGAGTCCAGGCAGGCGCACCCGTAAACCAGAGATTGCTACGCAATCAAGGTTTAGGGTCGGTATGCACCGTGCTCGCTCTGGTGCATATCACAAAATTAAATACGCGCGCTTAGCTCAGTGGTAGAGCAGTCCCTTTACACGGGAAAGGTCGGGGGTTCAATCCCCTCAGCGCGCACTTTGGACGGGATCTAAGAAAGTTAAAGTGCTCCCCTCAGCGCGCACAACACAAAAAAGACGGGCTTGAGGCCGTTCTTTTTTTGGGGTACTATTATTTTGTCGCCTCGTAAGGCGACTTTGTCTTTGATAAGGGGTCGACGTAAGAATAAGACGATATATTTTTACGCCGGCCTCTTGGGAGAGGACGGAGGTGGCCACAAGGCCAATCAGGGAGGTTCACTCGATGGAAAGCAGGACGGCGCCGTCGGATGTCGTGCACACGAGGCTCTCGCCCGCCGCTCAGCAGGCGGTCGCGAGTCTGAAGGTCGATCCGCAAACCGGCAGGCTGCTGCTCCCCCAGACGGGGGTCAGCGTCCCGTCCGGCGGGTTCATCGAGCATGGTATCGGCATGAAGCCGACCAAGCGTCTGATCTGACGTTCGAAGCAGTTCCTCTCCCCCGCGCAGCGCTGCTGCGCGGGGGAGACGGATGATAGAATCCAGCGAAAAGTTTTCGAATTTTTCATTGGATTGTATTTAAAATCAGCGAAGCCGCGTAGACATGTGTCTACGCGGCTTCGTGCGCCATCAGTCTCCTCGTTTATTGAACCTCCTGATTGGATCGAAGAGACAAGAGCTGTCGTCAGGATGAGCCCTGCGGTGGCACTGTGCAGCCGAAGAACTTCTGGTAGTGTTCGATACGACCCGGACTTCCCATGAAGACTCTGTCTTCCTTGTGCATCCGGTGGCAGATGAGCAAAGGAATCTCACTCCGGTATCGCCCATCCCCGTGTGAGTCAGAGTGCTCAGGGAACATCTCGCTGAGCATCAGCCCCATCGCGTGAAAATGCGGTCGCCATGTTTCTGCTTCGCGCATGACGAATCCTTCATGCTCATGAACCGATGGAGCTCCCGGCTTAGATCCGGAGAAGGCGTAGACGACGGTCGTCGGATCGTTCTTCTGGCTGGCGCTCGTGACGCGCGGCGAGATACTGAAGAAGTCGATCATGAGCCTAGGCAGAATCAGCGCGGAACGAGCCTTGAGCTGCTCGGACGGCCACGCCAGAACTCTGATATGGTAGCCACACGACTGAGCCACCCACGGAGCGAACGGGCAAAACTCATTCGCTTTGCGAAGGTAGCGCAGAGTAGCTGCGAAAATCGGAGCCTTCGGCTCCATCAACTTGGCATAGTCTTCGACGCACTCCTCACCGCAGTTCACCCACAGTTCCTGCGCGATGCGAAGCTGCGGATCACAGACGTGAAGCAGCCGCCCATCACGCTCTGCGTAAGCTTCATCTCCGTGTTCTGCGTCACTCTCACCGACACTGACATACCAATGATCGCCCCAGGGCATTGTCCACCTCCATATATCCCCTGTTTCGTACAGGAAATTAAAAACGCCGCTCCAAGAGCGGGTTTTACGTTCGAACAGATTTATAAAAATCGTTATGCAAACACAAAGCGCGCCCTTCGAGTATGTCGGGCGTCCCACCAGCGAAGATTAATTTTTGTGTATATTGATTTCATATTAAATTCCGACTTTCTCTAGCAATTGGCTGAATCCCCCATTTTCATTTTCGAGTACGTGTACGCCGCGCGTTACTGTTGAGAGACCTACTTTAAGATCACGGGCGATAATGCGCTGACCGGTCCCCTTTGCAAGACGCTTAACGATTTGCCAACGGTTCGCTAATTCTCGGTACTCTTCAGGCGTGAGCAGATCATTAATAAGCGCGTCAAGAAGTTTTTCATCTTTCGCTGCGACTGTAATTATTTTCAGCAATTCTTTTTTATACTGCGGGTTCATATACAAGTAAACGAGCCATAACCGGACTATGTTACAGTGTACTAGTACACTGTAACATAGTCAAGAGTGTTGTTCTCGCGGCGTTTATTACGGCCCGAGTGCTTATAAATTTTCGTAGTGACGGACAGTAGCCGCCTGTTGCCAATTTTTGTCGAGAGGATCTTTGATGGAGACCGCGATCAGATCGATCCGGTAGCCAAGTTTTTCAGAAATATATTCCGGGTGGCGATTTACAAATGCCTGCGCGAGTCGGCGTACGCGCAAACGCTTCTCTTCATTAAAATGTTGCTCAGGCAAAAATACGGCAGACTCCCCCGCTAGCGCCTTCACTTCTATAAAAACAAGCACGCCGTTTTTATCGCGCGCGATCACGTCGATCTCCCCTGCCGGGATTCGTTGATTGCGGGCAATGACCCGATATTTGTTCTTTTTTAGGAATTCACAGGCGATGTCTTCGCCTATAGTCCCGATCTCGCTTTTGGTACGCATTATTTTATGGTATCATAAATAGTGTACTCGGAGTACACTAAGAATACTATATGGCCAACATCGTTATACATAAATTTTCGTTTATCAATAGTAGAAAGATTAATGCAGACTATATTCGGGGTCTTGTTGAAGGAGAAGGCTGTTTTACATTTTGTAAATCACCGTCAGGATATCTACCGACTTTTGCAATCGCAATGCATATTCGAGACGAACATCTTCTTATGAAGCTGGCTGACTATTGGGGAATCGATAATGAAGTTTATACCTACGATCGATATCCCGGTAAAGATGGAATAAAACGCGGTCCCACGGCGCGTCTGATGGTGAGAGACTTACCTAGTATTAAAGATATCATTGTTCCGTTTTTCTATAAAAAATTAATAGGAAATAAAAGTTTGCAATTTGAGGATTGGATCAAAAGGATGGCCGATGATAAAGAAGTGCCCGAACGCTTTAAGATTATTCCGAAGCTCTACAAATCGGGCTTTTGGGATAAGTCGGAAAACCATCTTCACGAGTGGCAATAACCGTGAACGATGTTTGCCGTCACGGTATGGTTCACGGTTTGAACAGGAGGCCGGGAAAATGTTTCACGCATCGATGTGAAACAAATTTGTGATTCAGCAAACAAGTTATCCCCTGTTATCAGATGTTTTACACCGTGAACGATGTTTGCCGTCACGGTATCATGTGGAATCCCTGTTCAATTTTTTTTAGTGTTTGCCAAAGTGTTTCACACTATTTATGCATTTAAGGCAAATTACACAGGAAAATGTGAAACAAAATTGTTTCACGCTAAAATGACGTGTTTTCAGGGGTGTAAAACATTTTTTGTTTTACACCTTGTCAGCTACGTGTTTTACGTCCAGAAGGGGATTGACAAATTTATATAAGGTGCTATAATGTATAGGCACCAATTCAACGAAAGGAGGTGCGTATGAAGTGGAATCTGTCGATTCCGCTGCTGGTGGGTTGATGTGTTCAAGCTTAACATTTCAACCACACCGCTGAAGGAAGCCGCGAGAGTTCGCGTGCATCGCAGTTCCTCACTTCGCGCGGTGGCAGCACCGTACGAGGAACAGGTTCATCCTGAAGGGGCTACGAACATGCCGCTCGAACTTCATCGCGGAACGCCCACGCAGCGCGGGCAAGAAGTGTGCTGGGTCGAGGACAACGGGACGGTGATTCTCAAGCAGGATCATTCGCTCGCCGTGCCCGACGTCATCCGGATCGAGGACTTCGAACTCGTTCCGGCTACGCTGGATGCCATTCGCAACCCGGCGCCGGAGGTCTGCTACGGATATCAGATGGCGTTCGCGCTTCTGGATCTGCTGTGGCCAACGTGTGCCGAACTGGCGGCGGGGCGCAAGTGCCCGTCGATCCCTGAGGGGTGGAGGACCTCCGGAGATGCCAGCGGGGCCAGCTACGGTCTCGTCTTCCCGGGTACGCAGCTTCTCACCAAGCTGTTCAACCCGTTCCAGCAGTTCGATCGTTCATTCGCCGCCGTGCCCATGCTCCGGTACGTCTACCACATGGCTGATCCCGGAGGGTGGGGTGTCTACGCGCAGCAGACCGAAGGCCGCAACGCCGAGGTCTGGACGAGGTCGCCGGATACCTTCCGGTTCCTCCGTCTGCGTGAGGTGCGCCGATGAGCGGCCCGGCGATGTCGTTCTGCGAGTACGCGATGTTCCCGGAGGTTCCCACTGTGGCGGCGGTCAGGATGATCCTGGCCTTCGTCTGCGGCGACAGTCGCTTCGAGCAGGGGGTCACCGAAGGAGATCGCAACGCCTTCGGCTTCTGCCAGGGCAATGCCAAGCCGTTCATCTACAACGCCTGGCAGTGCGCTGACGTGATGCTCGTGGACGCCCAGTACCACAAGTACGACGTGTCTACAGCGGAGGGTCAGCAGCTGCTCGACCAGGAGATCACCCGGGTTCTGATCGGGATGACTCTGGCGCGGGCAGCACCGAAGAAGCGCAGCGAGCTGGAGAGCGCGCTGCGCGAGATGGGGCCGTGGGACGACCACAAGGTCACCATGCTCCTGGTACATGCTCTCTGATTCTGTCGCAAGACAACGCGTTCGGCCGGTTCCTCACAAGGGGACCGGCCGTTCGACTTTTTAATACTGAGCGAGTAACTATTGACATTTTTAATACTGTATGTTATATTGTAAATCCGCACAACAAGCGGAGAAAAGGAGGCTCTTATGAGCTCGGCGTAGGATTAACTTTGTCAGTTTCCTACATCACGTCGTAAATTCCGGAGCGTGTGCTCTGGGTTCGTACGTTCCTCGCTTCGTGGTGTAGCAACACTACGAGGAACATGGCGCAAGCTGTGGAGGGAAGTGCGATGAATGCAGAGATTTCTGTCGTGATGGTGATGGTAAACGGCGACGATGGACCGACCGGGTTCATCTGCGGAGGGGCGTTTCTCTACAAGGATGTGCAGGACGTCCTTCGACAGAATCGTGGAACGCTCGTCAGTGTCCGTTTACTTGAGCCTACTCCGGATGAAGAACCTATCTGGGATATCCTGTTCGCAGTGCTACAGGCTTTTCCCGAGAAGAGGCACTCTGTTCAGGGGTTGTTCCATCACATCATCGATGCGGCCTTTGCCTGCGGCCGCAAATCTGAATGACGTTCGCGTGCGGCGCGGGACCCTCTGGGTTCCGCGCCGTTCCAATTCTATTTGACTTTCTGGATACTAAATGAGATACTGAATTCACTGAATGGGTCGCTGCAAAAGCGGCCCACAATCATATCTAGGGCATGTCGAATGCCCAGACATAAAAAATTAATAAACAAACATTACATAGAGAGTTATGTTATTCGATCTAAAGATGATTAAGAAGGCGATTGATCAAGTCGCTGAAGAGAAGGGAATTGATGCCGGCAAAGTATTAGAGGCAATTGAGTCGGCCATTGCCGCTGCATATAAAAAGGAATACGAAAAGAAGGGTGAAATTGTTCGTGCGAAGTTTGATGTTAAAACAGGGGAGTTAAAATTTTGGCAGGTAAAGACCGTTGTCGACGACACTACGGTTCGTTTTAAAGAAGAGGAGGTAGAGGGCGCTGAGCCGACTCCTGAACCTGAGCCAGTGATGGGTCCGGATGGTTTGCCGATTGAGGCATTGCCGCGTTTTAACGCCGACCGTCACATTACTATAGAAGATGCCAAGAAAGAGAAGAAAGGTGTTGCCGTTGGTGATGAAATTGAATTTCCGCTTGAAACTCATGAAGATTTTGGCCGCATTGCTGCTCAGGCTGCAAAACAAGTTGTGCTTCAGCGTCTGCGTGAGGCTGAGCGCGAATCAATCATCAAAGAATTTAAAGGACGCGAAGGAGAAATCGTTAGCGGCACAATCCAGCGTATGGAGCGGGGCAATGTCTACGTCGATATTGGTCGCGCCGTTGGTATCATGCTCTTCAACGAGGTGATTCCAACCGAGCGATACCGTATCGGTGAGCGTCTCAAGTTTTATATTGTCAGCGTTTCTGATGATGCGCGTATGCCAGGTATTTTGCTCTCACGCAGTCATCCGAAATTTGTCAGCGAATTATTCCGCTTGGAAATTCCAGAAATTAATGACGGCTCAGTTGAGATCAAAGCCATTGCTCGCGAGCCAGGAAGCCGCACTAAGATTGCTGTCGCCTCAACGGCAGAGGGGATTGATCCAGTTGGCGCATGTGTCGGTCAGCGCGGAACGCGCGTGATGGCTGTCTCAAACGAACTTGGCCAGGAAAAGATCGACATTATTGAATGGAGTGAAGACCCGGCACGCTTTATTGCCAGCGCACTTTCGCCAGCAGAGGTTGAAGAGGTTGAAATTTTGCCAGAGCACCAGGCCAAGGTAACCGTGCCTGATGATCAGCTTTCGCTGGCTATCGGCCGCGCCGGTCAAAACGTCCGCCTTGCAGTAAAACTCTGCGGATGGAAAATTGATGTGCACGGAAAAACAGTTGTTGCCCCAGCAGAAGGCGAGGCAGCTGCAGAGGCGTAGTAGAGTTAATCAATATATCTCATATCTATGAACTCACACTTTTACACGATAGATCAGCAAAAGGCTCCTGAGATACTGAATTTAATCGTAGAGATTTCTAAGGGTGACGTTAACAAGTACGAGTACAACAAGGAGTACGGTATTTTAGAGCTTGATCGCGTGCTGTATGGTCCGCTGTTTTACCCGGTAAATTATTGCGATGTTCCTAATACGTGGAATGACGGCGATAATGAACCGATTGATGCTGTTGTATCCAGCAGTACGCCAGTGTTCCCAGCCACCAACGTTAAAGGGCGG